>DEHS01000027.1 GCA_002352055.1 Legionellaceae bacterium UBA2794
TATCATTTCCCAGCTACATATTTATTTCGAAGACAGATTAAATCTGGGACTTAGATAATCAATGAGGTGACACAGTTAGATGAACACTCTCCTCTTCAATGATTTCCAACGTTGCGGGACTGCGAAAATTTAAATTAGCAACAACTCAAACTATATTAAGTTTCCACTTCAACGTCCCTAATCAAATATACCATCGAAGCAAGTTCAAGCTTCCACAAATTAAAGTAGCAGGTGTATATTAATTTATTCTCCATTATAAGCCTATCTTATAAGCCATTTCGTTTATTTTTTGTTATAATAGGCTCACTATTTGCTCCTGGACATTGTTCACAAGTTAATTCCTAATGAAAATCAAATCTGTTACAGCAACTTATCTCGTAATTTTTATTTCTCTGTTTTTTATAACAACGCCAGGATTTGCGCAAAAATCCATAGCTATTACAATTGACGATCTGCCATTCGTAGGCGAATACCGTAATTTTCACCTTAATATGATGATGAATTCAATGGTCGAACAAGAAGTTCCAGCTACGGGGTTTATTATCGCAAGCGAAGTTCGCAAGGATAATTGGGAGATGTTACGTAAATTCCGTGATGCGGGGTTTGGTCTGGGCAATCATACTTTTTCTCATGCGAATTTAAATAAACTCGAAACCAGTGAATACATCCATGAAATAAAAGAAGCAGACTCCATCTTATCCCCTGTCCTGACCCGACCTAAATATTTCCGCTATCCCTATCTGGCTATGAGTTCAGGAGAGAAAAAAGAAGATATTTTATGTTATCTCGCTAAAAAACATTACCAAGTGGCGCCAATTACTATTGATAGTAAAGATTTTGTATTTAATCAGCGTTTATTATCCGTACCCGAATTAAACAGACGCTCTTATCTTGAAGAATTAAAACCTTTCTACATTGATTTTATATCAGGCCAAACCAATAAGGCAGAAGAATATACTCAATACCATCACAACCCGGATCAGGCTCAGATTTTATTAATTCACGCCAATCTGCTTAACGCCTATGTATTACCGGATATTATCAACATGTATAAAGAAAAAGGATATGATTTCATAACCCTGGAAGAAGCTTTAAAAACTTTTAAATCCGCCACACATTGCTCAAGAACAAAACACGAAAATATAGAAGTACCACAGCCTGAAGAGTTTGATAAGGAAATTGATGCATTTGTAGATTGGGACTAGAGAGAATCAATATGTACTTCTTGCCGATCATTAAAAGATTTCTCAAAGGTAAACATTCAATAAGCGTACCTAATTTATAATAGAGCAACATTATCTATCAATTTTTTCATTTTTTCTGTTGCTTGCATTAATCTTTGAGTTATCGCTGATTCCGCTGCGGAATGACCGGCAACCTCAACCAAATAGAATTCTGAACCCTCCCATAACTTGTGAACATCATAAGCATTTATGACAGGGCTTATCATATCGTAACGACCATGTATAATTATTAAAGGTAGATGATTGATTTTACATATATTACTAATCAATTGATTTTCAGCTAAAAAGAAATTATTAATTGAATAATGAACAAATGTTCGTGAAAGTCCAAGGATGAATTTTTCATTCGTCATTAATTCATTTAATTGGGAAGCTGAAATTTGAAGGAAAGAAGAAGTTAAATCATATTTTATAAAGGAACGAGCCGCTTGAATTGCGATAGTATGATCGGAGCTCGACAGTTGTTTATTGTAATAAGCGATTAAATCATGTCGTTCGCTCTCAGGAACAAATTCGCTTAACTCCTGCCATGCATCAGGGAATGTATTCCTCATTCCATACCAAAAATGCCAATTATCCTTTTTACGGGCGAGAAATATGCCTCTGAGAATAAAGCCAAGCACATGCTCTGGATGACATTCACCATAGCACAATGCAAGAGTACTTCCCCAGGAACCACCAAAAACAAGCCATTTATCTATATTTAATTTTTCTCTTAACAATTCCAAATCAGATACAAGATACTGAGTGGTATTTTCTTTCATTTCTCCGAATGGTTTCGAACGATTGGAACCCCGTTGATCTAATAAAATAATACGCCAAAATTTTAAATCAAAAAACGTAACGTCTGTTTCACTGCATCCAGCACCAGGCCCGCCATGTAACACGATAACCGGGATACCTTTAGGATTACCGTACTCAGCATACCAAAGTTCATGAAGTGGTGAGACTTGGATAAAGTTTTGATTAAAGGGCATGTAGAGTTGAGATTGCATTTTTGCTCAGACTTTAATTATTGTTACTTTAGCTACAATTTAACTGCCTTAGTTGCAATCATGGTTGGAAGATACTTTTCAATGATAAATCGTGGCGAAGGGTGCTCATCCTCATAAAATCCCGCTAACACAAAACCCGCTTCTAATTGACCATTAATTTGGCTGGACAAGCTATGACCAAAAACAAAAGCTTCTTTATTTTTTATCTTGTCATTCAGAGTTTCCTGAGGCAGATCTTTAATATCAGCGTATGGTAACAAATATTTAGGTTTTAATAAGCCTTGTTCTTCCAGTTTCTTATCCTTATCAAATACAAAGAGAACAGGATTATAAAAGCTGGCTAGCAACACCCCATTTTTTCTTAAAACCCTATAACATTCATTCCAAACAGGTTGTAAATCCGACACGTATAAATTCGATATCGGATGGATAATATAATCAAATGAAGAATCATTAACACTCTTTAATTCACACATATCACCTTGAATAGTTTTAAGCGTCAAATGATCTCGCTGTGCAACAAATCGATCTTGCCCTAACTGTTTTTCAGATATATCAAAAACTGTAACATGAGCACCCGCAGCTGCTAATATCGGCGCTTGCTGACCGCCAGCTGAGGCTAAGCATAAAATATCTTTGCCTTGAATATTTTTAGGAAGCCAATTTTCAGGAATAGGTTTTTTGGTTATATGAACTTCCCATTGGCCGTTTTTTGCCGCTGAAACTAATTGGGAGGAAACGGGTTTAGACCAATCATGCTGTAGTAACGCTTGTTGATCCCAAGCAGCCTCATTATGAGTAAGGACGTTAATTTGATTACCCTTATTTTCCGACGTAGACATTGTTCTCGGTAACGTGAGATCTGAATGTACGAATTATAGCATGAAAAGCATGTTCGAATTCATCTATTTGAGTAAAATTAGAGTACTTATAGATGCTCATTCGTACCGGTATTAATACACTAATTTGTATTGGTTCTTTGTCACCCATACCGCATTAACGATTCATAAAATACTTTGTGACACATTCAATTTAATGCAACGTTGAGCATAATTTAAACGAGAATCCATTAAGCTTTTTAGCATTTCCAAAAATTTGGTACACTTCACTTATGGTCCTATTACATTGAAAAAAATTCTACTATGCCAAAGGTGGAATGTCATATTTATCTTAGCCTTATTCGAGAATTTTTTGCCACTGAATCAATTTAGGATTTTTATGAACATTTTACCTTTCACTATTTTTTCTGAGTTTAAAAATAAAGTGCTCGATGCATCCTATTATCCGAGTCATCCATTGGAAACATTAAAAGCTCGGTTAACGGCAACCTGGTTGTTACAAAACTCTGATCTCGATATAGTCAGACAAGCAAAAGAATTTCTACTTAAAACCTCTGTGTTTAAAGAGCATGATTTATTTCGCCTGGAACAACTTGCATCTCGAGTGCAAAGTTGGGATGTTCTACAAATATGTAGTTCTTATACAAATACGCAAGGTATATTTTTAGAATATAAACTCTTAATTACATCAAATGAACACCCACAAGAATTACATTTTCATGCACGATTTGAAATTCTGGATGAAGTATGCTGCTATGTTTCCCAAACTACTCCTCTTATTCGAGTTACCGGTGATCCCATCTTGCAAAGGCCTGGAATTTATTTTCCAGAGCATGCTACCTTAGAGCAACAAGAAGAGTTAAATAAACAAATAGAACATGCAAAATCAGTACTGATTCAGACTGGCGGTGCTGGAATTGCAGCAAATCAATGCGCCGCAATTCCAAATCCATATCGTTTTACAATTGTAGGCATGTTTCATGACAACCTGGAGCATGCTTCGGGCGTAGCAAAACGCTATCCAGGTACGAAATTTCCTCAAGCCATGATTATGGTCAATCCAATTATTAAAATTGTTAGTAAAGAGACCCAAAAATTTAATCATGCATGCTTAAGCGTTCCGTGCGGTAATCGTTGTACTGTAATAAGCCCTATGGAGATGAGTGTAAAATATCAGGACCCCATGGATACAATGCTTATTAAAGAAGTAACTCTAACTGGAGTGGATGCCGTCGTTTTATGGCATGAGTTAACTCATATTATTGATGGAAAAACTTATATGGATGTAATCTTTGATGCATTAACCGTAGAAGATTTAATTGAATTTCAAGAAATGATGCAACAAGAAATTCAACGTAGGCAAAATGAAAGTTATGCAGAAATACCCGAGCTTTCGGTTCCTCCATTTCATATTAGTGTTAAAGCAAGCGATTGTGGAACATTAAAATTAGATTCCAAAGAGTTAGTTGAGGTGCTACCGAAAATGACCAATGAAACTTTGTCTGGATTATTGATTCAAGGAAGTGCTTATTTAAAAAAAGCAAATATTGAGTTATATGATAGAACGACCTATTTATGAATTGAATTTTTTCGCTGAAAATCAAAAATTACCTCATGTTGAAGAGGACTCGCCAACATTAACCTCAAAAATCTAGGGGATTCCACTTAATTTTATGAGTTTGAATGTGTTGTATTTTCCATTTAATATTTCAAAAAGAATTTTAAATCTTTTGCGCTACCCAAATGGTAGCCTCCCCACATTCAGGGTCACGCACTTTATGAACTAACACTTTAAAAGAGAAATTTTTAAGAAGATCATGGTATTCTTTTGTCGATAAAGAAGCATGATAAAGTTGTTGGCCACCATTATCACTCCAGACTTCCCCCTCTTCCTCTCCAGACGTAAAAGCAAGAACACCACCAGATTTAATATGTGACGCAAATATTTTGAACATATTACGCTGACTATCATGGTCAAGATGAAAAAAACTATGCCATGCCAGCACTGCATCAAACTGTTGATGTAAATTTATTGTGCGCATATCTGAAACTATCCATTGTTCAACTGGAAAACGCTTTTTACATAGCTCAATCATTTTTTGACTACCATCCACTCCAGTAACTTTAAACCCATTTTCAATAAAGAACTGCGCGATTGGTTCCCCAGTTCCACAACCCAAATCCAAAATTGTGCCTTTAGGCGGAATTGTATTCACGATTAAATTAAGATATTCAGATTCCATGAGACTTTTATTACGAGCATCGTCGAACCAATTAATGATTTCATCATATACTTCATAAACTTTGGTTTTATTCATCTTAACCATTGGTGATTACCATTAATTCTCCAATTCAAGATAGGTCCTAGTATAACATTGTTTGGATTTCTCATAATTAGAAATAGTTATTACAACATGATCCTGATTCATCATAGTTCGTGAGAACAATTAGAAGATACAACCTAACGGCCATTAACACTTTCAATAAGGCTTTTCATCTCATCATGATTAAAGAAATCCGCTAATACGAAACTGGATTTATTTTTAAGAATATCACCAAATAAAAGGAAGTGTTTTTCGTAATATAGTGAATCCAAATAATCAATTATATTTTTTTTAAAAGCACCACCAGATTTCTTGGTTTCTTTAAATTGCGTCAGGTCGATAATTTTATCAAATAATTAGGATATCTTTGCTTGGCATGCTCTACCCAGATATCAAATAGAGATTTTGCTGTTCCTTTTATTTTAAAGATCAAGGTTGATTCAAGAACAGCTTTAAAATAAATAGAATTTTGGTTTATTTCTAAGTCCTCTTTGTTTGATATCACTTTTCGCTAAGTGTACCCGAGGATCTCAATACTTTCTAGAAGCTGGTCGGGACGGAAGGATTTGAACCTTCGACCACTAGCACCCCATTTTTTCCCCATACGATTTTAAACAGTATCAACTGATCTCAAAAAACCCCTTTTACCCCTTGTAAATACTGGTATTTATCCATATCATAGACTTCAATAGTTATCATCTCATTTCATCTAAGAACATAAAAAGTGGTACCAAAACTGGTACCAAAAATTTTTAAGGAACCTCATGAAATTCACGGACACCTTCATTAAAAATCTTAAAGCAGAAAAAGAATGGGTTGAAAAAATTGAAGCAACAGGTCTAGGTGTCCGGGTAACACCCAATGGAAACAAATCGTGGTTCTATCGATTTACCTTCAATGGCAAACGTTGCAAGATGAGTTTAGGCAAATACCCAGCAATTAGTATTAAACAAGCGAGAGAGCACCTCTTAAACGCTCAAACGTTAAAGGAAAAAGGGATTAACCCCATCGAGCACAGCAAGCAAGAAAAGTTAAAACATAAGAATACCGTAAAAGCTTTAATCCTCTCTTGGTACACCAATTACATTGAAAAACACCGAAAGCAACCCAAACAAGCCAAACAACAAATCGATGCGGATATTATTCCTTTGTTTGGTGACATGGAGCTAGATAAAATCCACCCTCGAGATATCACTAATGCATTAGATAAAATTGTTAATCGCGGCTCCCCTATCCATGCTAATAAAGTTCTAAGCACACTCAAGCAAGCATTCAACTATGCAGTTAGCCGTGGGGAAATGACAGTAAACCCAGCAGCGACTATTCGTTCTAGAGATATCGGCGGCCTCGAAAAACCTCGAGAACGATTTTTAACAATGGAAGAGATTAAAATTTTATGGCTTTTCCTAGACAGCGATAACAGCCGCCTTTCATTGCAAATTCGTACCGCTTTAAAAATTATTCTGCTTACCGGCGTTCGATCAAGTGAGTTAAGGTTAGCAAAGTGGAATGAAATTGATTTCGAGCAAGCTCTTTGGACAATCCCAGCAAGTCATACAAAAAATGCGCTGGTCATGAAAATTCATTTAACGCCGCTCACACTATCCTTATTTGAATTATTAAAGACTGAGGCAAGCTCATCCTTCATCATCCCAGGTCTTAATGAAGAAGAACCATTAACCGATAAAGCCATTGCCAAAGCAGTCAGCCGAATTCAAACTCGTGTAGGCATCCCCCATTGGACAGCACACGATCTTCGCCGAACCTTTGCAACTCAATTGGGGCAAACGTTAAATATAGATCCCGTAGTGATTGAAAAATGCTTAGGGCATAAGATGCCCAAGATCATGGCTACCTATAATAAAAATGAAATGTTGCCACAGAGAAAAGAAGCATTAAACAAATGGAGTGAATACCTTAAAAGTTTATTACAAGACAATGTAATACCAATTACATTGAGCATGTGCTCCTAAATGCGAACACTCAACCCGTGACAAATTGTCACGGACTGAATTATTAAAGTATAAGGACAAATTGTCCCTATCCTTTGAACGACAAAATAAAAATTATAATTAGGATGAAAATGAATCAGTCATACCAACCAACCGATACTCAATTTTTACTATATCAATCAGCTGACGGCGACATTCGCATTGAAACCAGAATGCAAAACGAAACTGTTTAGTTAACTATAAACCAAATGGCTAAGCTCTAATAGACATCTTAAAAGTATTATTGAGTCAGGTGAATTGGACAAAATTTCAACTGTTGCAAAATTTGCAACAGTTGAAAATGAAGGCAATAAGTCCATAGAAAGAAACCTTCGAAGATGCCTCCTTCATGTTTGCTTATCCTTAAAAAATCAGACATAATCTAATCAATTGAACACAAATGATTAGGATTTGTCTGATTATGGCAAATAAAAATCCCGAAGAAATTTTTCACCAATATGGTGGGCAACTCAAGATGAGCGATGCCATAAAGCATGGTATAACTCGTTATATGCTTTATTCTCTTAGAGATAAGGGCATTATAGAACAAATTAGTAGAGGTCTATATCGACTCACTAACCTGCCCCCACTAAGTAATCAAGATCTAGTGGCAGTTAGTCTTCGCGTACCCAATGCAGTTATTTGCCTTACATCTGCACTGTCGTATCATGAACTAACGACTCAAATTCCCCATGCTATCTCTGTGGCCGTACCGAGAGAAGCACATCTCCCGTCAATTGATTACCCTCCCACACACGCGTATCGCTTCTCAGAAGAAGTTTATCAATCAGGTATTGAGGAGCACATTATTGATGAAGTTAATATAAAAATTTACTCCCCTGAAAAAACTATTGTTGACTGCTTTAAATATAGAAATAAAATTGGCATGGACATAATCCTGGAAGCAATAAAACTTTATCGTGCAAGAAAACAATTTGATCTAAAGACAATCCTTAAATATGCAAAAATCTGTAGAGTCGAGCGGATTATCACACCCTATCTGGAAGCAATAATATGAAATCTCCAAAAAATAGCGCAGCGTCAATCCGACAACGTCTACTAAATCATTCAAAAACCAACCAAAAACCATTTAATGAGGTTCTTCAATACTATGCGATGGAGCGATTTCTTTATCGGCTATCGTTATCTCAGCATAAAAATAAATTTATCCTAAAAGGTGCATTGATGCTAAGGCTATGGAATGCACCAGAAACAAGACCTACCATGGATATTGATATGCTGGGAAAAACAAGTAACGATGCAGAAAACATCTTGCAACAGATGGGAGAAATACTTTTAGTAGATGTTGTAGAGGATGGCTTTTACTTTGACGCAGCATCGTTAAAAGCAGAACGGATTAAAGAAGATGCTGATTATCACGGGATAAGAGTACTCTTTAAAGGCAATCTGGATACGGCAAAAATTCATATGCAAATTGATATCGGCTTTGGAGATGTTGTTTATCCAATTCCAGAAAAATCAATGATGCCAACTATCCTTGATCTTCCAGCCCCAGAGCTTCTAGCTTATAGCCGAGAAACAGTAATTGCAGAAAAATTTGAGGCAATGATTAAACTAGGTAGCCTTAATAGTAGAATGAAAGACTTTTATGATATTTGGATGTTATCCAGGCAGTTCGATTTCAATGGAACTGAGCTTGCAGAAGCTATTCGCCTAACGTTTGAAAACCGAAACACCACGCTGCCTATTGAAATTGAAGCGTTCTCTGAACAGTTTATAGAGTCCAAACAAATCCAATGGACTGCCTTTGCAAGAAGATTAAACCAAGAACATGTACCGGTGCAATTTAAGGATATTATAAGTAAAATTCAAACTTTTCTTTATCCTCTTGCAGTTGCTTTGTCTAACCAAAGTACGATACCTAAAAAATGGAGTGTGATAAATCAATGGTCCTAATGACTATCCTGTGAGGAAAAAATTCCATGAAAACCAAAATTGAACCATTGTTTTTATATAAAGGCTTGGGATTTCCTATTGAATTGGAACACGTCGAAATAATCTGTATCAACGAAGAGTGGTTACCAAAGATTGACGTTCATAAAATTGCCGATAAGGCTATTAAACAACTAGCAATACACGAAAGCAGACTAACAGGTAATCAAATTAAATTTATTCGGTCATACTTTTCCATGCCACTTAGAGAATTTGCTGACACTGTCGTCCATGAATCTCATACCGCAGTCAGTAAATGGGAAAAACGTGGAGACGAAGCAACCAACATGAATGAAAATACCGAGCAAGTATTACGTTTGTTTATAATTGAACAGACTCAAACTAAAACAAAAAGTGAGCAATCAGATTTTTATAAAAATTTTCAGAAAAGCAAAGCATTTCGGGCTCCCAAGAACAAAAATAGTAAATCAAAACCCATTAATATTAACCTGTGCATTTAGAAATCTAAAAAGCCGCCATATACCCGCCACAGAAAGCCAACATAAACCCGACACCTTTCAGCCCATATAAATCCACGGCATTTTCAAATACGCAAGGTAAAACCCGACATCCTTATTTCAAGAATGCCGACCTACTGACGATACGTCCGAATAATCTGAATAATCGTCCCAACTATCTCAACTTGCATGCTTTCATTAACAGGAATATTCGGCCAGTTGTCATTTAAGGTAAGTAATTCAAACTCAGGGGTGGTATAGGAAATCTTTTTATACTGACAAATAATGACATCCTGCTTGCCACTTATTTTGACCACCACAAAATCACCTGGGTTAGGTGTTATAGACGGATCAACTATCTGTATGTCATTAATTCTTATTTCAGGAATCATACTGTCATCAAACATTTTCAAAGCAAATGCATTCTTATGTAATTGATTTGATATGTCTGGACTAACAGGTACAAAAGTAATTTTTTCGGAGGTAAATTCTTCTTTAATTCTTTGAACAAAATAGCTCGGATCACAAGCTTGCTTGTAATCAAGTAATGGTATTAGTCTCCCAATACCAGAGGTCCTACTAAATGTACCATCTCGTTCATCAGATAATCCCATCAAAAAAGCTGGGGATACTTCTAAAGCTTTGGCTAACTGTTTTATTTCTTCGGGTCCTGGCATTCTTGTGCCGCGTTCCCAGTTATTTATACGAGATGGTTTTATATCATCAGTTAAATCAGCCAAAGACTGTCTGGTTAAGCCTTTTGCTTTTCGCGCGTCATTAATGCGCTTTCCAATCTTTTCTCTAATGCTCATTACAATAAATTCACCAAAATGGAAAAAACCTTTGAATTGAGACTTAAAAATTGCACTTAAAGTGTTATATTCAAGAATAATTGCACGTTTCGTGCAATAAAGTATGTTTAATCTCTAAAACTTAACACAGAATGAGTAAAATAACGAGCTGGAATTAGGATAACAACACTCATCCTACACCAATAATTTGTACAATTTATTATGGAGTTACTATATGGAACATAGAATCAATAAACCTCTTAAGCAGCAATTACTCTTTATTCAAGACGTTGAGCAAAATATTGGACGGAACAGACTGACATTAAGAAGATGGTGGTCAGCTGGTAAGTTTCCTAAACCAACTAAGCTTAATGGCACTGCATTAGCCTGGCAAACAGAGGTCATTGAACAGTGGATTACGCTGAATACTCAAGCATAAATTCGATCAATCAAAATAACTCAGGAAGAGTCAATGAATTTTTTATTTATAAATTCTGAAGAGCTTGAAGCGCTTATGGAGCTACCTTATATACAACGTGTAGTCTATCTCATGGGCATTCGCCCATATATGGACAGAGGAACTTGTATTGTTGGGATAAAGCGCAGAATCAGCTATCAATCATTGCGCGAAGTGTTGTATGTTGGTCCTATTGCTGGTGTAAAAACCGGCTGTCCAAGTCAGCAACAGGTAAAGCGAGCTGTTAAATCATTGGAGCGTGCTGGTTTAGTAATTATTCAATCTACAAAAACACATCTTATTTTAAAATGTCTTTTAGCCCAAGGGTTTCAATCTTTTCCAAAACAGGCCGACCCGAGGCCGATAGATTTACCCGACATAAACCCGCCCAACTTCTGGCTTTAAGAAATCAAAGGATTCTGCTGCATACATTATAAAACCCGACATCCCGAAAACGGGTAGGCCGACCCACCTCATAACTCATAACTTATTATATATTTATTTATATATAGGAAAATTTTCAAAAGTTATCCACAGGTCAGGATGAGTTGGAGAATACACCTTAATTAAAATCAATTGGAGTTTAACGGTTTTTATATATCAAAATTCAATAAGACGATTGGAGTGATTCATAACTATAATAACACTACCAATTAAAGGTTAATAATCTATAACCAATTCTTCTTGGTTCATTCGTGGTGAATGGATGGTGAAAAAACCCTATTTAACACAGTAAGGTACTGGAGTTTTGTTGCACCACTCATTCACCGCTATTTTTTGCAGTTTAACACAAATATTTCGTTAAAATTCCTTATTAATCAGACGGATATAATGCATATTCCTACAATGCGAAAGGTGTGTGTTTCCTCAATATTACTAAAAATTTATTTTTCTTTTTCCTTTATCTTTTATCTTTTATAAATTATCAAACTTTAAGTGCAGACAATTGCACGTTTGTGATTGATAAAAGTTATTTTATCTACACAAACGACACCCCTCCTACTCTTGTCTTGATTTAAAATTAATCAGACTTGGTGGAAATATTAAATGGTTAAAGGGACGATGATTCTAGTTGTATCACTAGTTAATAAGTCTAAAGCATATATAGGTTCATATTTTGAGCTCAATGGAGAATGAAAATCTTTTTTAACTATTTTAATTTCACAAATCCACATACCTTGTTTAATTGGATTATTCATCAAGTAATGTTTATGAGTTTGGTGTAGACATACCTTAGTATCTTCTAATATTGAAAATAAAATTAAAGAAAAATGTCTCCACTGAGTTTGATCACTTATGATATTAGTTTGGATGGAGTGCTTGTCCAGAAATTTTAATAACTGGTTCTTTAGTTTATTAACGAGAAGAATAGATATTCCCCTAATTAGCTCTTCATTGGATGATGCATGTTGGAAAATGGTAATGGTTTGGTTAATATTAGAGATTATTGATGAACCAGATTTTGATCTATCAATACCCGTATGCAAAGCCCAATCACAATAAAATTTTAATACATCAAAAGATTCTCTAGATTCATCTAATAATTCTAGCTCCTTTCTAATCAATGTTAAAAAGTGGACTACTACTGAATCATTTATATCATTTTTTGAGATTAATTTTTTAATTGTACTAATCTCTTTTCCCATTAGTCACCAATAAATAAAGAGTTAATTAATTATAGAGTATTAACTGGTAGATACTAGTTAACTATCTTTCTCGAAAAATTTTGTACTAAAAAATAATGAAATTATTAGTCCATAGAGATTTCGCGTATGCTATGATTTTAAATATAAATATTTATTTAGAAGCTTGTTATATTTCTGTATACAGTATTATTCGTGAATAACAAAAAATATATTGAACTGTAGTAAAAACATTTATTTCGAGTATAAATAACCTAATTCCGTATAATTAATAAGGGTACTTCTTTAAGACAATTATGATTACAATAATCCAGGGTACAACCAAGAAGCCAGCCTCAGCAAAAAGATTAATTAATTTTTTTACCCAACATTCAGATTATGAAGGCACTTTATATATAGGATTTCCAATAATTGCCACTGCAGAAGGAGCATTTCATTTCGATGCCCTCTTTCTTTCAAGGCAACATGGAATAATTATTTTTAATTTAGTAGAAAATAATGATCTAACTCAATTTATTGAGCTACAGGATGATAGTTTTAATAAATTAGATTCAAAATTACGGACAAATAAAAAACTGATGGCTGGAAGAAAATTACTAGCTACAATTTCTGTAATTACATTTGCGCCGACTCACAAAGGTAATGAAGGAACCAATGACCATCCCCTATGCAATGAACAAAATTTAAAAACTCAAATAGATAAATCCAAAGAAGATCATCCAGAATCATTTGAACTTATTTTATCTATTTTACAATCGATTTCTACATTACGTTCTAATCGGAAAAAAAGATCTCCTTCGAAAATAAATTCCCGAGGTGATAAATTAAAAAATCTTGAAGACTCAATTGCAAACTTAGATAAAATGCAGAGCAAATCAGTAATAGAAACAGTTGAAGGGGTTCAGCGTATTAGAGGATTAGCAGGCTCAGGAAAAACGATAGTACTAGCTCTTAAAGCAGCTTATTTACATATTCAAAATCCTGATTGGAAAATAGCTATTACGTTTAATACTCGTTCCTTGAAAAGTCAATTTCGAAGGTTAATTAATAATTTTGTGGTTGAGCAAACCGGTGAAGAACCAGATTGGGAAAATATACAAATCATTCATGCATGGGGAGCTCCTGGTGGAACTGAAAAAAATGGTATTTATTTTACTTTTTGCAAAGAGAATAACTTAGAATATTTCGATTATAAACAAGCTAAAAATAAATTTGGTGAAAATAAAGAATTTGAAGAATCATGCAAAAAAGCATTATTGGAGAGTAAAGATATAAAATCTTTATACGATGTAATATTAATTGATGAAGCCCAGGATTTTCCTCCATCCTTTCTACAACTATGTTATGAAATACTCAATAAAACAAAGAGACTTGTTTATGCATATGATGAACTTCAAAAATTAAATTCACAATCTCTTCCTGATCCTGAGATTTTATTCGGTAATGATGGGAATGGCCTACCTAAAGTCAAATTTTCATCTAATCAGATTGGAAAACCGCAACAAGATATTATATTAGAGCGATGCTATAGAAATTCTGGCCCCATGCTAGTCACAGCTCATGCCCTTGGGTTTGGTATTTATAAAAATTCAATTGAAAAAACAGGCAGTGGCTTAGTTCAGATGTTTGACAGAAAAGAATTGTGGATTGATGTTGGGTATGTAGTTGAGGACGGAGAATTAGAAGAGGGACATAAAGTCACACTAACTCGAACTGAAGAAAGCAGTCCAGGCTTTTTATCTTCACATTCAGATATTGATGACTTAATACAATTTATCAAATTTGATACTAAAGAATCTCAAGCATTATGGGTGGCAGAACAAATAAGCATTAATCTACAACAAGAAGAACTGACGTGGTCAACCAAAATGTTA
>DEHS01000072.1 GCA_002352055.1 Legionellaceae bacterium UBA2794
TAACTGGGGTGTAACATTTTGGTTGACCACGTCACATAACTGTAATAAGTAGAGTGATTCAGGGCGTCGGTTTCAGAAATTAAATTATTATCCAGATCATATTCCTGACGAATAATGGTGTCAGAGGTGGAGCTTCCTTTTAGCTTGAACTGTTTCGTATCTGCCTCAGAAACTCCCAGAGACCAGCGTCGGGTTTCTACCAAATGCCCTAGCGCATCATAAGAACAGGTGGTTGCACCTCGTCCATCCTGGGTTTTTGGTGCGATTTTAGCAATGAGTTGCCCCATCTCGTCATAGTACCAATTAGACGTATTGCCTTTACCATCAGTAGTACTGGTCATATGGCCTAAAGCATCATAAGTGTAGGTTGTGGTTATATCGCTTATAAACGATTCATAAACAGAGCTTGTTCCTTTGCGGCGCTCGTATTGCACTTGTTTTAATGTTTTGCTCGTTATTTGACCCAAAGCATCATAGGTGAATACTACAATACGGTCTTTATTGCTTGATTGAGGTCTGGTGTAATTCTCTTCATCCCAATAAGGAGCAATGAAAGCATATTCTGTTATGGCTTCTGTTTCTCCATAACCATTTTGGGTATATGTGGTTACATATCCTGCAGCATCTATAAGTGCTGACAGATGGCCATCTTTGTCATAATAATTATACGTTTGCGCCCATTCTGTTTCATTAATACGTACAGCGGTTTTGATGACCTCACCGAAAGTATTGTAGGTGGTTAGAGTGGTTGGTTTTAGATGATCGTAGTGCCCTGTTTTAGCATTAAATGTTGGAACGGAATCGCGACTGCTTTCAATTAATTGATTGTCACGATTATAAGCATAAAATTCATGTCGATCGGCCTTGCCTGAATGAATCATTGAAGCAATAGATTCTATGGAGTAATTGGTATTGGGGTTTAAATTAATAGGATTAGCGTAAACGCTTTTATTTATTATTCGATTAAAAGAATCGTATTTGTGCTCAATTACTCCGCCTAAGTTATCCACGCTATAACATAAGAGGCCTTGGTTGCTATCGTAGATAAAATACTTCCAGTTGCCCGATTTATTAGAGCTTGCAATTACCTGACCAAACCCGTTGTATTTTATTTCTTCTGTTAAAATTCTATTAACTTCTTGCCTTTGACGGGATGAGGCCGGTTTTGCATTATTAACTGCCCCATTAGGATAAATGGTTTTAATTTTATTATTGCCGGTATCGTATTCATAAAGCAGTGTTTGTTTTAACCCTTCAGCGTCACGCACAATGGTGATGATATTACCAAAACTGTCAAAGGAGTTTCGTGTGACCACCGATCTTTTTTCCTGACCATGAACTCCACTAACTAAAATCGGTGGGGTATGCGTTTCTATAAGTTGATTGGTTTCATTATAAAAGTAATGGGTTACGGCAGAATTGGCATCAGTTTTGGTGAGGACATTTCCTTGTGCATCATAGGTATATTCTGTTTGTGTTTGTCTCTGTTGCTGGGTAGTTAATCGTCCCGCAACATCGTATTGATATTGGGTTAATTTATAAGGTGCTGAGTTACCGTTTAGTATTTGTGTAATGCTTGACTCACTATAAACGGATAAATGAATGGGCGTTGAATAGGTGAGCTCTGCTGCAATATTTCCGACCGCATCATACTTACGTTCGAGGACACGACCTTCTGGACTAATCCGGTACCTTTCTCTTCCTGCTGCATCATAAACAAAATAACGGGTGCGATCTTTAGGATTTAATGGTAGTTGTAAATGAACCAGATTTTTGATTTTTGATGGGTCAATTGGAGTCGCATAAATAGTGCTGCCTATTAAGAGACCGGTGGTATCATATTGATGGCTTTTAGCAACTCCTTGTGCGCTTAATTCGGTAATCAGCCGCCCTGCCTTATCATAACCGTAATGAATGCTTTGATCGCGCTCAGGTTGGCGGGTGAGGTGATTTTCAATGTAGCTTAGCGTAATCGATTCTATATTTCCCGTTGGTATGGATTCGGCATAGTGCGTTGTGCGGATTAATTCTCCGTTTAAATTATAGGAAGATTCAGTAACGTGGTCGGAGTTATCCCGTTTAAAGCGTAATTGATTTAAACCATCATAGATAAAATATTCTTTCCGTGCCTGTTCCTCCAGGGGTAAAGACATATTCCCTTTTTTTAATTCTTCAAGGGAAACTGCTTTGGCGTATCGGGTGGTTGTAATTAAATTACCATTACCATCATAACGATACCCAGTGGCATAACCACGCGCATCAAATCCTGCAATAATTTGTCCCTTGTTGTTAAAGACCTGAAAAGTATGTTGGTCATGAATATCCTCTTTGATTATTCCTTTAACGCTCGCATCATCGTATTCAGAAATCTTGGGAATTTGTTGTGCATAAATGATTGATTGAGTTTTATTGCCCTCACGATCATAACGGTACTCGGAAACAACTCCTCGTGGATCAATTTGATATCGACAACGGTTCATTGCATCATAAATAAAATGAATGCTGTGCTGGTTGGCATCAGTGGTACAAATGAGATTATCATTAGCATCGTATTGATATGTGGTCGTAATTTTCAACCCGTCAGGATCGATAATAGAGGCAGTTCTCCTGCCTAATGGGTCCCATTCATAGGCTGTGACTCTATCTTCACCTTGCGAATTGATTTCAGTTTGGCGAAGTAACAATCCTCTATCGTCATAGGCAAAGGTAGTGATGAGATTTAATCCATAGGGATCAATACAGGATTGAATCAGATTGCCCTTGTTGTCATATTTAAACTCTTTGATTCGACCATTAGCTTCAGTAATCTGTAACTGACGGCCTACACCATCATATCGATAGGATGTAGTTAATTTTAATCCATCGGGATCGATTGTTTTAGTAAGTAAATGTCCCGCTGCATCATAACTGTACGCTATTTTTTGACCCCCGGCATTTTGTTCAAAACGAAGTTGGCCTTCAGCGTCATACTGGTATTCTTTAAAAGTATTCTCTGGTGAGTCAATGCGAATAAGCTGTCCTTTTTCATCGTAATGAAACTCTGTGCTATATCCATTCGCATCTTTAATGGAGATCTGATCGCCAAAAGCATTAAATTTAGTAATAATTGGTGATTGAATATCTGAATAGTTCAGGATCAGGGTATTGGCCTGGTCATTATAGGAAAAAGATTTAACTATTCGATTTCCGCCTGAATTAGTTTCATATAGTTCACGCCCGAACGCATCATATTGGATCATTTTAAGATTTGTACTGGCATTGGTAATAATTATTTGTTCACCCCGTTTATTAAGGGTGTAGCTGGTTTTATTAAGTTTGCTATCGCTTTCCTGAATGAGCCATCCAAATGAATCGTATTGAAGTTTAATATCTTTAGCAATTCCATGTGGATCGACGATATTGCGAGTCAACAGACCGCGTTTATCGTAGCTGAAGGCAGTCAATTTATTATGCGCTGCGTCAATACGTTGAGTTGTTTTTTCAATCTCTCCAAAAGTATTGTATTCGGTTGTAACAATGCCATCACTGCCAATATATTTGGCTATTAGCTGCCCTATACTGTTGTATTTATAACGGGTCGTTTCGTCAAGGCGATCATCTTTTATAAAATTTAAGCGCTCTTCAATATCGTGTGTTGTTGCATTTTTGCAATTGGACTTTAATTGAGCACTGTATTTTTTGCTTAAAACCAGTTGATTGAATGGGTTATACAGATGCTCCATAACTGAGCCGTCAGCGTTGACAGTATATTTAAGCTGTCTGCTTTCATCGTAAAAATAAAGGGTAGTTTGCTTTAATGCATTTGTTTCTGCGTGTAATAAACCCGCATTATCGTATTCAAAATGAATACTATGCTGTTGCCAAATCTGTTCTATCTGATCTTTTGTTAATCCCGATTGAGCCAGGAGCATGCTTCCCATCTCATCTAGTGAATTAATTACCCTACCTAGGGAGTCATAACGATATTGTTGTTGCCGGATTGCATGATTTTGCTCATCTCTATTGGTTTTAGTGAGAATATTACCCATTGAATCATAGGTATAGCTGGTAATTCGACCTCCCTGGTTTTTTTCACTAACAACTTGTCCTAACTCATTATATTGGTAGGATGTATGATGATCATTCGTCTGTGTGGCAGGTCGAATGTGATCAAGAATGGTGGTTTCATCAATTATAATTGACTTAGAGACAGCATTTTCAAAAGCACAGCGTTCGATTAGTAATCCTCTTCCATCGTAACGGTATTCGGTAAGATAACGCTCCCCATCAATCTCAGCTATTTTAAGTCCCTGATTGTCATAAAGTCGGTACGTATGGATGTCTTTTTGAGAAGTTGCAGCTGGTTTGTCTTTTTGCCAGTTTCCACTGCGTTCCGTGGATCTGTTCAAGTAGCGGCATGATTCAATTAAATTTCCTAAGCGATCATATGTGTAACCAACAGCGTATCCTTCGCCATTTATTTCACCTTGAAGTCGCCCCATTGAATCATAGTAGTAAGAATTGGTGCGGTCTTTAGAGTCATCTTTAATCCTAACCTCATTAAAAGTTAATAAATGCTTTGGGTTAAAGTCTGACAGTTTATTTGCAAAGGCGGTTGTTGAAATCATCTGCCCATTTGCATCATAGCGATAAGCAATAACCGCACCTATAGAATCAATCTTATAAGCTAACTGGTTATACTGGTTATATATTGTCTGACTGATTCTGTCTTGGGGGGCAGCTGAAGGTTTAACCGAATCATAGGATGGTAGGTGCTCACCCCAACTCGCTGTTGAAATTACGTGTTCGTACTGGCAGGTCCGGACAACCTGTCCTTCCTCGTTGTACTGAAATTCAGTTACTAGTCCTTGCGTATTCACTTTAGCTTTAATTCGCCCTTGAGCATCATAGAAGGTGTAAGCAGTAAGTCCATCAACTCCTGTTTCAGAAATCAGACGACCTGCCTGATCATAGGTATAGGAAATGGTGCCATAATTATGAGTAGCATCTACTTTTATTATTGAAAGCAACAAACCGCTTCCATCATAAATGTGTATGGTTTGCAATCCATTGGCATCGGTTTCAATAATACGCTGGTGTGTATCATCATATTCAAAACGTTGCGTATTGTGATGATTATCAATTGATTGTGTTAAGCGACCTAAATCATCATAAAAATAATAGGTGCTGCTCCAGCCCAGTTCTCCAGGTGTGCTTTTTTCGATAAGACGGCCCGCAGCATCATAACAATATCGTGTTCTGAGTGATTTTTTTTCTAAAACACCTTGTCCAGAAGCATCTACTTGTGCGTAATGAATTTCTTCGATAAGTTGGCCTCGCCAATCATATTGATAGGCGACCAGACTTACGTCCTGAGGATTTTGTTGGGCTATCCAAGTTTGCAATTGCTCTACAGTTGGCAGGTTTTCTTCGTCCAGGGTCATTAAATCATAGGTGTTTCGGAGATAGCATCGAGTATTTAATAACTGTCCTTCGGTATCATAACGGCGCTCGGTTACCGTGCCATCTGCTGCAATGCTAAATCGTAGGTGACCTCTCGCATCATAAATAAAGCGGGTGGTCTGCGGTTGCACCGGGTTATGGTTTCCATCAAAGGATTGATAGTGGGTTTCCGCAATGACATGATGAGCCAAGTCATAAAGACGCTGGATTCTCTTACCATCCGGCTCTTCAATAAAGATACAATCACCTTGTTCGTTATAACGAAAGTTCCATACTTGATTTCCTTGAGTTATAGATTTTAAATAGGATCCTTCATATAGATAGCGAATACGGTATTTATCCGGGCCATCGATACCCGTCAGACGATTTTTATCATCGTAATAATAGGTCCATGACTCACCTAGGCCATCAGTAATTATCGTTTTGCCTGCCTCATATGTATAAGATGTAACGCGCCCCGCACCATCAATAAGCTTTTTGACCCGACCTTGCGTATCATAGTCAATATGGAGGGTAGTACCATCTGATTGGTTTATATCGGTGATGCGGTTTGAATCTCCCGCATATTTATAGGTAATCCAATAAATTTTTCCCTCACCTAAATTGCGGCTGACAAGGTGTAGTCGGTTTTGTCCGTCATATTCATAGTGCACGTGATGAATTGTTTTCCCTTCGCTTGTAGTGATAACATCTTGTAGCAGACCTTTTTGAAAGGACCAGGTTATCTGTTGTTTGCCACTGGTATTGCTAATAGCAGAAAGATGACCATCAGTGTAGGTGAAATGAAACGCGTGTCCGTCTAAATCGCTTAAAAAAGTGAGTTGCCCTTTGGTATTGTAATGGCTGGATGTTTTTTGTCCACCATTCTGATAAATCCACTCGTTTTGTCGATAAGTTAAACACTCGGTCCCGCCATTTTGGGGGATGTATCCCTGTTTTTGGGCATTATATGTAAAGATGCTGCGGTGGCCGTCCTCGCCAATCCTTATAACTGAGGATCCTGGGGCATTGATTTCTCCTTTGAATTCTAGACGTGATTGAACATTGAACTGCCAGTTGGACCCTTTTTCTCCTCGGGAATTATAGGTTTGAAATATATCGAGTCCAAAACCAATGTCAGCCAGGAAACCATCAGCTTGTTTGAGTACTAAATTGCCATTGGCAGCATTAATGTAAACTGATTCACCACCTTGACCCAAAGCGGCTACGCCTTTGGGACCATAATTGCCTAAACCAAGAGATGAGCCATGTAAGCCTAAACCCTCACCGGTGAATATCTGGGTCATAATGCATCCTTTTATTAATCATTGAGTAATGCTGACTTCCGCAGCAAAAAATTCTTAGTTGTTAAATTTAAACGAACAAAAAATGATTAACTTAGAAATGCAAAATTAGTAACAATGACATAAAGGAATAAAGTTATAATCAATAAAATCTGATATTTTATAAAAAGGGATGATATCCATTCCATTAGTTTTAGGCGTTGGGTTTGTTGGACTATCTTCATTATGTTACTCCATTTTCCATTGGAAGACTTGTGGAGTGCATGGTAGACAAACCATATGGCCGAGTCAATTAAGATTTCACTTCAAAGGCAAAAATTTTTTGGGCTTGTNNAATATTGAGCAAAATATAGGGTTGGAAAAGAAAAAACACCACAGTGATAGGTATGGTTTATAAACGATGGAGAACAAAAACTTTTTTAAAGGATCTAAAAGAATATCTATGTTGCTTAATAGATTTGTTTAATTTATAATTCGCGCGGTGAAAGTTAGGTGAATATGTGAACAAACAGCTAAATAGGCGCGGAATAATGCGATTGTGGCTGGTGCAGTTAGGTATTACAGTATTCCTGGCGGCATTATGCGCAATAATGTTTAATATGAATGCAGCAAGTTCAGCACTTCTTGGTGGTCTTGTATGTATTATTCCCAACGCATATTTTGCCAGTAAATTATTTAAGCATCAGGGTGCTCGAGCCGCAAAGCAGATTGTAAGCAGCTTTTATAAAGGCGAGGCGCTAAAGATATTTATATCCATATTCTTGTTCACAGCAGTTTTCGTATTATGTAGGATCACACCGCTTGCGTTTTTTGGATCATATATTTTGATACTCATGACGCATTGGTTTGCCCCATGGATAATTGTCAATAAACAGAATAGGCCAGAAAGTGACTGAAATGGTATCTAGCACAAACTATATCAAGCATCATCTAACGTATCTAACCTATAACGTTAGAGATATGGAAATGGGTTCATCCGGTGGCTTTTGGACACTGAATCTTGACACCATTTTCTTTTCCCTCATTCTCGGCGGTATTGTTGCCGCTCTGATGTATTTTGGCGCCCGCCGTGTGACTACGGGGGTTCCTGGTAAATTACAAAATTTTGCCGAGATGATGTTGCAATTTGCTGACAACCAGGTGAAAGATTGTTTCCATGGCAAAAATAATTTAATTGGACCCTTGGCTCTGACCATATTTTTATGGGTCTTTTTAATGAACTTCATGGACATATTGCCAGTTGACGTGTTACCTATGATTGCTCAGATGGGTGGAGTGCACAACCTAAAGGTGGTCCCCACTAACGACCTGAATTTAACGTTCGGTCTCTCTTTATCAGTTTTTGTACTGATTCTGTATTACAGTATCAAGATTAAAGGCGCTAAAGGATTTATCAAAGAACTAACCTTACAGCCGTTTAATCACATAGCTTTTATACCCTTTAACCTTCTGTTGGAACTGGTAGGCTTAATAGCCAAACCTATTTCTCTGGCATTGCGGTTATTTGGCAACTTATATGCTGGCGAATTAATCTTTATTTTGATAGCCTTGCTAACCTTAAATGCTGCATCGACATCACTGGTAGGTACTGTGACTTTGGGATCTGCTCAGTTCATTCTGGCACTTGCCTGGTCTATTTTCCATATTCTGGTGATAACCCTGCAAGCATTTATTTTCATGGTGTTGACTATAGTTTATCTCAGTCTGGCACACGAAGAACACTAACGATTTAATTTTCATCATCCATTGTAAAGGGGATAAATATGCAAGCTGCTGAGTTAATAGCACAAGTTCAAAGTATGACTGTAATTGCGGTCGCGTTGTTAATCGGTTTAGGTGCGTTAGGCACAGCAATCGGCTTTGGTTTATTAGGTGGTAAATTTCTTGAAGGTTCAGCACGTCAACCTGAAATGGTTCCAATGTTACAAGTTAAAATGTTTATCGTTGCAGGCTTATTAGACGCGGTAACCATGATTGGCGTAGGTATCGCATTATTCTTTACTTTTGCTAACCCGTTCCTTAGCAATCTGGGTTCTTGATAACACATGAAGTGGGCGCCGTTGCGCCCTAATTGTTAACAGGAGATATACTTTGGATATTAATCTGACTTTAATAGTACAAATGCTTGTTTTTGCTGCATTTGTTTTATTTACTATGAAACTGGTTTGGCCTCCTTTAGCCAAAGCCCTGGAAGAACGACAAGAGAAGATTGCAGATGGTTTGTCTGCAGCTGAACGTGGTCGTAAAGAATTAGAATTGGCACAGCATCGTGTTAAAGAAGATTTAAAACACGCTAAAGTTCAATCCGCTGATATCATTGATAAAGCAAACAAACGCGCATCACAAATCATTGAAGAAGCTAAAGAAGCTGCTAAACGCGAAGCGCAAGTCCAGGCTAAAATTGCACAGGAGCAGATTGCACAACAAGTGAATCATGCTCGAGAAGAATTGCGCAAACAAGTTGCCAAGTTGGCGATTACTGGCGCAGAAAGAATCTTGATGCGAGAAGTCGATGCTAAAGCGAATAGCGCCTTGTTAGATAATTTGATAGAAGAGATTTAATATGTCTGATAGCACCACTATAGCCAGACCCTATGCTAAAGCTATATTCGAGCATGCACTAGCTGAAGATAAACTAGCAGAATGGTCTCAATATCTGCTAGCGCTTGCTGAAGCAGTCCTTAATCCTCAGGCATCTCAGTTTATTGCAAATCCAGCTTCTACTGAGGAGCAACAGATTGAATTATTGCAAACAGTATGTGGCTCGCATATTAAAGACAACTCATCGTTAAAAAATTTAATTGGTCTGCTGGCTAATAATAAACGGTTGATGTTATTACCTGAAATTAAAGCACTGTATGAAATTCATAGAGCAGAGCAAGAAAAGACTTTAGCTGTGGATATCATCAGTTTTTCCAAAGTATCACCTGCTCAAGAGCAGCAGTTAATGGATTCATTAAGTAAACGGCTAAAGCGTAAAGTGTCGTTACAAATCAGTATTGATCCCTCCCTGCTTGGTGGTGCAGTAATTCAGGCAGGCGACTTAGTTATCGATGGCTCAATCCGGGGCAAGCTCAATAAACTTGGCACCGGTTTGGCCGCTTAATTTAGAGGATAGTTTTCATGTCAGAACAAGTAGCGTTAAATCCTTCTGAAATCAGCGAATTAATCAGAAAGAAAATTGATCAATTTAATGTGGTTTCCGAAGCTCGTAATGAAGGTACTATTGTCAGTTTAAAGGATGGGATCGTTCGTTTACATGGTCTTGCGGATGCAATGGCCGGTGAAATGATTGAATTTCCCGGTGGAGTATATGGTCTGGCTCTGAACCTTGAAAGAGATTCAGTAGGTGCGGTAATCCTTGGAGATGCATCCTCTTTAGCTGAGGGTCAAAAAGGTAAATGTACTGGTCGTATTCTTGAAGTACCTGTCGGCCCTGGATTATTGGGGCGTGTAGTTGATGCATTGGGTAACCCAATTGATGGTAAGGGTCCTATAGAAGCTGCTGGTATGTCGCCAATTGAAAAAGTTGCTCCGGGAGTAATTTCGCGTAAATCAGTAGATCAGCCTGTTCAAACAGGGTTAAAAGCAATTGATGCGATGATTCCTGTAGGTCGGGGTCAGCGAGAGTTAATCATTGGTGACCGCCAAACCGGAAAATCAGCTATTGCAATTGATGCCATTATTAACCAAAAAGGTACTGGCGTTAAGTGTGTTTATGTAGCAATTGGTCAAAAAGCGTCTTCTGTTGCTTCTATTGTTCGTAAATTGGAAGAGCATGGCGCATTAGAACACACTATCGTTGTAGTGGCAGGTGCTGCTGACTCAGCTGCATTACAGTTTATCGCTCCATATTCTGGATGTTCTATGGGTGAATATTTCATGGAGCGTGGTGAAGATGCATTGATCGTATACGATGACTTAACCAAACAGGCTTGGGCTTATCGTCAAATTTCCTTGTTGTTACGCCGACCACCAGGTCGTGAAGCTTATCCTGGGGATATTTTCTATTTGCACTCACGATTATTAGAGCGTGCTGCGCGAATTAATGCTGATGAAGTAGAAAAATTAACTAAAGGTGAAGTGAAGGGTAAAACCGGATCATTAACAGCTCTACCTATTATTGAGACCCAAGCGGGTGACGTATCTGCGTTCGTACCTACTAACGTTATTTCAATCACAGATGGTCAGATTTTCCTGGATGTGGATTTATTCAACTCAGGGGTCAGACCTGCGATTAACTCCGGTCTATCTGTATCACGGGTAGGTGGTGCTGCACAAACCAAAATTATGAAAAAATTAGGTGGCGGTACCCGATTGGCATTAGCTCAGTTCCGTGAATTGGAAGCATTTTCTCAGTTCGCATCTGATCTTGATGATGCCACCCGGAAGCAATTAGAACGTGGCCAACGTATTACTGAATTAATGAAGCAAAAACAATACTCTCCTTTCTCGGTAGCTGAGATGGGTATTAGTTTGTTCGTTGTTGAGAAAGGCTATCTGGATGACGTTCCGGTAAATGAAATTAGTTCTTTTGAAACGGCACTTCATGATTACATGCGCAGCACTCATGCGGCTTTATTGCATTCAATAAATGAAGCAGGTGGTTATGATAACGATATTGAAGCAAAGTTGAAGAAAGCTGTTGAGGAATTCAAGCGTACCGGTAGTTGGTAAATTATAAGGTCATGACAGCAGTGTCATGACCTATAAATCAATAAAGGCGAAGTAAGATATGGCTGGAGCAAAAGAAATCCGCACCAAAATTTCGAGTATCAACAAGACTCGTAAAATTACGCGTGCGATGGAAATGGTGGCAGCAAGTAAAATGCGTAAAACGCAAGAAAGAATGCGTGCATCCAAACCTTATGCCAATAAAATTTATGAAGTAGTAAAACACATCGCCCGTGCTAACTCAGAATACCGACATCCGTTTATTATGGAGCGTGAGATTAACCGCATTGGTATCATAGTTGTAACAACTGATAGAGGTTTGTGTGGTGGTCTCAATGCTAATTTGTTGCGGGAAACCATCCGTAACATGCGGCAGTGGAAAGAGCAAGGCAAAGAAATTGATGTCGCAGTTATTGGACGAAAAGGCCAGGCATTTTTTAAACGGGTAGGTGGTAGTGTTTTAGGATCTATAGATCATTTAGGTGATACACCTGGGCTTAATGATTTTATCGGAATCGTTAAAGTAATGATTGATTCATACTATAACGGTACTATAGATGCATTACATATTGTATATAACGAATTCGTTAATACAATGACCCAAAGACCCACGGTAAAACAACTGTTACCGTTACCAAAATCAGAAGATGATACAAAAATAATGGGACATCATTGGGATTATATTTATGAGCCTGATGCAAAAGACCTGCTAGATGATCTTCTTGAACGCTATATTGAATTACAAGTCTATCAGGGTGTTGTGGAAAACATCGCTTGTGAGCAAGCTGCAAAAATGATTGCTATGAAAAGTGCAACTGATAATGCTGGTGATTTGATTAAAGAATTTCAATTGGCCTATAACAAAGCCCGACAAGCTGCGATTACACAAGAGTTAGCAGAAATTGTTGGTGGCGCAGCCGCTTTATAAGAGGGTATATAATGAGCTTAGGAACTGTAGTAGAAGTAATTGGTCCGGTGGTAGACGTTGAATTTCCCCGTGACGGTGTACCAAAAATTAACGATGCATTAACATTAGTTGATGGTGACCTGGTTTTTGAAGTTCAACAACAATTAGGTGATGGTGTTGTGCGTACTATTGCAATGGGAACAACTGATGGTTTGAAACGTGGTCTCAAAGCACATAATACCGGTAAGCCGATTCAGGTCCCCGTAGGTAAAAAAACTTTAGGTCGTATTATGGATGTTTTAGGTCGTCCTATCGATGACGAAGGTCCAATCGAAGCCGAAGATCATTGGGCAATTCATCGGAAAGCGCCAAGCTACGAAGAACAAGCGGGTAGCCAGGAGTTATTAGAAACCGGGATTAAAGTTATTGACCTTTTATGTCCTTTTGCCAAGGGTGGTAAAGTAGGGTTATTCGGTGGTGCGGGTGTAGGTAAAACCGTAAACATGATGGAATTGATTCGTAATATCGCTATCGAGCACAGTGGATACTCTGTATTCGCAGGTGTTGGTGAGCGTACACGAGAAGGTAATGACTTCTACCATGAAATGAAAGATTCTAACGTACTGGATAAAGTATCTTTGGTTTATGGTCAAATGAATGAGCCCCCAGGAAACCGTTTACGTGTGGCTTTGACTGGCTTGACCATGGCAGAAAAATTCCGTGATGAAGGTCGTGACGTACTGTTATTTATCGATAATATTTATCGTTACACTCTGGCAGGGGNNTTATTAGGTCGTATGCCTTCTGCGGTAGGATATCAACCTACTTTGGCTGAAGAAATGGGTATGTTGCAAGAGCGGATTACTTCAACTAAAACAGGTTCCATTACTTCAATTCAAGCAGTATACGTTCCAGCGGATGACTTGACTGACCCATCACCAGCGACTACATTCGCGCATCTTGACGCAACCGTAGTATTGTCTCGACAAATTGCTGAGCTTGGAATTTATCCAGCAGTAGATCCATTAGACTCAACTTCCCGTCAATTAGATCCTTTAGTTGTTGGTCAGGAACATTATGATACTGCTCNNCGATTCTAGGTATGGATGAATTGTCTGAAGATGATAAGCGTGTTGTTACCCGTGCACGTAAGATTCAACGATTTTTGTCTCAGCCGTTCTTCGTTGCAGAGGTATTTACCGGTTCCCCAGGAAAATATGTATCACTAAAAGATACTATTAAAGGTTTCCAAGGTATTCTTGCTGGCGAATATGATGATTTACCTGAACAGGCATTTTACATGGTCGGAAGCATAGAGGAAGCTGTTGCTAAAGCTAAAACTTTATGAGGCAAGCAGAAATGACTATAACAACGCACCTGGATATCGTAAGTGCTGAGCGTGAAATATTCTCAGGCCTGGTTGAAATGGTAGTAGCAACTGGCGAGCTGGGGGAAATTGGTATCACTCCCGGCCACGCGCCACTTCTTACCATATTAAAGCCGGGGGAAATTCGTTTGACTCTTCAAGGTGGCGAGCAGGAAATATATTATGTGCAAGGTGGTATGCTCGAAGTGCAGCCCCATTCGATAACTATATTATCGGATGTTGCAGAACGTGCTGATCACCTGGATGAAGCATCTGCCTTAGCTGCAAAAGCACAGGCGGAAGCAGCTATGGCTAATAAAGGCGGGGATATTGATTATTCAGTCGCCGCTGTGGAGCTTGCTCGTGCCGTAGCACAAATTCGTGCCATTCAAAAAGTACGAAAAAACATTAAATAATGTTCTATATAGTACAAGGTAAGCGAAATTTATCTTGTACTAAACTCCATCATTGCAAAACATTCACCCTTTTACTTTGTTGAGCTTCGAGTACAGTTGTATTGTTTAGTTATGTTTAGGTACTGACAATTCAGATTTCGATTTCGTGTCGTTTGTTTCACGGGATCCAACTCGACTTTAATGAATGTATTAAATTAGTTTATTAAATTACATCTCTGGATTCCGCGAATAAATCGCGGGACGTTGTAATTATTTGGAGAGATGTTGGGATCATTTGATGATACGGTGTAGTTATTTTGCTGATACGGTATAACTGTTCGATAAGATGTTAAGGTAATTTGATGAGATGTTAAAGTTATTTGATGAATTGTTAACACGGTATAAGAATATATATTTAAATAATAATTAGTCTAAAGAGAGGTCTTTTTATTAGCATATTATTGCTTTTTTGTACTTTGGTCTTGTTCGTACTATGAGCGATATAAGATATTGCAAAAAGGATTGAAAATAGATACTTATTCATATTAATTCACACACTTATCCACAGGATTTACATTCAGCATCAATTAGATAATTTTTAAAATCTAATAAATTTCAATAACTTACGTTTGAACAGGCAAAGTGCTCTAAAAATATTATAAAGTTATTCACAATCTGCATGCTGTTTAGAATACTAACATGATGAATATTTTGCTAAAATAGCTTTGCAATCGTAACCAAACTTGCACTACGATGACCTTATAGCGACTAAATTGATAATGACTAAAAAAACCATGATGAATGAAGCAACTGAAAAAAAACCGCTGACCGAATTTACAGAGAAAGCATATCTTGACTATTCCATGTACGTCATCCTTGATCGGGCCTTGCCTAATATTGCCGATGGTTTAAAACCGGTACAGCGTCGTATTGTGTACGCAATGTCTGAATTGGGATTGAAAGCTACAGCGAAATATAAAAAATCAGCTCGTACTGTGGGGGATGTGTTAGGTAAATTTCATCCTCATGGTGATAGTGCTTGTTATGAAGCCATGGTTTTAATGGCACAACCATTTTCCTATCGTTACCCCTTTGTCGATGGGCAAGGTAACTGGGGATCACCTGACGATCCCAAATCATTTGCGGCAATGCGTTATACCGAAGCGCGATTATCGCCCTACGCTGATGTATTGCTCGGTGAGCTCATGCAGGGTACGGTAGATTGGGTGGATAACTTTGACGGTACGTTACAAGAACCTTCGCTGCTCCCGGCCCGTCTCCCTAATATTTTATTGAATGGTGCCACTGGTATTGCAGTAGGAATGGCCTCAGACATTTTACCTCATAATTTGACTGAGGTAGCTAATGCCTGTATTCATTTATTAGATAATCCCAAAGCTGAGCTGCAGGCTATCTCATCGTTTATACATGGCCCAGACTTCCCCACGGCTGCCGAGATTATTACGCCGCGTGAAGCAATTAATACCATGTATGAAACTGGAAACGGCTCTGTAAAAATGCGCGCAGTGTTCATGCAGGAGAAACAGAACATAGTAATTACTGCATTGCCCTATCAGGTTTCTGGCGCAAAAATAATGGAACAGATTGCTTTGCAAATGCAGCAAAAGAAATTACCCATGGTTGAAGATTTGCGCGATGAATCCGATCACGAGCATCCAACGCGTCTGGTGATTATCCCCAAATCGAACCGTGTTGATGTTGAAGGCCTGATGTCGCATTTGTTTGCTACTACCGATTTAGAACGCAGCTATCGGGTTAATTTTAATATGATTGGTCTCGATGGAAAACCACGCGTCAAAGGGCTGGTAACCATATTGACCGAATGGCTGACTTATCGACTTGCTACTGTTAAACGAAGATTAGAATATCGATTGGAGAAAGTGCTTGAGCGCATTCATGTCCTTGAGGGGCTATTAATCGCTTATCTTAATATCGATGAAGTCATAGCTATCATCAGGGAGCATGAGCAACCCAAACAAGGGCTAATCGCCCGTTTTAATCTGAGTGAACGTCAGGCTGAGGCTATTTTGGAAATGAAGTTACGCCATTTAGCACGGCTTGAAGAAATGAAATTACGGGCTGAATTAGATGAATTGGCCGCAGAACGCGATAATTTACAAAATATTTTAGCCAGTGAATCACGCTTAAGAACTTTAGTGAAACATGAAATTATAAAAGATCGGGATGAGTTTGGTGATAAGCGCCGTTCACCAATAATTACTCGCCAGGAGTCTCAAGCGTTAAAAGAAGAAGATATATTGCCTAATGAACCAATCACGGTAGTCTTATCCAAAAATGGTTGGGTAAGAGCCGCAAAAGGTCATGATGTGGATGGCAGGGAGCTTAATTATAAGGCCGGTGACGAATTTAAAGCCCAGGCTCTTGCGCGCTCCAATCAGCAAGTTATTTTTTTTGATAGTGAAGGAAAGGTTTATTCCTTACCAGGACACGTTTTGCCTTCAGCTCGGGGCCAAGGTGAGCCTTTGACTGGCAAATTAAATCCTGCAGAGGGGATGCTGTTTGAGGCTATGATTGGGGGAGACCCAGAACAACAGGTTATTTTAGCCAGTGATGCGGGGTATGGATTTATCGTAACTGTAGCTGATCTTTATGTTAAAAACCGGAATGGTAAAGCATGTATCAAATTACCCGAAAATAGCCGAATTTTACCTCCTCGGATTTTAGCTAAAGATAAGGAATTGTTTGTGGCGTGTGCGACAAATATAGGTAGATTGCTAATTTTTTCCATACTTGAATTGCCCGAGTTAACCCGAGGGAAAGGTAATAAATTAATCAGTATCCCATCGGCTAAAGCGGCATCCAGGGAGGAATACATTATTGATTTACAAGTTTTAGCGATTAATGACTCCTTAACGGTACATGCTGGAAAACGACATTTTACCCTTAAAGGCGCTGATTTGACTTATTATAAAGGTGAACGCGGACGAAGAGGAAATCGCTTGCCTCGTGGACTGCAAAATGTCACCCATTTACAAGTGACTGAAGTATAAAATTGATTTAATTTCGAGGCTGTATTTGAAAAGATGTAGATTACTTGCCCCATTTGTTCAGACTCGCGAATTTATGGCCAATTCGTTAATTTGGCCATAATTGCTATTTATGGCCTAGACCTAGGTGGATGTTTCCCGTGAAACACATCATCATTCAAATCTCCTGTACATCATTTTTAATAGAAAAAATAATATGATGACAATAGGACGTATCAGATGAAAATGGTTATAATGTTTGCAGATTGCATTTTCAGGATTACATTTTATGGTACGAGTTGTGCAAGGCAATGCGCTTCAATTTTTTACCTTGATGACTAAAGGGAACAACGAGCACCAGCAGTTGTCGCCAGTAATCATACAGATGTACGCTTTACGAGAAACTCAATTTTTAGGCCATCAGCCAGAGGCAGAAGAGTATAGCCGAAGCTGGCTTAATATTAATAACAAACTTAATTGTACGGAAAAAAACCCCTCGCATTTTTTAGGTGAATTATTCAGGAGAGAGGCCGGGGAGGATGACCCTAATTGGTTTAATCATGATTTTGCCTTTATTAATAATCATGGCGAATTGTGCCGGTTTATGGTGGTTTATAACCCTGAGGATTTGTCGCAGTGGGCTTTAGGTTTGATGAAAAACACTTATTTGGCAGCTCCGCAACAGAATTTAATGATATTGACCAGTCTTGATTACTCTCCCTTATTACATCCTGATATTAACGAATCACCATTGGACTTAGCCAATCATTCATTAGCGGAAGACGCTGATAACCCTTTCATCACAGAGCTAATATATAAAATATTGGATTTAAATAGCGGGTTAATAAATCCTCATTATCAAAGAATTCTGCCGTTATTATCTACCCTGTCGTTGAGAAAAAAAACGGAACTAAAAAATTTGTTAATTGATGCAATATCTCAGGATAAGCTTTGGGCTGAGAATGAGATTTTAGATCGCATAATTAAATATGGCATTAACATTTCGTCTGGTTTGTTTGCTGAATGTTTAAATGGGAGTGCTGGTTTAAAAGAGGCCATGGGGATTATTCCTTTTGGAGCTGACGAACAAGTAAATAAAAACTCATTAGAAGTAATTATTTCTTGTTATGAAAACGGTCGTCTCATCCCCTTCCCCAAACATTATTTAATGAATAAAATTTTGCCTCAAATAAAAGGTCATGCAAATCGGCATCCCTTTTTATGGAATGAAACGCAGATCAAATTGATTCCGTATTTAATAGAGAGTAGATGGTTTGATCTTGCTACAAAGGTTTTAGGAAAAAAGTATTATCAAGTAGTTTATCACCTCTTTCAAATGGGTTTATCTGAAAAACTGCCCCAATTTTTCAAATTGAAAGAAAAGCGAACCAGATTGGATTCAATTGCTGAATTAAATCGCGATGATATTCAAAAAGCCAGTTTAATTTTTTGGATTGAAAGCGATTTGTCTGAAGAAGAATTTACGCATCTTGTACATGAGATGAAGCGTTATCCCTTACTAGCTAGTACGTTATGCAGTTTGTTTAAGACTAATGAATACACAATCCCTGCATTAATGCAGATCGCTAAAGATCCTCAATTGCATTTGGCAAAATCCGTTGCAGTTCATTGCCGTAAATTAGAAAATGTTGCGTCTTTGGTTAAGAAATTAAACCTGGAGGAGCTGCACCTTCTGATTGAATCGTTGCAAGTAATTAATCAATTAGATATAAGCGAATCTATATATCAGCTTATCGGAAGAAAAGATTCAAATGGACGAATAGCACGACTTATTCTGCCCTCATTGAGTAATATAGAAAATCTGCAACATCAGGAAACCTTAGTAAATATTCTTTATACGGAATTAACCCCAGGGATATCCAAATTAAACCAGGAAATTGAGGTGTTAACGGATGAATGGCTACGAAATCAGGCTAAAGAATTAAAAAACCGAATAATATGTGCCCAGCAAGTACAAAATCTCAAATGTGAACCCGCTTTGGTATCATTAGCAGCAGCAGATACCTTAAAAGCAAGACGATTTAGAGAAGTCATGTTTGGTGTCGGAGAAAAAACTAAAGCGATACAGGCAAAATTAAGTCAAAAAGATCGGATTGCATATGGTAGATGGCAAGAAAAAGAGCAGGGTTATCTAAAGAAATTGTATGAAATTGCATGGGAAGCAATAACAACAAATAACTTTAACCCACGGTTACATAATGATTTAGAAAATGCAAAAAAAGATATTTTAGCCATTGTCGATCCTCAAGAAAATACATCATTAAAGTTAGCATTATTAATAATTTCTAATCTTGTTATAAGCTTGTGTACTTTGTTTATAGCCAACGCAGTAAATAAAAAATGTACTGGTAGTTATACTTTTTTTACGCAGTCACGTTATGAACGATTAGTTATTAGTTCCCACAAAAACATGGAAGATCAATTGAAGAAGCCTCTTGCTTAACGAAATGCCACAATATGCGGCCAAAGTAACATTTTTTTTACAATTGGGCTTTTGTTTGAACCACATTAATGATGTTCTTATTTAAATCATTTTATTGTATTAATATTATCCCCAAAATTATCCATTTGTTCATATTGAATTTTATGTATTCAAAATAACCCCTAAATTTACCAAATTTACCAAAAAACACTCTTGAATTTATTAATTATTTCTGCTTAATATGAGGCTAAAGAGGGATTTAATAAGGGAATAGGATGGGGATGCCTGAAATAGCACTCAAGATGAGTGATTTAAAACCAGACTCTGATGACCCAATAAAAGGAAGTTTTAATAACGTTAAGCGGATAACCTTCATTGAAGATGGCATTGAAAAAGTAGGTTTCTTTAAAGCTATATCTAATAAATATCCTGAATTTCTGGCCAAAATGTGTGTTGCGACTGCATGCTGCAAACAATTGCAATTAGGTAAACAGACAGCGGAAGAACGTTTGGTTTATGATGGAGATAAAATTGTTGGTACTCTATCTATTGCAATAGATGGATTTAAGCCTCTGAATTGTTACAATCCCGATGAGCAGGAAAAAGTATCTCCTAGCACGCAAACTTTGTTGGATAAAAATTTTTTATTAATACTTTTTATCCAATGGTATTATTGTAATGATGATGCGCATCCTGGAAATATGGGGTTCTCTGAACATGGGCCTGCAGAGTTAGATAATGATATGTTTTTTTACTGGTTTACCCATTTGATTAAACCACGAAATTTTGTTTCTCCAGTGAGGCAGGAGCATATTAAGGTTCATGATTATGAACGTTTTCCGGATATAAATATTTTTTATCATTGGTGTACTTATGATAAACCTGGAAATAATTCCAATTTACCTGAGTTCGTTAAAGAATGGCTTCCTAAAAAATTTGCTGATCCAGCGCAATTTTTAGCTTTGGCTAGTAGTAAGGAAGCAGTAGAGCAAACATTTGCCGCTGGTATGCGATGTTTAATGACTTATCAGCCAAATATGTTGATGGCACGATTAAAAAAATATTTAGGTGATACTCCTTGGGACTATACTTCGTTAGAGGCTTCAGTAGCGGCTCAATACGAAAACAAATTTCCGGATTTATGCAATGAACTAACTAATAAAGAACCCTTTATTAACAGTTTTAGAAAGATATACCAGAAAGGGTATGACAATTTATATCGGGTTATGGTTCTCTATATGGGTAATCCCAAAAATAGTCATGGATTATCGATCCCTGCAACTTGTCTTGAGTTATATGATAAACCTTCCTATTTTAAAAGGGTTCAAGCGTGGACAGAACATTTAAATAATACACTTTTTGTCAAGGATTCGATTAATGAAAAATTTGATAATAAAGTATTAAAAGCAAGATATAATCAAATCTGGCGAGATACTTTTGCACCGCGTTTTACTAAAGAATTAAGTGAAAGTTACAACTTATTGAAATCAATGATGCTTGATGTTTCTGCGCCTAAAGATCACGCAGCTATTCAGGATATTTTTGATGGTAATTCATCCAGTTGGAGTGCAGAGGACAGTAATTTGACCTTCATTTGGCAAGTATTTCAGCCGATGACTAAATTATCAATTGAACAGTTGAGACAATATGTTCGCCTGGATTTAGGCAATAAACGAAGAGATGGAATTTTAGGCTTAATTAATTTTACTAATCAGCTTTATGAGGCAGCTAGTGAATACTACAATATATCTAGTGAGAAACTTATAGAGGACCACAACTCATTATTTATTGATAAAATAGCCAAAATTACGCATTATAATGAAGTATTTAGAATTTGTGAATTATTTGATCACACCACTACTTTTAGTACTGTTTTTAAAACTATAGTGAGTAGTTTGGAATTATTTATAAAGCAAGCTAATATTCGAGAGCACCTCGTCAGCACCGATGATTTAATGCGGACTTTGAGTAAAAAATTATTGCCCGAGATGCTATTGCCCCATACTGATGAGAAAGTAATAAATCAGTTTGTCGAAGATTTATTTAGTTGGGCAGATAGCAAAAAACCAGAGGATCTGAGGCGTATTATTGTTGATATAATCGATACGATTTATTCTCCTACGATTAATCTATACCTATTATCAACACGGACTAGAGGAGAGCCAGTAAAAAAATACCTGGTGGAAAGTAATGCAAAGCCAGGAAGCCATAGGTTAGCCTATATTTTAAAATCGGGCTCCACTGAAAATGGTGCTTTGAACAAAGCGCTCATAGAACATTTAACTGTATTAATGCTCGAAGTTAAAAAAAATAATCCTTCTCTTCAGTATGCAGTGAGTAATAATCTGTTTAAAAATGATATTGATAAATTCACTCTTGCCGCCGTTTCTTTTGCAAAAACAAGCCCCAAATTTAATCAATTAGAATTAGAATTTGTTAGTAAATTAGAATTTAGTGAAAATAATAAAGTCCAGAATTTTTTCGATTCCATGTATCTTTGGCTTAATAAACTACCTCGAAGTAAGTTTACAGAAATAATTAACAATGCAAAAGCTGAATATAAAAAAGGTTTAAGCCGATTTAGTTTTTTTTCATCACGAGAGGCTAAGGTTGACGAGTACTGTAAAACAATAAAAGAACAAGATAAGATAGTCGCTTATATTTTTTACGAGGGAGATGTAAGCTCTACTCTTAATAAAAAATTATTGCAAACTATTATATCTGCTATTAAGAAAGATGGAGCAGGATTAGCTTCTGATTTTACCTATATTAAAAATTTGGATCCCTTGGATACCGATCATGAGTTATTCAAATCATTATTGAACTCATTAAAGTCAACGGCTGAACCGTATACCCATAAACAAGAACCAGGAACTTTAAGGAAGGCATTGACCTCTTAGTTATTGTGACAAGAAGCAGTACTTGGGGTATGATTCTTTTTTTAAGTTTAAGGTATTGCTTTATGTCATTTGATTTTTTTAAAACCATTACTCAGTATTTAATACCAAAGCAAATTTTGACGTCATTTGCGGGTTGGATGGCTGATGTGAACAATACTGCAATTAAAAATTATTTAATTCAAAATTTTATAAAAAAATATCACGTGAACATGGATGAGGCTCTGATTGAAAATCCTACAGAATTTGCCTGTTTTAATGATTTTTTTATTCGTCATTTAAAGCCTGAAGTACGTCCGTTAGCAAAAGCTGATATTATTTCTCCGGTTGATGGCACGATCAGTGAATTAGGTTTGATTAACCAAGGTCAATTGATTCAGGCTAAAGGACATGATTACTCGGTACAAGAATTACTTGCTTGCGATGTGGAGACCGCGCAGCACTTTACTCATGGCCAGTTTGCTACCTTATACTTATCTCCTAAAGATTATCATCGGGTTCATATGCCCATCGATGCCCAATTACGTAGCATGACATATATTCCTGGAGCGTTATTTTCAGTGCAACCTTCGACAGTACGAGTTGTACCTAAATTATTCGCCAGAAACGAACGCCTTTCGGTATTTTTTGAAACTAAAGCAGGCCCAATGGCTATGGTGATGGTTGGCGCAACCATTGTCGGTGCTATTGGTACCAGTTGGCATGGTGATTTAAAGCGAACTAAAACCCAGGCGAATTTTGATTATACCACCTCAAATCCGATGCTGTTACAGGGAGATGAAATGGGCTATTTTAAGCTGGGCTCCACGGTGATATTGCTTTTCGCTAATAGTGAGCAGGTACAATGGAATAGTACGTTACATGCTGGAAGTCCTATTCAGTTCGGTAGTTCTATGGGAAATTTAATACCGTCGAGAGTAGGTTGAAAATATTGAATATAAAATTTTTCTAAACCGATTTAGTTTGAAGATAAATAATATACTTACAAATTTTTATTGGGTATCTTATTGCTAAATAAAAAATACCAATTCCTTAGATTTTTACACTCATATTTTTTAGTTAATCCTTCTATATCTGCATATTGATGTTCATATACTCTTTTCAGTAAATTACTAGTAACACCAGTATAAATGGTGCCATTACGTTTATTTGCCATAATATAAACAGCGGGTTGGTATTCACGCATATTATTGGTCTCTTAAATGTTCAGTTATCACTTGAGGTCGCTTTCCATAACCAGATGAATTAACTATTAATTAAAGCTTAACTACTTCTATTATATCCTACGAGTTATCTTTAAATTAATGCTCCACTACTACCATATTAGGTGATTGTTATTGAGATGCGCTGGATTGTTTCATAACTACGCTCAGCGCCACCTTTACCGCAACGACAAAGCCAAAGCCAACTTGTCTTTGCGAGGAGCGTAGCGACGAAGCAATCCAGAGATGCTTGTGTCCGCCTAATTAAAATTAATTTCCCATACAATCTTTCCACAGGAATTCATTTACGGTGAGTTCTTTTGCTTGATTGAGTAAATTTTTAATGGATTATAAATTGAGGAATTTATTAAAAATGACGCCTAATTGAAAAGATTTGAGAATAATGAATTTTGTTATGGGTAAGCACTTATTTGGACGGTTCAGAATTGTTTTCCAGTTTATCAAATGGTACCGAGAAGAGGACTCGAACCTCCACGGGGTTGCCCCCACTAGCACCTGAAGCTAGCGTGTCTACCAATTCCACCACCTCGGCATGGGCGATAAGGTACGCAAATTATGGACTGATGTCAATGTAATTTTACACAGGTCATAAACTATGAATAAACTGCGTTACTAATTAACTCTGATTATTCCTGATAAGCAGTTCCTGCTTTTAAAATACGCTCCCGAATTCCAAGCCATTCACTCTTATTTGGTGGCAGTTCAATTGCTATACATTGGGCCGGGGAAGTATCAGCTTCTCTTAATTGAAAGTACAGATCGTAGGCTGCATTTTCAGGCTTATTTGATAAGGGATAAAAGAGGGAGGTTTCTTCTGGTTTTTGACTCGCGATAACATAAATTGATTCTTTTTTGAGGCGACAAAAAGCGACAAGAGATGCGTAATCACTAAAATAATATAATTGCTTTTGTGGTTGGTAGTGACTTTCTAGCTTCCCGGGAACTCTAGTTTCATTTTTTTGGTTTGATTGTTTCGTGGCAATCACTGCTTTTATGGCTTGTTCGTCAATCAATCCATGTCGTAAAATCTGGTAAGTATCTGGATGGGTAGCATCGATTATAGTGGATTCAATCCCAATAGAGCAGCGGCCTCCATCCAGAATAAGTAAGTCCTTAGTACCAAAAGAATTCTGGACATGTAATGCCGTAGTGGGGCTAATTTTGCCAAAAGGATTCGCCGAGGGTGCAACAACCGGGACGGTGAGTTTTTTTAATAGCTCCTGTGCCAGAGGATGGGCTGGACAGCGAATGGCAACTGTAGTTTGACCTCCGGTGATTAAGGGGTTAATTTGGTCCACGTTACTGCGGAAGACTAAAGTTAATGGTCCTGGCCAAAATTGCGTCATTAATTGTTGCGCATAATCGGGCACTTCTGTAACCAGGTCACTTAAATCCCTCCCTTGCGCAACATGAACGATTAACGGATGATTGAGAGGCCGACCTTTCATGGCAAATACGGATTTAATTGCTTCTGGTTTATCAATCAAGGCGGCTAAGCCGTATACAGTTTCGGTGGGAATAGCAACTGGCTTGCTCTGGTTTAAGTCGAAAATAGCACGGGTTATATCAGTGGTTATTACAGACATAAACACATTTCTCGCAATAGGCTCATTAAATTAAATTATTGATGAGCAGAAATTAAATATAGGACACTATTTTTACATACTTTGGTTTGTTATTGAAAGAGCAAATTGGAAATATATGGTAAAATTTTGACCTCTTTAAGCCCTTGCTCTTCGTAAATCTGGACTAAAGTATCGTTTTATCACATAGAAGCTTATTTTAAACCTGGTTTTAACTTTATCTTTAATTGATCTTACATCCATTGACGACATAATATAGTTCAGAATTTATGGCGGAGCGATATATGCTGCTTTATTTAATCCAAAAAATGTTAGATGGTTTCTTTGCAGCCATTCCCCGTTCAAGACCCTGTACAAAAAATATAAATGAAACATTAGTTATTGCTCATAGAGGGGGTCACTCTAATGCAGCAGGAAATTTTGAAAATACGAATGAAGCGTTTCGTCGGGCAGAAGAAGCGGGCTGTTGGGGAATTGAGTTTGATGTTCATACGACCCTGGATGGAGTATATGTAATTAACCATGATCCCACCTTAAAGCGACTGTGGGGATATGATGTGGCTATTGCTAATTTATCCTTTAAAGCGTTACGGGCTCTGGAGCCCAGAATTCCCACGTTACAAGAAATAATCTCAGAATTCGGAAAGAAGATGCATTTATTTATTGAATTAAAAAATTCAGTTATTAACGAAAAAACTTTGTTTGATGAGTTGCACGGTTTAACCCCTGGAGTGGACTATCACTTAATCACTTTAAAAGCATCTATTATTAGTAATTTAACTCAATTTCCCAAGAAATCATTAGTATTAGTGGCAGGACATAATAATGTGAACTTTTTTTGTAATTTAAGTATAAATCATCAGTATGGGGGCGTTTTGGGAAGTTATCTTTTGTTTTCTAAAAAGCAAATAGAAGCGCTTAAAAATGCCAATCAACTCTGCGGGCTAGGTTTTGTTGATTCAAAAAACAGTTTATACCGTGAGATAAATCGTGGCGTTTCATTGGTTTTTTCTAACCAGGCAGTTAAAGTAGTGCAGTATTTAAGGTAAGTGCTCGGGTTAAAGAGAGCACAGTATGATGTTGGTCGTAAGCGTGGCTCACCTCTCAATCGGCGGTGTATGGAGCGATTATTTTAAACATGAAGCGAGTCCTGCATGCAGCCTTTGGTTCCCTCGAACAAGTCGAGGGACGTAGTAATTTAACCAAGCTTTTTAACGTTCAGGTATTCTTCATATTTAATGCTTAGTGAATTGATTAATGGTTAATGTCACTCGTTTCACCAGCTCTTCAATTTCATCTTCGTTAATGATGAGGGGCGGTAATAAACGAACTACTGTATCTGCTGTTATGTTAAAAAGAACGCCGTTGGCAAGACCAATCAAGCGCATATCATTTGCTGGCCTATCCAGTTCAATACCTATCATGTAGCCTTTTCCTCGAATAGCCTTAACATGAGGGTGCTCTCCCAGGTTATTAATTAATTTGTCCATTAACAAACCACTATTTTTGGTTACTTTTTCGCATAACTTATCACGCTCAATGACATCTAGTACGGTTAAAGCAGTGGCGCAAGCCAATGAGTTTCCACCGAAAGTAGAACCGTGATTTCCTGGTTTGAACAAATCTTTGGCTCGTTTACTCATGAGGCAAGCACCGATGGGCATACCATTACCCAAACCTTTCGCAGTAGTTAAAATATCAGGTTGAATACCATAATGCATGCAAGCGAACAATTTGCCGGTTCGACCATTACCAGTTTGAATCTCATCCAATATGAGCATCCAGTCATTTTGTTCGCAAATTTGCGCGACTGCTCGCAAGTACCCTTCTTCAGCCGGATAAATACCTCCTTCACCCTGAATGGGTTCAAGCATCACGGCAACTACATCTTCTCTGTTTGCTGCAATAGTTTGAATGGCATCGAGGTCGTTAAAAGGCGCCCTGATGAATCCAGGAACTAAAGGTTCAAATCCTGCTTGGACTTTGCGACTGCCTGAAGCGGTTAAAGTGGCCATTGTACGACCATGAAATGCTTTCTCCATAACAATAATGGAGGGGGTTTCAATGCCCTTTTGATGACCATAAAGACGAGTTAATTTGATTGCCGCCTCGTTTGCTTCCGCGCCGGAATTAGCAAAAAAAACCTGATCCATGCCAGCCATAGACGTTAATTTAGCGGCTAGCATCTCCTGTTCTTTAATATGAAATGCGTTGGATGTATGGAGCAGCTTGGCTGCCTGCTGTTGAATGGTGCGTGTGACATCAGGGTGTGCATGGCCTAACCCGCAAACCGCTATACCCGTCAATCCATCAAGATAAGCCTTTCCTTGTTCATCATATAACCAAATACCTTCACCATGAGTGAAGGTAATCGGCATAGGGCTGTAGCTGGTGATTAAAGCCATGATCTAATCCTTGTATCCTTTTAATTATTTTAAATTGCTTTCAGCAAATTCCCAATTAACCAAATCCCAGAATGCATTTAGATATTCTGGACGCGCATTTCGATAATCAATGTAATAAGCATGCTCCCATACATCACAGGTCAANNTTACAATTTTTAATGCGCCAGAGTTATCTTGTACAAGCCATGCCCAACCAGAGCCAAACGTTCCAATGGCAGCTTGAGTAAATTGCTCTTTAAAAGATGCAAAGGAACCAAAATGTTTGTTGATGGCTTCAGCAATTTTACCTTGAGGTTCGTTACCGCCTTTGGGGCTTAAACAATGCCAATAAAAAGTATGATTCCAAACTTGCGCTGCGTTATTAAATACCCCCCCTTTAGACTTCATAATGATGTCTTCAAGTTTCATATTTTCAAACTCAGTGCCGGGGATTAATTTATTCAAATTAGTAACATAGGCCTGATGATGCTTGCCATAATGGTATTCCAGGGTTTCTTTTGAAATTTTAGGAACAAGTGCATCCATAGCATAGGGTAGTTCTGGTAAAGTAAAGGTCATTTTTAATCTCCATGTATTCTAAAAACGGTTAGTGTAGCAGGATGGCAATGATATTCAATGCAGTTGAAAGCCCAAATTGTTACAATTTAAATTATAGTGGTGTATACTATTAGACCAATTTGTAAGGTTTTGTCAATTTGATCTCTGATTTGAAGGTTCTGCTCTATTTTATATGGGCTCTCTTTTTGCCATGTAACGAATCATTAGTTGCGGCCTTGATCAGATTTCGCCATAATTGATATAATTTTTTATCTGTTTCTTTAAAAGGGTGCATCGTGGATACATTAGAAAAAATTAACAAGCAAATTGCTGAAAACGCAATCATGCTCTATATGAAGGGAACTCCCAAAATGCCACAATGTGGTTTTTCAGCCCGCGCTGTTCAATGTATTGAAGCTTGTGGCGTTGATTTTGCTTACGTAGATATTCTTGCGAACCCTGATATTCGTCAGACATTACCTCAGGTTTCTGATTGGCCTACTTTTCCGCAACTCTATGTTAAAGGTGAATTGATAGGTGGCTCAGATATCATCGCCGAGATGTATCAGCAAGGTGAATTGGAAGTCATGCTGCGCGATGCAGTAGCCGCCTAAATTATAATAATAAGCGTAGAAAATTCTGCGTCTTTCTGGAGAATGGAATGAGTGTATTAGTTGGTCGAAAAGCTCCTGATTTTACCGTTGCTGCCGTTATGGGTAGTGGTGAAATTGTTGATAAATTTAATTTACATGAACATTGGAAAGGTAAATACGGATTAGTATTTTTCTATCCTTTGGATTTTACATTTGTGTGTCCTTCTGAGTTGATCGCCCTTGATCATCGAATGGATGAATTTACCAGTCGTAATGTTGAAGTTATTTCTGTGTCCATTGATTCTCATTTTACCCACAATGCCTATAGAAATACGCCAATTAACAAGGGTGGTATAGGTCCTGTTCGTTACACTATGGCTGCAGACATGAATCATAGCATTTGCCAATCTTATGGTGTGGAACATCCTGTTGCAGGTATTGCGTTTCGTGCAGCATTTATTATCGATACTAACGGCATGGTGCGATCTCAAATCGTTAATGATTTACCCATTGGCAGAAATGTGGATGAAATCATTCGTACTATCGATGCAGTGCAGTTTTTTGAAGAGCATGGAGAAGTATGTCCAGCTGGCTGGAAAAAAGGAGATGCGGGAATGAAAGCCTCTCCACAAGGTGTCGCTGATTATTTGTCACAACATTCTGATTCATTATAAAAAATATAAAGCCCGCATAAAGTTATGTGGGCTTTATTTTATCTCTTGATTATGCACCAATTTATGCCATTGATTGGTCATTTCGCAAAATAAATCTGCTGTTTTTTCGGCATCGTAAATGGCTGAATGTGCCTCATTAGGGTCGAATTTTAATCCTGCAGCATGAGCGGCTTTTGCTAATACAGTCTGGCCATACACGAATCCCCCCAAAGTTGCGGTATCGAAACAGGTAAATGCATGAAACGGTGATTTTACTCCGGTTCTCTTTATAGCCTCTTTAATGAATAACAAATCAAACCAGGCATTATGGCCAACTAACACCGCTCGTTGACAGCGGTGTTTTTTAAGAGCCGCATTAATGGGTTTAAACAACCGTTCAAGAGCCAATTTTTCATCTATGGCAAAACGTAACGGTTGAAAGGGATCTATTTGAATAAAATCTAATGATTTTTGATCCAGCTCTGCTCCTGAAAAAGGAATAATATGTTCAAAAAAGCGCTCTCCCCGCGAAAGAATTCCTTGCTCATCCATATCCACAAAAACAACACACATTTCCAAAAGCGCATTTTTTTGGGGGTCTATACCTGCTGTTTCTACATCTACCACTACCGGTAAAAAACCTCTGAAGCGTTCTTTAATATTATTACTGAGGCTGATATTACGTGCGGGCATGGACACTCCACTTAAATGTTTCTCCAGCAGCCATGGGGATAACTAGAGTATTGCCAAAAGGTAAGTCATTGGGAATGACCTGCGGGGATTTAACCAATTCGATTTGATTTGTATTTACTGGTAAATGATAAAATTCGGCACCAAAGCAACTGGTAAATTCATTTAATTTGTCCAGTTGCTGTAAATCATCAAAAAATTCAGCATAGTAGTTCAAGGCAAAAGGGGCAGAAAATATACCGGCACAGCCACAGGCCGTTTCTTTTTGATTTAGTGCATGGGGTGCGCTATCAGTACCTGCAAAAAATTTGNNTATTGCGGTTGCCGCTGATAGCGGCACCCTGTAATGCTTTTTGATCCGACTCATGTTTTAAAATCGGCAAACAATAATAATGAGGACGAAGCCCCCCTGCCAGTAACTTATTACGATTATACAACAGGTGATGTGGCGTTATTGTTGCAGCAATGGTTGGGGGCGCTTGCATAACAAAATCAACTGCTGCTTTGGTGGAAATATGTTCAAAGACCATTCTTAATTCAGGAAAGTTGGATATTAGGGGCTGGAGATGTTCTGTAATAAAAAATGCTTCCCGTTCATAAATATCACCATGAGTCACCTCACCATGAATTTGTAATACCAAATCATGTTTTTGCATAATTTCAAGTAATGGATAAAGCGTTTTTAAGGATTTAACGCCGGCTTCAGAGTTTGTTGTTGCACCCGCAGGATAGAGTTTGGCCCCCAGGATGTAGGAGTAATTTGCCGCCTTCATCAACTCTTCTTCGGTCACGGATTCATTTAAATAAAAAGTCATATAGGGATTGAAGGAATTATTTTTTGGCACGGCTGCCATAATTCGGCTGCGATATTGCTGTATAGCATCCAGGGTGGTCAAAGGCGGCTTTAAGTTGGGCATAACTAGGGCACGAGAAAAATCTCGTGATGAAGCTGGAACCGTATAGTGTAAAAAATCACCATCTCGAAAATGGACATGCCAATCATCAGGCTGATTAATTACCAGTTTTTGCATTATAAAGGTTCCTGCATTATTGCCGATAAGCAAGGATAACATGATTTAAAAGTTTGGGATGAACAAAAAATGGCATTTGAGCATAGGATGCGCAAATTATTTTTGGTTAGTGCTGCACTGTGTCTGTTCATGGCAAATACAGTTTTTGCTGCCCTGCGTGTTAATTACGCAAGTCCCATGGGTGAAGAACAATGGAAGATGAGTGGTAATCCTATCCGATGTGGTCTTTCACTGGTCATTCCTAATTACGGAATTGGCTATTTTGAACAATATGCTACCAAGCCGCCACATTTTATTTTACGTAAATGGGATCAGGTGGGAAGAACTTTGCCTGCTCAAGTATTAGCTCGGCCACCAGTATGGAAGCCATTTGGCCACTCGTTTATGGTGGAGCGTACATCGATTAATCCTGGTGAATATGGAATTTTTTTATCGCGTGATCCTACGTTAAAATTACTCACTTATTTATCACAAGGGTATCAGGCAAATTTTCTTTATCGCTCAGAGCAGGGATTCGCCACCACAGTTGCATTGTCGCCAATCCGGTTTCAAAAAGTGTACTCTAAATATCAGCGTTGTTTGGGTGGGCTGTTGTCTTTTGATTATGAAAGCGTTCGTGAAAGTGTGTTTCACTTTGATGTGGACAGTAAAGACTTGTCAGATGAGGCGAAAGAGCAACTGCGTCGAATTGCGCAATACGTTGCGGCAGACCGACAGGTTCAGGTGATTAAGGTGATTGGCTATGCGGATGACAGTGGGCGCAAAGGTTATAATAATGCAGTGTCTCAGTTTCGAGCAGAAGCTATTGAAGAGTATTTGTTAAGTATTGGTGTACCTAAAGGAAAACTTTCTGTTACCTGGTATGGCGCATTAAAGCCCGTTGCACGAAATGATACGGATGAGGGCCGAGCAGCTAATAGAAGAGTTGTGGTGACCTTATTTAAAAAATAATGTTTTTGGAAAAAGTCGGTGGAGAAATTATTTATATAATGGATGAATAACTTATAGCCATAATATTATGTTAAGAATTGAATTTCTGCTAAGTGATTAAAAAATAAAATGTATGTATTAAAAAAATATATCTCATTGAAAATATTCATTTTTTATTTTCAATTTCCTTGACATATTAAAATTCCCTGCTGATACTCATAACGTTACATGATGCAACAATAAATCATGTACCCATGTCATTGAGCCTTAAAAAGGGTTTCAATGAAGAATTCCTAAATAATAATTTGACCGGAAACCAGGCATGTTTAGTTTGAAGAAAACAGTAGTGGGAATCTTGGCTATCAGTAGCAGTGCAGTTTTTGCAGGTGCCATGGGACCAGTATGTTCTCCTGGAAATGTAACCGTACCATGTGAGCAATCCGCATTTGATATTGGAATAACTGCTTTATATTTACAAACGGTGCACAATGGTCCTTTTAGTTACTATGGTGTCACACCTGAAGGTCTTTACAGCCGATTTCATGATATTGATAATGATTGGGATTGGGGATTTAAATTAGAAGGCTCGTATCACTTTAACACAGGAAATGATTTTACTTTAAACTGGTATCATTTACGCTCCAATACGGATCATTATTCTTCAGTTCTTGAATTTGACCGTTTTGAGACTCGTTGGGATGCTGTTAATGCTGAGCTAGGTCAATATGTCGATTTTAGTGCCAATAAAAAAATGCGATTTCACGGAGGTGCTCAATACGCTCGTCTTAAGGGAGAATTTAACCCAAATGTAGATCCGATTTTGTTTAACAACTACGGATCGGAGTATAATGGGTTTGGACCAAGAACTGGTTTGGACATGCATTATGTTTTTAATAACGGCTTTGGTATCTATGCCAAAGGGGCTGCTGCGGTTTTAGTTGGCACCAGCAAATTTAACGATGGAGTCAACTTAATATACGGTTCAAGAAATGCCATTGTTCCTGAACTGGATGCGAAACTGGGTGCTGATTTCACTTATGCTATGACACAAGGTGATTTAACACTTGATGCGGGTTATATGTGGTTTAATTATTTTAACGCACATCATAACACTGGAAACAGCCCAGTAGGTGGATCATTGACTGAAGGTGACTTCGGCGCGTCTGGTCCTTATGTAGGTTTAAAGTATGTTGGTAATGTCTAATTTGTTAACTTTTTAAGAAATTTTAGTAATACTGTTGACTTTATCAAAGTCCAGCTGGATAATTTATCTAGGTACGCTCTCGATTAGAGCGAAGAATGCGTACTGTTACTGATTCTTTTTAAATTGGTGACGAACGGAAATTAATAATAAAAAAGTGGAGATAAGCATGTTAAATTTGAAAAAAACAGCGGTAGCTGTTCTTGCTTTAGGTAGCAGTGCAGTATTCGCTGGTACTATGGGACCAGTTTGCACCCCAGGTAACGTTACTGTTCCTTGCGAAAGAACTGCATGGGATATTGGTGCTACAGCATTGTACTTGCAACCAGTTCATAACGGTAACTTCAGCTATATCGATGCGGTTACTGATGGTTTCTATACTAACTATCGTGATCTGGACGCTGATTGGAACTGGGGCTTTAAATTAGAAGCTTCTTACCATTTCAACACTGGTAACGACATCAACATCAACTGGTACCATTTAGATGCTGATTCTGACCATTATGCGTTAGATACTTACTATCACCGTTTTGAAAACAAATGGGATGCGGTTAATGCTGAGTTAGGTCAATTTGTTGATTTCAGTGCTAACAAAAAAATCCGTTTCCACGGTGGTGCTCAATACGCTCGTATCACTACTGGATTACACCCAGATCTTTACAACGCATTTACTAACGATTTCAGATCTGAATTCAATGGTTTCGGTCCCCGTACTGGTATGGACATGAACTATGTATTCGGTAACGGTTTCGGAATATATGCTAAAGGTGCTGCTGCAGTTCTGGTTGGTACAAGCAAATTCCATAACGACACTAACCTGTTCTACGGTTCTAGAAATGCTATCGTTCCTGAATTAGAAGCTAAGTTAGGTGCTGATTACACTTATGCTATGGCACAAGGTGATTTAACTCTAGATGTTGGTTACATGTGGTTTAATTACTTCAATGCTCACCATAACACACGTAACAACGTTCCTACTGTTCCAGCTATTGCTAGCCTAGTAACAGATAGCAACTTTGCTGCTTCTGGTCCATATGTTGGTTTGAAGTATGTTGGTAATGTTTAATATCTTAATTAAATAGGATATTTGTAGAGCCCATCATTAAACTGATGGGCTTTTTTTTTAAGAAATGGAGTCCATATGTTAAAAAAAACAACTTTGGCTGTAATCGGATTGGCAGCAAGTAGTTTTGCATCTGCCGGTACCATGGGACCAGTTTGTACGCCAGGTGATGTTACTGTGCCTTGCGAAGCAAAACGCTGGGACATAGGCTTGCAAGCATTATACTTACAAACTAATTATAGTGGAGACAGAAGCTATCGATTAGCAACGCCAACCACTTTTCGTGAATTGGATAATGATTGGGGCTGGGGTTACAGAGCTGAAGGTTCTTACCATTTTAATACCGGAAATGATGTTACAGTAAATTGGACACATTTTAGCAGCAATGAATTGGTAGGCGGATACTCTGGTATATTTCTTCCATTTGGTATCACAGGTACTTATAGCGTGATCAATCAAAACAGATTTGATCAGGTTAATGTCGTCATGGGACAGCATGCAGATTTTGGTTTAGTTAAAAAAATGCGATTTTACGCTGGAATGCAGTACGCCAACATCCAAACTACAGCCACTAACTACTATCCTTTAGTAATCCCAGGAGTAGCTACTTCAACAAGCCTGGCTGATGACACCGATTTCAAAGGAATAGGTCCTGTTGTAGGTATTGATTATTCTTATGATCTGACTTCGGGATTAAGTCTAGTAGCTAACGGTGCTGGCTCTATACTTTATGGAAATGCACGGTCAGTTTCAAGCTATATCGTAGCTCCTACAAATGCTATTCTTGCATCTATTTCAGGAAGTAAAAAGGCAATTATCCCTAGTCTAGAAGCTAAACTTGGCTTGAACTATGGATATGCTATGCCTCAAGGTGTTTTAAACATTGAAGGTGGATATCAAGTTATCAATTATTTTGATGTATTACAAACCCGCTCACTTCAATTGACAACTTCTCCAGTCACTGGTAGTGATTTTGGATTATATGGTCCATATCTGGGACTAAAATACGTAGGTAATGTGTAATAACTCCCTGTTTTAAAAAGCCCATTAATTGGGCTTTTTTTATTTAATCCCTCTGCTGATATTTTTCATTTCTTAGATAAATTTTATCGTTACAGCTTGTGATATACCATGAACTGTTATCATATCTAACACTCAGCGTTGCCTGTAAATGTATTGTTGGTTAAGCCTCTCAATAAGTAAGCCATTGATTATAATATTATTTTCACGTCAAAGCCCGCAATACGACTTTGTCTATTACGGGCTACACACCGGTTGAAAATTTGCTAATTCGTAGCTTGTTATTAGCAATGCGCAATGCAGGAGAAACTAATAATCGAGCAGGTGATTAATTATTAGAGCAAATTGGAAAAATCATAAGAAATATATTTAATTCTGGCCAGTCTGATCTCACCGCGATATAATCCCCTCAACTAACCGAGCAGATAGTAAAAATAATAAGCAGGAGAATTCCGCATGAAACTAAAAAAAATAATACTGGCTCTATTTTGTCTGTCATCCCCAATATATGCGGAAAGTGATCAGCAACTCCAACGCGAAATCCAATTGTTACAAAAACAAACGCAAGCGTTACAAGCTCAACTAAATCGCCTGCAAAAAAAAATGGTGGCGCAAAATTCTGTAAAACGAAGCAAACAGTCACCAGTAAAACAGACAAAGGCACTGTCTTCCCCTGCTCCGGTAACTCCCGTCCGTAAAGCGGTACCGCATGAATTTCATTCTACTCAAGTAACGGTCCACGCACCCGAGGCACATCCTGAATCGATAAGTTTTTATCCTACCGCTTTGGTAGCAGATAACCATGTGGTCACCTATATTGCAGGAACTCCAGTTGTCAGTTCTCCATACCTGGGTGATCGGCCAGCATTTGATGGATCGGACTATATAGTTAACATTTCCAGTATTAACCGGGATATTCGATTAATGCAGCAGCGTCGAAGAATGTATCGAGCTTATGAAAGCATTGGATACCCTGTGCCTCAAATGCCAATTATTTCACTAAGTGGTAAGTCAGAACCGGTCGCAGTCCTAAACAGCCCATTTAGAGGGAATATGGACGGAGATATCACTCTAGGGTCAAGCGAGCTCGATATTGCTGCAGCGCTAAATCAGAATGTAGAAGCATATATTGCTATAGCCTACGATGAAAGCCCACCCGCTGTGGGCCCTCGAATCAGTAACTCTGCTTTTAATTTAAATATGGGTTTCGTCAATATCGGGAATCTGGATAGAACACCTCTTTATTTTACTGCGGGTCAGGTTTATGTCCCGTTTGGCCGATATTCAAGCGCGATGATAAGTGCGCCATTGACAATGAATTTAGCACGCACCAAATCAAGACCTTTCATTTTTGGCTATAAATCTCAAGAAGATACAGGACCCTTTGCAGCTGTATATGGTTTTAGAAGTGATACGACGCTTGGAAAATCAGGGGTAGGCGGCTTGAATTTAGGCTATATTTTTGCTCGCGGTAGTGATACTGGTGAGATAGGTGCAAGTTATATCAGTGCAATCAATGATGCTGCAGGAATGCAGAGTACAGGTTCCAACGTTGGAACTACTTTTGGCGGCTTTGGATCATTTACAAATGGTAACGAAGCAGTTCGCAAGATCCCCGCTTTTGATGTGCATGGTAACGTTGGGGTTGACCGATACAATTTTTCTGCAGAATGGGTTGGGGTATCCGAGCGATTTCGAACTCAGGATTTGAGTTTTAATGACAGAGGCGCCAAGCCTCAGGCAGCTCAATTTGAGGCGAACATGACCTTTCGTGCATTTAATCGTCCTTCATCTTTAGGTGTTGGGTATCAATGGTCTAAAGACGCGCTTGCTTTAAATCTGCCTAAACAACGTTTGATTGGCGTATTTAACATATCTATTTGGAAAGATACGGTTGAAAGTCTTGAGTATCGTCATGATATTGATTATAGATTGTATCAATTTGCCAATGGGGCTGCGCCTGAGGGCTTCGTTAATGCGCCAACTATCGGTACAGGCCGCACAGCTGATACAGTATCGGCACAAATTGGTGTCTATTTCTAATAATTGGTTCTAATGGGTGTTTTAAGCGAAAGCAGTTTAAATGCCCATTCTTCGTATCCGTCCTTTATTTGGTTTCTGTGCTATCTTTTATCTAACACTAATCACCAGATAAGGATTAAGCATGCAAAAGACCCAGTTCATGCGGGTAGCTCTTAATTCGATTAGGCATTTTCTGAGTGGATATGTCACAGGTATTTTATTCTTAATATTTTGCCTTTTACCAGATGTCCATGCAGCGCAAATAGTTACCGCGGTAAACGAATCCACTTCGATGACCGCCACAGAACCTTTAAAGTTGAAAGAAAATAATTACATTGCAATTAATGAACAGAATTTACCTAATCAAATGAATGGGGTTTCTGTAAAGCAAAATGATCATCAAACAAAAGGGAATACTACCCATCCGATTGTGACTGAAATGAATCCTGATTGGCGTGCCCGTTTTCTTTCAATCATAACCAACCCTACTGTTGCCTACTTNNAATTATGCTTGGAATTTATGGATTATTTGTCGAACTGATAAATCCTGGAATGGTATTGCCGGGAGCTGTGGGCGTGGTGTCGTTACTATTAGCCTTGTATGCCTTGCATTTATTGCCGGTAAATTATGCGGGTCTAGGTTTAATAGTTATTGGGGTTGGATTTATTATTGCCGAGGCTCTAACACCAAGTTTTGGGGTTTTAGGAACTGGGGGAACTGTTGCTTTTATCCTGGGTTCCATTCTGTTGATTAATAGTGACTTGGCAGCATACCAAATCAGCTGGCCAGTTATTCTGGTTATGGCAGTAATTAATGTTATTTTCTTTATTATTCTTATTAATTTGGCAATCCGATCACGCAATCAAAAAGTAAAAAATGGGTTAGTGATGCTTCTTGGAGCAAAGGGTCGCACATTAAACGAGGTCAATTTAGAAGGGCAAGCAATAATACGGGGTGAGATTTGGAGTGTCCATTCTAAAACTCCTATCTCAGCTGACAAAAATATAAAAGTAATATTGGCCAATGGATTAAAGCTGGAAGTTGAAGAAGATTTAAATCAGGAATAAAACACGGGTTTAAGGAGAGGAGCATGATGTCACTATTGGTAGTCATTGTAATTATTGGGGTCCTTTTAATGTCCATGTTCAGAGTATTTCGTGAATATGAGCGAGGCGTTGTGTTTATGCTCGGTCGGTTCTGGAAAGTTAAAGGCCCAGGACTCATCATTATTATTCCGTTAGTGCAGCAAGTGGTTCGTGTCGACTTGCGTACTATTGTTATGGATGTTCCAAGCCAGGATGTGATTTCCCGGGATAATGTTTCCGTGCGAGTCAATGCAGTGGTTTATTTTCGAGTAGTGGTGCCCGAAAATGCGATTATCCAGGTAGAGAATTATTTTGAAGCAACCAGTCAATTAGCTCAAACTACATTGCGGTCGGTATTGGGTCAACATGAACTGGATGAGATGTTATCTGAGCGTGAGCGTCTAAACAGTGACGTACAAAAAATATTAGATTCACAAACAGATAATTGGGGCATTAAGGTTTCTAATGTGGAAATAAAGCGGGTTGATTTGGATGAAAGCATGATTCGTGCAATTGCTAAGCAAGCAGAGGCGGAACGAGATCGAAGGGCTAAAATAATACATGCTGAAGGAGAGTTACAAGCTTCGGAAAAATTACTTCAAGCGTCACAGGTATTAGCTCAACAGCCTCAAGCAATGCAATTACGCTACTTGCAAACTTTGGCTACTATCGCAGGAGTTAATAATTCAACAATTGTCTTTCCAATGCCTATGGAGCTGGGCGAAATATTAGCTAATATGTCTGCTAAAGCGAAGAAATAAAGCGAGTGGTATTCGCACTTTGTGAACAATATGTTCAAAGTAGCAGATGGATAAATTCACTTCGAACTTTCGTTTATTGGCATTTTATGATAGAACTCTACATTTTAAAGAATCAATGGGGTTTAAGCGTGTCAATTAAATCGGACAGATGGATAGAAAAAATGGCGGTTGAGCATGGCATGATATCGCCGTTTCAACCGGGGCAAGTACGACAAAATGAAACCGGAAGAATTATCTCTTACGGCGTATCCAGTTATGGGTATGACGTTCGGTGCTCCAATGAGTTTAAAATATTCACGAATATAAATTCAGCCATAGTTGATCCTAAAGCCTTTGACGAAAACAGTTTTGTGGATGTTCAATCAGATGTATGTATCATTCCGCCCAATTCCTTTGCGTTAGCCAGGACAATTGAGTATTTTCGAATCCCCAGAAGTGTGTTAACCATCTGTCTTGGTAAATCCACCTACGCTCGTTGTGGTATTATCGTGAATGTAACTCCACTAGAACCGGAATGGGAGGGGCATGTCACCTTGGAATTTTCTAACACAACGACACTTCCTGCAAAAATTTATGCTAATGAAGGGGTGGCGCAAATGTTATTCCTGGAGTCGGATGAAGTGTGTGCTGTTTCTTACCGCGATCGGGGTGGAAAATATCAGGGACAGACTGGAGTTACTTTACCACGAACTTAAAATAGTGAACTGATTGATAGCTTATCAGTTTTAAGCTTGTTGTTTTCTGTTATCGCAGCATCTCTGGATTGCTTCGTCGCTACGCTCCTCGCAAAGACCAATTAAAGTAACGATCAGCCTGTCTTTGCGAGGAGCGTAGCTACGAAGCAATCCAGTGCGATCTCAATTAGCTTCACACAACTTTCTAGTGAACACTGAGGCCCCTCTGCTGGACCGAGGATTTAAAATTTCAGCTAAACGAATAGGAATTAATTAATATTCAATTTATTAATGTTAATACCGCTGACATCGGGATATCTTTAGCATTAATCATTCTTCGGTAAAGGACAATTTTTACGTGATGCATCAACACGTTCACGTAATTCTTTACCCGGCTTAAAGTGCGGACTATGCTTTGCTTCCGTGACCACTTTCTCTCCGGTTTTAGGATTGTGCGCGTTTCTTGGGGGGCGATAATGGAGTGAAAAACTGCCAAACCCACGAATTTCGATTCTTTGGCCATCAATGAGTGCTTCGCTCATTAATTCCAGTATCCTGTTGATGCCATCTGCTACCTGCTTCTCAGTCAGATGAGTCATTCGTGCAGCGATTTGTTCAATGAGTTCCGATTTGATCATACCCACCTCGTTATGTCGCGCGTTTTAAAGTCTGCTCCCAAGATAGATTAGGTGCTGACATTTTTGCCTTTGTTTTATAAGTATAGACGGGGGAAAAAATTATTCAATGTTTTCAATCGGGTTAGTCAACTTTTGTTTTTCTAAGCTGTATATAAGCCGTTACTACGCCCCAGCTCATTTGTACTTTTGTGGTAATAAATGGTGAAAAATTAGACGCCAGTAAAGGCTTGCTGGTGGTTATGATGACTTGAAGGTGGGGGAGTAAATTAAGCTTGTTTGAGAGATTTTCAAATTCTTCTCCGAACAGTGCTGTGGAATTAATAAAGATTACAGTGGCGTCATTCATATCAATTAAAAAATAATCTCCCTGAATGAACTCAACGGTTGCGGCAACTTTCTGGTATCGTTCATAAGTTGTCAGGATTTTTTTCTGTTGACATGCCCTAATATGCAGTTCAGCGAATAATTCTATTCCGCATGTTTTTTTCATGGGATAAACCATTGCTGCTGCAATAATGGCTTTACCGGTCCCACTTCCCAAATCATAAAAAACACTATTTTCGTTAGGTTTCACCAAAGAGAGAAGAGCAATAAATGACAGGAAATCAATTTCTCCATAAGTGTATGCAAATGCATCCATTTTCTCTCTTGCTTTTCGCGAAATTCCATAACCATCAACATCCTGGTATAAATTTTGGAACACACGAGCGTGCTCCCTTAAATTTAAGGAGTTCTTCCAGCGTTTCACGCGTAAATAGCGTTTATCCAGCTGACGATAGATTAAAATAGCTGATAATAAAATCATTATCAGAACGCCAAGTGTCAGGACAAAGTGGCTTAATAAAAAATCAGGCACGTTTTAAGTCATCATTTAGGATTTTTGCTTTCTCTTCCTGAGTGAGTTTTGGCCAGGCATTGAGCAATACTTTCCCTGCCTGACGTTCATTCATGGCCTGGTGATGCATTTCCCAAGGTAACTCATCACTTAGATACAGAACGATCACAAATGAGGTGAGGATGGTGGTTAAAACAGCAAATAAACCCAAACGAAGTTGGAACATACTAAGAAGTTTATTGCTTTTACTCACTGCATCATTGGCCACTCGCTCCACATGATCGCAGCTTTCCGTAGCAATACGATGAAATTGATGGACATCATATTTGGCAAGTTGTGCTGCTATTAATGAAGAAGCGTGTGCACTATGGTGCTCTATATTTTTAATGCATTTTTCAGTCAACTGTCTTAAGTGCTCCTGTTGATTTTGGATGGTGTGCATAAATTGATTACTATTTCGTTCTAATAATTCCAGATTTTTCTCTCCCTGATTTAAAGCCCGCTCAGTTATTTGACGGAAATTAGTGGTTCCTGCTGCGGAAAGAACTTTATTGATGGCCATCATTTCATTTTTAAACAGTTCTGTTTGTTGCATAATATCCGCTCGCCACTCAATCATTTTTGTTTCAGCGAGTTCAAAATACGCAATGAACTCACTGGTATGAGATAATAAATCATGGATGCGAGCCAAATCATTTTCTTGAGAATGCTCCATACCTTCTCCAAAAAGCACCAGCTATTTAAGCTCTAAAACACGAGTGTTTCGCATGGGCTTAATTATGTGAATCCTTATATATACTAGAACTTTATTTCTGACACTAGTGCCAGAACGGCATTTTTGCTGCAAAGTGCTCTATACTGTAAAAAAATTGTTAATATTTCCTTAATCTTGAATCATTAGAATAAGAGATATACCTAGAGGTGGGAGATTTATAATGGCGCGTAATACCGGTTTTTTTAATGCAGGCTCTATGGCTTTAGTTGGGAAGAAGCAAGAGAATCTGTCTTACGTGGCAATGGGTGGGAAACAACTGCATGCGATAGCAGTATGTCTTATTGATCACTTTAAAAATTCCTCCCGGATTAATGAAGGCTTGTTGAAAACTGTTTTAGAGCGTTTATTTCAACATTTTCCTCAGTATAAATCGAATCAACCTTATTTGACTCAAGCGGAACGGATGAGAATGATCCTTACCAATTTTCGCAAATCAGAAGTTGTCGAGTCGATGGCTTTTGTATTAAAGCAGTTATTAGTCGATGAATTATTTGCGAATCCATTGGTGTACCCAGAAGTATTTAGTCATGTGGTACCGGGTACTACTAAAGATTCTTTTCGTCAGACATCCAATTCTTTCCCCATAAGTGCCTTGAGCGCTTTAGCCAAAAAATTGGGGATTACAATTACTGTATCGTTTAAAGAAGCGGAGAAAGAATTAAGATTACGACAAATTTACAACTCGGGTAGTCAGACCATTCCCTCAGCTTCAATTTCTTTAATGGTTGAGAGTGGTCATTATCATCCTCAAGTTAAGAATCCCCAGGATTTTGCCTATGTAGGGCATCTGGCTATAAACCATCCAGAACCTTTAGAAACCCATGAGCCTGGTACCCTTGACAATATTCTGGATATGATTGGTACTAATGAAAAACATATTGTTCATACCTATCATCAATGGCGGGACAATTTATTAAGCGAAGTAGCCTCCGGCGTGTTGACTGCCAACAAATTAATTGATTTATACATCCAAAATGTACCAGCAACGTTGCCTCCCAATGCATCTTACTATATCAATCTTTATAAATCAGAAAGCACCGCAGTTAAAGCGGATCCTATTGTGGATTCGCATCAATACCTTATCAACTCGATAGTTTCTGCCTTAGCCAGTCAGATTAGTTTGGGCCAAATTGATCCGGACAAGTTATTTGAAGAGATTGAGAAAAAGCAGCCGCGTCACGTATTATCTGCCCGATGAAGTTAGAAAAGAACCGGACTTAAGCCGGTTCTTTTTAATAAAAGCCTTCCTGTTTCATCCATGCGTCATTGGCATATTTGGACATATAATTTCTTATCGAATCAGGAAGTATGACCAGACATTTTTGTCCTTTACTTAATGATTGAGCAGCCTGTAGGGCGCCCCACATTGCAGCACCGCATGAGCCACCGACCAGCAAGCCCTCTTCTCTGATTAATCGCCGGGCTGTGCGGAATGAATCGACATCGTTTGTTTTTACATAAGCATCAATTAAACTGTTGTTAAGTACATCGGGGAAAAAATCATACCCAATCCCCTCTACGTGATAAGGCAATATCTTATCACCGCCACCGAGTATCGAGCCTTCTGGATCTACGCCAATGATTTTTATTTTTGGATTGTATTCTTTTAGCCGCTTGGCTATTCCCGTAATAGTCCCACCAGTGCCAACTCCTGCAACCACCATGTCCAGATCCATGCCAAAATCATTAATAATTTCTTGGGCGGTACCGTGATAATGTGCATTAGGGTTATTTGGATTCGCATATTGGTCGAGTATATGAGAGTTCGGAATTTTTGCCTGTAATTGTTTTGCCAATGAAATATGACTGTCCGGATCGTGTGACGCCGCTTCAGTAGGCGTACGGTAAATCACTGCCCCTAAAAGCTCTAGTACGGATTGTTTTTCCTGGCTCATTTTATTGGGCATAGTAATAATTACTTTATACCCTAATACCGCTCCCGCCAGAGCAAGGCCAATGCCTGTGTTTCCCGATGTAGGTTCTATCAGGGTATCACCTGGTTTAATGCGGCCTTCTTCTTGAGCTCTTATAACCATCTCATAGCCAATTCTATCTTTGACAGAGCCACCAGGATTGAAAAATTCGCATTTGGCGTATAATTCACAATCCAGATCTTTGCCTAAATGGTTAATTTTAACAACTGGAGTCTGACCAATGGTGGCCAGTATATTTGAATAAATCATGATAGTCCCTTGAAATGATAGTTTGCTGATTATATGGGTTTTATTAATGAAAATCAGCACGCCGCTTTAATTATGGTTATTTTGACTTTTTTAAATTATATTAATAAAGGTAAGCGTTTTATGACTCGTGGTCCTTTAGTCGAGCATCTGCACCTTTATTAACTAACTACGCAGGAAGCTAAAAATGATAAATAATAAATTAGGCTATGGTATTATCTTTTCTCTAGCATGTGGTTTATCTGGCTGTTATTTTGATGGTTTTGGTAGCGAAAATACTGAGTATTCAACTAGTGGTCGCTCCATGACGTCGCAACACGGTTCCAATGCCAAACGAAACACTGATGATCAGCCGCAACAACAGGCTCAAGCTTCTACTAAAAAGTCTACAGCTCCGTCAGCTTCCAGAGAGCCATCTCAACGCGAATCTACAGGGCCTAAACGTACTTCCGCACCACAAATCCCTGTTATTGAATAATTATTCCTTAACTTGATGCAATTCATTTAAATTGCATCAAGTCATTAAAAATTACACCGGCGCGATCATTTCTTCCGGTTTGACGTATTGGTTAAATTGCTCTTCAGTTAAAAACCCTAATTTAACGGCCGCTTCTTTGAGTGATGAATTTTCCCGATGAGCGGTTTTTGCAATTTTTGCAGCTTTATCATATCCAATATGCTGATTAAGGGCAGTGACCAGCATGAGGGAGTGATGCAAGTAGTAATCAATCACTTCGCGATTAGGCTCTATTCCTTCCACACAAAATTCCTGGAACGAGCGGCATGAATCGGCAAGCAGATTTAATGAATGCATCACGTTATAAATAATCACCGGTTTAAATACGTTAAGTTCGAAGTTACCCTGGCTATCAGCAATACCAACAGTGGTATCGTTCCCCAAAACTTGGGTGCAGACCATAGTTAATGCCTCACATTGGGTGGGATTAACTTTTCCAGGCATAATTGAGGAACCGGGTTCGTTTTCTGGAATACTCAGCTCGCCAATACCACATCGGGGACCTGAGGCTAACCAACGAATATCGTTCGCTATTTTCATTAAAGCACACGCTAAAGTTTTCATAGCACTGTGGGCAAAAACCAAAGGTTCATGGGCTGCTAAAGCGGCAAATTTATTCGGTGCAGTAACAAAAGGCAATTGAGTTATTTTAGCGATGTGCTCAGCTACTTTGCTGGCAAATTGGGGGTGAGTGTTTAGTCCTGTGCCTACGGCAGTGCCTCCAGCTGCTAATTCATAAAGCTCCGGTAGCACCTGCTCTAACCTGAGTAAACAGCCATCTAACTGGGCAACATATCCTGAGAATTCCTGACCCAACGTAATGGGAACTGCGTCTTGAAGGTGGGTTCTGCCAATTTTAACAATAGTTTCAAACGCACGCATTTTGGTGGCAAACGCATCTCTTAATTGTCGTACTGCAGGAATCAGTTTATTGTTAAAGGCAATGGCTGCAGCAATATGCATTGCTGTGGGAAAGGTGTCATTGGATGACTGCGACATGTTCACATCATCATTAGGGTGTGCCACCATAGAATCGCCTAGGGATCCTCCTGCCAGTTCAATAACCCGGTTCGCAATAACTTCATTCGCATTCATATTGGATTGGGTGCCGCTTCCTGTTTGCCAGACTGATAATGGAAAATGAGAATCCAATAAACCCTGACTCACTTCTTCTGCAGCTTTAGCGATTAAATCTGCTTTTTCTTTAGATAATTTACCTAAGTCATGGTTAGTTAGTGCTGCGGCTTTTTTCAATATGCCAAATGCATGAGTTACTTCCCGCGGCATGAGGTCATTACCAATGTCAAAATGGTGTAATGAGCGTTCGGTTTGCGCCCCCCAATATTTATCCGCAGGAACTGCAATTTCGCCCATGCTGTCGGATTCAATACGTGTTTTGCTCATAATCGGTGGATTCCTTGTTAAATATAAAATTTTATCATAGCAGACACAATTAAGTCATTTTTGTTATAGTATTTGGCTGTAATTTTAAAAAGCGCTACCGTATGCTGGCAGATTGGGCGATTAACAGGACATTCATTGGATGTAAGTCTGCGGAAGAGTTGCCCCTGGTTTTACTATTAATCCGCCCTCAAGAGCCGCTTTTCATCGACAATGAAACGAACTAGCGCGATCAATTTTAAGGAGTTATGGTGAGAACAATTCGAATCTATCAACCAGGTACCTATTCTAGCAATGAATTGCTCTCCTTAAATACAGATGCGGCGCATCATGTAGCAGTCGTGTTGCGCATGCAACCAGGAAATCATTTAATAATGTTTAATGGTAAGAATCAGGAGTTTGCTGCGACAATTGAGTCAGTAAAAAAGAAACATGTTCAAGTTTTGGTAGGCGAGATGACTGAGGTGAATCGAGAGTCACCATTAACCATTCATTTGGGTCAGGCGGTTTCAAAAGGTGAGCGCATGGAATTAGTCATGCAAAAGTCAGTTGAATTAGGGGTAAGCAGCATTACTCCTCTAATTACAGAACGCTCAGTCGTGAAATTAGATCCCGAGCGGATGCAAAAAAAAATGCATCAATGGCAGGGTATCATAATTGCTGCTTGTGAACAGTCGGGTCGGAATGTGGTTCCTATTGTAAATAATCCCCTTACTTTTGATGAGTTTTTGCATGCAAATAAAGCGCAATTAAAATTTATCCTTCATCCTGAAGGCAATAAAACCTGGCGAGACTACCCTATTACTCGTAGTGAGATTGCCCTGATTATTGGGCCCGAAGGAGGCTTAAGTTCTGCTGAAGTGGATCGAGCTTTAGAGCAGGATTTTATGCCTTTATCGCTGGGTCCACGGATATTACGAACAGAAACTGCGGCAATTACCGCACTTAGTGTGTTGCAAGCTGTTGGGGGTGATCTATAATAGTATTTTATAATTTAAATAACTGAGGTTTTACAATGAGTGATCATATCAAAACGGTAACAGATGCAAGCTTTGACCAAGACGTTGTGAATTCAACAAAGCCAGTGTTAGTTGACTTTTGGGCAGAATGGTGTGGACCTTGTCGTGCACTCACGCCAATTTTGGAAGAAGTTGCGGCAACTCATGGTAAAGACGTAACCTTTGCCAAAATTAACATTGATGAAAATCCCCAGGCGCCCTCAAAATTTGGTGTCATGAGTATTCCTACTTTAATTTTATTCAAAAATGGCCAGGTTGAAGCTGTTAAAATGGGTTTATTATCGAAATCACAGTTAAGTGCTTTTGTAGAAAGCCACGTCTAGTAATGTACCTAATAAAGTTGTGGTAAGCCATAATAAACGTAGCCCGTAATAGACGAAGTCGTATTACAGGAGGTTGACGTAAATCACCCCTGTATTACACTTCGTTATTACAGGCTACAAATAAGGTAATGCAACCTGTAACTGACGAAGTCGTTTTACGGGATATATTGCCCAACAAAGTTTCTTCTATAAATTTAGCAAAAATGTTGGATCTTGAGTTAAAGCTGTGATAGCCTGTTATCAATATGCGACATACTTTAAAGCAAGTAGGCCTGCATAAGCAGCAGAATCCTTAGCTGCTATTCCCTAACAAATTTTTTCTCGGATATTCAATTCGTTTAAACAATAAATCAAGTGAGAAGTATGAATCTTAGTGAACTCAAGCAATTACCTATTGCCGATCTCGTTAATATCGCCCAAGAGATGGGAGTAGAAAACACCTCCCGGATGCGTAAACAAGATATCATTTTTGCCATTCTTAAGGCCCATGCCTTAAAAGGCGAAGACATCCATGGAGATGGTGTTTTAGAAGTGTTAACCGATGGCTTTGGTTTCTTGCGATCTGCTGATGGCTCGTATCTGGCAGGTCCTGACGACATTTATGTCTCTCCTAGTCAAATTCGTCGCTTTGGCCTGCGTTCTGGTGATACCATTTCTGGTAAAATTCGTCCACCCAAAGACAGTGAACGTTATTTTGCTTTGTTGAAAGTGGATCAAATCAACTATGACACTCCAGACAGTGCCAAACGTAAAATTTTATTTGAAAACCTGACCCCTCTTTTTGCTTCCAAGCGCTTGGTTATGGAACAAGGTAATGGAAGTACGGAAGACTTAACGGCGCGGGTAGTTGACCTATGTGCTCCCTTTGGTCGTGGTCAGCGTGGCTTAATTGTTTCGCCGCCGAAAGCGGGTAAAACGTTAATGCTGCAAAATATTGCTCGTTCGATTGAAAAAAATTACCCCGAGTGTTACCTCATTGTACTACTGATTGATGAACGACCTGAGGAAGTAACTGAAATGCAACGCTCCGTTAAAGGAGAAGTAGTAGCCAGTACTTTCGATGAACCTGCCAATCGTCACGTTCAAGTGGCGGAAATGGTGATTGAAAAAGCAAAACGTCTGGTAGAACACAAACGTGACGTAGTCATTTTACTCGATTCGATTACCCGTCTGGCGCGTGCTTATAACACCGTAGTACCTTCATCAGGTAAAGTGTTAACAGGGGGTGTGGATGCCAATGCATTACAAAGACCCAAACGGCTGTATGGTGCTGCGCGAAATATCGAAGAAGGTGGCAGTTTAACGATTATTGCCACTGCATTAGTCGATACTGGTTCTAAAATGGATGAGGTTATTTACGAAGAATTCAAGGGAACAGGTAACATGGAAATTCACTTGAGTCGCAATATTTCCGAGCGTCGGGTGTTTCCTGCCATTAATATTAATCGTTCTGGTACTCGTCGTGAAGATCTGTTGTTGAGCCCAGAAGATTTACAACGCACCTGGATTTTACGTAAAATTCTGCAGTCTATGGATGAGTGCGATGCAATTGAATTTTTAATTGAACGCATGAAGAATCATAAAACCAATGCTGAGTTTTTTGATGCAATGAAGCGTCAAGAGTAATAAAAAACATTTCCCTGTCTTTTATTCTGTGTTTCATTTCGTGTACGCAGAATAAAAGACTTATCACCGTTTAAATAAATTGCAATTAAAGTCACAAGATTAGGGAGCTCCTTGTGGGCAATTTCTGGTATTATTCATTCTAAATTAATTCGCCATTCAATTTTGCGAGTGTTATTACCCATGAAATACGCTGATCTGAGAGATTTTATTGACCAACTGGAATCACGTGGGTTGTTAAAACGCATTGATTATCCTGTATCTCCTTATCTTGAAATGACAGCCGTAAGCGATCGAGTACTGCGATCAGGTGGCCCTGCTCTGTTATTCACTAATACTCCTAATTATAAAATGCCCGTGCTGACCAATTTATTCGGTACTGTTGAACGTGTTGCTTTAGGTATGGGTGAGGAAAGTATTACTGCATTACGAGAGGTTGGTAAATTATTAGCCGCATTAAAAGAACCGGAACCTCCAAAGGGATTCAAGGATGCATTTAATAAACTGCCGTTGCTCAAACAGGCTTTAAATATGGCACCCAAATACGTTAATAATGCGGAATGCCAGGCTCAGGTTTGGGAAGGAAAAGATGTGGATTTGACCCAGCTCCCCATTCAGACCTGTTGGCCAGAAGATGCCGCACCTTTAATAACCTGGGGTTTAGTTACGACCAAAGGTCCGCATCAGACGCGTGAAAATATGGGCATTTATCGGCAGCAATTATTGAGTAAAAATAAGCTTATTATGCGCTGGTTATCTCACCGAGGGGGCGCGCTGGATTATCAAGCCTGGCAGCAAGCCTATCCTGGCGAGCGTTTTCCAATTGCCGTTACCTTAGGAGCTGATCCGGCTACCATTCTTGCTGCAGTAACCCCAGTTCCTGATACATTATCAGAATATGCTTTTGCCGGATTATTACGAGGGCAGCGCACACGACTAACGCGGTGTATCGGAAGTGATTTGCATGTGCCCGCCAGTGCGGAAATCATTTTAGAGGGATATCTTGAACCTGGGATTGACGCACCCGAAGGCCCCTATGGCGATCACACTGGCTATTATAACGAAGTGCAATCTTTTCCAGTGTTTACAGTAGAGCGAATCACGCAGCGGGAAAATCCAATTTACCATTCCACATACACTGGAAGACCACCTGATGAGCCTGCTATTCTAGGGGTTGCCTTAAACGAAGTGTTTATTCCTCTGCTCCAAAAGCAATTTCCGGAAATTGTTGATTTTTATTTACCACCAGAAGGATGTTCTTATCGTTTGGCAGTGGTCACTATTAAAAAGCAATATCCCGGTCATGCCAAGAGAATCATGATGGCCGTATGGTCTTTTTTACGTCAGTTTATGTATACCAAATTTGTTATTGTTTGTGATGATGATGTGGATGCGCGTAATTGGCATGATGTCGTGTGGGCCATGACCACTCGTATGGATCCATTGCGTGATACCGTAATGATTGATAATACACCGATTGATTACCTTGATTTTGCATCCCCTGTATCTGGTTTAGGCTCCAAAATGGGTATGGATGCTACGAATAAGTGGGCGGGAGAAACTACGCGAGAGTGGGGTAAACCGATTGTAATGGATGATGAAATTTTAAATAAGGTCAATGGCTATTGGTCTTTATTGGGCTTAGCAGAATGAATGAGAAAATAATTCAGGCACGAGTAGAAGAGATAACCCCATTAACTGATAGTATTATGCAAATGGTTTTGGTACCAGATGAGTTTGTAGATTATAAGGCGGGACAATATCTACAGATTTTATTTGATAATGAAGCATTTAGCTATTCTATTGCTAATGCTCCCTTAGGATCCCATAAATACGAATTGCATATTCGTCATAGCCTTGATAATCCCTATAATAAGCGACTATTTGCTCACATTAAAAAGCATGGATCAGTGACTTTATGTTTACCATTTGGTGAGTGTAATATTAATCGCCTGGCCAAAGATAAACCCATTTTATTTATCGCTGGAGGTACCGGCTTTGCACCTATTAAAGCGATGATCGAACAATTACTAGCAAATGCAGACCCTCGATCTTTTGAGCTATTTTGGGGGGCGCGTTCCCAAAGTGACCTGTACATGCATGAAAAAGTAACCGGTTGGCAATCGCACGTCAGTGGGTTCAATTACTATTCCCTGCTTTCCGATGAAAGTAAGGAAACATTAGTCTCCTGGGTGTTATCCAAGCATCCTGATGATTTAAAAAATTGGCAGATAGTCATAGGTGGGCCTTTTGAAATGGTATATAACATACGCGATGTATTGCTCGCGCATGGTGTATTATCAGAGCAATTATATTCAGATGCATTTAGTTTTGAACCAAAATAATAAAGAGAAAGGAGAGGACTAATGGAAACGTTATATCAAATTTTGGGGATTATTGGAGCGGTTTTAATTGTATTTGTATTGTATCGCAGTATTAAAGGACGTCCTGATCAATTCAGTAAGGAAAATTTAAGCAAAAGCTTTTTTACCATGGGTGTTTTAGGTGTTGGGTTAATAGTTTTTGTAGCCCTGCTTATATTGATAGTCAGGAACAGTTAAGTTTGCTTAACCCAATATTCCTAACCTTCAATGTTTCGCGCTGGCAGTCCAATAATAACCTTCTCGTTCACTTAAATAATTATGAATGTTAGGGTTATTAATGGGTTGTTGGCTCAAGTCAGCATCGAGCATACACTCCTCAACGTAGGTCATTTGACTGCTGTCATCTACCAGTAATCGATACCATGGATTTCTGGTTGCAAATTCTCGCTGCAGAGCCTGTGGATTGTAGGTTCCTGATGCCTGAAATAAAGGATCAATATCAACAATAATGGCTCGATAACCAATTCGTTTATGAATGACTAAATCGCCAATATTAAATTTTGCAGTTTTGTCCATTATTCATCCTTAAATACTTAATGAATAATGTATCGGTCCTTTTAAGCAGAGCTTGAGTTAATTGTATGAAGACTTTTAGTACTAGCAACGCCCAGGAGAATACCTGCTTCATAAAGAAGGTATAGTGGGACAGCTAACATAATCTGCGATAATACATCGGGGGGCGTCAGGAGCATACCTACGATGAGAGAGCCAACAATTACGTACGGGCGGATTTTTTTCAGCGTCGCAACAGGAACTATATTCATACGTACCAATATCTGGCAAATTAGCGGCAACTGAAAACAGAAGCCGAAAATCGTAAGCATGCGAGTGATAAAATCCAGCGCATACGCCATATCAGGCATTAATTGCACACCCTGTGGTAAGGCGTGATGAAACAGTTGAAACATAAATGGCAGGATGAAATAAAAACAAAATAATACCCCAGTAATAAAAAGTATCATGCTTATCAGAATTGCTCCGCGAACGAGATGCTGTTCCGTTTTATATAGCCCTGGACTGATAAATCGCCACAGATGGTAAAGGGCGACAGGAGATGTCAGGATCATCGCTGCATTTAGTGCCAGTTTTAAAGGGGTTAATACCGCAGAGGTAATTTGCGTCGCAATTAGTCCTGTATGATGGGGTAAGGAATCAAGGAGGGGTTTTACCATAAAGGCAAATAGATCATTTGCAATAAAAAAGAATAAAACAAATAGGATCATGAACCATATCACAGTAAGAATAGTTCGTCGTCTTAACTCGAGCAGATGAAGGAGCATGAGGTCAGTATGAAGAATAGATTTACCGTTAGGATAAACTATCCCCTATTAATTTCCTATCATCATTTTTAGAACAATTTTTACCTGTATTTAGTAGGCTCATCTGGGTTTAATAGCCCTGCTCTATAGCCACTGGATCCCACGAACAAGTCTCGGGACGTAGGTTGAATTAGCGTAGTGAAGGATACGCGCAGTCGTGAATAAGGCGTGGTGGTGAATAAGGAGTAGTGATGATAGGCGCAGTGATGATTAGGCGAAGCGGTGAATAAGCGTCGTGATGAAAAGGTGCAGCATTGAATAGGCACAACTAAATTGACAAATCAGATGAGACCCAAAACACCTACGTCCCGCGACTTGTTCGCGGGATCCAGGGAATCTTAAGCGCTACTTTAGTGCGTGTCTCTATAGAGGATGGTATGCCAAGTAGATGAAGATACAGGGTAATAAGTCTTGAATGATATTAATTGTGCGCAGGGATTAGGATAAGTCCTTTAAGCACGTTATAATTCAACTTTTAACTGGCAAGGTAATTTTTCTGTGAGGCATATTCCGCGTAAACGTTTTGGGCAAAATTTTTTGCAAAATCGACATATAATTGATGATATTTTACGCGCAATTAACCCACAACCGGAAGATAATATTTTGGAAATTGGTCCGGGATTAGGCGCGCTTACCCAGCCTCTGTTGCGACAATTAAATAAAATGACGGCGATTGAAATTGATACAGATTTACATGGATATCTTTCAATGCTTCCAATAGCTAAAGATAAGCTTACTTTAATTTCTGCTGATGCATTAACCATTGATTACAGTCACTTTGGTACTGATTTACGCGTAGTGGGTAATCTTCCTTATAATATCTCAACACCCTTATTAATTCACTTATTGCATTATACGCCCTACATCAATGATATGTTTTTTATGTTGCAAAAAGAGGTGGTTCTGCGAATGGCTGCGTCTCCGGGGTCTAAAGCTTACGGGCGATTGAGTGTCATGTTACAGTATCATTGTGAGGTCGACCATTTGTTTGATGTTCCTCCAGAGGCATTTGATCCACCTCCCAAGGTAGATTCTGCAATGGTTCGGCTCATTCCATATAAGGAATCGCCTTACGAAGTAGTTGCTATAAACCAGTTAGAGAGTCTGGTAGCACGTGCGTTCTCCATGCGGAGAAAAACACTGAATAATAATCTTAAGGATTTAATAACAAGCCACCAATTAATGGATATGGGTATTGATGGTGGTAAACGACCTGAGCAAATTTCGGTGGCTGAATATGTTCAACTAGCGAAATTTATTTCCAATTAGTGTAAAATTAAAGGGATAACATATTGTGGAGATTGCCTTGTTTCATCGCCAACGAAAAAACTCTTCGGTAAAACCTATTAAATCATTGAAAGATTTAACACGGATGGTGACTGCCGCACAATTTTTGGCAGAAGAAAAAAGGCAATCATTATTGCAAAAAATGAAAGATTTCAGTGGGTTGGAACCCTCTCGCTATGAAAGTTTATGCGTGACATTAATTGAGAACTTGGTCAATTATTGTCAAAACCTTCCTGAAACGACCAATAGTTATTTTTCCCACTCTGGTGGATTGTGTGATTATGCGCTGAATAGAACTGAAGCTGCTTTAAGTTTATTTAATGAGTTTATGGTGCATGAGCGTCCGGATTCCTTATCGGAAGAGCAAAAATTATGGCAATATGCGCTATTTTCTGCAGCTTTATTACAGGGTATTGGTAAATTATATATCGATTATCGCGTCAGTCTCTTTGATGCTAGTGGTCATTCTTTAAAACCATGGAACCCCTTACTTGAGAGTTTGACGCAAACCGGAACTTACTACGATTATGAATTCCAAAAAGAATCAGATAGTGCATTTCGTTGTCGTTTAAATTTATTAATTGCCAAAGAATTAATGCCAATGAGTGGCTTTGTCTGGATAGCATCCGATCCGCAAGTATTAGCGGTATGGCTTGCGCTTCTTAATGAAGATCACCGTTCAGCGGGTACCCTGGGAGCTATTTTAATTCGTGCGGATGCATTGGCAATTCAACGTTATCTTAATGAGTTGTTAATAAGAGGTCACGCCAGCCGTGGTGGTCGATTGGGCAGAGCGAGTACTTTTGCTGGCGGGGCCGCTGAGACCTTAATTGATAAGGAGCAGGCAATTGGAGTGGAGTTTCTGCATTGGTTAACCAAGTCTTTGGATGAAGGGCGAATTATGATTAATAAAGCTCCTTTATTAATGGTACCTGGTGGAATGTTGATGTCTCAGGAAATGTTCCAGCTCTTCGTACGAGAAAATCCTGAATATAAAAATTGGCAAGCCGTACAAACTGCCTTTTTATCTTTAGGTTTGCATGGCACTGGTTTGGATGGTAGTGCAGTAAGTCGGTTTGAGCAGGATAAACAAATGCAAACTGGGGTGGTATTTTCCCAATATGCTGTTGGATTACCTGCATCGTTTAAAGTGCAACAAACATCAAGTGGTAAGTCGGAGTCGATGACCGCAGCTGAATTTATAAATAAAACCCAATTTAACGGAAGTACTTTGCAAAAATTGGCTGCATCAGGACAGTGGCAAACTCCAGAGGTTGAGCAATCATCATTGAGTCCAGGAGCAAAGACCGGTGTCTGATTACGCAATTGGTGATGTCCAGGGATGTTATGAACCCTTACAACGGTTACTTGAATTAATAAAATTTGATGATAAAACCGATCGTTTATGGTTTGTGGGGGATTTAGTGAATCGGGGCCCTGAGTCACTGGCGGTTTTAAGATTTATCCATAATCTTCCAATTAAGCCGCAAATAACACTGGGCAATCATGATCTGCATCTTTTAGGATCACTTTTTGGTGGAAGACCATGGCAAGGGCATGATGATACAATTGAGGATATCATGGCCGCTGAAGATGGAGAAAAGTTGGGTCATTGGCTGCGTCATCAGTCTGTTTTGTGTTATTCCGCTGAGTTAAATGTGGTCATGTGCCATGCAGGTATCGCTCCATTTTGGGATTTAACCGAAGCCATACAATATGCGCGAGAGCTTGAGGACGTGTTATCTTCTGACATGATGTATGTGGAATTTTTGCAGCGTATGTATGGAAATAAACCCGATATATGGTCAGATGAATTGAGCGGATTTGATCGTTTAAGAGTAATTACAAATTATTTTACGCGCATGCGGTTTTGTAATAATAAAGGGCAGTTAGAGTTAAAATATAAAGGTACTTTAGCGCAAGCCCCATCTGATCTTTATCCTTGGTATGCAGTACCTGGCCGCAAAGAGTTAGCCGTAGATTTGGTTTTTGGGCATTGGGCTGCTTTAATGGGAAATTGCCCAAACCCTAAAATTCATGCTATCGATACGGGTTGTCTTTGGGGTGGAGAATTAACAGCATTACGATTGCAGGATAAACAACGATTTTCTGTGCCTGGTTACGGAACACGAGGTAGAATTGCATAACTTTCTTAATAGCATCCGGCTGAATTGGAGTCGGTTGAAGAAAATAACAGGCGATAATATAGGTGAACTTTTTGCGTAAAAAATCAATCCTGTTACAGGTACTCCTGTTATTAATCTTTAATGCATTAAGCTTTTCTGCCTGGAGCATAATAAATACTCCCGAAGTCGATAGCGCGGGGAGTCGTTTGCGCGCTGCCATGAAAAATCCGGAGTATGTGTTACATCATTGGATAGAGTTACCCACATCACCTGATGCAAGAAAAAAAACCATAAAGCAGCTTAGTATTCGTGAAGCTATTTTATTAGCATTACGTTATAACCCAAACATCCAAAATGCAGAACTCGACCGGATTATTCAAAGTTATCAATTGCGACTGGCAAATAATGAGTTTGAACTTCAATACGCACTTTCAGCAACGGGATCGGTGCAAAAATCTACTTTTAATGGAGTAGGAAGTGAGACAACCAGTACTTTTCTGGCAAGCCCCGAATTTGATTTAAAAACTAAATATGGTACTCAGGCCTCTTTAAACATTGATAATAATGTATCCATTAATAACACTTTAAATCCTGTTTTAAATTTCTCTATAACCCAACCCCTCCTTCGGGGATTTGGACGAGCTGTTAATGAAGCTGGGCTTTTGGATGCCCAGGATAATGACAGGATGAATATACTTGGCTTACAACAATCGGTTGTGGATCAGGTTACTCAAGTTATCATGGCGTATCGAAATTTAATTTTAAGTGGTAATAATTTACAAAATCAGCGCCTGCAACTTAAAGAGGCGAAAAAATCGTATGAAATTAATGAAAAAAAAATTGAGGCAGGTCAATTAGAGCCTACCGGAAACATACAACAATCCTATCAAATTGAATCGTTAAGTTTAATGGTGGAGCAAGCAGAGAATGCATTTAATACTGCATCGCAGGATTTATTGCAAACCATTGGCCTTGATCCAGATATGCGTCTTTCCGTACCAAGCGATGTTTCTGTAAACGAAATTAAAATTCCAAACTTAAAGCAATCGATAGAAATTGCCTTAAATCATAACGTTCAGTATTTAGCCCAAAAAATGGCTTTGCGTGCTGATGAGCGTGCATATACTGTGGCAAAAAATCAACAGTTATGGCAACTGGACCTGGCAGCGAATATTCAAAGCGGGGTTGTGAATGATGTGACGGGACTCAATAATGGATTAAGAGGAATTTATAATGGTAATAATACATCAGAGTCTGCACGGGTTACCTTGACTGTACCCATCAAGGACATCAATCGTCGCAGTCAGTTAATCAATGCGAAAATCCGATTGGAGAAGGATAGAATTAATTTAATCGCGGCTAAAAGAGCTCTTATAACCATGGTTACCAACACAATTAATAACATTGAAAGTTTGGCCAAGCGCTATGAGCTGGCGCAAAAACAAGTCAGATTGGCCGAGCAATCTTATAATCTGGAAAAGAAAAAATTACAGGCGGGGATTTCTACCGCTTTAGATGTAAATAATACTCAGAATCAGTTGATTCAAGCGCAATCAGGATTAATCGGAGCAAAGATTGCGTATCTTAATCAGTTATCAGCATTACAAAGGATTCTTGGAACCACGCTGGAATACTGGAACATTAATCTAAGGTATGGCGGATGATCAAGTTCAATAAAACATTATGGGTAGCACTTATTTCCCTGCTTCTCATTTCATGTGGCGATAATAAAGATACAGTTCAGGCAGTGGCATCCAACCAATATAAAGTAAAACCCATGCCCTTGCATAAAACTCTTCACTTCACTGGAACGGTACAACCTTTGCGTGAGAGCTCATTGGTCAGTCCTTTGGAAGCGGTGGTTGAAACCATGGACTTTCATTATGGTCAGATGGTTAAAAAAGGTGATGTGGTTTTAACTTTAAACTCTAACGAATTACAAAAGCAATATAACGATAATCTGACCGAGTACTTAAAAGCGAAAGATAATTACTCCATATCCAAGGCGAAATTTGTCGGTACTGAAGAATTATGGAGCGCAGGCCTTATTTCCAAAAATAATTATTTAAGTGAGAAATCGGGAGTTGACACTGCTCGTGTAACCTTTATGCAAGCAACCCGCAAGCTTACCGAAATGTTAGAAAAAATGGATGATAATAATACACTAAACTTATCTGCCTTAAGTCTTGCAGACTTTGATAAAGTACGTAAAGTGCTTACTTCCAAGCATAATTTAATTCATTTAAAAGCACCCAGTGATGGGGTGATGCTTTATCCGCCCAAATCTGGTGAGGATAAAGCAACACGAATTAATGTAGGATCATCGGTGAAATCCGGTCAAGTTATTGCGTTGATTGGTGATCTCAAGGGAATTAGTATTGAAATCGACGTGCCTGAAATTGATATTGATAAAATCCATACCGGAATGAATGCAACGATTAGCGGGATTGCATTTGGCAAGCACCAGCTTAAAGGACGACTGGTTGCAGTCAATGCACAAGCATCCAACACAGGAAGTGGTGGTTTGCCCTCTTTTACTGCTGTAGTTGAAGTCGATACCTTAACTCCAGAACAACAGCCCTGGATAAAGGTAGGGATGAGCGCTGCAATTGAGCTGGTTCTTGATAGCGATAATCAGCTGTTAATTCCAATCGCTGCGGTAAAACGAGAGAAAGGCAATAGCGTGGTTACTTTGCAACTGGCTCAAGGCTCTACTGAAAAGCGAATTATTACAACAGGGCCGGCACAGGCTGATTCAGTGGTTATTGAGACAGGCTTAAAAGAAGGGGATGTGGTGTTATATGATTGAGCAGCCCTTAATTAAGCTCACGGATTTGGTAAAGACTTATGCGCTTGAAGGAATAAGTACCACTGTTTTGAAAAAAGTATCCTTAAATGTCAATCAGGGTGACTTATTAGCGATTGTGGGTGCGTCTGGTTCTGGTAAATCCACCCTGATGAATATCATTGGTTTATTGGATAAAGCGGATTCAGGCAGCTATTTTTTAAAAAATAAAAATGTAGCTGGTCTTAGTGATGATGAGTCCGCGGAGCTGCGTAATCAAAGCATTGGTTTTGTCTTTCAGCAGTTTAATTTATTGCCACGATTCAATGCGTCGCAAAATGTGGCTTTACCACTAACTTATCGCGGCGTCTCTCCAACTGAAATAAAAGAACGCGTTACAGAAGCATTAGAACGGGTAGGTATGGCCTCTTACGCACGTCATCGACCCACACAGCTATCTGGTGGTCAACAACAGCGTGTTGCTATTGCAAGAGCTTTAGTGACTCAACCTCAGGTTCTTTTAGCTGATGAGCCGACGGGCGCACTGGATTCGAAAACGGGCACTGAAGTGATGAATTTGTTTCACACTTTGCATGCAGAAGGACGTACCATCATTATGGTCACTCATGATGAACAGGTCGCGGCACAATGCAAACGTCAAATTACCATCGCCGATGGTGTGATTATCGCGGAGTCTACGAGATGAAATGCTCCAGTCATTGCCAGCAGGCATTCGTGAATTTGACGGCATCAAAATTAAGATCATTTTTAGCCGTTTTAGGAATATTAGTGGGTACCGCTGCGGTGGTTGCTTTGATTAGCTGTGGTCAGCTAGCCACCGAAAAGGCTTTAGAGCAATTTAAGGCATTAGGTACTGATTTGCTTGCGGTATCTGTTTATCAAAAATCACCTGATAAATCGCATAGTGGATCCGATTCTTTATCTGCGGCTCAGTGGCAACAAATCGGCGAGCGTATTCCTCAGGTAATTACGATTGCACCGTACAGTACAGCTTATCAGCCATTAAGTTTTCAGGGTAAATTAATGCAGGGGGTGATTATTGGTGCCGATGAGAACCTTGCAGGCATCATTAATGTGAAATTAAGCAGTGGTCATTTTGTTTCTTTTTTAGAGTCTTTTGAGCATTTTTGTGTCATAGGAAATGGTCTGGCTCAACAGATCAAAGAAATCAGTATGGACGATCCAGTTGGGAAACAACTTCGAATTGGCCAATCTTTATATACCATTATCGGTATTGCCGATCATTGGAAGGAGAATGGGTTTTTTAATGAAGATATAAATCAGGCTGCCATTATTCCACTTGCGGGTATTAGTCTGGTAAGTAAAGATGCCAAAATAAATAATGCGGTTTTTTTGCTTAAACCTGATAGTCCAATTGATGAGGTAATTGAGGAAATAAAGCAAATGATTAGTTCATTCGCTCCTAAATTAAGCGTTTTTCCCCGTAGTGCCAAACAAATCATCGCCAGTATGGAAAGTCAGGGCCAAATTTTTACTTTACTTTTGGCAGTTATCGGTGGGATTTCTTTATTAGTGGGCGGGATCGGCGTCATGAATGTCATGCTGGTTTCGGTAAGTGAACGTAAAAAGGAAATAGGAATTCGTAAGGCAGTCGGTGCGAAGAATAGTGAGATTCAGGCTTTATTTCTCGTTGAATCGGTTATTCTGTCTTTGATTGGAGGAGTTTTAGGGGTGTTATTGGGTTTGATTTTTACTCGGATCGTTGCCTATTTTAGCGGGTGGAGTTTTTCAATTTTTTGGCTTCCACCTATTGCAGGATTTTTTGTATCGGCTGCAACGGGTATATTTTTTGGATTTTATCCTGCACGCCGTGCATCAAAATTAGAGCCTATGGCTTCTTTGCGAAGTGAATAGGATCATTTCTGTAGGGTTACTGTATTATATTTTATGATGAGTATAATTTTAGGGCCACCCCTCATCCGCCCTCCGGGCACCTTCTCCCCAATGCTTGGGGCGAAGGGAGAAACCTTTTTAATCACAGCTATTTTTGAATTTTCTGTAATCAATTGAAAAATTCTCCCTTCTCCCTAGAGGGAGAAGGTGCCCGAAGGGCGGATGAGGGCGTTTATTTATAACTACCGAATTCCAGGAAAAAACATAGGCGTACTTTTTTGATACTCTTCGTAAGCCTTTCCTCTGGATTTTAACGATTCTGCTTCAGTCATCGGACCGGTAATCTGAGTCATTAATAAATAAAGAGTAAGCGGTGAAATTAGCCCAATTAAGCCATAACTATGCGCGAAACCAAACAATGCAAAAGCACACCAGATAAGCCACTCAAAAAAATAGTTAGGATGCCTACTGTAATGCCAAAGACCAACATCACATACTTTCCCTTTATTTTTTTGTTTAAACTCTTGTAATTGATTATCTGCGATCGTCTCACCGACTAACGCACCTATCGCTAGTGCAAGAGCAAAATAATCCAACCCGGTTAATCTATCAGCCTCAGCGGTTCCACTAAAATACCAGGGAATTGAAATGACCAATATTAACAAGGCCTGGAGCTGAAAATTGAGGAAAAACCCCAAAGGCTTGGCTATTTTCCATTGACTGCTTAAACTGGTATAGCGTTTATCTACATGCCCGAGACGAATACGTGTATACCAAAGATAAATCCCAAGTCTTGCCCCCCATAAAATTAATATTAAGCCCAGGATTAGTGTGCGGAATGATATCGAAGGTATCCAAAGATAAAGCAAGCCACTTAGGGTTAATCCTGAGGCCCAGCCTACATCAACCACAGATGGATTTTTTAAATAACGATAAATACCCCATACCACACACATATGGATAAAAAGCACGACCGCCACTAATAAAATGAGCATATGTATATTCCTTTATTATTTCATCATGCAAACCAGCTCTATAGCTCCTTTGCCTGCATGTAACCCTATGGCTGTAGATACAGATTCAATAAACGCAGGTTCCTGACCAAAGGCTTCTGTGGTAAGTCGAGCCAGTTGCGCTGTTTTATCCGGCACGCCTGCGTGTACCAATCCGTACTTGTCCAATTCATCGGTCGCGCGCAAATCATTAACATGATTTATTAATTTCGTAAGTGCCTTGGTTTCGCTAAATGCTTTATCAAACATCACTCCTTTACCGATAGAGTTTAATTTGATAATGGGTTTAACGTGGGCGAATTGAGCCAGCCGACCACCTATCTTGCTAATCCTGCCGCTGCGAATCATTGAGTCAAAATTATCTACATATACGAACAAATTTATTTTAGGAATTTTTAATTGAATTTCTTTTATAATTTCTTCAATGGGACGATTTGCCTCAATCAGTTGTGCCGCATAAGTGACTAAAAAACCTAATCCACCGGATGTGGTGCGTGAATCAACCACGTGAACATTGTTAAAAGGTTCACCGGCTTTGACAATTGCATCATGAGTACCACTTAAAGCCTGAGCAATAGGTAGAATAAGAACCTGTTCGTACTGAGCCGCCAGGTGCCTTAACAGCTCATCTAAAATTGCCGGCGAAGGAAATGATGTTTTAGGATAGTTTTTTAGTGAAGCCAGACGATCGTAAAAGGTCTCGGGATTAACACAGATTCTATCGAGTAGATTATGTCCATCCAAATGCATGTTCAACTGAATAATATGAATCTGGTGATCATCAAGAATACTTTCGGGTATATCCGCACTGGAGTCCGTAACTAAAGCTATGGGATGTTTGCGCTGGTAGATCATCTGAAACTGTCTGAGCATATCCTGAGCTTTGGCCTGGGAAATGGTTCCGGTCTGAAAAAGAGATTCAAAAACCTGGGCCGGCTTATTGCAGTGAAGATGAAAACGAGAAAGTCTGGCATTGCCACTACTTACCACACTATCCCCAAATTGTTCTAACTGGCTTGCGATGTGTTCTCTATCAAGCGCCTCACCAGTCAACATAATTTCCGTACAATACCGTTGTTCGGGGACGGTCCCATTTGAAGGTAAATCATGATGAGGCTCGGAGCATTCTACAGGAACCTGGTTTTTATTTATCATACGGGGGTTTTCTAAATAATCAGCAAAGCCACTAATGAAATGATAAAAACCCAAAGCACCCGCATCCACTACCTGAGCATTTTTTAAGACAGGCAGAGTGGTAGTAGTACTTTGCAGTGCTTTATTCACCTCAACCAAAGTCTGGCTGATTAATTTCTTAAAGCAGGTTAATTCTTTGGCCATTTTGGTAATACTGGTTGACCATGCGTCTATTACGGTGATAATAGTACCTTCAACCGGATGTAGAATAGCTGAACGTACACTTTGACTGGCTCGGGTAACCAATTGGGCGAATGTGATGGTATCAATCTGTGCTGCAGCAACACGGGTTTCAGTCAGGCCACTAAAAAATTGGGAAAAAATCATTCCAGAATTACCACGAGCACCCATCAAAGCAGAGCTTGCTAATGACTGAAAGGTTTCATCCACTGTGGGTTGCGTTGAGGAATGATGAATTACGGAAAGGGCGGTAGCGGACATGTTATCACCGGTATCGCCATCTGCAACCGGAAAAACATTAATGGCATTAAGATTTTCGCGATTGGATATAATAAAATCACAGGCAGTTAAAAATGCTGCATGAAGGGTTTTTGCATCCAGATGATGGATTTCCATAATAAGCTAATTATAATTAAATGGTCTATCTTATAAGAATACACATAAGTTGCTAATTTGAAAGAGCGTTTTATCTAAAAAAATGCAAACAGTTTGGTAAACTGGTCTAAATAAGATATTAATGAATAATAATTACAAAACAGGGGAAGAGCTATGAAAAAATGGGGGCTCGCTATAATAGCCATGACGCTATTAAATCAAGTGGTTTTTGCAGCTGAAAACTGGAATCAATGGGTTTCGGGAGTCAGAGAGGAAGCATTACAAAAAGGAATCCCACCCGTTTTGTTTGATGAGGCATTTGCTGGTATTCATGAGCCTAGTCGACAAATCAAGGGGCTAATGCGTTCGCAACCAGAACATCGCCTTACATTTTTAAAATATCGAACTACCCGTGCGGATAATTATCGAATAGCAATAGGTCGTAAAGAATATAAAAAGAATAAAGAGCTGCTTGAAAAAATAGGCAACGAATTTGGCGTAAACCCCTGCTTTATTGTGTCATTTTGGGGTATGGAGACCAGTTATGGTACTTATATGGGTAATTTCCCAGTCATTAAAGCTCTGGCTACTCTTGCTTATGATTCAAAACGTAAAGAAGTATTCCGTAATGAATTATTCCTGGCTTTACAAATTCTGAATGAAGGTCATGTGAGTATGAATGACTTTAAGGGAGAATGGGCAGGGGCTTCAGGTCAACCCCAATTTTTACCTTCGAGTTGGGTGAAATATGCAGTCGACTATGATGGTGATGGAAGAAAAGACATATGGCGTTCAAAACCAGATGTGTTCGCTTCAATTGCAAATTACATGAAACATAATGGATGGCAAACTGGCGAGCCTTGGGCTATTCAGGTAAAACTTCCAGCCAATTTTGATATGAAGCTTGAAGGCAAATCCATTATGAAACCGGTTAAGGAATGGAATGCACTGGGTGTGCGTACAGAAAGCGGACAACCATTGCCCTACGAGAACCTACAAGCGAGTGTTGTTCAACCATTAGGAGGCCCAACTTTCCTGGCATTCCCTAATTATAAAATGATTTTGCGCTATAATAATTCTATCTATTATGCAGGTGCAATTGGTTATATGGCTGATAAAATCTGTCAAGCGCAATAACTTCAACTCTGATAGAGCTCCAATTTTGAAGACGGGGCTCTATCTTTGCACAAACTTATTTTACGAGGGCATACAGTGAGTGATTATCTTGATAAAACCGCCAGTTTAACTCCCGCAATTAAAAGGATAGTGTGTCACAAAGCCACAGAATACCCTAATAGTGGGGTTTATAATACGGTAAAAACTCAGGGAACTTATTTATGTCGTCGTTGTGGGCTTGCTTTATTTCGTGGCAGCAGTCAATTTAGTTCCGGTTGTGGTTGGCCCAGTTTTGATGATGATATCCCCAATGCTGTAAAACAGGAGGCTGATGCCGATGGCATGCGCACTGAGATATTATGCGCGCGTTGTGATGCTCATTTGGGTCATGTATTTACTGGTGAATCATTCACCCACAAAAATTTACGCCATTGTGTGAATTCTGCCTCTTTAGATTTTGTTGTTAATGATCAGGTTTTAGATACCGAAGAAGCCATTGTTGCAGGGGGATGTTTCTGGGGGGTTGAGCACTATTTACGACAAATTCCTGGCGTTTTAAAAGTAGAGTCTGGTTACACAGGAGGCCACACTTTAGAGCCCACTTATAATCAGGTATGTAATGGTGGTACTGGTCATTATNNCAAAGGCAGATTACTCTGATGTGTTAAAGCGATTTTTTGAAATCCACGATCCTACTCAAAAATCAGGTCAAGGACCGGATTTGGGTCAACAATACCAAAGTGCAGTATTTTATTTTAATGCCGAGCAACGCAATGAAGCAGAGCGATTAATACAGGAATTGCGGCAAAGAGGTTATCCAGTAGTAACTCAATTATTAGAAGCACAGCCCTTTTGGCCAGCAGAAGAATATCACCAGGATTATTATCTTAAACATAATAAAACCCCTTACTGTCATGCTCCTATGAACCGTTTTGGTTCTTAGGATGTGGGCCTGATTTTAACTATCCGCTGTTTTAAAATTTTGAGGATGTATGTTAAAAATCACCAATTATGTATCTATCGCTCTTACTGAAATTGAACTAAATCCTATTCGTGCTCAGGGAGCGGGTGGACAACATGTGAATAAAGTTTCCACTGCAATACATTTACGTTTTGATATGAAACGTTCTTCTTTACCCGAAGAATATCAGAGCAGGTTACTCCTTTTAAATGATTATCGGATTACCAGCGATGGAGTCATTTATATCAAAGCACAGCGATATCGGAGTCAGGAATTAAACAGGGCTGATGCTTTGGAGCGTCTGGTTGCCTTGATAAGAAAAGTAACTGTGGTCAGTCCAAAGCGACGAAAAACCAAACCGTCCAAATCATCAGTTACCAAAAGATTAGATGAAAAAAATAAACGGGGTCAATTGAAAAAGTGGCGTAAGTCTATTGACTAAGAGCGGCTGCACGTGTTTAAAATTTATTTAATTTGATATTTTTTATCTCATCATAAATATTTTTATGATAAAATGAGTTTTAATGGCCTTTTTACCTTTGGATTTCGTTTTTTAATGAAAGCAAAAAATGAGATGTGTATAAATTATAAGCAGGCAGTTGCCAATTTAAAAAATGGAACGCACAGTTTAGGTCATGCCCTATCTGATGATTTGATGGAAGATTACAAGACAAGTAATCATCCATTAGAATCAATCATTTACTGTGAATATTTCGCCACTCAAATGATAAATTATCCCGAATCTGATGATAATACGGTGGAACATTTAATCACCCCACTCTTTAATGTCATCATTGATGCGATTGAGACTCTATCTGTGGAGGAATTACTTGAAGTCCGATTTGATGTTGAGGAAACCAATAAACGCATTTCATTGCCAGCATTTTTAGCACTTATAGGAGAAAAGGAATTATTTCAAAAAGCCTTTAATAAAATGTATGGCCATTTAAGTGTTACAGATTTAATCGAATTATATAATACGCTTTTAGCAGGTTATGAAGGCTCACCTTATGCTGAAAATTTAGGTTTGAGCCATAGTATGCTAATGAGAGGAGATGTTTGTTATTTTGAGATGGCCCAGATTATTTTGCAAAAATTAACTACGGATCAGTTAACTAATTTATTAACTCATTTTGTTAAGCTCCATGACCAAAAAGAAGTTTATAGATCAAAACTAAGATACGCTTACAGTGAAGAGGATTTTGTTAAAGTGCACTCTTCGATAGTTCCAAATAATGTTGCCCTTAAAAAAATCTACCAATCATTTGTGAGCCAGTTTCATAACGAGCATTTATTGTGGGGCTTGACTCTTGGTTGTTATAAGCTCATTAAATCCATTGATCAGCTAAAAAGAAATTTGACTGATCAGGGGCTGAGCTCAGGTAAGATCCTGAATATACTTAAAGCAGCTAATACCTTCGCTCAAGAGTCGCATTCCCAAAATTATGATGCCGCATTATCAGATTTTATTACCAAATGTGAATCTATTATGGAAAATGCATCGTTTCCTGCCCTCAATTATATAAAAACGTTTACCGGGATTCTTTGCTCTGTGTTGAGCTTTTTAGCAGGATTTAGTATTGGGTTCGCAGCAGGCTTATGGTCTGGACCTGGAGCTTTTATTAGTGGATTAATCACAGGAACTGCAGCAACAATGGCTGTTACCGGTGTGAGCGTTGTGGGTGGGATAACTGGTGGTTTAGCAATAGCTGGATTTTTTAAAACATCCAAAGACCACCATTGCGCTGAGGCATTGAAGGATTTTACTACGACACACTCAGCGGTATATTCACATCACTAAATCTTAGATTTTTTATTAAACGTATGCAAAATTCTCAGTGCCAAATCCCTCTTGGCCTGGGTAAACCCCCAAGATTTATGCTTTTAATCGTACTTAATGTTCTTTTGTCTTCTCCACGCAGGTGGGGTACCCTCCAAATATTTAGCAAAATGCCAATTTATTGGATAAATCCCCCACCTACATGGGGAAGACAACTAAAAATTCAGCTTAGTTTTTGCATTTGGTGTTTAACCAGCACGTTACTTATTATCAGGTTCATTATTCGGAGCTGGAGGCGTTAATTGCTGATATTGCCCGTCCGCTTTAGCTGCCTTATCCAGATTTTCCTGAAGTTTTAATTCGTTGAGCTGGTTTTGCCAATATACTTGAATATCTTCCTTAAGTTGGGATACTTTACGCATGACTAAACCCAGATGAGTGGCAAGCATTGGTAATTTTGAAGGTCCGAAAACAACCAGAGCAACAATGAGTATTAAAAGAATTTCACCACTCATAACGGTTTGTCATCATCATGGTTTCGATTCTCGGGCGTGTTTAATGCCTTACGAAAATTCTTAATGGCCTCTCCAAGATCACTGCCTAGAGTTTTTATTTTTGCAGTACCAAATAAAGCAATAATAATTGCTAGTATTAACAACAGTGATAATGGACTTACTCCACTTAATCCCATCTCAGCTCCCTTTTTTACTGTTTATGATTAAATATACACTAGATAATAAAGCACCTGCTACTACAACGGGGGTCACCAATTGATGTTCGCTTAATTGCAAATAATTGAGTGCCGCCACGGCTATAGATGAGAAGAGAACACCGAATGCCAGACTATTCCAGGATAATATAGGCTGCTTTTGTTGCGGTTTGGTATTATTGAGTTCTTTATCCAATAGTAATTGTTGTTTTTTTAGTTCCAGCACATCAAAGATGAGCTTGGGCATATGTGGAAGTTGCTCTGCAAAAAAAGGCAAATTTTGTTTTAACTGATGGAAAAAAGCTTTTGGTCCCATCTGCTCTCTTAACCATTTCTCGAGGAAAGGTTTCGCAGTTGCCCACAAATCCAAATCGGGATAAAGCTGGCGCCCTAGACCTTCAATAGCTAATAACGTTTTTTGTAATAACACTAACTGGGGTTGTACTTCCATATTAAAACGTCGAGCGACCTGAAAAAGCCGCAACACAACCTGGGCAAATGAAATATCTTTCAATGGCTTTTCAAAAATAGGTTCGCATACCGTTCGAATCGCACTTTCAAACTCTTCAATCCGTGTATCGCGTGACACCCAACCTGACTCCACATGTAATTCAGCCACACGGCGATAATCACGATTAAAGAAAGCCAATAAATTTTCTGCGAGATATCTTTGATCATTATCATTCAAAGTGCCAATAATGCCAAAATCGATACAAATATACTGCGGGTTTTGTGGATGTTCATACGATACAAATATATTACCTGGATGCATGTCGGCATGAAAAAAACAATCGCGAAAAACCTGAGTAAAAAATATTTCTACCCCACGCTCAGCAAGCTTTTTAATATCGATATTATATTCACGTAAACGCTCGATATTCGATACCGGAATTCCATGAATACGTTCCATAACCATTATATTTTTACGCGAATAATCCCAATAAATTTCTGGAATGTATAAGAGAGGTGAATTATTAAAATTACGGCGCAACTGGGCTGCATTAGCTGCTTCCCTCATTAAATCCAATTCATCCAGGAGAGTATGCTCAAATTCCTTAACTATCTCGATCGGTTTTAATCGTCGACTTTCAGGCCAGTAGCGGTCTGCCAGCTTGGCAATGGTATACATGATGCTAATGTCCTGCTTTATGATACGGCGCATGTTGGGTCGAAGAATTTTTACAACAACATCTTCCCCGGTCTTTAACGTTGCAGCATGAACCTGCGCCATAGATGCTGAAGCTAAAGCTTGCGGATCAAATTCAGCAAAAATTTCAAAAGGTGATAAACCATAGGCTTTTTCAATAATCGCCAATACTAATTTGGAGCTAAAAGGAGGGACATTATCCTGTAATTTACTTAGCTCAAGCGCAATGTCCGGTGGAAGAATATCAGGCCGAGTAGAGAGCGCTTGGCCAAATTTAATAAAAATGGGGCCCAATTCTTCTAAAGATTTACGTAGTGCTTCTCCGCGAGTCAAAGGTGTTTTGCGATACCAGTTCCATGGATTTAAATAAGCCATATAACGTATGGGGGTGAAAACATGTAATGAGAGCACTACATTATCAAGTCCATTTCTGGCTAATATATGTTGAATGTGGAGAAGCCGGATTAATTGTTTAATTGATTTCATAACAACTCTTTAGTTGGTCGATTTGATGCTCCAGACGTTCTGCTTGTGTTGATAAGATATGCACGCTGGCAGAATAACCTTTAAATGCAGTTCGAGGAGTGTAGTTCGATAACTCTTCTTCTAAAATGTCAGAAAATTTGATTTGTATTTTTTCTTCTGTATTATGCAGGCCGATTCCGTGGATTAATGAACTTATTTGATCCGCAAAAGTAGTCTTTTCCTGTTGATCACAATGCGATTCAGTCATCAAATTAAAATTGGAGTTATTGGCGCCATCAGGGACGATGAATTCATTTAAATATGACTGGTTCTCTTGGTTCTTTTTAGTGTCCAATGGGCCTTTGAAATTGGCACTTAAAAATTTTTCCAATTCATTGAAAACAGGGCCGAGTTGCTCAGAAGGCATGGTCATTTTTTTTTTGCCAAAAGGTAATTTATGCAACACAAGTATTTTCAATAAGAATTTTAAAATAGTCCAACGCTGTTTTAAGTTTTTAAACGTGAGCTTAATTTTTTGAGTTAATTTTTTTATGTGGTTCATAATTTTTTCATTAATTGTTTAACCTGAGCCTGCACTCGTTCTAAGGTTAAAGATAATTCATCAATATCCGTAAAAAAGTCGTCTATCTCCTCCTTCGAAGGAAAGGCACGAAGTTCTTCTTGCAGGTATTCTGTGACATTTAAACGCATTGTTTCGCTAAACTGCTTTTTAAAATGGAGACCTTTCTTTACCAGTGAACCAATTTGGTGTGCTACAACATCTCCAGTAAAATGAGCAAGATGTCCTTCCCAATCGATATCAATTTCATCAAAAAGTCGTTTTACATCTTGGCCTAACTCTATATTGCCCGACATTCTGACCTTATCGTTAAATAAAGAGCGCGCTTTTGAAGCGGGTAATAAACTTAAACGAATTAATCCTATGGGGTTACTGTGAATTACCGTATCGGGCTCACCATCATATCGGTCAATCAGGTGTATTTCCTTATCTTTGAATTGGATAAAAAAATTAACGTTTAAAGGGGTAATGACCATCTCCAATACTTTCGAATCCAAAGCGTGCAGTTTGTCAGGCATACTTTCGTCCAGACTGAGCGCCTGGTTGATGGCTAGTTGTAATGCTTTTAAAGAATATTTTTTTAGCATGATCTACTCAATATTTATAGGCAATGTGCAGAGCCACTATGCCTCCACTTAAATTATGATAATGACAATCTTCAAATCCTGCTTTCTCAATCATGTCTTTTAAAGCAGGTTGGTCAGGATGCATCCTGATGGATTCGGCAAGATATTGATAGCTTGCTTCGTCCTGAGCAAATAATTTCCCCACTTTAGGTAGGATATTAAACGAATACCAATCATAAACCGGTTTTAAACCAGGAACAGTTGGGGTTGAAAATTCAAGAATCATCACCTTGCCACCTGGTTTGCACACGCGATAAATGGAGCGTAAGGCTTCTTCTTTATCAGTAACGTTACGTAAACCAAATCCCATAGTGATGCAATGAAAGGTATTATCAGCGAAGGGCAGACATTGAGCGTTACCCTGAACAAACTGAATGTTTTTGAATAACCCTTCATCAATCAGTCGATCGCGCCCTACATGTAGCATCGCAGAATTGATATCAGCGAGAATTACGTGTCCGGTATCACCTACTTTTTTACACAGTAAACGGGTTAAATCACCGCTACCACCTGCTAGGTCGAGTACCGTCTGACCTGGACGTACCTCACTCAACGCTACAGTAAAACGCTTCCATAAATGATGGACCCCTAAAGACATCAGATCATTCATCAGATCATAGTTTTTGGCAACAGAATGGAATACATCCGCAACTTTTTTCTCTTTTTCATCCCATGCTACAGATTCGAAGCCAAAATGTGTGGTTTTTTTGTGTGTCGACATAGGAACATCTAACCTTATGCAAATGATTTATCTTAACTGATTATTCACAAGATACCCAGTTAAAAATAAAGATTAGAGGTGCAATAAACCGCGCTAAGAGAACTGTTTATTTTATTTAGGATGACATAATGCGGTTAGTGACGTTAAATACTGCGCCTCATCTGGAAGAGTATTATTTTTTTGGGATAACCATAAACATTCTGCCAAATGTTCCATCATTATATGTTCTACATTCAAGGGATCCTGATATTTTTTAAGCAAATTCTGGTATACATTTTTAATTCCAGTGGGGCGATCTGTCGCAATCTGTTCTCGTATTGCAAGATGTAGACCCATATGTAAAAAGGGATTGGTTTCCCCTAATTCCGGATAATATGTATGCTCCTGGAACTTGCTTACTTGCTGTAAAACCTGGTGGTATTCAGGATGAACCAAAAGTACATCAACAATTTGTTGTTCTAAAGGAGTCAAAGGTTTTTTATGCAAATATTTTTCCCAACTATCAAAAAATAATTGCCGGGTTTCTTGAACCGTATTACCGTAAAACATTGAGCTCTCTAATTTTGCAAAGGGATTAGTTTAGCTTATGCACAAAATAAGACAATCTTTAGCGGGTGATATTATCATTTCCCGATAAATTAATTAAGAACATATGGTGAAAATGTTGACATTATAGTATTGATTATGAGATATTCATTTTGCGAGGTTGGACTTGCTATGTGTCATTCCACTGGGTCAATTGGCGACACACTGATTGGCCCTTTCTATTGTTGTTTTTCTTTTCTTTTCTTTTCTTTTCTTTTCTTTTTGCTCACTTAAAATTTTAATTGAATCATTTGTTATATCACACATGATAAGCACCTTCTGCTGAAACCTTATAAAAGAGGCACTTAAAAACCTGAATACCGTTGCATCTTGGGCAATGTGGGGTATAAAATGCGTCAAATTATTATGTCTCCTCATGAGAAAGTATAAAAGAAGAACAAATAGGAGGGAGCGTGGGCTCTTTGTTTAAAAGAATGTTGATTGCGGCGGCTGCACTAGCTATGCTGATTCTAATAGGTCTCTCATTACATGCTGAACCTCCATCCGCTACTGATGCTCCGGTTCCCAAAATAATTGAGCCACTTATTGATGGATTTTATCCAACGTATCCAGCCACTTCTCCAGCAACAGGTGCCCAGCAGGATTTAATTCAACGTGGTGAGTATCTTGCAAAAATGGGCGATTGCATTGCTTGTCATACAAATGTTAAAGGCGGCACTGGAGCCTTTGCTGGTGGTCTACCTCTTGAAACTCCTTTTGGTACATTCTATAGCCCCAATATTACTCCGGATAAAGAAACCGGTATTGGTAACTGGACTGAAAAAGACTTCATTCGTGCACTAAAAGATGGGCGTGATCCAAAAGGGCGAAATTATTTCCCCGTTTTCCCATATATTTATTTTTCTAAAATGACTGATGATGATGCGCGCGCCCTATATGCCTATTTCATGAGTATTCCACCGATTAAATTGCAAAATAAGGCACTCCCTTTTCCTTTTGGAGTTCCTGGAGCACGGTTTAGCCTCTGGGGTTGGAATTTGTTGTTTTTCTTCCCTGAGGATAATTCCATTGAATATGATGCTGATCAAAGTCCTGAGTGGAATCGTGGTAAGTATATTGTAGATACCTTGGGGCATTGCAGTATGTGTCATACCCCATTAAATATTTTTGGTGCTCCGAAAAATCGCTATTATTTAACCGGAAGTTTTATTGATGGCTATTGGGCTCCCAATATCACTAAATACGGACTTGCCTCTGCGACCCACAGTCAAGTTGCTGATGTGTTTAAAGGAAATCAACTTATAAACAATGCAGGACCTGTTGCAGGTCCTATGGCTGAGGTCAATCATAATAGTTTGAGCCACCTAACAGAAGCGGACCGGCTTGCCATTGCAACCTATTTAAAAACTGTTGTCAGTGAAGAGCCGCTCGGTCTATCACCTTCTAACATGCCCCCAACTCTGGCACGAGGAAAGCAGGTTTATCTTAAAGCCTGTATTATTTGCCATCAGGATAATAAAATGGGCGCACCAATAATAGGTGACGCTGCAAACTGGTATATGCGGTTAAAAGGTAGCGGATTAACTGGTCTCTATCGGCACGTAATCCACGGATACAACTCCATGCCAGTTAAAGGTGCGTGTGTGACCTGTTCGGATAATGATATTATTTCGTCGGTAGATTACATATTAAATCGTTCTTTAACCCGGGCCCAATGGACTGACTTGAAAAAAGGTGGCCCAGAGAAGTTTCCTTCCAACGGTGCCAATATTTATAACGAGAATTGTGCTGTTTGCCATACTGAAGGCAAACTTGGCGCTCCCAAACTTGGCGATAAGCAAGTATGGCAGCCATTAATTGCACAAAACATGGATGTATTAATTAAAAATACAATTAATAGCAAAGACCATCTGAAAAATGGAGGGTGTGAACAGTGCACCACCGATGAAGTTATTGAGGCTATTAAGTATATGGTCAGTCAATCTAAAACTGAAGGTAACTTCTCCTTGTGGTAGATGATTGAATTTCATTAAATGATACATTGATTAATTACTAAGCCAGATTTCTGGCGATTATAAGAGATGAGGGATTGGGATGTTAAACAGGTTGAAGATCTCTAAATATGTGGTCATGCTAGGTGCACTAATTACAATGCCATCCGCATTTGCTGCTGCTGATTTCTGGCAGCTAAATATGTACCGGGGCGTCACCCCATTAAGTAAAGACATGTACTATCTTCACATGGTCTGTATGGCCGTATGTGCGGTGATTGGAGTCATTGTATTTGGCGTCATGATTTACTCTCTGATCCATCACCGAAAATCTAAAGGATATCAACCGGCAACCTTCCATGATAATCCCCGACTTGAGATAATTTGGTCTATCATCCCGTTCTTGATTCTAATTGGTTTGGCTATCCCTGCGACTCGGGTTCTCATTCGAATGAGCGATTCAAATCAATCCGATGTGACTATCAAAATAGTAGGGTATCAATGGCGCTGGCAATATCAGTACCTGGATCAGGGAATCAGTTTTTTCAGTAATTTATCAACTCCCTATACCCAGATTCAAAATCAGGAAAAGAAAGGTCAATGGTATTTGTTGGAGGTGGATAAACCTCTGGTTCTTCCTGTTAATAAAAAGATTCGATTTCTTGTTACTTCTAATGATGTCATTCACTCATGGTGGGTTCCTGAGTTGGGGGTTAAACGCGATGCAATTCCTGGTTTTATGTATGAAGCGTGGGCACGCATCGAAAAACCTGGTGTATATCGCGGCCAATGCGCTGAATTATGTGGTATTAATCATGGGTTCATGCCTATCGTGGTGCAGGCGGTAAACGAAGAAGAGTTTACTCAATGGGTGAGTCAGCAAACCAAAGTAGAGGATCAGTATTCCAAAGAGCAAGTTCAGGCTGGAGAACAAAAACCTTTACCACGAACTGAACTGATGACCTTAGGAAAACAAAAATACGAACAAATCTGCGCTGCGTGTCATAAGGCAGACGGTACCGGGCTTTCTCCACTCTACCCTGCGCTTAAAGGAAGTTCGATAGCCGTGGGTAAGCCTATCTCTCGACATATTGACATAATTCTTAACGGAGTTGCCGGTTCTGCTATGCAACCCTATAAAGATCAATTATCTGATGATGAGATAGCTGCTGTTGCAACCTATGAGCGTAATGCATGGGGCAACAATACTGATGATGAAATTCAACCCGCAGACGTAGCAAAACTGCGAAATGAAAACAATAAACAACCAACCATGGTAAATAAAGCTAAAGCTGGAGGTTTGCAATGAGTCACGCAATTACACATGCAGAAGAATCTCATGATGATCATGGCCCGGAACAGGGTAAAGGATTGATAGGATTTGCAAAACGATGGTTATTTACAACCAACCACAAAGATATAGGTAGTCTATACCTTTGGCTTGCCATGATAAGCTTTTTCGTGGCTGGCGGTATGGCTTTAATCATTCGCGCCGAATTGTTCCAACCGGGGCATCGATTTGTTGATCCTAATTTCTTTAATCAAATGACCACCATGCATGGTTTAATCATGTTGTTTGGTGTAGTTATGCCCGCATTTACTGGTATGGCTAACTGGCAAATACCGTTGATGATTGGTGCTCCAGATATGGCATTACCGCGATTAAATAACTGGAGCTTCTGGTTATTGCCTTTTGCGTTCTGTTTATTATTTTCAACCATGTTTCATGCAGGTGGCGGCCCTAACTTCGGTTGGACTATGTATGCGCCTTTATCTACAAAATACGCACCACCCAGCACCGACTTCATGATATTTGCCATTCACATGATGGGTCTTTCATCGATTATGGGATCGATTAACATCATCGCAACCATTCTTAATATGCGGGCACCAGGCATGACCTTGATGAAAATGCCCATGTTCGTATGGACCTGGCTTATTACTGCGTTTTTGCTAATTGCCATTATGCCGGTTTTAGCCGGTGCGGTAACAATGATGCTGGCTGACCGCCATTTTGGTACCAGCTTTTTTAATGCAGCTGGTGGCGGTGATCCAATTCTATTTCAACACATCTTTTGGTTTTTTGGTCATCCTGAGGTGTATGTTCTGGTTCTCCCTGCTTTTGGAGTTATTTCGGAAATCATCCCCACGTTTAGTCGTAAACCATTATTTGGTTATCATTTTATGGTATATGCGACTGTGAGTATCGCACTCTTATCATTTATCGTGTGGGTGCATCACATGTTTACCACCGGTGTGCCTCTAGGCGCTGAACTGTTCTTTATGTATACCACCATGCTTATTGCAGTGCCTACTGGAATAAAAGTATTTAACTGGGTAAGTACCATGTTTAAAGGTGCCATGACCTTTGAGACGCCAATGCTGTTCGCTCTTGCCTTCGTATTTTTATTTACCATAGGTGGATTTACCGGATTGATGCTGGCGTTAGTACCTGCTGATTATCAATATCAGGATAGTTATTTCGTAGTGGCACACTTTCATTATGTATTAGTTCCAGGAGTTATCTTTTCCTTATTGGCTGCTACTTATTACTGGCTGCCGAAATGGACAGGGCATATGTATAATGAAACTTTAGGCAAATGGCATTTTTGGTTATCCGTTATATCGGTGAACCTTACTTTTTTCCCAATGCACTTTCTGGGTCTGGCCGGTATGCCGCGCAGAATTCCTGACTATGCTTTGCAATTTACCAATTTTAATGCAGTTGCAACTATTGGCGCATTTATCTTTGGATTTTCTCAATTGTTATTTTTATATAATGTGATTGCAACGGTACGGAAAAGAGGTACTGATAAAGATGTTGCTACGGCCGGTGTGTGGGAAGGATCTCAAGGTTTAGAATGGACATTACCTTCACCACCTCCCTATCATACATTTACCATCCCGCCCGAGATTCACTAGGGGTTATTTAATGTACAGTGTAGTAAAGCAAAAGCAGCGTAAATTGCTCGTTATATTAACGTTGATAGTGTTGGGAATGTTTGCGTTTGGTTTTGCTCTTGTGCCCATTTATAATAGCTTATGCAAAACACTGGGTATAAATGGCAAAACGAACCCACAAGCAATTGCTTATGATGTTAGCAAAGCCAAAATAGCAACTGATAGAGAAGTATTGGTTGAGTTTGTGGCTACAAATAATAGCGGTGTCCCATGGGCTTTTTTCCCAAAAGTGAAAAAAATAAAGGTACACCCTGGTGAAATAGTCAAGTTGGCCTTTTATGCTGAGAATAAAACCGATCATCAAATGACTGTTCAGGCTATTCCCAGCGTTACGCCAGGAATTGCTGCTAAATATTTGAAAAAAACGGAATGTTTTTGTTTTACCCAGCAAACATTAAATGGCCATGAGGCGATGAATATGCCTCTGTTATTTCATCTGGATACCGAATTACCAGATGATGTAAACACAGTAACTTTGGCTTACACCTTATTTGATGTAAGCAGCAGAGCAAACAATTAAAACAGAGCTTTTAAAAATTATTGATATAGGAGATAAAAACACAATGGGAGCACACGGTACTTATTATGTCCCCAAGCCCAGTCACTGGCCTTTGGTAGGATCAGTTGGCTTAACCACAACGTTAGTCGGTGCTGCTTCATGGCTCCATCTCGATTGGTATGGCCCTTATATTTTTACACTGGGCATGTGTATTCTTATCGCTATGATGTTTGGCTGGTTTGGTCAAGTCATTTATGAAAATGAAAAAGGCCTTTACGATCAGCAGGTTGATAAATCATTTCGATGGGGGATGTGCTGGTTTATTTTCTCGGAGGTTTGTTTTTTTGGAGCATTTTTCGGGGCGTTATTTTTTACTCGATTTTGGGCCATTCCCTTACTTGGTGGTGAGATTCATCCCATAACTCACTATACACTATGGGCTGATTTCCAGGCTGCCTGGCCTTTATTGACAAATCCCAATAATCAGATTTTTGCGGGCGCACACGAGGCTATGGGGGCTTGGGGTCTTGCAGCCATAAATACACTTATATTACTAACCTCTGGTGTGACTATTACCTGGGCTCATTGGGCTTTAAAATTAAATAAACGAACACAATTGTTGGTTGGTTTGTCTTTAACTGTTGCGCTTGGTGTACTGTTTTTGATGCTACAGGCTTATGAGTATCACGAAGCATACACCGAAATGAACTTAACCCTGGCTTCGGGAATTTATGGGACTACCTTTTTTATGCTAACTGGTTTCCATGGGTTACATGTGACCTTGGGAACGATTATGCTGATTGTAATTTTAATTCGCTGCAAGCGAGGGCATTTCACCCCAGAGCGGCATTTTGGCTTTGAAGCAGTGGCCTGGTATTGGCATTTTGTGGATGTAGTGTGGTTGTTTTTATTCTTGTTTGTTTACTGGTTATAATTTGATGCGATTACAGCCGGGTATTAATTAATAAGCCCGGTTGGAATTGAATGTTTTCAATGTCTAGGGTGTAAGTAAAACAGTACTGCGCGAATTCAATCTCATTGATTCTCGCAGCTCCTCGAAAGTATTTTCCCATAAAAAAAACCTGACACCCTTTTTCGAGGTAATTTTGGCCACTTAGTTCTAATTGCTCTTCCGTTAGACTAAGCATTTGGCATTCATATTTATTTTCGCCAATTTTTAGAGTTACCGACACTGGTTGAACCGGTTGAATTAACACCACAACCTCCGTTTCTATTAACAGCAAATAAACATTCAATATTATTTATGGTCATAATGAAATAATTTGATTCATAATTTAATTTTAGTTCAAAAAATACAATCAGATCAGATATTTAAAAAATTAAATTATTTCAGCTCAATTTTTAATTGATCTTTTGATAAAAAGGATATTTGAAATGAAATAATAAACTTTCGAAAGGGATCCTCGTTATAATACTATGAATCGCTCTGTTTCTATTGAAAATAAGAAATCTGGATAATTGCACTAAGGCAAATAAATCATTAATTTAATGTAGGTTGGGTCATTTTGACCCAATACACAACTGGAGTCTGGTGAATGTGAATGTTGGGTCAATGACCCAACCTACCTCGTTTTTCACATAACTTAAGAATTTAGACATGTGTTTCAAAAAAAGGATTTTTGATTTTGATTGAAGAGGGATAATTACACTAAGGCAAAATAAATCATTAATTCAATGTAGGTTGGTCATTTTACCAACACGCAACTGGAGTCTGGTGAATGTGAATGTTGGGTCAATGACCCAACCTACCTCGTTTTTCACATAACTTAAGAATTTAGACATGTGTTTCGAAAAAAGGTTTTTTGATTTTGATTGAAGATGGATAATTGCACTAAGGCAAATAAATCATTAATTCAATGTAGGTTGGGTCATTTTGACCCAACACACAACTGGAGTCTGGTGAATGTGAATGTTGGGTCAATGACCCAACCTACCTCGTTTTTCACATAATTTAAGTATTTAGACATGTGTTTCGAAAAAAGGATTTTTGATTTTGATTGAAGATGGATAATTGCACTAAGGCAAATAAATCATTAATTCAATGTAGGTTGGGTCATTTTAACCCAACACGCAACTGGAGTCTGGTGAATGTGAATGTTGGGTCAATGACCCAACCTACCTCGTTTTTCACATAATTTAAGTATATAGACATGTGTTTCAAAAAAAGG
>DEHS01000092.1 GCA_002352055.1 Legionellaceae bacterium UBA2794
ACTGATACTGATACTGATACTGAAACTGAAACTGATACTGAAACTGATACTGATAAGTGTAAGAACATTTCATCAAAAAGTGACTTTTCACGATTAAGATGGCTGATTCACATAGTTAGGTTAAAAAAGGGAATTATAATTTTATTTCATCACCAAACGAGGGAAAAATCATGCAGGAACCTTTTTTCATAAAGAAAGTGGCGGTTCTCGGTGCAGGAGTTATGGGAGCACAGATTGCTGCTCATTGTGTCAATGCAGGAATTGAGACTTTACTTTTTGATTTAGCTGCAAAAGAAGGCGCCCCAAATAGCTTAATTGATAAAGCCATAGCAAATTTGGTTAAATTAAAGCCTGCTCCATTAGCTACTCCACACACTGCGTCTTTATTGCAAGCACGAAATTATGAACAGGATCTTGCGGATTTAACTGCTTGTGATTTGATTATTGAAGCTATAGCTGAGCGTCTTGATTGGAAAGAGGATTTGTACCAAAAAATTTCTCCCTATTTATCCGAAAAAGCTATTTTAGTAAGTAACACTTCTGGATTAAGTATAAATTCCTTGTCGGAAGTGCTACCTGAACAACACCGCAAAATGTTTTGTGGTGTGCATTTTTTTAACCCGCCAAGATACATGCATCTGGCAGAGTTAATTCCAGCTAAAACCACTTCTAAATCATTGCTGGATAATCTCGAAACATGGTTAACCAGTCGATTGGGTAAAGGAGTCGTAAGAGCAAAAGATACCCCCAATTTTATTGCGAATAGAATCGGTGTATTTTCCTTGCTAATGACCATCCATCATACAACTGAAATGGGTTTGAGCCTTGATGAAGTGGATGCGCTTACTGGGCCATTACTAGGCAGACCTAAATCAGCTACATTCCGAACTATGGACGTCGTGGGCTTAGACACTATGCAGCATGTAGTAAATACCATGAAAGAACAGTTGAAAGAAGATCCATGGTACAAAGTGTTTCAGCTGCCCAAATGGTTGGATGATTTGATAAAAGAAGGTCATTTGGGTCAAAAATCCGGTCAGGGTATTTACCGTAAAGTTGGAAAAGATATAGAGGTTTATGATATTAAAACCGGAGCTTATCGGGTTGCTAAGTCACAGGTGAGTGATGAGGTAAAAAATATTATGAAAAACCCGGATCCTGTAGCGCGAATGGAGGCTTTAATTGCCTCAAAGGATAAACAGGCACAATTTTTAGCAGCTTGTTTCAGAGATCTATTCCATTATTGTGCCTTTCATTTAGAGTCGATTGCCAATAATGTCCGAGATGTTGATTTGGCTATTCGCTGGGGTTTTGGCTGGAGGCAAGGACCGTTTGAATCGTGGGAATTAGCTGATTTACAGAAAATGGTAATCGGTATTAATGAATCCATCACGGATAATAATGCATTAAGTTCTGCACCTCTTCCTGACTGGATTAATGATTTGCCTGCTTTTTACACCGAAGAGGGAGCTTACTCTCCGCATGAAAAAGAGTATCAACCTAAAAGTAAATTGCCTGTCTATAAGCATCAGATCTTTTCAGACCGAGTTTTAAAAGAAAGGATATATCATCCTGAGACGGTCTATGAGAACGAAGGCATTTCCTTGCGCCATTTTAAGGATGATATTGCAGTAGTGTATTTTAAGTCCAAAGCCAACACTATAAGTCAATCTGTTCTGGATGGCTTGGAAATCGCTTTGGAGCGGGCAGAGAAATTGTTTCAAGGGCTAATTATATATCAACACGATGCGGGGAATTTTAGTTCAGGTGCTGATTTGCGTGGCGTTTCAACTTTAATAAAAGATAAAAAAATGCAAGCACTTGAAGATATGATTTCTAATTTTCAACGCGTGGCTATGAATTTTAAATACAGTATGATCCCCACCATAGCAGCACTAAGAGGCCGTGCTTTAGGTGGCGGCTGTGAATTATTATTGCATTGCGATGCGACTGTGGCAGCTTTCGAATCCTATCCAGGATTGGTTGAGGTTGGAGTTGGTCTGATTCCAGCTGGTGGTGGGTGTAAGGAAATGGCTTTGCGGGCGGCAGAAGATGCAAAACAGGCTGACCTGATGTTGTTTTTACAACCTTACTTTCAGCAAATCGCGATGGCTCAGGTCGCGGGTAGTGCACTTGAGGCTAAGAATATGGGTTATTTACGAGCCTCTGATAACGTGATAATGCACGCTGATGAAGTGTTATATAGTGCTTCAGCAAAGGTNNAAATCAATGCAGGCCGCAAATTACACACCACCATTAAAAAAACAGTTTAAAGTGGCAGGGATTGAAGGTCACGCACGTTTACAAGCCGGACTTATCAATTGGTTTGAGGGTGGATTTATATCAGCACATGATTACTACCTTACCAATGAATTAGCTGGAGTTATGTGCGGAGGTAATTTAAATCAAGGAACGCTTGTAGATGAGGAATGGATTTTAAAATTGGAAAGAACGGCTTTTATTAAGCTTGCGGAAACTTCTCAAACTCAAGCTCGAATTACCCATTTACTTGAAACCGGCAAACCACTGCGCAATTAAGGAGATTGATATGACTAATGTATATGTAGTAGATGTATTGCGCACACCGGTTGGAAAAGCACCTCGAGGTGTATTTAAAAACACCCTTCCTGATGATTTGTTAGCGCATACTATAAAAAGTATTACCCAACGGAATCAGCAAGTGAATTGGGAAGAAATCGGTGATGTTGTCATTGGTTGTGCTATGCCAGAGGCGGAGCAAGGCATGAACGTGGCTCGAATAGGAGCCTTACTGGGAGGTTTGCCTCAATCAGTACCGGCAATGACTATCAATCGATTTTGTTCTTCTGGTGTTCAAAGCATCGCAACCGCGGCTGCTTCAATCAATACTAAAGAGATGCATTTGGCTCTGGCAGGCGGGGTTGAAAGTATGTCTATGGTCCCCTTGGGTGGAAATAAATATACGGCAAATCCGGCATTATTCAAAAGTGACGATATAGCCATTGCGTATGGCATGGGAATTACCGCAGAAAATGTGGCAAAGCAATGGGGGATTAGTCGTGAGCAGCAAGATGAGTTTGCAGCTTTAAGTCATAAGAAAGCGATTTTTGCTCAGGAAAAAGGTTATTTCAAGGCGGAAATTACACCGGTTGAAATTACTATAAGACAGGCCGATTTGACGAATAACACTGTTATTGAGAAGAAAAAACTTATTAGTGATGATGAGGGTCCAAGGGCAGATACCTCGTATGAGGTGATTGCGAAATTGAAGCCGGTTTTTGCGGCAAAAGGTAGTGTGACCGCTGGAAATAGTTCCCAAACCAGTGATGGAGCGGGGATAGCACTCCTGGCTAGCGAAGAGGCGGTAAAGCAATTTGATTTAAAACCAATGGGTCGATTATTAAGTTATGCAGTTGCGGGAGTTCCGCCAGAAATTATGGGTATAGGACCAATAAAAGCTATTCCGCTTGCTTTAAAACGCGCCGGGTTGACGATTGATCAATTGGATTGGATTGAACTGAACGAAGCATTCGCAGCTCAGGCTTTGGCCGTTATCAAAGAGTTAAATTTGCCTTTAGATAAAGTAAATCCATTAGGTGGTGCGATTGCATTAGGTCATCCATTAGGAGCGACAGGAACTGTCAGAACAGCCACATTAATGCATGGTTTAAAGCGCATAAAAGGTCGTTATGGTATGGTAACTATGTGCATTGGTACCGGCATGGGTGCCGCAGCTATTTTTGAATCCTTATAATTTAAATCAGGGAGGTTTAAAGTATCTCCCTGATTGTATGCTCTTTTAACAATCTATAATTTCGTTCCTTTAATTAAAAAGCGCAAGAGCCCAGATACTGCCTCTCTTTTAATCTATATATTGTTCAATAACTTGCTTTGTTGCATTCATATTCTACTCTTTAGATAAGGGAATATTATTGGAGTAGGCATGCGTGGTTTCGTATTAGCGTTAATGTTGCTCGGGATAAACTCTGCATTTGCAGATGAATTAATCGGGTTTGCAGCCTTTGAGAATGGTGATTATCAAACCGCTTACCCCCATTTAATGCAGGCAGCAAAAGACGGCAATGATGAGGCCATGTACCTGTTAGGGCGCATGTATCAATACGGGTATGGTGTTCCGGAAAATATTGAAGAAGCTAAAAATTGGTATTTAAAATCAGCTGAGAAAAAAAATGCGTTGTCTCAATTGAGTTTAGGGTTTATGTATGATTCTGGAAAAGGAATTACTAAAGATTATGCCGAGGCTTTCAAGTGGTATATGCAGGCAGCCGAACAAGGGAATGCCATTGCTCAGCGGAATGTTGGGCTTATGTATGCAACAGGTGATGGGGTCCCCGTGAGTGAGGATAATGCATTTATCTGGTTTAGAAAAGCGGCAGATCAGGGTTACAGTAAAGCTCAAGTAAATCTAGGTTATCAATACATGATGGGCAAGGGTACTCCCAAAGATGTGAACAAGGCCTTGGAATGGTATCAAAAGGCCGCAGAGCAGGGTGATGAGAAAGGCGAATACAGTTTGGGATTGTTATATACGGGACAACAAGGGGGTGTGGCTGCTGACGATAAGGCCGCGTTTTACTGGTTTTCCCAAGCAGCAAATCATGGACATGTGAATGCTCAAACTTATTTGGCTTATTATTATCTAAAGGGGTATGGAGTTGATGTGAACCCGCAAAAAGCGGCCTACTGGTATCAGTCCGCTGCTGAAAAGGGGCAACCGGAAGCTCAGGCTCAGCTTGGACAATTGCTGCTTACAGGAACGGGAGTTGATAAGGATTATCAGCAAGCAGCGTTTTGGTTTGGTAAATCCGCCGCTCAAGGTAATTCATTGGGGCAGGCAAAATTAGGTTATATGTATATGGCTGGTTTAGGCGTACCCCAAAGTTATATTAAAGCCTATGCCTGGCTTAAAATTGCAGGTGATAATAAAAATGAAGATGCGATTAAACAGTTAAAAGCACTCGATGGTAAATTAACGGAACAAGATAAAATTGAAGCAGATAAAATAATTAAGGAAATGGGGCCATTAGAAAGTAAAGAAAACTTTGATGAATAATGGTAATCAAGGATTAAAAGCTATTAATGCCTTCTCTGATAACATGAACTGATATCTTTCCTTTTTTATCTTTTATGCGCTTGAAAAGCGTATAAACATTCATACTAAATTCGTCCTGTTTGGCCTGCGCAACACTCAAAAAGTAGGAACTTTCAATCGTTATTTGTTCAGGAGTAAGGTCGAGTTTTTGTAACAGTTCTCCAATTTCTTTAATATCAGAGATGCCCTCTTCGCCCCTTGCTGTTAATAATTCATTTAATTGTGCGTTTGTTAGCCCATGTCCTAGTGATTTTAATACCTGTTTTGAGGCTGTATTAATATTTATTGGTGTACTTTCTGGAAGAGCAGTGATAAAGGGTTCAAGAGCAGCATATAAGGGCGCTGTAACATCCTTAACCAGGCGCAACTCAGAACTGCTGCTTATTAATTGATGGCTCGGATAATAAGGTGGCTTTTGATTAAGATAATAGGTCATGTAGCTGTCTTTGCCTCGGGCCAAATCATAGGTAGAGATCCAGTCGTTTATGGCCAACGCCAAATTCATTCGCTCTTCTTTATTTAATGTAGGGTATAGGTTGGTAAGAAGATTAATGAATGAAGGAAATGATTTCTTATCGTTCAAATTATTGAGATTATAAAGCGCTTGCAAATCATATATGCCACCTGTTACCAAAATGGGTTGCGAGAGAGTGCCGAGGTTTTCGGGATATTCTGCAACCATGCCTTGCTTTTTTACTTTTGAAAAGACGACTTTTTTGTTTCTCAGTTCATTTAGGGTCCAGAACATAACCGGCTGCGTTGCTAAATACAATTTATCATGGGTAATAATCAATCGTGCTTTGTAGATATCCAGTTGAAGTCTTGTACTCATTGCGGTAGCAACTATAGCTACCAGAGTCATAATGAAAAGGGCAGTAAGAAGCGCTCCTCCTCTGACGGTCTTAAGGGGTGGCATAGACAGCTCCCGGGATTATAAATAATAAATTAATTTCACCCCATTCTTGAATAACAACATTAATTTGAATTGCTTTGGGCAGGTTTTCTGTTTGTGTTGCATTCTGATCAATCTGTTGCTCTCGCCATTCTGTTAATACTTGTAAATTCTGATTTAAATAATTGAAATGGCAGGATTTGAGATCGCGCAATAACAGTTTATCGTGGTAGATATTTCTATCAACAGGGTCTAGGCTTGTCCACGTTCGGCGAAATAAATTACCGTCCACACAGACCCATCCCACTCTCTTGAGGGTGCTTCGCTTTTCACTATTGCTTGGGTTTTGATAACCGCCCCGGGTAAATTCAAGATAATGTTTTTGACCTACTAATACGGGAAATAAGCGCATTTCATTACCACGAATGCCTCTTGATACTATTTGGGTTATATCCTGTTGGGCAATACTTACTGCCATTTGAATTTCATTAAGCCGGTCTGCCTGAGCATTTACCCGGGTTCGGGTATTGAAGGCATAATATAACGAGGAGGAGGTTATGGTTGCCATAATCGCAAATACGGTGAGGGCGATTAAAATTTCAATTAATGTAAATCCTCTTAGTTTCAATTTAAATTTAAATTGATTCATGGAGTATACCTGAAACCTGTTAGCTCCTCAGTAAATGGACCATTTTGTTGGGAGCTAGTAGAAATAGTGATTTTTTGCATTGTTTTCAATGGGGTGGTGCTGATTCTGGCACGCCAATACCAACGCTCCCCGAGCATTTTGGTTACTTGAGTAGACTCTTGACTTTGATTAACCTGAATCAGTTTTAATTGAATCATGCTAATGCCCTGCATGGCAACCCAATGGCTTATGGTTTTATTTTTAACGCGATGGGTATTATCGATGTTTTGTCCCGTAGCTTTTAACAGCGCAGTTAAGGCAATTGCAATAATCGCTAATGCGAGGAGAACCTCCATCAAAGTAAACCCTTTACTTGATGAGCTACCCATTATCTGGTTTGCTTAAATTAATACTGCCATCCTGATCTCCTCGCAAGGTTATAGCAGAAGGTTCGCCAGGTGTACCGAAGTTTAACGTAAAAGGAGTCATATCTCCTGAAGCATTAATAATAATGGCGGGAAACCCAGAAGGTGTTTTGTGGTTACTCTTATAAGTAACCACTGTATTTTTGGGAAAATAATGCACTTTAAATATTCCTTTATTAGAAATTGGTCTCCATTCTGGCGGGTTATAATATTTAAGAACCTGATAACTTTTGTTATCGATTCTCAAACCCAGTGTGCTGTTTTCCAAAATAGCCTGGTGTTGAGCAAGACGTAACGTATTCACCAGCTGATCAACAGCAAATGAAATTCGTCGACTTTCACCGAAATCACCAAACGTAATTAAGGCAAAACCAACAGTAATACCAATTATAACCAGAACAATAAGTAGTTCGATTAAGGTAAACCCTTTATTGCGGGTCATCCCAATTACCAATTTCTGCATTGATACCTGTACCTCCCGGTTGGCCTTCGGCACCTAAAGTGAACACATCTACGTCAGAATGTTGACCAGGATTTAAATAGAGGTATTCTCTTCCCCAAGGATCTTTGGGAACAGATTTCAGATACTGTTTCCAATTTGTTGGAGTTGGATTGTTTGATGGTTTCTCTACCAGAGCAATCAGTCCTTGATCTGTGGTTGGGTAGTTTCCATTATCAAGCTTGTAAAGATCAAGAGCATTCTGAATGGCAAGAACGTCTTGCTTGGCTTTTACTTTTCGTGCTTCATCGGGTCTTCCCATAAGTTTGGGCACCACGATAGACGCAAGAATACCCAAAATAACCACAACAACCATAATTTCAATAAGCGAAAACCCTTTCTGGCGATTCATAGACCCATCCTTTTATAAACAAAACCAGATTCTATCATAGGGTGTTTCATGCTGCACGGCTTAGGTTTAATTTGTTGCGCAATCAAATTTATGCTACTAACTGTTCCATCGAAAATATCGGCAGCAACGTTGCAAGAACGATAAATAAAACTACAGCCCCCATAAATAAAATAACCAAAGGCTCGAGCAGGGTTAATGAGGTATCAATGAGCCGTTTCACTTCATTATCCAAATGATTCGCCGCCCGTTCCATCATATTGGATAATTGACCACTCTTTTCGCCGCTCGCTATCAAGTGAATCGCCATAGGACTAATGTAGCCAGTTTCTTTTAATGCTTCACTAATTCCGCTTCCCTCTCTAACACGCAACGTAGCGGTATCAAAAGCCTGTCGCATCACCACATTAGTAACAAGGCTTGCAGACACACGCATGGTTTCTAATACACTAACCCCCGCTGCAAACAAAATTCCAAACGTATGGATGTATCGTGCCACGTTTATGGTTTTGACCAGATAAGATACTATGGGGAGCTTAAGAATTATTCGGTGCCAGCCGGTTTTAATTTTTATATTATCGAGACTTTTTCTAAAGCCAAGAATTGCAAGAAATATCCCAAGCACGGTATATAAGCCATATGATTTAATATATTCGCTAAATGTAATCAGGATTTGGGTCATGCCCGGTAAGGTTTGCCCACTACTGGTAAACACCTCAATAATTTTAGGGACTACAAAAGTCAATAGAAAACTGATAATTGCAGTGGAGACAATTATCATTAGTAACGGATAGATTAACGCTTGTTGTACTTTTTGTTTGGTTTGTTGTTGGTTCTCAGTGTAATCAGCTAGTTTTTCAAGAACCAAATCCAGACGCCCAGTTTGCTCCCCGGAGCCCACAGTCGCACGATATAATTCGGGAAAGGCGTTAGGATACTGGGCCATGGCTTGGGCAAGTCCATAACCTTCAAGCACTTTAGCTCTGATACCAATTATGAGCTCCCTGACCTTATCTTTTTCTGTTTGCTCGCTGACCCCGCGTAAGGATTCCTCAACAGGAATTCCGGCAGCAAGAAGAGTGGCTAACTGGCGGGTCAAAAGCGCCAAATCAGCTGCGGAAATTTTGCTTCTGGCACTGACAAATCGTTGTTGGGTCAGGGGTTGAATTTGAGTGGGAATTAATCCCTTCTCCCGCAAAAGCTGTCGGGCATGACGTTCGGAATCGGCTTCGATAACTCCTTTGTTAGTACTGCCACTTTTTTTTAGTGCCTGGTACTGATACGCGCCCATATTTATTTACTATTGTTGAAAACTATAGAGTTTAATCTATTGGGTTTAATAAGTCACTTAAGGTAAACTGTTAATGGACTATCCTGGAGACTAATAATGAGTAAAAAAGTAGTACTTGAGGCAATAAAGGAGCATGATGCTAAGTTTGTAGATCTTAGATTCACGGACATACTCGGCAAAGAACAACATATAACCATTCCGACTTCAGCTGTCGATGAAGACTTTATTGAAAACGGTAAAATGATAGATGGTTCTTCCTTCAAAGGATGGCAAAAAATTCACCAATCAGATCTGGCTTTAATGCCTGATTTAAACTCCATAATGCTAGATCCTTTCTTTCAGGATAATACTTTGGTCATTCGTTGTAACGTGGTTGATCCACAAACAATGATTGGCTATGAGCGATGCCCACGATCGCTTGCAGAACGGGCGCAGAATTATTTAAAATCCACCGGTATTGCTGATACTGCATTATTTGGTCCCGAGCCGGAATTTTTTATTTTCGATGATGTGCGTTATCAAACAACAATTAACAAGACTTTTTATCAAATTAATTCCGATGAAGCACAATGGAATTCCGGGGAAGAAATTGAGGGCGGAAATATTGGCCATAGACCTTCAATTAAAGGAGGTTATTTTCCAGTACCTCCCGTAGACTCTTCGAATGATATTCGTTCCGCCATTTGTCTTACCCTTGAATCATTAGGCATGGTAGTAGAAGCGCATCATCACGAAGTAGCCACTGCAAACCAGTGTGAAGTAGCGACTCGTTACAATACGTTAGTGAATAAGGCAGACGAAGTTCAGACATTAAAATATGTCGTCCATAACGTCGCCCATAATTACGGCAAAACAGCTACCTTTATGCCAAAGCCTTTGGTAGGAGATAATGGCAGCGGGATGCATTGCCATCAATCACTGGCAAAAGATGGCACCAACCTGTTTTCTGGGGATCAATATGCGGGTCTTTCTGAAACGGCTCTCTATTACATAGGTGGTATTATTAAGCATGCACGCGCACTTAATGCATTTACCAACCCCTCAACTAACAGTTACAGACGTCTGGTACCAGGGTTTGAAGCGCCAGTGTTACTCGCTTATTCGGCTCGTAATCGTTCCGCAGCTATAAGGATTCCGCACGTAAATAATCCTAAAGCACGCCGTATTGAAGTGCGGTTTCCTGATCCTACTGCAAATCCTTATCTGGCATTTTCTGCAATGATGATGGCGGGTCTTGATGGTATCCAAAAGAAAATTCATCCTGGACAGCCTATGGATAAAGATTTATATGATCTTCCTCCTGAAGAGCTTATTGATATTCCCACGGTGTGTTCTTCTCTGGAGCAGGCTTTAGAAAATCTCGAATCAGATAATGAATTTTTATTACAAGGGGACGTATTTACCATCGACTTCATTAATAATTATATTAAAATGAAAAAAGAAGAGGTAAATAAAATAAGAAGTTTAACCCATCCTTATGAGTTTGAGTTGTATTACAGCCTGTAAACAAAAAGCGATGTTAATACGATTTATATTCGTCATAATCCTTTTTATTTGTGCTACAGGTTACGCAGAAATATACAGGTGGTCAGACAGTGCTGGAGTGGTTCACTTTAATGACACTCCACACGCTGGATCTCAAATAATCTCTCCTCCTCAAGAGACAAACGTTACCGTCGGACGTTTCTTGAGCATTAAAAATAAAGTATTAAAAAAGAATGAGTTAACCGATCACAGAAAGCTAGTCATAATGCAACCTGAAAATGAAACTACCCTTCGAAATAACTCGGGTGAGGTTTCCATTAAGGTGCATATGCTTCCCGACCTTAAATCTGGAGAATATCTGGGGTTTTTTATTGATGAACAGTTATTGATGTCATCCACAAATTATAATGTATCCCTATCTGGCATAGATAGAGGAAGTCATACTCTGTTTATAAAGTTAATGAATAAAAACCATATTGTTTTAAATAAAAGTGAAAAAATTATTTTTTACATGCATCGTCCTCTAATTAAGCGGATAAATAAAATAAATTAATAATTCAGGTGTAACACAAATGCTAACATTATTATCTCCAGCCAAAAGATTACTAATACCATCTTCCCCTTATACGGGACTAACGACAAAACCTGTTTTGAATCAGCAGGCCGTTGAACTGGCCAAGTTAATGAAGAAGAAGTCGGCAGAAGAGATTGGTAAATTGATGAGTATATCTAAAGAATTGTCTGTGCTTAATTATGAACGCTTCCAGGAGTTTGATTTAAACCATGCCTCAGAGCACAAATCCTATCCTGCCGGGTTATTATTTCAGGGAGATGTTTATCAAGGTCTCGAAGCCGGGGACTGGAGTACGGCAGATTTTGATTACGCGCAAGATCATCTTGGTATATTGTCGGGCTTATATGGCTTGTTAAAACCTTTAGACCGAATTCAACCTTACAGACTGGAAATGGGAATACGACTAAAAAATCCAAAAGGTGCGAATCTATATGATTTTTGGCGTGATTCAATTACCAAAACATTAAATCAGCATTTAAAGTTACAAAAAAATCCAGTGCTGATTAATTTAGCTTCAAATGAATATTTTAAAGCAGTGGATGAGCGGCAAATAGAATACCCGATCGTTACCGTCAATTTTTCTGAAAATAAAAATAATGAGATCAAAATGATTGGAGTTTATGCTAAAAAGGCTCGAGGAATTATGGCTCGTTATATCATCCAAAATCGGGTGGATAACATTGATGAAATTAAAAATTTTAAAGAGGAGGGGTATGTATTTAGCACCCAATCTTCTTCTGGCGAACATTTGGATTTCATTCGTAAACATTAATCTCAGATTATTTATGCGAACATTATCAAGCAGAATACATAAACTTCATCATTTTCCTAATGAGGGAGTTCAATGCTTTGTTAAAAGAGATGATGAATCAGGTTGTGGTATTAGCGGTTCCAAACTGAGAAAATATTCGAGCATTGTCCCTTATTTGTTAGCAAAAAAAATAACCCATTTGATTATCATCGCCGGTCCTCAATCCAATAATTTACTCGCAGCACTACAAGTTGCGCGTGAGCTTCAATTATGTATTACCGTTTTTTTACTGAAACCACACGTAGAGGGAGTTCAAGGGAATTACAAGTTAAGCCGCTTGTTTCTTGAAGAGCGCGAGATTATATGGGTTGAGAGAAAAGAATGGCCTCAAGTAGAGGTGCTCGCACAGAGCTATCTTAAAAGTCTTGATCAATCAGGGTATATTCTCACAGAAGGATCCAGTGTTTTAGAGGCATTACCCGGAGCTATGACATTGGGTGATGATATAGTAACTAATGAGATTGAAAATAACATTACGTTTGATCATATATTTGTTGATGCCGGCACAGGCTTTACCGCAATAGCGCTTATAAATAGGCTACATCAATTAAAACATCGTGCACTGATACACGTATTGTTACTTGCGGATAAAAAGGATTTGTTTGAAGCCAAATTAAAGCAATGGGTTTCAGAGCCGATAGAACGTTATGAGTGTTTTTACCCAACTAATGCAAAATCATTTGGTTCAGTCAATCAAACGATAAAAAATGAAGTAAAGCGAATGGCGCGCGAAGAGGGGATATTGGCTGATCCTATTTATGCAGCTAAACTGTTTTATGAAGCAAGAATTCGTATAGAGTCACTTCATCTAAAGGGTAAGGTGTTAATTATTCATTCGGGTGGAACCCTTACTATGCCGGCGTTTGATTATTAATTCATTTTACCCCCTTGAAATCTGACAAACTACCCAAATATGAAAACAATCAATTACAAATGTGAAACAGGAGATTGGGTAATGGTTAGTAAACAACAAACGATGGGGTTTCAAACTGAAGTAAAGCAGATGTTGCATTTGGTAGTACATTCGCTCTATAGCAATAAAGAAATTTTTCTCCGGGAATTAATATCAAATTCTTCTGATGCCTTGGATAAACTTCGGTTCTTAGCTTTATCAGATGGTTCACTTTTCGAAAATGATTCTGATTTAAAAATTACCATTGATATTAATGAAAAATTAAAAACGATTACCATTAAAGACAACGGTATTGGCTTAAGCTGGGATGAGGCTGTAGAAAATCTAGGTACTATCGCTAAATCCGGCACTAAAGAATTCATGAGTCAATTAACCGGTGAAAACGCTAAAGATTCTAAATTAATCGGTCAATTTGGTGTTGGTTTTTATTCCGCTTTTATTGTGGCAGATAAAGTTACGGTTAAAAGTCGCCGTGCAGGCCTGAAGCCAGAAGAAGGCATTGTCTGGGAATCTAAAGGTGATGGTGAGTTTACTATAGGCTATGAAAAGAAAGAAACTCGAGGTACCGAAATTACACTTCATTTAAAAAAAGAAGATGAAGAGTTTTTAAGTGATTGGCGTATTCGCAGCATTATTAGTAAATATTCTGATCATATTTGCTGGCCCATTGTGATGAAAAAATCAGTGGAAGCGGATAAGGAATCAGAAGAGGGTAAAGATTCTAAAGAATTCGAAACTGTCAATAAAGCCACCGCTTTATGGACGATGCAGAAATCTGATATTAGTGATGAAGAATACAAACAACTTTATAAGCATATATCTCATGATTATATGGATCCCTTATGCTGGTCGCATAATCATGTAGAAGGAAAACATGAATACATCACGTTACTTTATATTCCTTCACATGCTCCTTTTGATATGTGGCAACAAGAAGTAAAACATGGATTAAAATTATACGTTAAACGTGTCTTTATCATGGATGACGCGACTCAGTTTTTACCACGCTATCTTCGATTTGTTAAAGGGATTGTTGATGCCAGCGATTTACCGCTTAACGTATCACGCGAAATATTACAAGATAACAAGCAAGTTGAAAGTATTCGGGCTGCATGTACTAAACGTATATTATCCATGCTTGAAAAAATGAGTACCAGTGATAAAGAAAATTATCAGAAATTCTGGGATGAGTTTGGTTTAGTATTAAAAGAAGGTCCGGTTGAAGATTTCGCTAATAAAGAAGCCATTGCGAAGCTGCTACGTTTCTCAACAACCCATTCTGGCTCCGAGAAACAGGATGTTACTTTGGATGAATACGTCAGCCGAATGAAAGAGGGACAGGATAAGATTTATTATATCACCGCGTCAAGCCATAATGCGGCCAAACATAGTCCTCATTTGGAAATATTCAAGAAGAAAGGAATAGAAGTTTTATTGCTGAGCGATAAAATTGATGAGTGGCTGGTGGGTTACATGAATGAATTTGCGGGTAAAAAACTGCAATCCATTTCTAAAGGTAAAGTGGAGCTGGGTGATGAGTCCAATGAAGAAATAAAGGAACAGGAAAAAACGTTAGAGCCTTTAATCAAACACATCAAAACGGTGCTGGCTGATCGCGTAAAAGATGTTCTTTTGACCAATCGGTTGACCGATTCACCTGCATGTATCGTGGCTGATGAACAAGATATGGGATTAGAAATGCAACGCATTCTGCAATCTGCTGGACAACAAGTTCCCCTGAGTAAGCCGGTCTTCGAAATTAATCCGGAGCATGCGTTAATCAAACGTTTGCATGATATTCAGGATGATACTCAATTCGAGCTCTGGGTTACTATGTTGTTTGAACAAGCTGTGTTAGCTGAGGGCGGACAGCTTGATAATCCTGCTGACTTTGTTAATCGGGTTAATAAATTGTTGGCTTCATCCTAGTTGATTTATGGTGCATGCTAGCTGATAGCAGGGCTAGTATGCACGATATATTTTTAATTAGTCTTCATCGTGCACTGAGGTATCCCCTCATATTAAAACATTAACTCATAACCTCAGCGAACTTAAAAATTATGAGTGATAGTTGAGTCGGAGAAGCCGTTATTTATTCACCTGCGTATAAGCATTGATTTTGCGCATCTTGTTGGCATAATTCGCTGCAATTACTCATTTTAGATTGGTCGCATTTACTAATGCATTGAGTTACAAATTGTTGCACACATATTTCTTGATCTTCTTGTTGTGAGGCAAAAGTAAAAGAGATGGCGAAGAGATTTGAAAGAACGATAACTGATAGCCATTTAAACATGATGATTCCTTTCGGGGTTCTGGTTATTTAAATTTAGCATATAAATAACAATTTTGAATAATTTTCAATTGTTCCTTTGTAAATATCTTTCTGGATAAAATTTATTTGAATTATTAGTCCTAAGATGAATCGTTATTGATCATTTTTAATAAAAATTATTTCAATTATTAGATTATTTAGGAAAGTATAATATACTGCTGAAAAATTCATTTTAAGAGCAATGTTGATGTTTTATGACCACCTAATTAAAAGAATTCCAGTTCAAATAAAAGAGAGTATGAAGTATTACCCCGATGTATTATTCTTTCAGCTGAATAAAATACAATATACTTCGTTAATGGAAAGACTGTCTTCCAGTCGATATATTTATACAAATGGAATTGAAATCAGACCTACGAATTGGTTGATGTATGTGACCCAATCGATTAAAGGGTGGTTTGGTTTTACCAATAATTGTCGCCCAGAAAAAATAGCATACACTTTGAATAAGCTTGCATACTTTGGCTATGTACATGGGTTATTAGAGGATCCTTTACCCGAAATGGTCTATTATCCCTTATCTGCAAAAATTGTAGAATTAGTTCGCAGTGAACGGAATGATAAAAATTCAGCGGATCTACAAAATAAATTAATTGAGGAATATTTTAAAAGCGAACCGTTTCTTGATATAGATACACCATTGGAATCAGGTCATCGCTATGGAGACAGTTGGCTAAAAGCAGGACTTACTAATCTTGCGCCTCTTATGAACCCCCAGAATGATAGTTTAATAACGGAAGTTATTAATTCTATAGATAGTAATAATTATAGTGCAGATGGCGTATTGTTCGGCTCAATAGTAAATTTTCGTTTGCAGCTGCTGAACATTATTACTTAAAGTGTCAAAATACCAATCCTTCCATTTTTTCAAGACTTTTTAAGGGAGATCCTCGTAAAGGTTATCTTGAACAGTCATTGAGTTATAACAAAAATATTGCCTATAAATATCCTTTGCAATTCATACCCTATTATTTAGAAAAAAAAGCGTATCCACAAGTGATTGCTTTACTGCCTTTTGTTAATAATGCCGATGAGGTTTTGCGGATTTTGTTGTGCATTCCCGAAGCATTGCTCTTAGCTACTGAGCTTAAAGACACTCAACTTGTTATTCCCTTAGCAAAACATTATGTTATAAAAAAGGAATATCAAAAGGCGCAACAACTATATACTAATATCGAGGCAATCAGTCCTCATGCTGCCTATGATATTGCCATGAAGGATAAAAAATATGAGCTGGCCTACAACATTGTCCAAAGAAATCAATCTAACTATAATTTTTTGACTGAAGAATTAGCAGAGATATTTTTCAACTTAGCTGAAGATCAGTACAATTATGGAAAAATAAAGAGAGAGCAAAAAAATTGGACAGAAGCGAAAACCTTTTATCTTCAATCAGTTATGCTTAAGAAGAGAGCTGTTGAACTTAACCCATGCGATAATTATAAACTAGAGACTGTCGTTCATAAACGATTATATGCATTATTACTCATTGATGAAGATATAGATTTAAATAAACCTGAAGAAAGTAACAGTGTTGCAATTTGCGAAGCAATTAATCTCCTGCGCGAATGCCAACCTGATGATTCAGATGAGCTGGATGAGGTTAAAAAAGTTCTGGCAAAAGGCTTTATGCGGAGTGTGGATTCCTTAAAAGAAAAGATTTCGGTTACAGGGGCTTCGGAATATGTGGATTTAAAAAACCATAAACTTCAATTTCGGGTTGAATTTTCTGCTTTGATTAAAACCTTGGGCGAGTTAATCACTCTTCTAGCAGATACTAAAGATAAAGCTTTAAAATTGATTCTTGGTAAGGCATATTTTATTTTTGCTGATGTTCATACTTATTTTGATATTAATCTTCCAAATATAAATCAATATTATTTAAAAGCTTACGAACAGGTTCCTGAGAATCCATTTTATGCGCTTAGAGTTGCTGAATTATTTCCAGAAAAGAAAGAGTTACAGACTAAAGCTATCCTTAAAGTAAATAGGATGGGCTATGTAAATGGAGCACTTGATTATTTCCACTGGTTTGATGAGCGTTGGGTTAAAAGTGAAAAAATGATTTATGATATAAAATGCATTCATCAGTTAGCTCGGAATGAAGCAGAGCAATCAAAGTTATTTAGTTTTAAAAATTAAACCTTTTGGTTGAAGGATCAAGTCCAGTACTTAACCTTGCATAATCAAATATTCAAAATGTTACAATGGTTAAAAAAAAGCTCGATATGAATCGAGCTTTTTGTATTAGACATAAGTAATGTTATTCATCAGTTAAACGAAAATATTTAGTACCGAAATAACGTTGTAGTTTCTTTCTAATGGTTCCACGGCTAATACCCAGCATTTTAGCTGCTTGTAATTGGTTGCCTCGGCGTTTTTCCATTACTGCTTGTAATAAAGGGGGCTCAACTTCAGACAATATCATGTCATAAAGATCATCAATTGATTTTGTTTTATTTTCAGCAAGAAAGCGGGTAACCAAACTGTAAACCAGATCTTGTAGACCTTGTTCTTGTTTAGTGGTTTGAGTGGTCGCTTGTGCTTCAATCACATTCATCTTAACTTCCTTATTATTAATTAAATCATACAGTCCAATTGCTTACATTTATAAATGAGAGCAGAATTAATTGTACATGAAGGTTAAATGATTATCTAGATTTTATAGCTAAAACTATGCATTTATTTCGGACAATTCAGTCGCTACAAGCTCAGAAAGAGTGCAATCAGCTTTATTAGATGACAGAGACAATTTTAACTGATTAAGTTGGCTTATCATTTTGTTTGGTTGGGTAGTATCCGAATAAAAATTAAAAATATATTGAGATAATTCAAAGGCATTGCAATCATATTGTAAGAATTCAGGTACAGTCATCTGATCGGTTAAAAGATTACATAAACCTAAAAATCTTACTTTAATAAGCTTCATTGCCGCATAATAAGTTAACAATGAAGATTTATATATAATACACATTGGTTTTTCTAATAACGCACACTCTAATGATGCTGTCCCTGATGCCACAATGACAAAATCTGCAGCACTCATGCATTCAATTGCTTTTCCTGCGATTAAGGTTACTGGTATATTGTGGTGCGGTTCAAAATATGCAGAAATTTGTTCGGACTTTATAGTGCCTGCTACAGGAATTATAAACTTTATATCAGGAAGTGTTTGATGAATTTTTAGGGCGGTATCACGAAGAACAGGCATATGTCGTTCAATTTCATTGGTACGGCTACCAGGGAGGAGGGCAATAATTCGTGCATCAGGATTTAAATTCAGCTCTGCACGGCATGTTAATGTATCTTTGGTATGCGCCAGTTTTTCCACCAAAGGGTGCCCAACAAATTGAACCGGTACTCCTGCTTTTTCGTAAATATTTTTCTCGAAAGGCAGGATTACAGCCATTTTATCAACGCATTGTTTAATTAAATGAATGCGATTCGCTTTCCATGCCCATATTTGTGGGCTGATGTAATATATTATTTTTAGTCCTAACTCTTGCTTTGCATACTTTGCAAGTCTTAAATTAAAACCTGGATAGTCTACTAAAATTAACAGGTCAGGTTTTTGAGCTTTTAAATGCATCTTTATTGCCTGAAATGCATTACGTAATATCTTTAAGTAACGTAAAATTTCAGTCAATCCGGTGACACCATAGCGGGCCAAATCAGAAATTAATTCTGCTCCGGCATTTTTCATATGCTGACCGCCAATTCCGCTAATTATGATATTAGGGTAAATTGTTTTTAATTGCCGGATCAATTCAGCCGCGTGCATATCACCAGATTCTTCGCCTGCAATAATAACTATTCGCTTAGACTTCTGCATAACGCTCAATAAGATTATTGTTAATCAGGACAGTAATTCGTTCTGCTGTTTCGAGTGCATCGCGTCCTTCCTCTCCGGTGACCAGTGGAGTGGTGTTTTGTTCAATACAAAGCAGAAACGCTTTGATTTCTTCCAATAATGCATCACCCTTTTCGAATTCTTTTTGCACGCGATTTATGTCAGGAATCCCGGGAAACATTTCGCCTTCCCCTTTTTTAAAAACCGCTAATTGTTTGTTTTGATAATCAATCGAAATGTAGGAACTGTTTTGAAATATTCTGGTTTTCCGTTCTGTTTTAAAGCTGATTCTGCTTGCGGTCACATTGGCGACACAATGATTTTCAAATGTAATTCGTGCATTGGCTATATCAATTGCTTTTGTAAGTACTGGTGTACCTTGGGCAATGATCGACTTGATCGGGCTTTTTACTATATTTTGAATGATGTCGATGTCATGAATCATGAGATCAAGAATAACATTTACATCGGTACCTCTTGGGTTGAATGGAGCCAGACGCTCCGATTCGATAAATTGTGGTATTTCTAGGTATTCATCCAGCGCTAATCGCGCAGAATTAAATCGCTCTAAATGCCCAACCTGTAATTTAACGTTATTTTTGTGTGCTAATTCAATCAAATGCTGAGCCTGAGTGACCGTTTCAGTTATTGGTTTTTCGATCAGGACATGTATTCCATTCTCGAGACAGGCTCTAGCAATTTCATAATGTTTATTGGTAGTAGCTGCAATGCTTACGGCATCAATCTTGCCGAACAAGTCGCGATAATCAGTAAATGCAGTTACATTAAGTTCCTGAGATACAGCTTGAGCAATATCCGAATTGACGTCGCAGACTCCAACTAATTCTGCGTTTGGAGTTAATAAATATTTTTGAGCATGAAATCGGCCTAAATATCCGACACCTATTACTGCGCAGCGAATTTTATTCATGGTAGCCATTTGATAATTATTTGTACGCATGATCGCATTTCCTGGAGGATAAATCAATTTTATAGTGTATTATTCATGCCTTTGGTTAGAGCAGGAAGCATAATAAATGATTTTAGATAAAACAATTCTTGTGGCGGGTGTGGATGAAGTAGGGCNNTGGTGACTGCCGCCGTAATTTTAAAAGAACCGATAGAAGGACTTGCTGACTCTAAGAAGTTGAGTGAAAAAAAGCGTAAAGAATTGGCACTCCTGATTCAAGAACACGCATTGGCATTTGCTTATGGACGAGCAGAAGTAGAGGAAATCGACCAGCTTAATATTCATCATGCGACGTTACTGGCAATGAAGCGGGCAGTTGAGTCTTTGGCAATTAAACCAGCTAGCGTCATGGTCGATGGATTGTTTATTCCTCAATTAGATATTATGTGTCAAGCGGTTGTTCAGGGCGATAGCTTAATCCCTGAAATTAGTGCTGCATCGATATTAGCGAAGGTGCTTCGCGATGAAGAAATGAAGCAGTATGATTTAATGTATCCAGGTTATGGGTTTGCAGAGCATAAGGGCTATGCTACCGTGGCTCATCGTGAGGCGTTAATTAGACTTGGGGCTTGTCCCATTCATAGACGAAGTTTTGCTCCTGTGGCAGCGGCTTTGGTACAATCAGGGTTATTAAGTCCTGCGCTGGAAGATAAGGTTATGTAATGATTTGATGCTTTTCTTCCCTCATCCGCCCTTCGGGCACCTTCTCCCACGCGTGGGAGAAGGGAAAGTAATTGTTCAGGAAGTTTTTTTAGATTTTTAGATTAAGATTGGATTAAATATCCATTCCCTAAATGGAAGAACGTGCCCGCAGAGCGAATGAGGGACTCTATTTGATTTAATATAAACCATAGAAGATATAGTCCGGATTAAAGATTCCTTCTTTCAATAAAATGGGGAGAAGGTGCCCGAAGGGCGGATGAGGGGTTAATAATCCAACCGTCCTTAGAAACAAATCAATTTAAATTATTAAATAAAATACGATGAGAGCTAATAGACATCAAAATGCCAAAACTTGCTAAAAAGGTAACCATAGCCGTTCCACCATAACTGACTAGAGGCAAGGGAATTCCTACTACCGGAATAATCCCCATGACCATCCCAATATTAACAAATCCGGAAAAGAAAAAAATCATTGCCAGACTTGCTGCAAGAAGTCTGGTAAAAGTTGTTTGGGCGTTACTGGCTATATTGAGACTGCGCAATGATATAAGCACAATAAGCGCAATTATAGTAAATCCTCCAGCAAAGCCAAATTCTTCACTGCTCACTGCAAAAATAAAATCGGTAGCATGTTCCGGAAGAAAATTTAAATGAGATTGGCTGCCTTCAAGCCATCCTTTTCCAATCAATCCACCCGAACCAATCGCTATTTTTGACTGAATAATGTGATATCCTGAGCCTAGAGGGTCTTGCTCCGGATCTAACAGCGTGTAAATTCTTTGCTTTTGATAGTCATGCATTACATGCCATACCATTGGAATGGCTAGACCTATAAGTAACGATATCAATAAAATAATTTTAAAGCGTATACCTGCCAAAAATACGACGCATAAACCAGCAATCATGACCATAATCGCTGTACCTAAGTCTGGTTGTTTGGCAATTAACACAGCCGGAATAAAAATAATAAGCCCTGCGATACTTATTGACTTTAAACTACTCGGATGTGCCTGACGATCAAAATACCAGGCAGCCATCATGGGTACCGCAAGTTTCATGATTTCTGATGGTTGAAAACGAAACAAACCTAATTCCAGCCAACGTTGGGCGCCTTTACCAATCTTACCCATGAGCATGACTGCAATTAACAAGCCTAAACCCATGCTATAAATCCAGGGTGTCCATATCTTATATTTATGAGGAGGAATAAATCCCATGATAATCATAATTAATGAGGCAATAAGCAGACGCATGGATTGGCGTAAAATCATTCCCATATTCGCATTTGATGCGCTGTATAAAATTAGCAAACCAAAAGTTACCAAGCCTAACAATAAGCCAAGTAATGGTAAATCAAGGTGTAACGATTTAGCCGTGAAGCGATACACGGGTTGTGCATGTCGTCTGTTCATGAGTCCTTTTTCAATGGATAAAGTTCATAATAGGCATCCAGTACCTTCCGAGCAACGGTTGAGGCAATGACATCATTTTCAACAACCACTGCAATGGCGATATCCGGATTTTTTACCGGGGTAAATGCGATAAATAAAGAATTATCGCGTAAGGCCTCAGGAATATCTTCATACTTGGACTTTTCATACTGTCTTCCGCTGTATACCTGTGCTGTGCCAGTTTTGCCCGCAACCGGGTAGGGTGGGTTACGTCCAAAACGATATCCCGTTCCTTCGTTACTGGTTAATACACTATTCATGGCTTCAGCGACAATATCCCAGTTTGATTCATCTTTAAGGTGAATAGGATATTCTTCAACAGGTTCATAATAGGTAACCTGATCGGTGTCACTGTTAACCGTTTTGGTTAATAAATGGGGTCTAAATCGTTGTCCATGTTGGCTTAAAGACGCTGTTGCGTTAGCCATTTGCAGAGGAGTTGCAAGCATAAAGCCTTGCCCAATGGATGAAATGACCGTATCTCCCGGGTACCATGATACTCCCTTTGCCTGACGTTTCCAGCGAGCACTGGGCACAATACCATTAGCTTCTTCATGAAGGTCTACATGAGTCAATTGTCCTAAGCCAAATTTAACCAGCATGTCTTCAATATTTGCAATTCCCATCTTGCTCCCTAACTGATAAAAGAATATATCGCAGGAAACAGTGATGGCTCGTTTAAAGTTAATCACTCCATGACCTGTTTTTTTCCAGTCACGGTAAATGTGGCTTGCAGTGGGGAGTTTATATTTTCCAAAATCATATATTTCAGTAGCAGTAGTAATAAAACCCTTATCCAGACCGGCTAAACCAACAAAGGGTTTGATGGTAGAGGCAGGTGGGTATACGCCTCGCACGGCACGATTAAATAACGGTCTTTGCAGTGCGTTAGACAGGACTTTATAATCTTTAGTACTGACTCCTCCCACAAAAATATTGGGATCAAAAGTTGGCGAGCTCACCATGGCAAGAACTTCTCCATTGTGAGAATTGATTAATACTACCGCACCGCGCTTATCTTTTAATGCTTCGTATGCTGCCTGTTGCAGCCTTGAATCAATACTCAAATAAAGCTTGGCCCCCGAATGAGGATTTACTTTATTCACCACACGCAAAGTTCTGCCACTTACATCAGTTTCGACCATTTGATAGCCAACTTTACCGTGGAGAATATCCTCATAATATTTTTCAACCCCAGCCTTGCCAATGAAGTTTGTTGCACGATAATTGGTAGCATTTACTTTCTTTAACTCATCGATATTGATACGGCTCACATATCCAAGCACATGGGCGGTTATTTCCCCAAGAGGATAATGACGCATGGATCGTGCCTTAATACTAACTCCTGGGAAGTGGTATTGGTTACTGGCAAAAGTAGCGACGTCTTCCTGACTTAACTTTAATTTAATAGGGATAGGTACATAAGAACGATTTTGTAATTTAGCACGCTTAAAATGTTTAATATCATCGTCGGTTATGGATGGTAGTAATTCTTGCAGCTTTGCGAGAGTTTGTTTCAAATCTTTAACGTGCTCGGGAATGATTTCCAACACATAAACAGGTATGTTTTCAGCCAGTAATACCCCGTTCCTATCAAGAATTACTCCGCGAGGAGGAGCAATTGGGATAATGCTCATTTGATTTTTTAATGATAGGGTCTGGTAGCGTTTAAATTCTGATATTTGCAAAAATGCAAGCCTTAACACCAATATTAAAGATAATATGATGATAAAAGCAACCAGGAAATTGAGTCTTAAGCGTTGGTGTTGAGAGTCCGCTCGGTAATATTTGAACGATTGATTCAGGCGCATCGCATACAATAATCTACTAAGACTTAAACAAAAAACGGATTTTAACCTAAAACATCAGGTTTTACTAATGCTGTAATTGGATATTCTGTAGGTTAAATCTTAATTTAGTACATGCGCAACTTGTATGTGTTTATTCGTTTATTTATGATACGGATGATTATTGATGATGGACCATGCTCGATACAGCGTTTCCAGTAATATAATACGTACTAGAGGGTGAGGCAGGGTTAGTTTTGACAAAGACCATCGCTCATCCGATAAGTTCAGAATTTCAGGAGTTAAGCCTTCAGGACCACCGATTATGAAACAAAAATGACTGGATATTTGTTGTAATTGGGTGATCTTGATGGCTAGGGCATCGCTACTAAAGGATTTTCCCTCAATATCCAAGGCTATTATTCGTGCACCTTTGGGTAGTGCTTCTTTTATTAAAAAAGATTCCTTTTCAAGAATTCGGTTGAGATCAGATGATTTGCTCCTGCGAATTAATGGTATTTCCAATAATTTAATCTGCACGCCATCATTTAACCGTTTAAGGTAATCATTAGAACCCTCGGACACCCAATCGGGCATTTTATTACCGAGGGTTATTATTGTTATTTTCAGCATGCTATTTAGTGAGCTTTAGGGTGTTCTTCCCATAAACCTTCCAGATTATAAAATTGTCTGCTTTCAGGTTGCATGACATGAAGTATAAAATCACCAAAGTCAATTAATGCCCAATCGCCACCTTCAAGGCCGGTGGAGCTAAGCGAGGCAAGACCGGATGCCTTCATGTCTTCCATTACCTTTTGGGCTATTGCTTTAACATGACGAGAGGCTCTACCTGAGGCAATGATCATGTAATCAGTAATCGTAGTCTGTTGATGTACATCGATAACTTTAATATCAATGGCTTGAATGTCTTCAAGTGATTTAAGTAAATTGTTTAACATAGTTTCTTGAGCTGGCATAAGTAAGGTTATCTTCTATCAAAAAGCGCCGAATAATATCAGCAATTGGTTAATATAAAAAGAGTCAAGCATGTTTATTCCGTTTGAACACGAGTTAACAGAAATTTAATCACTGCATAAATTACGAGACAACTAAGTGTCGCGACAAAAAGAATTCCTAATTGTTGAGTAAATGCTGTGGCATAAAGAGTTTTTAAAACCGCTATATCCGTTTCTCCTGTCGGAATGGCAGTTAGGGCGGCCAATTTACTTGATAAAAAGGCACCAATTCCCAAGGATACAAAGAAAATACCAATCATGGTACTGACTTTATTTTTGTCAGCGAGAATGGTTATGGCCGATAGCCCAACAGGAGACAATAATAATTCAGCAAAGGAAATCATTAAAAACGCTGGGATGATGAGTAAAGGAGACAATAAGACTGCCTTATCTACAAAGCTGCTGACCACAACAATAATTAAATAAGCCAAGGTCATAAAAACCATGGCTAATAAGAATTTTTTACCAGTAGATAATCCCCGTTCAATCAATGTCAGCTGGGTATGTTTTTTTGCCAGAATGTATCCAATAATTAACATACCAATACTTTGAATGGTGACATAGTAGGGTGGGGGAAATTGGATTCCAGCAAAAGTTGGCTTTACAACACGGGCAATAAATAGAGTTAAAGACATAAACATTTGAAAATAGAATGCCCAAAACATGACAGATATAATGCAAAGTAGTCCGATAACCAATGTTTGGCGTGATTGATAAGTATTTTCCTTGTTTACAGAATACAAGATGTAACTTGCAGAAAATAAACCAACCAAGCCGAATAGTACATTGGCAAGCTCTGGAGAGCTTAAGATGTAAAAGGACAATGCCCATAAAGCTATCAATAAGCCAAACGCAGCGGATATTTTTTTATATTCAAAAACAAAAGGATTATAATCTTTTATTTTATATTGAATCATACCATAGACAAAAACCAGAAAAGCGATGACCATACCAAAAGCGGCACTGATAAAAGACGCAGCCCAGCCAAAATGATGACTCAACTGACTTGGTAAAGTAGTACCCAGAATGATACCTGTAGTGATTCCCATATAAAATATAGTAAAGCCACTTTCTCGACGCGCTGATCCAGGAGGATATTCATTACCTAACAGGGAGGATATATTAGGTTTTAGCAAACCCGTACCCACAGCAATACCTGCGAGTGAGCAGGTAAGAGCCAAATTGGTATCTATTATTGATAAGAGACAGTAGCTAAGAAATAGAATTATAGCACCCAGAAGGATTGCCCTTTTTTGGCCTAATAATTTATCAGCGATCCAGCCACCCACTAATGGGGAGAGGTAAGTCAATGCAGTAAAAGAGCCTACCAATGCATAAATCTGCTTATCTGGCCATTTGAAATGTAATGCTAAATAGAGTGCCAATAAGGATTGTACAACGTAAAACCCGTAACGTTCCCACATTTCAGTAGCAAAAAAAATACGTAATGACTTAGGGTGTTTATCCATTGGTGTGCACTTATTCGTTTAGATGTTATTTTATGTTGCAGAATTATATCATATCAACTTCTGTGTGACTACGTAGTTTAATTCAAGGCAGATAGATCAGGTTAGATGTTTCGGACTTACAATAAAACTATAATCCAAATTTCGCCTCCCTTTGGGCCGATCGATTCGTCAATGCTATTAACTCCTAACATTTATCGGTAACTGATAAATTGATTCATTTGTTTGCAATAGTGCAAAGATTGCCAAAGTTCAAGCAGGACGAATAACTATAGATTCCTGATTCCCGGCAAAAGCTCTCTCGTGTATCATACTAGCAACTTTGGAATTATGGAGAATTCAGCATGAGTAAAATCGTTGAGAAGCGGTCTGTCAGAGCTAACAAAGGGAGTCAATTAGAGGCGAAAAGTTGGCTTACTGAAGCGGCAATACGAATGCTTTGTAACAATCTGGATCCGGAGGTTGCCGAGAATCCCGATGATTTGATTGTTTATGGCGGATTGGGGAAAGCGGCCAGAAACTGGTCTTGCTTTGATAAAATTCTGGAAGTACTCAAAGTATTGGATAATGATCAGACACTTTTGATTCAGTCTGGAAAGCCAGTAGGAGTGTTCACGACTCATGAAGATGCCCCCCGAGTACTGATTGCTAATTCAAATTTGGTTCCACGATGGGCTACATGGGAACATTTTAATGAATTAGATAAAAAAGGTCTCATGATGTACGGCCAAATGACAGCAGGAAGCTGGATTTATATCGGTTCGCAAGGCATTGTTCAGGGTACTTATGAAACATTTATTGCAGCGGCCAGGCAGCATTATCATGGGGATTTATCAGGAAAATGGATTTTAACCGGAGGACTTGGAGGCATGGGCGGTGCCCAAACTTTAGCAGGCACTATGGCTGGTGCGAGCGTACTCGCGGTAGAGTGCGATTTATCCCGCATCGAAAAGCGTATTAAGACTCGGTATCTGGATCGGTATACAACAAATCTTGATGAAGCTTTAAATTGGATCAATGAATCATGTCAGCGCAAGGAAGCTTTATCTGTTGCCATATTAGGTAATGCAGCAGAACTATTTCCACAATTAGTTGAACGTGGCGCCACCCCATGTATGGTCACCGATCAAACCAGTGCTCATGACCCTTTAAATGGTTATTTACCTTTAGGTTGGACTCTAGAACAAGCTTCTGCCATGCGTAATACGGCTCCCCAGGAAGTAGTGGATGCTGCTAAAAAATCGATGGCAAAGCAGGTGCATGCTATGCTTGAGTTTCAAAAACGGGGTATTCCTGTTTTTGATTATGGTAATAACATCCGCCAAATGGCCTTAGAAGCAGGGGAGAAAAACGCTTTCGCTTTTGAAGGATTTGTTCCCAAGTATATCCGACCCTTATTTTGTGAAGGAATTGGCCCATTCCGCTGGGTTGCCTTATCAGGTGATCCTGATGATATTTATGCTACGGATGCTATGGTTAAAGAATTAATTCCCGATAACCCTCATTTACATCGATGGCTGGACATGGCCAAGGAACGAATTGCTTTTCAAGGATTGCCGGCTCGCATTTGCTGGGTCGGGTTAAAAGACAGAGTGCGTCTTGCTCTTGCATTTAACGAGATGGTTAAAAATAAGCAGGTTAAAGCACCTATAGTCATTGGCAGAGATCATCTGGACTCAGGCTCAGTAGCTAGCCCCAATCGAGAAACGGAGGGAATGCTTGATGGCAGTGATGCCGTATCGGATTGGCCTTTACTAAATGCTTTACTCAACTGCGCCGGAGGTGCCACATGGGTGAGTATTCATCATGGAGGGGGAGTTGGTATGGGATTTTCTCAACATGCTGGGGTGGTTATAGTTGCTGATGGTACGGATGCGGCAGCAAAACGCCTTGCCCGCGTATTGGTTAATGATCCAGCAACAGGGGTGATGCGTCATGCTGATGCTGGATATACATTGGCAAAACAATGTGCCAGAGAAAACAATCTTTGGTTACCTATGGAATCTCAAGAGGAGAGCAGTAATGGCTGAATTATTAATTAATCCAGGACAGTTAACTCTTTCAGCACTCCACCTGGCATTAGTTGAAGGTCAGAAATGTTCTTTATCCGAAAACGCGTACAGCCTCATTGATGCCGCTCATCGAACAGTGCAACAGGTTTTAGATGAGAAACGAACCGTTTATGGCATTAATACCGGTTTCGGCTCACTCGCCAATCAAACCATCTCCACTGAAAATTTAAAAGAGTTACAATATAATATTGTGCTTTCTCATGCTTGCGGTACAGGTGAGTTACTTTCCGATGATGTCGTTGCCTTAATTTTATTGTTAAAAATTAATAATTTGGCACAAGGTTATTCAGGGGTAAGATTGAAGCTTATTGAAGCGTTAATTTCCTTATATAACAATCAGGTTTATCCCTTTATTCCCTTAAAAGGGTCAGTGGGCGCATCGGGAGATTTGGTTCCACTTGCCCATATGTCCTTACCTTTATTGGGGGTGGGAAATGTCCGGTATAAAAACAAAATTATAACAGCTGAAGAAGGTTTAAGAATTGCTGGTTTGTCTCCTTTAGAGCTTGAGGCGAAAGAAGGTTTGGCTTTATTAAATGGACTTCAGGTATCCACTGCATTAGCGATAACCGCTTTTTTCACCACCGAAGTTTTATTTAAGACAGCGATTGTTGCCGGTGCTTTATCCGTAGATGCAGCGCGTGGCAGCGATGTTCCTTTTGATGAACGCATCCATAAAGCTCGTGGGCACAAGGCGCAAACGGATGTGGCTGCCATGTACCGGGAGCTTTTGGTCGGTAGTGTCATACGTGAATCACACCGTGATTGTAATCGGGTTCAGGATCCCTATTCTTTGCGTTGCCAGCCGCAAATAATGGGCGCAGTTTTACATCAAATGAATTTTGTCCGGGACACATTACAGGTTGAAGTAAATGCGATTTCAGATAATCCTTTAGTTTTTCCCAAAGAAGCTGAAATTTTATCTGGTGGTAACTTTCACGGCGAAATAATTGCCATGGCCGCCGATAATCTCGCTTTAGCCATAGCAGAAATTGGAGCTAATGCGGAACGTCGTATTGCTCTTTTAATCGATAAAAATTTCAGCGGATTACCTGCATTTTTAGTAAAGGAAAGTGGTTTAAACTCAGGCTTTATGATTCCTCATGTCACTGCGGCATCGTGCGCCAGTGACAATAAAGCATTGGCACACCCTCATTGTGTCGATAGCATACCGACGTCTGCCAATCAGGAAGATCATGTCTCCATGGCAACCAATGCGGCACGTCGACTTCATGAAATGAATGATAATACGGCGACTATTTTAGCAATCGAATTGCTGGCTGCATGCCAGGGGCTTGAATTTCATAAACCGTTAACCTCATCGGTTCATTTAAATCGAATTTATGATGAAGTTCGTTCTGTAGTCAGTCATTATGATAAAGATCGCTATTTTGCGCCAGATATTGCCATGATAAAAAATAAGTTGTTAGCAGGTGACTTTGTGCACCATTTCTAAACGGATTTTTAAGGAACAGGGAATATGGACATCAATACCTCATTTGATTCATTAAAAAAGGAACATCAATTAAATTTTTATCCCACATTAGATGAAAGAAGGCGAGTCTTATCAGTTTTAAAAAAGGCTTTGCAGCAGGATGCAAAGCTCCTCGTTGCCGCAGTTAATAAAGATTATCGCCACCGTTCCGAAGAGGAAACTTTGTTTCTCGAAATTTTTCCAACAATTAGGTCCATTGAATATTGCCTAAAAAACACCGGCCAATGGATGAAGAAAAAAAGACGGGATGTGTCCTGGTTGCTCGCACCGGCTAAAGCGTATACTCTTCCCCAGCCTTTAGGAATAGTCGGAAATATGGTTCCCTGGAATTATCCGGTCTATCTTGCTTTAGTGCCTGCGATTTATGCCCTGGCAGCTGGTAATCGTGTCCTGATTAAAATGTCTGAACTATCAACACAAACCGGATTAGCACTGCAATCATTAATCAAAAAGCATCACCTTGAACAGTTTATTCAAGTAATAAATGGTGATGTCGAAGTAGCTCAAAAATTTGCTGCATTACCTTTCGGGCATTTGATATTTACAGGCTCAACCAAAGTGGGGAAAATGGTGATGAAGGCTGCCAGTGAACAGCTTACCCCCGTTACTTTGGAGTTGGGAGGCAAATCGCCCGCAATTTTATCCAGCTCGATGAATTCGCAATATTTTAACCGATTGTTCATGGGTAAAATGTTCAATGCAGCACAGACATGTATTGCGCCTGATTATCTATTAGTTCCCACTGGATGGGATAAAAAAATCGAGGAGGAATTTAATCGTTGTGTTGCAAGCTATTTTCCGAATTTAATGAAGAATAATGATTATTCAAACATCATATCCACTCATCATAAAGAGCGACTATTGGCAATGCTTGAAGATGCAAAAGCCAAGGGTGCCCGTATTGTGACATTTGGTGAACAAGATAATCGCAGTAATAAAATGCCCTTGTACTTGCTTTTTAACGTGACTAAGGACATGGCCGTAATGCAGGAAGAGATTTTTGGTCCTTTGTTACCGGTTGTTGAATATAAAACGATTAAAGAAGCTATTTCTTTTGTTAACGAATTACCTAATCCTTTAGCGTTGTATTATTTTGGCGAAGATAAAGAGGAACAGGAATTGTTACTAACCGATACCTTATCAGGTGCATTCACGGTTAATGAAACGTTAATGCATATTGCGGTAGATGATCTACCTTTTGGTGGTGTGGGTAATAGTGGAATGGGCCATTATCACGGCAAAGAGGGATTTGATACATTTTCTAAACTAAAACCTGTCTTTATTCAAAGCAAATTTGCCACTGTGAGCTGGTTGTATCCACCCTATGGCCGGTTTTTGAAATTAGTTTTAAGTTGGATTGGCGGTATTAAGTTAGGGAAACAAAAATGAGCAGAATATTATTTATAACAGGTGGAAGCCGTGGAATTGGTCGCGAAATTGCTTTAAAGTTTGCTGCTGAAAAATCGCGTATTGTTATTGCTGCCAAAACAGCAACACCTCATGCCAGTCTGGAAGGTACAATCTATACTGTAGCAAAAGAGATTGAGGCTTTAGGTGGTCAGGCTCTCCCTTTACAGGTCGATGTCCGTGATGATGAGCAAATACAACAGGCTGTACTTAAAACGATAGAAGTTTTTGGCGGACTGGATGTTTTAATAAACAATGCCAGTGCGATTAGTCTTACAGATACCCTAAACACTCCGATGAAGCGTTATGATTTGATGCAGGAAGTTAATGCGCGCGCCACTTATGCGTGTTCGCAAGCTGCGATTCCTCATTTATTAAAAAGTTCTAATCCTCATATTTTAACGTTATCTCCTCCCCTTAATATGGATAAAAAATGGTTTGGCCCTCATTTGGCCTATACCATGAGTAAATATGGAATGAGCATGTGTACCTTAGGTCTTGCAGAAGAATTTGCCAAAGCTGGAATAGGGGTAAATTCATTATGGCCAAAGACTACTATTGCAACTGATGCTATTCGCGTGCATTTCCCTGAGGAAATTTACAAGGCCAGTCGAAAACCAGATATTATGGCGGATGCAGCGCACTGGATTTTAAATCAACCATCAAGTACTTGTACGGGTAATTTTTTTATTGATGAAGACGTATTAAAACAAAACGGAATTACTGATTTTTCTCGTTATGCTATGGATAATAATGTACCATTACGTCCTGATTTATTTTTATGAGTGTTGAGCGAGTGAGCGTCATTATTTACACTGATGGAGCCTGTAAAGGAAACCCTGGCCCAGGAGGGTGGGGGGTGTTGTTGCGGTATAATGGAACTGAGAAAAAATTGCATGGCGGTGAGGCACATACCACCAATAATCGCATGGAACTTATGGCCGCCATTAAAGGTTTGGAGTCACTAACGCGCCCTTGTGAGGTGGATTTATATACCGATTCGCAATACCTTAGACAAGGGATGATGGATTGGTTAAAGGGATGGAAAGTGAACGGCTGGCGTAATTCTAAAAAGGAACCGGTTAAAAATGCCGATCTCTGGAAATTGTTGGATAGCCTTGCCAATACGCATAAAATAACATGGCATTGGGTTAAAGGTCATTCAGGTCACGTGGAAAATGATATGGTTGATGCATTAGCCAATCAAGGTATAGAAGAATTATCATTATAAATAAAGAGTGTTATCAATGCGACAGATTATATTAGATACTGAAACCACTGGTATTGGCCATGAGCAAGGGCATAGAGTCATTGAAATTGGGTGTGTGGAACTATTTGATAGAAAATTAACCGGAAAACATTACCATGTTTATTTAAATCCTGAACGAGAGGTGGATGAAGGGGCTTATCGGGTTCATGGAATCAGTTCCGAATTTCTAAAAGATAAACCTTTATTTAGTGACATAGCTTCTGAGTTCTTGCAATTCGTCGGAGGGGCAGAGCTCATCATTCATAATGCACCCTTCGATGTGGGTTTTTTAAACTCTGAATTAAAGCAGCTAAAATGGAAAAAGAAGCTGGAAGACTATTGTGATATTTTTGACACCTTGGTATTAGCTCGAGAAAAGCACCCGGGACAGCGTAATAGTCTTGATGCTTTGTGTAAGCGTTATGATATTGACAATTCAAATCGCCAACTTCACGGCGCGTTACTCGATGCGGAAATCCTGGCGTTTGTCTATTTAGCGATGACCGGTGGACAAACCAGTCTTTTTGCAGAAGCAGATTCATCTGCAAAAGAGTCGCAAATTTATGTAGAACACATTGCAGAACTACATTTATCGAATCCCATAGTTCTCGAGCCCACTCCGGAGGAAATGGAGCAGCACATGGCACTGGTAAATTTTTTAACTAAAAAGTCAACTGTAGATTATTGGGAATGAATTTGAGTGCAATCATTAATTTGTCTCAAGAATAAAAGGTAAGAGGCGTAGCGTTCCATCAAGTCTAATTAGGTTGAGGTGGGGCGTCTGCTATTTTACCTGATTTAAAACGTTTCAATAAATTGGGTTTATCCAAAAACAAAAGCCGGCTCACATAAATTGTAGCCATAAGCTGAATAACGCCCATAATGGAAAACAGGGTTTCAAATGAGCTGTTCGCGATGATAACGCCACCACATAATAGTGCCACGCCGGTATAGATACTGGCGAGACCATTGGCTAATCCCCAATTTAACCCTTCATGTGCCTTATCTTCAAAGCGAGCGTAGAGTGCATACCAGGTTGTTGTTGACAGACCACCTGATATTCCCAGGCCAATTTGTAATAGTGCTAACTGAGTTTTAGAGCCCACAAAAATATAACAGAAAGTGAATATGGTTTGCAGCGCGTAANNGTAACCAAGAACAAGTAGTTTCTCTTTATAAATGAAATCAGAAATATATCCCAGGCCAATGACCACGATACCTACTGAGATGAGATATAGGGCCCATACCCAGGAGATATCTAAGGGTGAAGAATGAAATTTTGCGCAATAAATACCAAATAATGGCCCTAGCATTCCTTCAGAAAGATACCAAAGATTATTGGCAAACAATAAAGTACGTTCTTTTTTATTTATCATCATGAATGTCAAAAAGATCTGTTAATTAATACCATACAAGGTTAATTGATTTTTTCATATAGGATTGCACAATTAAATTAGGCGATTTGCTCTGTTCCGTTAAAATTAGTTCTCTTTAAACCAGAATCGATCCTGATTAATCCATTGATGGCGGGGCTTCTTGCCTCCTGTAGTTACTCACTTCGTTTGAGATGAACTATTGAGGTCACTCTAAACTAATTATCTTCCTACACTAACTAGTTCTCATCTTTATTTCAAAAATTTAAAATGCTACTCTGCTCCTGTTTTTACCTATACGTGATGCTTTATGGATGTTGGGTTGCATGAAAATAAGCGGATATTATCCATTGATGTATTTCGCGGGCTAATTATTGTATTAATGATATTAGTTAACAGCCAGGGAAAGGGTTCCTATCCTATGTTAATACATGCTTACTGGCATGGCGCGACATGGGCAGATTTAGTATTTCCTGCTTTCTTATTTATTGTGGGACTAACCACTGCGGTAAGCTTAAAACATCAAATAAATGTACTAAATAAAAAACAGCTTTATCTGAAAATAATTCAGCGCAGTGTTTTATTATTCATCCTTGGGATTTTTCTAAACGCTTTTCCTTATCATTTTGATTTAAGTGTCAGAGTTTATGGGATATTGCAGCGCATTGCTGTATGTTACCTGGTTTGTTCCTATATTTATGTGAATACCCAGGTTAAGACCCAGATTTTAATTTTCCTCACTTTAATATGGGTGTATTGGCTTTTTATGACCCAAATCCCTGTCCCCGGACAGGGCAATAACCAATTAACCATAGAAGGAAGCTGGGTTGCATATTTCGATCAGATCCTATTTTCACCCAGGCATTTACTGGCTAAAGTTTATGACCCAGAAGGTTTTTTTAGTACAATTCCATCAATTGCTTCTACATTATGTGGCGTTTTAACGGGTCAATTACTTTTAAGCTCTCTTCCAAAAATCAGGCAATTTTATTTAATTAGTATTACTGGTATCTTATTTATAATCCTGGGTTGGTCTTGGAATTACACTTTTCCTATCAACAAAAACTTATGGACTAGCTCTTACGTTTTATGGAGTAGCGGTTATTCTTTAATTATTTTTGCCTTGTGCTTTGCTGTCATTGATCTTCTGGGTTATAGAAAATGGTCTTTTCCTTTTAAAGTGTTCGGGATGAATGCATTGTTTGCTTTTGTATTTCATGCGTTATTATTAAAAATTCAGTTTATGTTCATTTTTCAATTATCAAACGGAACCCGTGATAACTTAAGAGGGTACCTTGCTGATTATTTATTTGGTGCTTATGGAATGGCCAAGGCTAACCTGATGTATTCTATGGTATTTTTAATTATAAATTTTACAGTGGTTTTATTTTTATACCATCGTAAAGTATTCTTCCGTGTATGAATTAAGTCATGTCATCCCTTGAGTTAAGAAGGTCCTGTATGGGTTTTGGGAGTAATGAACGAATTTTTTGTGTTAAATAAAGTTCGTTTTTTTGCCAGAGAATTCCCAGATAGATGACGCCTACCCCAAACAATGTTAACGTGACAGGAAACAAGTAGCTGTATTGAAAGACCTTGAAAGCCAGATGCCCTAAGTAAATGCAGCATCCTAATGCGCCAAAAATAACAAAAATTTTCCGGGTTAAGATAACCCCGGTAAGGACCATTAAAATATTGATGCAGAAGTAAGCAAATTTTGATAACTCACTATCTGAATGTTGCAGCGTCAAGCCACCCCAAAAAGCTAATACTCCAAAAAGGTAAAGCCAGAATGCATAATCCGCAGAATTGGTGGACCGAATATCAACCCAAAAAGCAATGAGTAATGTAATTATTCCCCAGTACATGGAGACCATGGCAGCAAGTTCATAATTATAGCTACCACTGATCATGCTGGTCAAATCCATCGACATATACCACATAGTGACACCAATAGGCATAATCATAAACGGGTAACGATATATCCAGGCCATGATGATGCCTACAGCAAGAGTACCTAATTCCATAAAAATCCAATGCCATTTGATATAAGTATGAAAACTTTGGTAGGTCGTGTCGTCAGGCCACCAGCCCATTATTCGCTGAAAACCATAAATGGCTAATGGGGTTAGGCAAACTGCAAAAGTGGCGCAAATCCCTGCAGGAACAGGATAACCTTTATGAGCAAATTTATTGGCTAATGCAATACCTAAAGTAGCATAAGATAAGGAGAGTAGCAGTATTGCAGCGCCTCCATATGCTTCCCAACCCAAGGTCATAAAAAGGGTCATAGCACCAATAGCAATAAGTCCGCCAAAATAATAAAGGACGTTGGTTAAATTAAATTCGGGGCTTTGTTCAGGAAGTTCTTTGCAAAAATTGATAAGCTTTTTTGCCTGGGCAGCCGAAATAACTTTGGCTTCCACTGCCTTGTTCATCATATTACGTGTGATTTTCATCCTTCTTTGCCTCAAGTGTTCTTATTTTATTTCAGTATAGTTAATGTTTTTAATTTTTATTTATAAATCAATTGGGCAAAAAATTAACTCATATTTTTTGGATCAATTTAAATTACTTGTATTCTATACTTAAAGTAATAAATCGCAGATTTTGGTTAACTGGTTAGTGGAGAACATGATGTCTCAGTCGCAAGGCTCAGATTTAAGCTCTGAGAATCAGCTGGGTAGCGAGTTGCTTGATACTGACAATCCTGCTGCTTTGGCTAAGGATGAAATTGTACATCTAAAATCCATCATTGATACCCTCGTGACCCGAGCGAAGGGAACAAATTCTCCAGAACTTCTCCAAACCGTGGTTATGCTTGAAGAACAAGTAAGTATTTTAACAACAGAATTAAACATGTTGCAGCATGAAAATAAAAAAATGAATCATGCGTTGAGTAAAGCAGAAGAAAAATTGCATGGGCTGCTCAATCAATCTTTAGCTGGCATAGTCATAATCGATGACGGCCTGTTTAGTTATTCTAATCCCAAATTTAATGAAATTTTTGGATACACAGAAGAGGAAGTGCGTCGGATGGGTCCTGTAGATGTGGCAACATCAAACGATCGCCCTTTGGTAGCAGAAAAAATTCGTCAAAGATTAACCGGTGAGAGGGAGCAGGTTAATTATAGATTTAAAGGGCTGCATAAAAATGGGACGGTGATTGATATTGAGATTCAAAGTAGTGTTGTGGAGATGGAAGGGAAAAAAGTCATCTTAAGTCTAGTTATTGATATAACGGAACATGCCAGGGCGGAGCATGAAGTGTGTTTATTAAAAGAGCGGCTAATCGAATTATCTACTCATGACTCTTTAACGGGCCTGTACAATCGTAAATTTGTTGAGGAAAGGATAAGCCTTGAATTAACTTTGGCAGGACGTAATGGACATCCAGTAAGTATCATTATGGCAGACCTCGATAATTTTAAAATGCTTAATCATCACTACGGGCATTTGGCTGGTGATAAAGTTTTGCGCGTTTTTGGGGAGCTGATTAAAAATAATTCACGCATTAGTGATATATATTGTCGTTATGGTGGAGAGGAGTTTTTATTAGTCTTGCCGCAAATGACAAAAGAACATGCGAGTAACAGGGCTGAGCAGTTGAGGGCAATGATATCCGCATCCCCCATTTTATATGGCGCTATACCCATCGAGTTAACGTGTTCCTTTGGCGTGGCGTCATACCCTAAAGATGGTTTAACCTGCGAAAAATTAATCGCCGCTGCCGACAACGCATTGCATGTTGCTAAAGCAGCAGGACGAAACAGGGTTCATGTTTTTGGATTATAATTTAACCTCGGTATGGTTTGATTTATCTAGATATAACAGATTTGCTTTTCTCATGATTTTTTTCAAAGTTCCCTTATTTAGAATATCTTGATATGCATCAAGTTCAGATATTGTTTTTTTATCTAAAAGAACATCTCTTAAATTTTCTGCAGCGGTAAGTTTATCCTTAGGATTTCTTCCTTGAAACATGCTGTGTTTTGAAAGATTACATTGTTTTTTTAATTCCGCTATATAACTTTCCAAATTCTCCAGGGCTACATATCTGTTATCTTTTTTGTGCGACGAATTTGATTTTTGATTTACCGAATGTTTTATTTCATAATTGTTATTGTGAGTTATCGCAGTGTCGCAAGATGCATTTATTTTTTCCAAAATAATTCGAGCACCATTATCTATCAGGATTTGTTTTTTATCCTGGTTACTTTGTCTGGTAGCGATTTGCAGGGCAGTTAGGCCTTTAGGATTTCTCTGATCGATATTATCATAATGAACTTTAAGCAAATTGAATTGTGTTTCAAGACGGTCTAGCTTACTGGTAAGAGATTTAATGGTCTGTTCATCTTTATTTAAAATGGGGATAATTTTGTCTTTTATATTTGTTATTTCTGATTGCAGGTCATTTAGTAATCCATTAAAAAAATAGTCTAGCCATTTAGGCTCAAAAAACTCAGTTAAAATATGTAAACATGTTATGTGCGATTGTTGTCTATGGTTCATGTTGAGTTGAGTACCAAGTAATCTTACCAATTCTTTTATTTGATCTTCACCATCTGGTAATGGAGCACCGTTACTCAACAAAAAGTAAATTGCGTCCGTATTTCCCACAGATGCTGCTGCATGCCAAGGGGTGTTATTTTGATTATCCAAATCGTGTAAAGCCTCGTTGCCTAGTGATTTTATTGCATAAAGTTGTTTTAACCAACTCAGATCTTTATTTCGAGCAGCTAAATGCATGGGGGTTTCCCCATATATATTTTTCTCTCTTAGCGGAAGCCCCTTGGAGGAAAGGAGTTTTTTTGCTTTGGGTTGTTGAAGGATAATTGACCATAAAAGCCAGCTATTTGGATTATTATTTTTGTATTGACCCATTCCAAGATCTACACCTATGGACTCGGTTCTCATGGCGTCTACCCAAAAACTTACCCTACCTTTAAAAATATCAAGTAGTGATTGCATGTCCATCTTTATTGCCCAATCTATTAAAGACATATTGTTATGGTCACGGATTTTATATATATCATTTAAGTCATCAAAATCTATTTTTAAGGTCTTATTCTGGGTAGTATTTTTATTTTTTCCTATTTGTAACATCTGGTTAAGGGTGTTAATGTCTCCAGCCCTAATTAACCTGAATACCTCAGGGATTTGTTTCATATTTTTACGAGAAAACATGACGACATCCTCTGTTTGGTAATAATAGAAATTCTGTTTTTCCAAAATCTGTTGAAACTTTTGAGCTTTATCCGAACTTATTTGTTCAAAAGTCGGAAACTCATTTTCAATTCGGTTAAAGTCATGTGGAAATTTTCTTTCTAATTCCATTTTCTTTTTCATTAGTGATGTATTTGATATAAATTCTTTTAAGTAACAGCAGACGAGTTCTAATGACCAGGTGCTTTTAAGATTTAGATGTTCCATAATGATTTGCAGAGCAACTTCTGGCATATCTTTTAAATTAGTTTCTGCTATACCAACTTGATTCACTATTGATGTATCTATTCTTGCTTCCATATCAATGTCCTTTTAAATTTTACTGGATACTATTGTACACAAAAAATGTCCACAGTGATCATTTATTATTAATTATATTTTTAATTTCACTTAAAACATAATGTTATTTTTTTATTAAAGTATGTTTTTTGTTAATAGACTTTCCGTTTTTTTGAATTATAAATCAGATAGATATAAATTAAACAAGTCTTACAAAGCAGTTTGGTTTTTTCTTTTTCGTTGTATCCATAGTGGGAAAAAGCAAATTGAGACTAAAAATGAGCAGCCAAAGAGCGCATAAGTAATTTGTGATTTGAAATGCAAGGTGTTTGGGAGTTGTAAGCTCACTATTAATGTCACTACTGTACCTATTAATCCAAAACAGGAAGGAATGAGTATTCTGGTTTTATTCATCTGTCGACGATAGGTTAAGATTCTAATCGCACTGATAAAAAATAATAAGTACATCAATAGATTTATTTGAGTTGCTGCGTTGAGCATGATCCAATAAGAGGAATTAATTGAAGGAATAATTAAAAAGAGGGTGCTGATAAAAGAAACGCAAGTAGCCTGTAAGATTAATAATGTTCCTGGAGCATTATTTTTATTAAGAGAAGACAAGCGCTGGTCCATTAATCCATCTCTTGCTGCAAACCCAAGTCCTTTAATCGGTGCTATTAACCAATTATTAGCTGCCCCAATGCATCCTATTGCTATGAGTCCATTGATAATGAATGCAAGATTGTTGCAATTCATTTTGGTACAAAATAATTGAACTAACTGGGGAATACTGTTTATAAAATTAAGTTTGTTAGCGGGTATTATCATTGCCAGGATGAGTGCTCCAAAGAGCATTGATAAAAAAATAATTAAAACGGAACTATATATCGCTTTTGGAAAAGCTCCTGGTTGACTCTCTTCAGCATGAACGGCAGCTAATTCAATCCCGCAAAATGAAAGTATGATGGCTGTCAATGATGTCCAAGAGTAGGGCGTTGCGGGTGGTAATAGGTTCTCTTCTCCGTTGGTTTGCGTAAGCCACCAATAGAATCCCATGATCAGGATAATAGCAAAGGGGATTAATAATCCGGTGATGGAACAAAATGCATTGAAATTACTGGATAAGCGAATACCTTTTAAATTAACCCAGGTTAATCCCCAAATGAGGGTAATAATTAGTGCAAACAGATAAAGTTTATTCTCACTAAGCTCCGGAGATAGCGTGTATAGTAAAGTGCCCGCGATGAAACTTAAAAGTGTTGGATAGATTAATACATTTTGAAAGCACTGAAAACATACTGCTGCAAACGCTGAATTAATACCTAACCCTTTTTTTACCCAGCCGTAAATGCCTTGATCCGACTGCCTGGAAAACCAAATAGAAATGATGGCGCAGGGAAGGAGGAAAAAAAGCAGGGCGAGAATGAAATAGCTTACTAATTGGTTACCGGCAAGTGCTGCAGCAGGAAGATTTCTGATGCTGTCCACCGAACATACGGTAATTAAGGTTAAGTTTAATACAGATAGACGTTTCATTAAAATCTCAAGGACAAGCAGCTTAAACCGCCATCTAATTTGCGAAATTCGCTTACGTCTAATTCAATTAAAGGAAAACCAAGATTGCTAATGGTTTTTTGCGTTTTTGGGTACCCAGAGGACATAATTACTGTACCATTAACCATGATGCAGTTTGCCGCATATAATTCGTAAGGATCAACAATTATTTGTTTTAGCTGCGCAAGCGAGGGGTGATTAATGAGCTCTCCACCCACTAATGTATATCCTTCTCCTAGATAGCTTACCCCTGTTTTAAGGTGAAGAAAGATTTTTAATGGAATGACTGATGCCGTATACCCATAATCAGAAAGTATGTGAATCAATTGTTGCGCACCTTCTTCATTGGTGCGAGCAGAAAGGCCAATAAAGAAATGGTTTTCAACCTGCAGCACATCTCCGGCTTCAAGACATCCCGGTGCTTCGATTCTTGAAATTTTCTTGAAAAAACAGGCGACAGTCGGCTCAATCTCAGCCACTTCTCCCTGACGACTTAATGCACCGGGCCGAGTGAGAACAGCCATAGAGTTAGTAAGTAATGCTACATCCTCAACAAAACAGGAATCAGGAAAAGCCTCAAGTTCCGGAAGAACAGTAACTTCAACGTCACATTGAGATAAGGCATTGATGTAATGATAATGCTGCTCCTGAGCTTTTTCAATGTTGGGTTTGCCAAGTTGCGCTGAGGTCGTTAAGCCTGAGAGTAAGGATGAAGAGGGATTTCTAACTATGGCATTTTGAAACATTAAGGATGTCCTAGATCAAAAATTTAATTTTATCATATTTTTTAACAGGTTAAACGTGCTTATTATTGGACATAGTGTGTTATATTGAGCTCATTTTCCTTTGATAAATTGACCTTAAACCTATTTGCAAAATCTTGATGGATGACAAAAAAATAAATTAGTGGTAATATATTTGAGCATAGTGCCTTAATTATATCAATAAACAACTCCGCCTCTAATACAAGGATTATTCATGGAAATCTTTAAACTCAGTGAATTAATTAAAATAAATAAATTAATTAAATCAAATAAATTAAGTCCTGGTATATTATCTAAAATAACACGGCTTGTTATTACTGAAGAATTGGAAGAGAAACCTTTTAAAAAATTGGTAAAGATTCTTCCTAAATTAAGCTCACTTAAAGAATTAACTATAAATAATCAGAAGGAAAAGAGAGTTTTTGCTGATTTATTTGTGGTTTTACCTCAATGCCCCAATTTATACTTGTTAAATTTAGCTCATAATTTTATAAAAATTAAAGATTTCTTAGTTTTAGTTGATAAACTGCCCAGTTTTCCAGTAATTGGCGCTATCATATTAGATCACAATAAACTTGCAGGTCTAAATAATCTGTCTGAAGAGGAGTTTAATGTAGTTTTAAACAAAATTGCTGAATCCAGAACCTTACATCGGCTTGAACTGGAGCCAGAAAATTACCTTGATGAAGAAATAATAAGTAATATAAAGCAGATATTAAACCTTAACGTACAACATACGCAAAAACTGTTTGAAGCCGCAGCTAGCGGTGATTTAGTAACATTCAAAGTTTCCATTGATGTGGGCAATAAGATTAATACTCAATTTATTTTTCCTCCCAGTAATGTATTACAAACATGTATGCATGTGGCTGCCTCTTCTGGCCGTTTAAACATATTAAAATATTTGATCATGCATGGAGCCCAAAATGTGCCTGATGGAAACGGATTGACACCTCTACAACTTGTTGAGGAACAATTGAAAAAAATGGAAGAAGCTAAAAAGAAAGAAGTAAAAATGGACGATCCAATAATGGAAGAATCAAGTATTGCTGCAAAAAATATTGAGGATGAAAAATATAAGAAAATGCGTACTAATTTACTTGAGGTTGCTTCCTTTTTAAAACAAAAACCATTGGTAAAGATGGCCAGTTGTTGCGCTTTATTTAGCCCATCAAAACCGCCTAAAGGCAAATTAAAAGAGGAGTTGACCGATAACTCCGAAACACGAATCAAACCAAGTATGAAAAGTTAGGGAGAAGTCCAACTTCTTCCTATCATTTACTTGAGGAATTTCTTTTAATTCTTAATGCTCAATAACGATGTAGTTAATGAGTAGTTATCCCCTGATTTAGGTACTCTTATCACAAAATATCTGTTTCCCCGCGCAGGCGGGGAGCCATCTAAATATTGGCATTATGTCATGTGAATTAGATAAATCCCGCCTAATCTGGCTAGGGTATCCCCTCAAAAAATTATGTTCCTTTATCATTCATAATGTTTCTTTTGTCATCCCCACGCAGGCGGGGAACCATCCAAATATTTAGCAAAGTGCTACTTTATTGGATAGATCCCCACCTGCGTGGGGAAGACAACTCATTAATTCAGAACATTATTATGCATTAAAAATTATGATAGGATACCCCAGAATGAAGGATGACAAGTCAGATATTTGTATGATAAAAGTCTAATAGTGTATTAATGGAATGGTCACAACCGATTTTACACTTAACGTATCTTTAATTTTCTAAAGAGATGGAATTCATATGTTGCAAAAAAAGTACGATATAGTGCTATTAACACAACGAGAGTATGTCGATCCCTTACCTGGTAACAACTATACAGATAATATCCTTCTGGAGGATAAATTACTCATAAATGAATTGAAACAATGCGGTTTAAAGGTTATTCGAAAATCGTGGGACGATCCAGATTTTGATTGGTCAAGCACTTCCTACGCGCTGTTTCGAGCTACCTGGGACTATTTTCATCGATTTGAAGAATTTAACTCTTGGCTTAATAATACAGCAAAGCTAACGTGTTTTATTAATTCATATTCTTTAATTCAGGAAAATATAGATAAAAGATATCTTCAGACTTTACAGCAAAAAGACATTAATATACCTCCTACTCTATTTTTAGATAGAAACGAATCAAGAACACTTCAAAAATTGCTTGAAATGACGGGCTGGGAAAGGGCGATATTAAAACCCGCAATCGCAGGTGGTGCACGCCATACTTATCTGATTGATTATGATAATGTGGATGAATACCAATCGATTTTTGCACAATTAAATGCTCAGGAGAATATGTTATTGCAACAGTTTCAAGAGCAAATAGCGACCAAAGGTGAAGTTTCCTTTATCGTATTTGGTGGAACATACAGTCATGCGGTATTGAAAAAAGTTAAAGAAGGTGATTTTCGTGTGCAAGATGACTTTGGTGGTACGGTACATCCTTATATCGCTTCAGAGCAAGAGCGCTCCTTTGTCGAAAAGATAATTGAACAACTGAAATGTATTCCGGTGTATGCTCGAGTGGATGTTATGTGGGACAATAATAATAATTTGTGTCTTTCTGAACTAGAAATGTTAGAACCTGAGCTATGGCTTAGAATAGATAAAAATGCCGCTAAATCTATGAGCACTGCGATTTATAACCATATAAACATTAAATAAGCAGTGACAGGAGGGCAAGAGTAAGAAAAATGCCGCCCGCTACGAATCGAATCCAATGGATAGGGATTTTATTAGATAATTTATTGCCTATAAAAACAACTGGAACATCAGCGAGTAGCATTCCCGCAGTGGTACCGGCAATCACCTGGATCGGTGATTTATAATGGGCAGAAAGAATAACGGTAGCAATCTGTGTTTTATCACCCATTTCCGCAAGAAAAAAAGTTAAAAACGTGGCCCCAAAAACTCCAAAATATGAAACATTAATTTTTTTCTCTTGATCCATAGTATCAGGAAGAATAATCCATGCTGCCATAATTAAAAAAGAAAAAGCAAGAATCCAACGAAGGGTTTGCGGACTGACCAGAGTTGAAATCCAGAGGCCGATGAGACCAGCTAAAGTATGATTTATTAAGGTGGCTAAAAATATTCCTAAAATTATGGCCATCGGTTTATTAAAGCGAGCGGCAAGAATAAAGGCTAGCAATTGAGTTTTATCGCCTATTTCTGCTAGAGCAACAGCCCCAGTTGAGACAAGAAAAGCGTCCATTTGAGTTCTTATTGAGGTTTAGTGCGTTAATTATCTGTGAATTAATTTACGACCATTAATGAGGACCAGGTATTAACCTGGTCACTGATTTGAATAAAAATTAGTTTCCTGTAGCTTCATCCAGTTTTTCTCCTGCTTTTTGCGCAGGGCCTTTATCCTGGATTTTGTTTTTTACATTTTCAATCGTATTATCAATCTGCTTGCCTTTCTTTTCCGCGGGGCCTTCATTGCAACCACTTAAAATAAATGCAAAAAGAGAAGTCGCTATAAGTAATTTTAAGCTTTTCATATTTATCGAACCCTTATTAATTAAACGCGGCAATAGTGTATCATGAATGCTGGAATATCTACTATACTGCAGTGTTTGGCGATTAAAGTTGCACACTAACAGGCGCTGTGGATATTTTTTTGATTCTGTATCCTTGAATGAAACAAAGTTCAAATTTTTTTTCAAAAAGCCTTGCTATATATGGGCTATTCAGTTAGGAGCTCATGGCTTTATGTTGAAAGTTACCCACACTTTCTGTGGATAAGTCTGTGTATACCTTGTTAAACTCTTTATATTCACAAGGAGTTAAATGATTGTTTAGGGATTTTCCAAGGCGGTATTTTGAATTATTATTATTTAATAGAAGATAAAATAATGCGGGTTAATATTAAATACTAACCCGCCGAGAACCTATGGTGCTACTGGAGGTAATGGGGCTGCTGTACCGCCGCCAAATAGGTTAAACACTAGTAATACGATAAATATAACCAGGAATAAAAAGAATAAGACTTTAGCGATTTCAGTTGCTGTTGATGCGACACCTCTGAAACCGAAAGCACCAGCAACAATCGCAATGATTAAAAATATCAAAGCCCAGTATAACATAGCAACTCCTTTTCGATCATAATTGACACACGCCGTCAGTAACACGACATTCCGTTATAGTAATTTTTGCCCAGGAGTAATATGGTACAAACATATTACCTGTTTAATAATAGTCCGAAAATTTGTGGTTGTAAAATCAATAATTTATATAAAGTTCAATTCTCTTTATTGAATGTAACCAAATTGAATGTAACAAATTATCCAAAGAGCCTCCCTTCTATAGAAGCGCAAGTTATGAGTAGGTTGGGTCATTTTGACCCAACACGCTATCCCTACGGAGTTTGGTGAATATTGAGTGTTGGGTCAATGACCCAACCTAGCTGTGTTTTATTGACATGAAATTGGTTAAATGGCGAGCTTATGGAGTAGGTTGGGTCATTTTGACTCAACACGCTATCTCGATGGAATTTGGTAAACATTGAGTATTGGGGTGAATGACTCAAGCCACTTGAGGGGTTAACTTTAAGCGTCGATGTAATTGGGAAAGACCCGATAAATCTTAATGTGATGACGAGTTGTTCAATATTTATAATAATGGCGCGCCCGGAAGGATTCGAACCTCCGACCNNCCCATACTCCCTTAGCAGGGGAGCGCCTTCGACCACTCGGCCATCTCTCCAATCAATGGTTGCGGAGTATATCAGGATTTTAGACATCGTCAATAACTCTTGAAATTTAATGTAAAAAAAAATTGATACAAGGGCTTAATCCGCATTAGGTGATTATAAATTTACCTGAGATGACTTTTAAATGTGCAGAGAGCATTTACAAAAATAGGAACTCATAATTTCTTTTTAAAAATCAGTATATAATTTCCAAATCCAACCCAGAACTGCTAATCTTTATTTTTATAAATTAAAGTATCTCTAATGCAGACCCGTAAGGAGAATTAATGAAACAGCAGTCAAATTTAAAAGGTCGGGATGTATATGTGGTGGATGGTAGCCGGACCCCTTTTTTGAAAGCTAAAGGCATAGGGCCTTTTTCAGGATCAGATTTAGCAGTAGCCGCAGGGATGGCTTTATTAAATCGTCAGCCTTTTTCACCGACTGAATTGGATGAGGTAATTATTGGTTGTGCCATGCCTGGTCCTGATGAGGCTAATATTGCTCGCGTTATCGCGTTAAGACTTGGATGCGGTGATAAAGTTCCAGCATTTACTGTGATGAGGAATTGTGCCTCGGGCATGCAGGCTATTGATAACGCTGCGATGCAGATTGCCAGTGGTCGAAGTAATCTGGTTTTGGCGGGTGGAACAGATGCTATGAGCCATGCTCCTTTATTATTTAATCAGCAAATGTCTGGATGGATGGCTAATTGGTTTGGAGCTAGAAGTGTTGGACAAAAATTGAGTTTAGTAACAAAATTCAGACCCTCTTATCTTGCTCCAGTTATAGCCTTACTTAGAGGTTTGACCGATCCTATAGTTGGTTTAAATATGGGTCAGACTGCGGAAAAAGTTGCGTACCGCTTTGACATTACCCGTGAGCAGATGGATGAATATGCTAATGACAGTCATTTAAAACTGGCCAAGGCTTATTCAGAAAACAGAATGGGTGAAGTAACTCCGATAATTGATAATAAAGGTCATGCTTACCTACAGGATGACGGAGTCAGAACAGATTCTACAGTAGAAAAATTGGCAAAATTAAAGCCTTTTTTTGATAAGAAGTATGGAATGGTCACTCCTGGGAACAGCTCGCAAATTACTGATGGTGCCTGCTTGCTATTATTGGCTAGTGCTGAGGCTGTTAAAAAATATAATTTGAAAGTGATTGGACGCATTATTGATTCAGAATGGGCTGCCCTTGATCCTTCGCAAATGGGACTAGGTCCAGTTCATGCAGCGACACCCATATTACAAAGGCATAAATTAAAACCTGATGATATGGATTGCTGGGAAATCAATGAAGCCTTTGCCGCACAGGTTTTAGGATGCATGGCCGCATGGAATGATGAAGAGTACTGTAAAAATGAATTGGGCTTAAAAGAAATTATGGGCGCACCCTCGAAAGAGAAACTAAATCGTGATGGCGGGGCAATTGCAGCAGGTCACCCCATAGGTGCAAGCGGTGCCCGTATCGTGTTGCATCTGTTAGAGTCATTGCAGCAAAAAAATGAATCTCGAGGAATGGCCTCAATCTGCATTGGTGGTGGGCAGGGCGGAGCTATGTATCTTGAACGCGTGACCGAGGTGAAGGAACATGAATAATTACAAAAATTGGGAATTAAAAAGAGATAAAGACTGCATATTGTGGCTTGGGATTAATAGAAATGGGGCACCTGTTAATACAATTAATGAAGAGGTTCTGGATGAATTAAACAGTATTCTTCACGAAATCTCCCTGGATAAAAAAGCAATTGGTCTGATTATCTATTCTCTTAAAGAGAAAGGCTTTATTGCCGGTGCCGATGTAAATGCTTTTTCCAAATTTGAAACGCCTGCTCAAGCGGTAGATTTTTTACAAAAAGGGCAAGCGGTATTCTCTCGTCTGCAGGGATTATCCATTCCTTCGGTTGCCATGATTGATGGTTTTTGTATGGGCGGTGGTTTTGAATTGGCTCTAGCCTGTACTTATCGCGTTGCTACTGATGAAAAAGACACTCGAATAGGATTGCCGGAAATAATGTTAGGGATTCACCCGGGCTGGGGTGGAACTGTACGGTTACCTCAATTAATTGGTGGATTTAATGCATTATCGCAGGTTATTTTAACGGGTAGCGCAATTCCTGCTGCCAAAGCTAAAAGCCTGGGTATGATTGATGATGTGGTTCCTATTCGCCAATTAAAAAGAGCTGCTATCTATTTTATTAAAAACAAACCGGCAAGACATCGTCCTTCTTTTATGGAAGGATTAACGAATAGCACATGGATGAGGAAACCCATAGCCTATTTAATGCGTCATAACGTAGCTAAAAGGGTGCGCAAAGAGCATTATCCAGCGCCGTATGCGGTAATTGACCTCTGGGAAAAAGAAGGTGGCTTTGGTGATCGGGCTTATTTAAAAGAAGCTGACTCTGTGGAGCAATTAGTCTCCACAGGAGATACATCGAAAAATCTCATTCGCGCTTTTTTCTTGCGCGAGCGCTTAAAAGGCTTTGCAAAAGACAGCAATTTTAAAGCAAAACATGTCCATGTAATTGGTGCGGGGGTTATGGGTGGTGATATAGCCGCCTGGTGTGCATTACGTGGGATATATGTGACTCTTCAGGATAAATCTTATGAACAAATAGCACCTGCTATTGGCAGGGCACATGCATTATATAAGAAAAAATTGCGGAAACCTCGTCTGATTCAGGCTGCAATGGATAAACTGGTTCCGGATCCTGATGGCAATGGGGTAAGAAATGCTGATGTTATTATTGAGGCTGTATTTGAGAATCTTGCCGTCAAACAGGAATTGATGAAACATATTGAGTCGCATGCAAAAAAAGAGGCCATCATTGCGACAAATACTTCAAGTATACCTTTAGACGATATCAGCAGTGTTATGGTTAATCCCAACAGGCTTGTTGGTATTCACTTTTTTAATCCTGTGGCAAAAATGGATTTGGTAGAAGTAGTAAGTAGCGCATCCACATCTAAAAAAGTGCAGCAGGATTCTTGTGCTTTTGTAAATCAGATAGGTAAATTACCTCTGCCGGTGAAATCAAGCCCCGGCTTCCTGGTTAATCGTGTGTTAATGCCTTATTTAATGGAGTGTGTGCAACTACTCGATGAAGGATATAGTGCAGAGACCATAGATGAGGCTGCGTTGCAATTTGGGATGTTTATGGGACCTGTAGAGCTAGCTGATACAGTGGGAATGGATGTATGTCTGGCTGTTGCAGAGAATCTTACCAGTCAATTTGGCGGTACAGTGCCTCAGAAATTAAGAGACATGGTTAAAGCGGGTAAACTGGGTCGTAAAACGGGTGAAGGTTTTTATAAATATAAAAATGGAAAACCTGTTAAGAAAAGTCCTGATACCAAAATTGATAAGAGTATTGCCGATCGTTTAATTCTTCGTATGGTTAATGAATCCGCTGCAAGTTTACGAGAGGGTGTTGTAGCCGATGCCGATTTACTTGATGCAGGGATGATTTTTGCCACAGGATTTGCACCTTTCCGTGGTGGCCCTATGACTTATGCAAGAAACTTTGGTAAAGATCAATTGGAAACTCTTTTTAATACTATGGAGTCCAAATACGGCGAGCGCTTCAAAGTTGACGCGAGTTTATAATTCTTTTAAAAGGTGAGAGCTTGCTCTCACCTTTTGAGGCTCCATGATGTTTCCTGTTATAAAAATCCTGATACCAGCTCTTTTATTAGTTACACTCAAATGTGTGCACGCAAGTATTTTTGTGTTGCCATCTCACGGTAGTATTGTTGGAGAAATTCAGAATACTTACTCTGAAATTGGAGAAACTATTGATGAAGCAGGCAGAAGATTTAATATAGGTTATTATGAGATGGTTAGGGCCAATCCTCACGCGGACCCAACAAATACATTATTGGCTAACACTCCCCTTATTATTCCCTCACAGTTTATATTGCCAGATGTTCCTCGCAAGGGGATTATAATCAACTTGGCTGAATATCGACTTTATTATTACCCGCCTGATGATAATGTAGTGGTTACCTTTCCCATAGGCATTGGCAGAGAAGGCTGGAATACACCAGTAGGTGTGACTCAGATTACTGCAAAAGTCCCCAATCCGACGTGGAGACCGACTAGTAAATTACAATTGGCTGCAGAAGAATTAGGAGCTTCCATTCCTGAAGTATTTCCTCCCGGCCCGAATAACCCTTTAGGGGCGTATGCTTTAAGATTGGGTTGGCCTACTTACCTTATTCATGGCACAAATCGAATGGATGGGGTTGGAGCGCGAGTAAGTGCCGGATGCATTCGAATGCTCCCTGCTGATATGGAGCACCTTTATTCACTCGTTGGCGTGGGAACTGGTGTTAGAGTAATTAACGAGCCGGTGAAGATTGCAAGGGTGAATAATAATTTATTCATGCAACTACACCCTCTATTAAGTGAGCAAAAACATAATATTTCGTTAGAAAAATTAATTAAAACTAAAATTGCCTCTTCCCAAAAGTCTGGAATTAACTACAAATTAATCCAGGAAGAATTGATTAATCCCTCTGGCTTGATTAGAAAAATCGGCTAAATAGCATGATTTTTTTGACACATTTTAAGAAAATAGAAACCAGGAATTAACAATATAATACTCATTATTATATCCGTAGGATAATGCCAACCTAATAAAACACAGGACATAATTAATAAAATATTAGTTATGAATGTTATTATAAAAGGTATAAGCCACAACCTGACCAAATAAGTGCAAAGGATAGCCCATATGCAATGAAAAGACGGCAGAGCGATTAACCCTCCATCCAGGGTATCAGGTTTAATGTAATGGTGGATTTGCCAGAATTTAGAACCAGTAGCTATTTGTTCTAAAGTGAATAATGAACTTTTAATTATACTGGCGGGGGCAGTGGTGGGGAAAAAATAATAAAAACTAAAGCCGAATAAAACAGTAAATAAAAGAAGAAAATAATACTCTTTTAATAATTTAAATTTGCCCATGGCAATAACAAATAATGGTAAAAAGCACATTTGGTAGGGTAAGGTATTATAAGCAAGAGTCAGCAATTTCTTAAAATCTGGATTATGATAGGTCCAGTCTAAAATACCGGCCATATTAATATTAAAAAAAGATTCAAATCGAACAATATGCCTATCTATTGGGTTAAAAGGGGTTAGCTGGATGGCATTTGTTGCCAAGGCTATCACCGACATAACACCGAAGAAATAAATTAATTCCATTCCTGTAAGAACAATTCTGCTATTTTTGTCAAATAGGAGTCGAAGTCCTGAATGAATTAACAGGAGGATTACTGCGTAGTAGACGGAGTTAGCCGGAAAATAATTATTCCCGGGGTATTTACAAATAAAAAAATTAAAAAATAGCGCAATTATAGAGAGTGCTATAATAAGACCTGCCAAAAATGACAGGCACCTGCATCGGGTAGACCGCATAAAATTTAATCTGTTGCGTTTAAGAGTTCTTTTTGTTTTATGGCATGAAAAATCTCTTCTCGATGAACATTTATTGTTCTGGGCGCATCAACACCAAATTTAATATTCCCATGTTCCTGAGTCTTAAATGCTAAAACTTTAACTACCGTGTCACCAACACGAATCATTAAGGGTTCTTCAAATTGAAGAGATATAATATCCATTAAAAACCTCTTTATTAATAATAAGTTATCTATTAAGGTTGGCTGTAATATGAAATTCTGATTGGTGAACGGTACCTTAAAAAGGGTCTATTTGTCACTAAAAATCATTTAATTTAAAAAAATAAAGTCATACCGGATTTTTTTAAAAATAAAATGGTCTTATAAAGAACAATTACTAATATCAATAGATTTAAATGAACTGATATACAAATGCATTAGTACGCTATAATAAAATATGTTGACCTAAGTTTGGTAATTTTTATCCACATAGATATAGAATTAAATTATATATATGTTAGGTGTGATTGATGGAAAAAATAACAGTTGCGGTTTTTGATTTTGATGGAACGCTAACTCGGGGTTTCCCAAGCAGATTATTATTTTTGAAACAGTTAGTGGGTATACCCCGTTTTTTTTGTACTTTAATTCGGATTTTGCCATATTATGCGAGCCAATTTTTTAAATCAAATAATAACCCTGATGATCCTCTGGATAAGTTACTTCTGAAGGGATGGTCTAAAAATGAATTAGAATTTCAAGCCAATATATTTGTAACTCGGGTTCTTAATCATATGATGCGTCCTCGTGCACTGGAGCGCTTGCGATTTCATCAGGAAAAAGGTCATGTATGCATTATTGTAAGTGGGGGATTTGATGTTTATCTTAAAATTTTAGCTAAAAAATACAACATCAATCATCTCCTATGTTCGGAAATTGAATTTAACTCTCATAATCTAAGCACCGGAACTATTCATAATGGATATTGTTTAGGTAATCAAAAAGTGTTGCGTTTGCAAAATTTATTAAATAAAAGAGATAAGTATATTATTTATGCTTATGGTGACAGCTCGAATGATAAACATTTGTTAGAGTTTGCTGATTATGGTTTTTATCGTAAGTTTGAATAATCGGTTTTTTTATTTTATTCAAATGTATGGGACATTAGAGCAGGAAGTGTTGTTGTATTTTAAATCTCATTTCTTTTTAGAAACCCTCACCTTTTCTCAAGTTGTTCGTCGGTAATTATTCATGATAGGCTAATTATATGGAATCTCACAGATCAAGGATGGTCTGAAAGGTAATTATCACATGGAGATAGTGATATGCAGCAAATGGGTATTTTATTTGATGAGATAGCAACACGACCGTTAAGTGGCACAATCAAACTATATAATTACATGAATACTATTATAACGCCTATGTTTAGTACTTGTGAGCGATATTATAGTCCCGCTAATTTTGTTATTAATTGTTTTTCCACAGTGGCCTATTTTTTATTGATTTGCGCAGTAGCAGTGCCTTTTGGGGTAACAGCGATTTGTGCACTCTCAATTAAATTTTTTGATAAAATATCAAATCATTTGATTTGCTCCATTTTAGAAAAAAAGCCTCAATTAAACTTTGAAATAAATAATCTTGGCGTATTAAAATTTAAGTGGTTGTGGGAATCTATAGATTATTTTTTTAGAACGACTCTCTGGCAGCATCAAATTTCTTTTTTTAAGAGTTTCCGTAATGTATTGCTCATACCTTTCTGGCCATTGATCTTTGCTATCACCGCTTCTGTTGAGCTCATACGTTATCTGAACGCAACGCTTATTACAACATTAATGGTGTCAGGCTCTGCGGTTATATTCTGCATCCTGGCCTTGGTCAATTTACCGATATATATCGTGGATCTCGTCCGTTGGGTAAATAATAAAAAAGTTAATTGTTCTGAACCAATGTCAGATTCACAAGAACAATTGTTTCCCCTAAATCACAATAATGGGCCAAAGGCGATGCGCGTTTTAATTCAGAATCCAGTTAGTAACAGTAATTATTCTCTTCAAAATTCAGTCGGTAACATTTTAACCAAATCAATGGGTCATGATGAGAACTACTCAGTTGACGAAAGAATGGCATCAAGGATCAGTTAATTCTCTGAATTAAGTACAAATTACGTTGGAGCTTGGATGCGGATTTAGGGTGGGTTTAATTAGACTATATACTGAATGCCTCGGACAAACCGAGGCAGAAGGGCGGCACGAGCATGTGTCACACCATAGGGTATAAATTAAGGCGGATTTATATCCATCTTTATTTTATGCGTTAGCCAGGGATTTCATTACTGCACCCAGAAAACGCGTTGCTTCACCACCAGTTACTGCTCGATGATCAAAACTTAGAGATAAGGGGAGTAAACTGTGCGTTTCAATTGTACCTTCTTTTGTAGCAACAACACCTTGATATAAACGACCCACAGCAAGAATTGCAACCGTTGGTGGTACGATAATTGGGCTCGCAAAACGACCTGCAAATTTACCGAAATTTGAGAGAGTGATGGTCGCGCCTTTTAACTTATCAGCTGCAACTGCCCGATTACTTACCGATTTTTTTAACTCATCGATCATTTGACGAAGTTCACTATCTGATCTATCGCCTGCGTTATGAATAACAGGAACAAATAATCCTTCATCGTTATCCATAGCAATACCTAAATTAACCTCCTCAAAACATTTGCGAGCTCCATGCTGGGTATCAAACCAGGCATTGATGGCAGGTTCTAATTTAGCCGCCTCAACCATTGCCTTAATTAACCGGACAGTGATATCCGTACCTGATTTCCAACTGTTAATATCAGCTTCATCAAAAATACTGACAGGTACTACATCAGCATGTGACTGAACCATACTATTAAGCATTGCGCGTCGCACACCACGTAATGGTTCGAATCCGGTAGGGGGTTGTGCGTTTTTGTCAGCTTGGTCCTGAACATCCTGTCGAGTAATCAGACCATGTTCCCCTGTGCCTTTTACTGTTTTTATATCAACATTTAATTTTTTAGCTAACATTTTGACAGCTGGAGTAGTTTTAACGCGTACTTTATCCAGGTGTTCCATACCTATTGTATAAATATCCTCAGTAATTTCAGAACTTTCTTCCAGATTTCCAACTACAGTACCTTTATCTGCAGGCTTAGACGTTTCAGAAACAAATCCCGCTAAGGGATCTCCTGTTTTAATGACATCGCCCGGTTTACCAAACAGTTTACCTATAGTTCCGCTTTGGGGGCAGGGAACATCTACCACCGCTTTCGCTGTTTCCATAGCTACTAAAGGCTGATCAGCAACGACTGTATCCCCTTCTTTAACAAACCATTCATGAATTTCAGCATCGGGTAATCCTTCACCCAAATCAGGTAAATTAAAAATATTCATTATCACTCCATTATGCTCATAACACTGTTTTTAATACGGTTTACACTGGGTATGTACTGTTTTTCCAGTTGGAAATAAGGCATTACAGTATCGTATCCGGTTACTCTTTGAACCGGAGCTACCAAATCAGCCATACAGTTTTCCATGATTTGAGCGGATATCTCAGCACCAACACCACAGGTTTTGGCCCCTTCATGAATGATGACACAGCGTCCTGTTTTCTCAACAGAAGAAAGGATTGTTTCAATGTCCAGAGGTTTGATTGTGGCAATGTCGATTACTTCACAGGATATGCCTTCCTCTTCCAGCTGTTTCGCAGCTTGCAAAGTTTCATGCATGCTTGCTCCCCAACTAACCAGAGTGATATCTTCACCTTGTTTTAAAGTAAAACATTTGCCTAAAGGTAACGCCTGACCATCATCGGGTACGGGCTGTTTTACTAAACGATAGATACGTTTGGGTTCAAGAAATATAACCGGATCTGGATTTCGCATTGCTGCCAATAATAACCCATAAGCTCTTTTGGGAGATGAGGGTATGACCACCTGAAGTCCCGGAATATGCGCAAAAAGAGCTTCAGTGCTTTCTGAATGATGCTCTGGTGCTCTAATTCCTCCGCCAAATGGTGCGCGGAAAACTAAAGGGCAATGCAAACGTCCACGAGTACGATTTCGCATACGTGCTGCGTGCGAAATAATTTGATTCATCGCAGGATAAATAAACCCCATGAATTGAAATTCAGCCACAGGTTTTAAACCCTGTACGGACATTCCAATAGCAAGACCTGCAATCATCGACTCAGCCAGAGGTGTGTCGAATACTCTTTTTTCACCAAAACGTTCTTGTAATCCAACCGTGGCGCGAAAAACACCCCCATTCAGTCCCACGTCCTCACCAAAAACGACTACATTTTCATCTTGAGCTAACTCATAAGCCAAGGCCTGAGTGACTGCTTCAATTAAGGTAATATCAGGCATGAGCCGCTTCCTCCATGGCTATTGCACGTTGTTCAATCAGGTATTCGGGTAATTCTGCATAATGATAATCAAAAATACTGCTTACTGGTTGAGGCTGGATATTCAGGTACTCTTCTACTGCGTTCTCAACCTCTTTTGAACATTGTATAACCAACTGTTCTTCATCTTCAGCTGTCCAGATTTTTTCTCTCATTAAAAATTGTTTGAAANNATCTCTCATTTTTGCATGTTCAACTTCAGATCCTGGTTGGTAGCGAGTAGCATCATCGGCTGTAGTATGGTCACACAGACGATAGGTTAATGCTTCAATCAGGGTAGGGCCATCACCGCGACGTGCCTTCTCAATGGCATCACCTATAACCTGTCGGGTTGCAAGGATATCATTTCCGTCAACTTGTTTTCCGGTAAAACCTGCTGCAATTGCTTTTTGAGCAATAGTTTGGGTTCCTGTTTGTTTATCTCGAGGTACTGATATCGCCCATTGGTTATTATTGACTACAAAAACAATTGGGAGGTTCCATGTACCAGCTACATTCATTGCCTCATAAAAATCACCTTCAGAGGTACCTCCTTCGCCAATACAAACTACAGCAACTCGGGGCTGACTACGGTATTTAAAAGCAAATGCGATACCTGTTGCATGTAGACACTGAGAAGCTATAGGCACGCAAATAGGTAAATCTTCAGAATTACAGGCAAACTGACTGCCTCGTTCATCCCCGCCCCAGAAGGCAAGTATTTCAGACATTTTTACGCCACGTTGTAGCTGAGCGCCATAGTCTCTGTAATAAGGAATAAATACATCCTCAGATTTCATGGCATGTCCAATAGCTACCGATATTGCTTCTTGACCATTAACAGGCGCATAAGTTCCCATTTTTCCAGTACGTTGAAGTGCGATGGCTTTTTTATCAAATGTTCGGGTGAGAACCATCACTTTGTATAATTCTTTTAGAGCAGAATGATTTTCAGCAAAAGGTGGCAAAGTGCCTACCAGTTCTCCCAGTTCATTCAAAAACTGAGTGTAGGTGATATCAAATTGGGCTACTGTTGTCATTGCAGGGCTCCTTGTCAACAACGCGTGGATAATAGGATACTCACAAATTAATACAAAAACCAGTATATTAAATTGAAAATAAGCGGTGCTCTTTTTCTTAAAAAAGCAGGTTTTGCCCTGGGAATTTTTTAGGTCTAATAAGGAGTTGTTGATAATTAAGATTCAGACCCCAAGTGATGTCAGGGNNTGTCAGGGATCATTTGATAAATTGTCATTTACCCCACGGTAATACTAAATAATTTTTCACAACTTTAGGGCGTGTTGAAATGCTTCACCCGCCTACGTACCCCTACTATTTTTTAAAAAGAGTACGCTGCTTTCGAATAAATTTATATAATGATTAACTTATGGCATACCGTTATAAAGCTATTTAAATGTTGTTGATGTAATCAGGAATGTAACATTTGTTAAAAATCTATTGTTGTGAGGTATTTTTGCATTATCAAATTGAGCTCGAATATTATTCTGATATTCAAAATGCATATCAAAATCTGTCGCAATTGCCCGGGTTTGTTTTACTTGAAAGTACTGATCGCTTTCACGGACGTTATGACATCGTAAGTGCTTATCCTTACGAACGTATCGTTATTGACAAAACCACACACGATAAACAGGCTGTTCTTGACTATTTAAGACGAAAACTGCTGTTAAAAAAATCTGTGGGGCCGCTTCCATTTCAGGGAGGGGCAATCGGGTATATCTCCTATGATCTGGGCGCTGAGCTTCATGGAATTTGTTCTCCTTCACAACCTACACTCAATGATATGCCTCTTTTAGATTTAGGATTATATAATTGGGCCATTATTACTGACCATAAATTAAAAAAAGTAGAATTATTTGTAATGGAAGATGCGGGTCCTACAATGGGTATTATTGATGAAGTAGTGCAATTATGGAGTAATAATACATCTGAAAGTATATGTACTCTTACTCGCGACTTTCATTCGTTAGTGTCCAGAGAGGATTATCAACAGGCTTTTAATAATATTAAACATGCTTTATACGAAGGAAGAAGTTATCAAGTGAATTTGACGCAGGCTTTTTTGGCTGGGTTCACTGGGGATCCCTGGGGATTTTATAAAAAAGTAAGTAACACTAATCCGGTACCTTATTCTGCATTTTTAAGAACATCGAAAGTCGATGTACTTAGTTTTTCTCCTGAGCGATTTTTATTTCACGAAGACGGTCATTTGCTAACTTCTCCAATTAAAGGAACTATTGGTAGGTCGGATCATCCTGCTGATGATGTATTCGCAAAAGATAGGCTCAAGTCTTCCGCCAAAAATTATGCTGAAAATGTCATGATTGTTGATTTATTACGTAATGATTTAGGTAAAATTGCAAAGCCAGGTTCTGTCGAAGTTACTAGTTTATGCGCTATTCAAAGTTATAAATCAGTTCATCATCTGGTGAGCGACCTACAGGCAGAATGTATTGAGGGTTTGCATCCATTGGATTTGTTTTTATCCTGCTTTCCAGGTGGTTCCATTACAGGGGCACCCAAGCTTGAATCAATGAAAATTATTAACGAGCAAGAGCCATATGGAAGAGGAATTTATTGCGGGAGTATTGGATATTTTTCATTCCATGGGCGTTTTGATACCAATGTGGCCATTCGTACTGTTACTGCAAAAAATAATATGCTTCATTTATCTGCAGGTGGGGGTATAGTAATTGACTCAGAGAGTGAAGATGAATATCGTGAATGTTATATTAAAATAGACGCGATTATAAATGGACTTAAATAAACCAGGAAAGTCAAACTCTCCCCGCTCTGCGGTTATGGTGTTGCATGAGTTATTATCGGATTCTTTAATTTTGACCCAGCGAAGCGAACAATTGCGCCATCATCCAGGTGAACTGTGTTTTCCAGGAGGGATTGCTGATCCGGAGGATGCTACCTTATATGAGACAGCTTTAAGAGAGTTACAAGAAGAGTTAGGAATATCTCCATCACGAATTCATTTTATCAAAGCAATGGATGTGGAACATACTTTAATGGGTATTACTATTCATCCTTGGTATGCAACCATTGATCAGATTAATCCCTATGTTTTGAACAATGACGAAGTTACTTCTATCATTTCAATTCCAATAAATCTGGTGCTCGATATTACCAATTATAAAGAGGTAATTATAGAACGGTACGGGTATAAATTTTCAAGTTGTGAATTCATTCCTACAAAAAATTTGGTATGGGGCGCTACGGCACGAATCATGAAGCAATTGGCTGCCACCAGTATGCGTGGAGGTAAATAAACGAACCACGCATACTAAAACACGCTATTTTGCATTTTCTTGTTCTTTTAAAGCGCGTCGCAATATTTTTCCTACATTGGTTTTAGGTAATTCATCAAAAAATTCAACAATCTTGGGAATCTTATAAGCAGTTAAATGCTCACGGCAGTGCGCTATTACTGCTTCCTTCGTTAACTCAGGATCTTTTTTAACAATACACGCCTTAACCCGTTCGCCAGATTCATCATCGGTAACTCCGACAACACCAACCTCGAGAACTCCTGGGTGCAAACCAATTATTTGTTCGACTTCATTGGGATACACATTAAATCCTGAAACAAGAATTAAATCTTTTTTACGATCCACCAGATAAATAAAACCTTGCTCGTCCATTCTGGCAATGTCACCTGTTTTTAAATAACCATCTTCAGTAAATACTTGAGCAGTTTCATCTGGACGGTTCCAATATCCGGCCATAACCTGAGGACCTTTGATACATAATTCACCACTAGAGCCAATTGCTACCTCTTTTCCTGAATCGTCACGAATTGAAACATCTGTAGAGGACAGGGGTAAACCGATGCTGCCATTATATCCTTCAAGGTACATGGGATTTATGGTGGCAGCAGGACTGGTTTCAGTGAGGCCATAGGCTTCAAGAACGCGCTTTTTGGTCATTTCGCCCCAACGTAACGAAACACTTTTTTGTAGGGCCATCCCTCCTGAAAGAGCAAGTTTCAGCTTGCTAAAATCAATTTCTTTAAATTTAGGATGATTGAGTAATGAGTTATAAAGCGTATTAACCCCGGTAAATGCAGTAAAGCCCGTATTTTTAATTTCATCAATAAAATGACTCATATCCCGAGGGTTGGTAATAAGAATATTTTTGGCTCCAATTTTTAAAAAAGTGAGACAATTCGCGGTGAGTGAAAAGATATGATAAAGAGGCAATGCTGTTATGATGATATCCTGATCACCAATCCCTAGAGGAGATAACCATACATAAGCCTGCAATACATTCGAAACCATATTACCGTGAGTTAGAATCGCGCCTTTGGCAACCCCGGTTGTACCGCCAGTATATTGTAAAAAAGCAATATCTTCATGATTGAGGCTTATCCGATGAAGAGTAGCTTCTTTACCTTCCTGAAGGGCATAGTTCATTGTTACTGCATGAGGCAGGGAATATTTTGGTACTAATTTTTTGATGTGTTTCACCACAAAATTTACTATCCAGCGTTTTACAGTGGGGAATAAGTCACCAATTTCCGTCACGATTATGTGTTTAAGTCTTGGTATTGACGGTAAGGATTTTTCAACTGTTTTGGCAAAGTTAGCCAGAACTATAATTACTTCAGCCCCTGAGTCGTTCATTTGGTGAATTACCTCATCGGGTGTATAGAGTGGATTGGTGTTCACCACAACATAACCTGCACGCAAAATACCGAATAGTGCGACTGGATATTGAAGAACATTAGGCATCATGATAGCTACACGTGCCCCTTTTTTTAATCCTAACTGCTGAAGATAGGCTGCGAAATCTCGAGCTAACTGATTTAATTGTGCATAGGTTATTTGACTGCCAAGATTTGAGTAGGCAATCTTTTCGGAATAATTGCNNGCTACAGGCCTCTTCGAATAAAGAAACCAGGGATAGGTACTGACTTGAGTCAATTTCATGTGGTACACCGTTTTGATATTGTTCAAACCATCTTTTATCCACTTTGTTATCCTTCTGTTATTTGCCCCCACATGCTAGTATAAACAAAAATATCAGTTATGGATATCTTACCTATGAGTGAAAATATAACAAAAACTCAAGCATTTAAGTTAAAAGGGCGCCTTTATACCTTTACTGTTTTGCATGTTCTAAATCCTGATAAAGAGGCTTTTGCGCATCAGTTTTCCGAAACGGTCATTCAGGCACCAAAATTATTTGATAATACTCCAGTTGTTTTCGATTTAACTTCAGTTCATCATCTTGAATTTGATTTACATNNTCATGAGACCTTAGCGCACTGTCAGGGGCTGGCGGTATTAAATGCATCAACATCACAGGATAAACCAGTCATCGAACGGTGTATTGAACCTGTTCCTAATGAAATCGTCAAAACAAAATTGATCACTACGCCAGTTCGTTCAGGGCAACAAGTAGTGGCAAAAGGGACCGATTTGATTATTTCCTCATCTGTAAGTCATGGAGCGGAACTTTTGGCTGATGGAAATATCCATGTATATGGAGCCTTAAGAGGCCGGGCACTTGCGGGTATATCCGGTGATGTTGAAGCTAGAATTTATTGTCACTCTCTGGAAGCAGAGCTTGTTTCAATTGCTGGTTTTTATCGATTAAGTGATGCAATTGAGCCTATAGATGGACCCTGCCAGATTTATCTGGTCGATGAGCATATAGTGATAGATCCATTATGATCGATGTTGTTTTTATTTCTGATTTGCATTTACATCCAGAAGATAAAGAAATTCATAACCGTTTTAGTACATTCATTGAGTGGGCCAAAGTTTCTACTAAGGAAGTATATATTTTAGGTGATTTTTTTCATGCCTGGGCAGGGGATGATTCTCTAGACCAATGGAGTTCTTCAGTTGCCCAACAAATTCGTCACTTGGTAGATTCAGGTATCAATGTAAACTACATGCATGGAAATCGTGATTTTTTATTAGGTAGCCGCTTTGCAAATCGTGCGGGCTGGAATATGCTCAGGGAGCCTAAGATCATTCAATTAGGATCTGAGCCCGTTTTACTGGTTCATGGTGATGTTTATTGTACTAACGATATTTCTCATCAACGCTTCCGAAGACTCACCAGAAATAAACTGTTTACTACTTTATTTTTGGCATTACCCTTAGGCTACAGACAAAAACTGGTAAATAATGTGCGCTCAAGAAGCATGAATGATAAAACAAAATCAACGGAAGAAATGAATGTCGTTGATAGCGCTGTTTTAAAAGATATGAATCGTAAAGAGGTAACTACGCTAATACACGGACATACACATCTTCCAGGACTCACAAAATACACACAAAAAAATCAGGAATTAAGGCGATATGTATTAAGCGATTGGGATGACACACCCCAATTGTTGTGTTATCATAATACAAAAGGTCTCTATTTCACTCATATTTAATTTCAGGAGTTACCATGGTCAGCAAACTTAAAGAGGAATTAAAAAGGATCAGGGAACAAGAAGAACATTCAAAAATCATGGCAGAAAATAATAAATTGGCCCAGGAAAGGCTAGAGGCGCAAAATGAAGTGTTACAGAAAAAAAACAAAAAAGGCAGAACTGTAAACAGAAGTGGTGCTGAAGTAACCTTGTGGGATGAAGCGTTACAAAAAGCTGAGGAAGCAATTAACGCGGAAGTAATGGCTTATAACGACTGGCGAGCGGCGATGATGGGTTTATTAACATTATATAGTTCCCTGAACAAAGCTATTAATAATTCTTTCGATAAATTTCTTACAAAAATGGTATACCACAAATTACAAAATAAATTGTTATATCCATTAAAGGATGTTTTATTCAACAAATTGAGAGGAACCCCGGAAATTGATATTCCGGCATTAGAGCATTTTGTTGATTTGACTGAGGACGGAAAACTGGATATTCAATTAACTCGGGCAGATCATGGTGCTGAGAAAGGGGTTCTTGATAAACTGTTTGCTACGGGTGTTACGGCTTGGTTGGCAGAAGTAGGTTACACTCCTGATCCGCAAGATGGGGATAAATTTTTAAATGAATGGGATGAGCCTTTAACCAAGGAAGCTTTCAGAAATTTAAAAGAAAATGGCAATCCCACATTGAACGACTTTTTAAGCCGAAACAACGATATTCAGCTTACTCCTGTCGGTTTACGATAAGCTATTGGAAAATAACCCATGGGTTATTTTCCAATTAATCAGGCGGGAATTCCGCTGTGAAATCGAAATACTACATCTTTTGTATATATAAATTCATTCTCTAGATTTAAAAATTTGCTTATGCGGTGTGTCATATCGCCGCCATACAGTCGAACCAAGTTTAAATAATCTTGGAAATGCCGTGCTTCTGATTTAACCAAACCCTTGTAGAATCGAGCTAACTCTGCGTCTTGCAGTACGGAAATAAGGGCATTGAAACGTTCACATGAACGTGCCTCTATAATCGCTCCAATGATTAGCTGATCGCACAATCTCTCGCAACCATCTCTTTTGGTAATGTGTTGATGCAAATTGGTTGCATATTCTGAGGGTTGCAGAGGTCCATAAACAATGCTTCTTTCTTCCATAATAACCAGTACTTTCTCAAAATGCAGTAATTCTTCCCGAGCAAGAGGGGACATAATGGTAACCAGTTCTTTTCTCTCTGGATATTTGCTAATAAAATTTATGGCCGTTGCTGCTGCTTTGCGCTCACAGTGGGCGTGATCAATCAATAGGAGTTCTAGATTGGATGCCGCATGATCCAACCATTGGTGTGGCGTTTTTACTTGCAGAAAATCAATTAATGTTTGTAAATCAGGTTCTAATCGGTTTACCATCTGGAATACACTATACTATTCAAAAATAGTCTTATATCACAGACTTTGACTAATTTAAATTGGATGAAAAATGGACGAAAAGCGTGAAGATGAAAAACTGACCCAATGGTTTTCAACTTACGGAACTATTACGGCGCAACGTATCTTGGAAAGGTATCATATCACCTTGCCTTCTGAGGAGCTTCTTTACGCCATTAAAAGTCCTTTAAGTTTTTATCACCGCATAATTCAGGTCCCCTTAAAAAATGTGCTTAATGGCATCGTCTTGCAACAGGCTCATGATTATCATGTTTATGCGCAAAAAATGTTTATCGATTACCTCCTTTCAGGAGAAAGCAACAAAGATCAAGACTCACAAGGTGCTTTGACCAGAGAATCATTAGAAGAAGAGCGAAAAAAACTGATCCTTTTAGGAGAGGAATTTAATAAAAGGCAAAGAGAGCATAACGAGTTGATTGCTTCGAGCCAGGCCACTTTGATTCGAATCGCGCATGACTGGAACAAAGCGTTAGATTCTGGTGTGAATTTAATTTCGAACACCCTAAAAAATAATGCACAGGAAACAAAAAAAAGCATCATCAGACAAAGTATTAATTTTGCTTTGACACATACTGAGATTCCCGTTTTGATAAACAGCGGCACATTACATTTATTTGTAGACAAGATGAATGAGCAGATTAATGTAATTCTAACCCCTGAACTTAAAGATAAAATATTAGATAGCTTAAAGGATTTAATTGATATTACTGCAAATTTTGATAAAAAGGTTGGAGTCTATATGGAGAAGTGCGTGGAGATGAGCGAACAGGCTCGATCCTTTCGTGCTCAATTCTATGAAACCATTTTAAGAGTCACCAATTTGATTAAATTGTTGCCTGATTATAAAATAAATTCAAATCAGGATATTGTTAATCGCGAACCTTTATATTTTGACCCAACCGTAGGTGAGTAGTAGGGCGTGTTGACAATTACTCCTTCCTCCTACGTGTCTCGGCTTGTCCGAGGCATCCAGGAGATGCTTTAGTTAAAAAAGCTAAATTAAAATATTAATCTGTTGATTAATAAGAAACGGCGCAATGATACTCTATATGTTGGCTTAACCTCAGATCTATTAATTGTTGGTAAACCTCATCCTCGTAATAGACGAAGTCGTATTGAGCAAATTAACCTGTAGTACACTTCGTTAATACAGGCAACAAGTAGTGTAGACCATAATAGCGTAGTGTATTACGAGAAACTCCCATCAGGGCGCCGAGCCCCGGTCCGCATTCAAGCGGGTAAAATGATTTTTTATTAGCCAGGGACCTACATCTTCATGTATAATAAAGCCCTTTAATCCCAAAACCCATGGAGCAACATAATGGAAAAAGAAATAACGCTGTCTATAATTAAACCAGACGCAGTAGCTAAATCAGTTATAGGTCAAATTTATAGCCGTTTCGAAAATGCTGGTCTAACTATAGTGGCTGCTAAAATGGCACAGTTATCCCGCGAACAGGCTGAAGATTTTTATGCTATTCATAAAGATCGTCCTTTTTTCAATGACTTGGTAAAATTTATGATTTCTGGACCCGTCATGATTCAAGCATTACAGGGAATCAATGCAGTTGCCAAGAATAGAGACATAATGGGTGCTACTAATCCTAAAGAAGCGGCTCCTGGTACAATACGTGCAGATTTTGCTGACAGTATTGACGCAAATGCAGTCCATGGTTCAGATAGTCTCGAGAATGCGCAAAAGGAAATTGCATTTTTCTTCGAACCGCATGATATATGTGAAAGATAAGAAGCGTTGGAGTTATCATGACCGATCAGAAAGTTAATTTATTGAATTATAATTACTCTCAACTAAGGGAATTATTGACCTCTTGGGGTGAACAACCATTCCGAGCGCAACAAATTATTCAATGGATTCATCAGGCCGGTCTTGAGGAGTTTACTCAAATGACTAATCTTGGGAAGGCCTTAAGAGAAAAGCTTTCCCGCTTGTCTTTTATTCGATTGCCTGAAATTGTAACCTGTCAGAAATCCAGTGATGGTACTCATAAATGGTTATTAAAACTCGAGTGTGGCAACAGTATTGAAACGGTCTTTATTCCAGAAGCCAATCGGGGCACTCTATGTGTTTCATCTCAAGTAGGCTGTGCCTTAAACTGCTCGTTCTGCTCTACTGCCAAACAGGGTTTTAATCGTAATCTGACTACTGCAGAAATCATTGGCCAGGTTCGGCTAGCAGCAAGAGAGTTATCAAAAAATAATGGAAGCCACGACAAGCGCATTACTAATGTTGTGATGATGGGCATGGGCGAGCCTCTGCTCAATTTTGATAATGTTGTTTCCGCAATGAGCCTCATGATGGATGATTTTGCCTATGGGCTATCGAAAAGGCGGGTAACCCTAAGTACCTCCGGCGTATTACCCGATTTGGAGCGATTACGGGAAGTGAGCCCAGTAGCGTTGGCTGTCTCGTTACATGCCCCTAACGATGAATTACGTAATCAACTGGTACCTATCAATAAAAAATATCCATTAGCTCAATTGATGGCTTTATGTAAACGATATTTTAAAGATGAGCCCCGGAGGAAAGTAACCTTTGAATATGTAATGCTTAAAGGGGTCAATGATCAATTAGAGCATGCCAATCAACTCATCAAACTTTTGAAAGATGTACCAGCGAAAGTGAATTTAATTCCGTTTAACCCTTTCCCATTAACAGAATATGAACGTTCTTCACAGGAAGCGATTGATGCGTTTCGCGATCGCCTCATTAGTAATGGTATTAACACCATTACTCGTAAAACACGGGGAGACGATATTGACGCAGCATGTGGCCAGTTAGCGGGTAATGTTAAAGATAAAACCAGTCGTTCGCAACGATGGCAAAAGCTTCATTTCATTCCCAAAAATCCTCAATTATCTGAAGCTATGAGCTCAGATTGTTAATTAGTTTTGAAATGAGATGACAAATCATTTTTAATTTCTCATTAAGTGGTTATAATGCCATAACATTTCTAAGGCTAAGTGGTACTCGTGTTAAGAGTGATACAGTGTTTTTTTATTTTATCATTGATGTTATTACAAGCATGTCAGCCTATCAAAGATACCGAAACTCCTGTCAGTAAAAAAACAGATCTTTCCCAAGCTGCATCGTATAATACCCAGTTAGGCCTGGAATATTTAAAACAGGGCGATAGACCTCGAGCTAAAAGTAAATTACTTACTGCACTTAAGCAGAAGCCCAAATCAGCGGATGTGAATGCTGCTTTGGCCTATTTTTTTGAACAGACAAATGAATTAGACCAGGCGAAAAAGTACTATGGTAATGCAATGAAATTGTCACCAACAGGTGCTCAATTAAATAATTATGGTGCTTTTCTGTGTCGACAGGGTGAGTATAAAAATGCAGAAATTTATTTTAAAAAAGCTGTTGAGGATGTTCATTACCTAAATACGGCAGCAGCTTATGAAAATGCGGGGTTATGCTCTCTTGCTATACCCGATGACAGTAAAGCCAAGCTCTTTTTTACCAGCGCATTGCAACACGATCCCTCGAGAAGAGAATCTTTGTATGAGTTGATTAAACTTGAAATGAAGCTAAATCAGGACAATGAAGCATTTAACTTACTACAAAAATATTCCCATCTGGTTTTAAATGACCCGGTTTTATTAAACGCAGGAAAAAATATTGCTATTAAAGCAGGAAAATACGATATGGCTTTAACATATAAGAATAGATTAAAAAAATTAGAGCATAATACTGTTAACAGTGGAGTCAATAATGAACACAACAGCCACAATGGATGAAATAAATAATACAGATAGAGGTAATCCGGGTATACAATTGTCAACTATTCGCCAGCAAAAAGGATATACTATTGAATATGTTGCAAGCAAATTGCATTTAAGAGTACGAATTATCGAATTAATTGAAAACGGCGAATTTAACCTTCTTCCTGAACCAGTATTTGTGAAAGGCTATTTAAGAGCTTATTCTAAACTGTTAGGAGTTTCAGCCGAACCGTTCCTATCTATTTTTGATGCTCAATATGTTTTTGAAAAAAAACCAGAGCGTGCATTATGGCAGAGTAAACGGGAGTCCCATAAAGCGGAGTATTTTATCCGTTGGTTTACTATCTTATTTGCTTTGGGTGTATTAGTTGCAGTTGGTTTTTGGTGGCAAAAAAATAAAGAAAGTCAACCGATGTATTCAGCAACAGAAACTGCAAATCAATTATCATTAGAACAATCTAACGAATTGAAGCTTACTGATCTGTCAAAAATGCAGTCATTATTAACGCCGAACTCCCAGATGTCACCTTTGGAGAAGCAAGGTGGCTGAACGAATTCAAGCAATCCGTGGCATGAATGATGTGTTACCTGATAAAACATCCAATTGGCGTTACATTGAGAAAAATTTTATCGATTGTCTTACTCGATATGGATATTCAGAAATCAGGTTTCCTGTTATAGAAAGCACTCAATTATTTAAAAGAACGATTGGGGAAGTCACCGATATAGTTGAAAAGGAAATGTATACCTTCAATGACTTGAATGGTGATAGCCTGACTCTACGACCAGAGGGTACTGCCGGTTGTGTTCGCGCTTGCCTTGAACATGGTTTGTTGCATAATCAACAGCAAAAACTATGGTACATGGGCCCTATGTTTCGTCATGAACGCCCTCAAAAGGGGAGATACAGGCAGTTTACCCAGTTTGGTGTTGAGGCTTTTGGTATGGCTGGAGCCAATATTGAGCTCGAACTCATATCAATTTGTCATCGATTGTGGTCCCAGCTTGGTTTTGCCGATTCGGTTAAGCTGCAGATTAATACTCTGGGTGAGTTATCAGAGCGTAAGCTCNNTCTATAGAGAACGATTGGTTGCGTATTTTAAAGAGCATTATGATCTCCTTGATGAAGACAGTAAAAGAAGGCTAGAGCGAAACCCTTTAAGAATACTTGATAGTAAAAATCCTGAATTACAAAAGTTGATTAGTAATGCGCCAAAATTAATTGATGTTATCGGTGAGCAGAGCAGATCTCACTTTGATACATTGTGTCTTGGGTTAAAAGCACTTAATATACCGTATACCATTAATCCCGTTTTAGTTCGGGGTCTGGATTATTATGGCCATACGGTATTCGAGTGGATTACTGACCGTTTAGGCAGTCAGGCTACCATATGTGCCGGTGGAAGATATGACATTCTGGTGGAACAACTGGGCGGCTCTTCTACACCTGCNNAGGATTTGCTTTAGGTATGGAACGCATTTTGCTCCTGATGGAAAACTTGAATAAAATGGAACCAAAACTGCCTGGTAAATCGTTATTTATTATTGCGGTTAATGCGGAAGCCCTTATTGCTGGTCTTATTATGGCTGAGCGAATTCGTGATATGAATCCCTCAATAGAAGTAATGACTAACACGGCTGGTGGCAGTTTCAAAAGTCAATTTAAAAAGGCCGATAAAAGTGGGGCTCGTCTTGCTTTAATTCTTGGTGACGATGAAATTGCAAATCAGAAAGTAAGTGTTAAAGATTTAAGAAAAGAAGCAGAACAATTTACGGTTGAACTGAGTAATATCAATCAATTTTTAGAAGATTATCTAGGCTGAAGTGCAGGAGAAAGTAATGTCAGTTTATATGACGGAAGATGAACAATTAGAAATAATGAAAAAATGGTGGAAGCGTTATGGTAATATCGTTACTATAATTGCGTCCCTTGTTTTATTGTCTATTGCTGGCTACAGATATATGCACTGGCATCAGGATAAAATGACACAACAAGCTTCCAATACTTATGAAAATATGATGATTGCTTTTTCCAATCACAATATAAAATCAGTTCGCTCCTATGCCAATCAATTAATTAAAGATTATGATAAAACAGTATATGCAGATGTTGCTCATATGACTTTGGCAAAAGTATACATTTCTAAAGATAAATTGGATAAGGCGAAAGAAGAATTACAAATTGTGGCAACAAAAAGCCATATGAATCCTCTCAAGCAGATAGCAAAAATTCGGATTGCACGTATTTACGCTGCCGAGAAATCTTATTCGAACGCATTAAATGAGCTTTCTACAATCGATGACAAGACATACTTGCCAGTGATTAATGAATTAAAGGGAGATATTTATAGTGCGACAGGACAATATCCTGAAGCCATTAATGCTTATAAACTGGCGATTGATGAAGTTAAAAACAATGGGATGGGTAACTTATTTTTGGAAATGAAAACTAATGAGCTGGCTATGAAATCACAATCCATGATTGTTTTTGATAAAAAGTTACAGACCGCTTAATTTTAGAACAAAAAAGGTTTTAGTTTTATGAAGATTAAATTAATAGTAGTTGCACTTATTACGATGATGCAGGGTTGTGCCCAAGTTGATGATTATATGCTAGGAAAAGATAACACCCCCAAACCTCAGGCACTTGAACAAATTAACCCTAAAGTAAAAGTTGCGCAAAATTGGACATCTCCAGTTGGAAAAGCACGCAAAAGCCAGGAATACTTAAAGATAAAGCCGGTGATTCGTGGTGATTATATCTACAGTGCTGATGCAAGTGGTTTAATTCAATCGGTAAATAAAAAAGACGGTGCGATTAAATGGTCTACTCAATTGAAAAGTGGAATAGTGAGTGGCCCTTCTGTGGCTGATGGATTCATAGCGGTTGGTACAAATTCCTCATCATTAGTGTTACTAAATCAGGCTGACGGTAAAGAGTTATGGCGTGCTAAGGTATCTGGAGAAATATTGTCACCACCTGCTTTGTCTCATCAAAAGGTCATTGCAAAAACAATAGATGGTAAAGTTTTTGCATATGATGCGGTCACTGGCAAGCTTCTTTGGACAGCAGATCATGGTTCACCAAGTCTGGTTTTAAAGGCAAGCTCATCCCCAATTATTATTGATAATCTCGTTCTTATCGGTTTTTCTGATGGGAAACTGGATGCCATTGAACTGGATACGGGAAGAGTCGTTTGGCAGCGAAGTATTGCATATGCAACGGGTGCCAGTGATGTAGAACGACTTGTTGATATTGATGCAGATCCCATTGTAAAAAATAAAGTGGCTTATCTTGCAAGTTACCAAGGTTATATTGGTGCTCTATCTCTTACAGATGGTCAATTTATCTGGAAAAAGTCCGGTTCAGTTTATAAAAATATGATTTTAAGCGCCAATACACTTTATCTTACTGACAGTAATGATGTTGTGTGGTCAATTAACAGTCGAACTGGCCAGGTTAATTGGAAACAGACAGCATTAAAAGCACGGGGGTTAACTGAACCTGTTCTTTTAGGTAATGATTTGGTAGTAGGTGATAAAACAGGATATTTGCACTTTATCGGTTCGCAGACCGGTGAATTATTAGCTCGTTCCCAATTGTCTGGTGGGGTCAGTATTTCTCCAAACGTGGCAGGAAGGAACCTGTACGTATTAACTGATAATGGAATGCTTAATCAATTGTCCGTGAGCTAATTTAAATGATCCCAGTAATTGCTTTAGTAGGGCGTCCAAATGTTGGTAAGTCAACGTTATTCAATCGAATTACAAAAACACAAGATGCTTTGGTCGCGGACTTTCCTGGGCTGACGCGTGATCGTCAATACGGTGAAGCTTTCTATGAAAATAAACCGTTTATTGTGGTAGATACGGGTGGTATAGGGGTCGATGACATTGCTGTCGATAATTTGATGTCCAAACAGTCCGCTATAGCCTTGGAAGAAGCGGATGTTGTGCTTTTTATAGTTGATGGTCGCACAGGCTTAACAGGAATCGACCAAAATGTTGCCAACAATTTAAGAAAGCTAGGGAAAAAAATACATTTAGTGGTTAATAAGACCGAAGGTCTGGATGATGACATTGCCTGTTCTGATTTTCAATCGCTGGGTATTACTGAGGTTCATTCCATATCTGCATCTCATGGAAGCGGAATCAGCTCTTTACTTGAAAGCATCCTGGCTCCATTTGCACCACAAGCTGAAGAGTTATCACAAGATAATAATGTCATTAAAATTGCTTTCGCAGGACGTCCAAACGTTGGCAAATCTACTCTTATAAATCGTATCTTAGGTGAAGAAAGAGTAGTTGTTTATGATATGCCAGGCACAACTCGAGACAGCATCTCAATCCCTTTTGAACGAGATGATCAGCACTATATACTTATTGATACTGCTGGAGTAAGACGTAAATCACGAGTTGGTGAAAAGATTGAAAAATTTTCAGTGATTAAAACCTTACAAGCTATTAAAGAATCTAATGTCTGCTTACAGCTTCTTGATGCCAATGAAGGTATTACAGATCAGGATATGAATTTACTCGGATTTATTATCGAATCTGGTAAAGCATTGGTTATTGCCATCAATAAATGGGATGGTTTGGATGAAGAGCATAAAGAGCGGGTTAAAGAGGAGCTCTCACGCAGACTCCATTTTGCCAATTTTGCTAAAATTCGTTTTATCTCAGCATTACATGGTAGTGGTGTAGGGGGATTATTTAAAGATATTAATGAAGCCTACGCATCTGCAACACAGTCATTCTCCACACCAAGGTTAACCCGGTTATTACAAGACATCAGCACGAAACATACACCGCCATGTGTTAATGGCCGAAGGATTAAGTTACGTTATGCGCACATCGGTGGACATAATCCGCCTATAATCATAATTCATGGGAATCAATTAAATTCTTTACCAGATAGTTATAAACGATATTTAAATAATGAGTTTATAAAGCATTTAGGATTGGTCGGAACTCCGTTAAAAATTGAATTTAAAGGAGGGGATAACCCCTATGCGGAGAAGAAAAATAAATTATCTCAACGACAGGTAAATAAGAAAAAGCGTTTAATGAAACGAGTGAAAAGTAAAAAATAGTACGATATAGGATGCTTTTGTAACACTATGTTCTATTTTTAATAGTTAATACTTAGCCTGTAAGATTTTGATCTTTAGTTATTTCATCGTCATCATACCCGTAATGTTAACACATCACATGGGGCATGCTTAATTGTTTCATGAGCAGTACTGCCTAAAAAGAATTGTAATCCAGTTGTGGAATGGCTTCCCAAGATGATGAGCTGACATTTCAAATCTTCAACCTTACTGATAATATGATCGCGCACCGAACCAATTTCAACAAATTGTTGTGATTGCGGTATTTTGAAGTTTTCGCCAATTAAAGACAATACGGTTTTGGCGTCTTCGGTTGAGGGATTCGCCAGTTCAGTAAATCCAAGTCCTTGTGCTAGCTGTATACTCGCAGGCAGTTCAATTACATGGAGTAAATAAAGTTTGGCTTTAAACTTTTTTGCAATAGTTACCGCTTTTTCTGTAAGATGATTATGCTCAATGAGTAAATCTGTAGCAAATAATATATTCTTGTACATAAGGACCTCATTCTAAATAGAATCATTAAGTTATAGTGTAGTAGATTCTTATAAAATAGGTTTAATTTTACCTTGAAAGTTGTGGGTTAATTTCTAATAAAGGAATAATTACAAAATCTCTCTGTTTGTAATAGGGATGAGGGATTTGCAGTAAATGTGTGCTAATTGTTCGATTGCCATAAAATATAATATCTATATCTAAAGTACGTGGTCCCCAATGCTTCTTACGTGTTCTGCCTTGTTGATCTTCAATTCTTTTGCATAATTTCAGCAGGACTTTTGGTGCTAATATTGTTTTGATTTCTACTACGGCATTACAAAAATCTTGCTGACTACATACCCCCCATGCCTTATTCCAATATAATCGGGAGATTTTATTTACATGAGTAGAGGGCAAATTTTTCAAGGCTTTGATTGCCTGTCTTATTTGCCGCTCAGGGTTTTTTTGATTTGAACCTAATCCCAGGTAACATCGATTCATTTAACAGGGTTTTTAATTACAGGTTTTTTGGGTTTTCGTTTACGTCGCGGTTTATTTAAAGTAGCTGGAGTTATCGATGCAATCATCTTGGCCTGTTCAGTTTCATCTACTTCCTGAAAAGTTGTCCACCACTGCGCAAGCTCAATGGCCTCATCGCCTGCCAAAGCTCTTAATGCCATGAAATCGTATGCTGCTCTGAATCTTGGATGTTGCAGCAGATTAAAAGCCCTGCCACCCATTCGTTTGGAAAAGCGATATTGAAGTAACCATATTTCTCTTATTACTTGCGTGTACCTTTTCGGTATCGAAATAATTTTATTTTGCTCTGATATGACCAGAGACATTGCTTTTTCAATAGCAGGTAACGGATCCATGCCTGAAGCTTGTAATTTTTTAGAGCGGTCAATCATGGGAAACCAAAGTAATACGGCAAATATAAAAGCAGGTGTTACTGGTTTATCATCTCTAATACGTGTATCCGTATTTTCAAGTGCTATTCCTATGAGGGGATTTACTGGATAATCGGTATGCAGCAACTCAGCTGCAAGGGGGCATAAATGTTGGAACAATCCATATTGTAGTAGTAAGCGCTGCACGGTTACTGCCTCACCACACTGGTATAGTTTAGTCATCTCATCAAATAAACGAGAGTTGGAAACATGAGTAATCAACTGACTTATTTGAGGGAAGGGAGCTTCCGTTTCAGGAGCCAGATTAAAATGGAGTTTGGCACTGAATCTCACAGCGCGTAACATACGCACCGGATCTTCCTTATAACGAGTTACCGGATCTCCAATCATTCGAATGAGTTTCTCTTCAACATCCTTTACACCGCCGGTAAAGTCAATGATTGAGGAGTCATCGATATTATAATAGAGCGAGTTTACCGTGAAGTCCCGACGCCAGGCATCTTCATCCATGGATCCATAAACATTATCGCGAACCAGCATACCTTTTTCATTAGTTTGTTGGCTTGCATCGACAGCGTCATGGCCACGAAAAGTGGCTACTTCAATAATTTCGCGATGAAATAAAATATGAACTAATTTGAATCGGCGACCAATTATTCGTCCATTACGAAATAAATTTTTTATTTCATTTGGAGTCGCATTGGTTGCTACATCAAAATCTTTTGGTGCTTTATGAAGCAACAGATCTCTTACGCTCCCTCCGACGAGGTATGCTTGAAATCCTCCACTAATAAGACGATTCAGCACTTTTAAAGCATTATTACTGATGTCAGTTTTAGAAATTGAATGTTTATTCCGTGGAATAATATAGGCTGTATCAACGGGAAGTTTATGGCCTCGCTTTTTTTTCAACAGCTTTTTGATGAATTTGATGATTGCAGTTTCTCACTTGATAATTAAACTATTTAATTATAACGAAGCAAATCAATAAAGTGAATCATTTACCTTTACAAATATTTTAGAGAGAATAGCCCTAAAACAATTTGGAATATTACATGGATTTCTTGGATATAACTTTAAGCCTTGTTGCACTGATTATACTGGAAGTTATCTTAGGGATAGATAATCTGGTAATCCTGTCTATTTTAACCGAAAAATTACCCGTAGAAAAAAGACGTAAAGCAAGGCACTGGGGACTTACTTTTGCCTGGGTTACTCGTTTGCTGTTATTGGGTTCAGCTGTATACATGGTGAAGCTGGTAAAGCCGCTAATAACAATTGGTACGCTCACGTTGTCCGCGCGAGATATTTTTTTACTACTGGGAGGGGCTTTTCTTATATGGAAATCTACTGATGAAATCCATAAAGATGTTATGGATGAGCCTTTGGTTACTCCTATCACTACTAAAAAAGCATCAGCAGCAACCTTTAGAGGAGTGGTAATCCAGATTGCTTTGCTCGATATTATCTTCTCATTAGATAGTGTCTTAACCGCAGTGGGCTTAACTTCTGTATTCTGGGTAATGGCTCTAGCTATTACCTTTGCCATTTTAATAATGATTTATGCAAGCGAATGGGTAAGTAATTTTATTTCAGAGCATCCTTCAATAAAAATGTTAGCTTTGAGTTATTTAATTTTAATTGGCATGGTTCTGGTGGCTGATGGGCTTTCATTTCATGTCCCAAGGGGGTATTTGTATTTCGCAATGGGATTTTCTCTTAGTGTAGAGTCACTTAACCTATATAGAGCATCCAAAAAGAAAAAAAAGAAATCTAGAAAGTAATATCTGGTTTGTCATCGCCTGCTTTGGCATGGCCTTTTGTGTTATTAAAAAAGGTAAGAATAAGGTTTCATTTTAAATAATTAACACTCATTAACGATAGGTAAAAAGGAAGTAAGATGTTATTAATTAAAGCTTTTCATATTATTGCTTTAGTAGCCTGGTTTGCAGGGCTATTCTATTTGCCCAGATTGTTTGTTTACCATGCGGATACGCAGGATGCCATTAGCATCGAACGATTTAAAATAATGGAGAAAAGGCTTTATTATGCGATTACCTGGCCCGCTGCTCTAATTACATCCACTCTTGGCTTTTGGCTAGTCAGCTATAATTTATCCTATTATTTACATGCCGGTTGGATGCATGCAAAATTTACTTTGATTCTTATTTTATGGGCTTACCATTTATTGTGTGGGTATTATCTAAAACAGTTCGCTAATGGGAAAAATAAGAAAAACTCGCGATTTTTTCGAATTTTTAATGAAATTCCCACTTTATTGCTAATTACGATTGTTATTTTAGTGGTGGTGAAACCATTCTGAAAGTGAGGGCTCACAAGCCCTTACCCGATTAGTCAATTTCAACCATATCAAAATCTTCTTTTCCTGCGCCACAATCTGGACAGAACCAATTTTCAGGTACATCTTCCCAAAAAGTTCCAGGTTCAATTCCGTCTTCTGGCCAACCTTCGGCTTCATCATAAATAAAGCCACATATGACACAAATAAATTTTTTGTATTGATCCATAATTTATACTCTTTTTAAAATAAATGGTAATTTAGCTATTGCGGCTGATTATGTAAAGTTAAACCTTAAATCTAAGCTCATTTTTTGCCAATTTAAGCAAATAAGCGTATTATTTAGCGTAAATAACCTAACCTAAAGCCTTTANNTTCAGATTTATTCAATACAGCTTTAACGTTGATCCCCGGTGGTGTTAATTCTCCTGTGCGCGCGTTTAAAGGAGTAGGTGGTGATCCTATATTCTTCAAACAAGGTGCTGGAGCTTATTTAATTGATGTAGATGATAAAAAATACATCGATTATGTAGGCTCCTGGGGACCATTAATCCTGGGGCATTGTCATCCTGCCGTGATAGATGCAGTAACTACAGTTCTTCAGAGCGGCATGAGCTTTGGGGCACCCACTCAACTGGAAATTCAGTTGGCTGCCAAAGTCATTTCGCTAATGCCCTCGATTGAAAAAATAAGGATGGTTAATTCAGGTACTGAAGCAACGATGACAGCCATCCGATTGGCACGTGGATATACTAACAGAAACAAACTGATTAAATTTAATGGCTGCTATCATGGTCACAGTGATGGACTTTTGGTAAAAGCGGGCTCAGGTTTACTGACTCTTGGAATTCCGTCTACACCAGGAATTCCCAAAAGTATCACTGAGCATACATTGACTGCTGATTTTAATAACTTAGAACAAGTGACTCAACTTTTTGAAAAATATCCCAACGATATTGCTACGATTATTGTTGAACCTATTGCCGGAAATATGGGTTTTGTATTACCAAAACCAGACTTTTTAAAAGGTTTGCGTGATTTATGCGATAAATATCAGGCCCTTTTAATTTTTGATGAGGTAATGACTGGTTTTCGAGTAGGTTTGGGTGGAGCACAGGGTCTTTTTAATATAAAGCCTGATATAACTACTTTAGGTAAAGTTATTGGTGGAGGGATGCCTGTTGGAGCATTAGGCGGTAAAGCAGAGATTATGTCCTTTTTAGCACCTGAAGGTCCCGTATATCAAGCAGGTACTCTATCGGGTAACCCCTTAGCTATGGCAGCGGGGCTCGCAACACTCACTCAAATCGAAAAACCTGATTTTTTTGTAAACTTAAATAACGTTACCCATTCTTTAATTCAATCATTACTTAGTGTTGCAAACGCTTTGAGTGTACCTATGATCGCCTCATCAGCAGGAGGAATGTTTGGTTTTAATTTCACGAATAAAGCTCATGTTTATAATTACGCAGATGTAGCGCAGTCTGATGAAGCTTACTTTAAAAAGTTTTACCATGGAATGTTGGAAGAGGGCATTTATCTCGCTCCATCCATGTATGAAGCGGGTTTTGTATCTTATGCCCATGGATCCGCTGAAATTGCAAAAACCCAAGAGGCGGCTGAGCGGGTAATGGTCTCGTTGAAAGGGTGAATTCATCATAATGTCATTGATTCTTAATTGGTTTTAATGGCATTTTTCCAATTTAAAAATAACTAAAACACTAGACACTGGTTTTTCTCCATGTCATATTCCAAAGACTTAACTTGCAATGGAAAGCGGATTATGGCGGTTATGGATATCCTATTTAGAGTGAAAAAATCGATGCCAGAAGGAATAATGCCTCTCTTTTTTATTCAGATTTTTTCTACATTAAGTTTTAGCGTTCTGTATTCAACTCTCGTACTATATATGAAGGGGAGTTTGGGTCTTCCGGTGACTATGGCAAACAGTATTATGGGTATTTTTATTGCCTTTAACTTTGCACTTCATCTCCTCGGTGGTTTTTGGGGCGGTCGATTGCTTTCAAATCCCGCACTATTTTGTATGGGTATGCTCGCGCAAGTCTTTGGATGTATTTTATTATCAGTTAACAGTCTTACTTTTTTATATTATGGTCTGGCTGTATTTTTAACGGGTTCAGGCTTAAATGTTACCTGTTTGAATTGTATGTTAACGCAACGATTTGCACCTCAGGATAATCGGCGCGAAACCGCATTTCTCTGGAATTATGCCGGGATGAACATTGGATTTTTTATCGGGTTTACTCTGAGCGGTATTTTTCAACTCAGCCAAAATTATCAGCGATTATTCCTCTTGAGTAGTCTCGGTAATTTAATTGCCTTACTTATTTGTCTTTATTCCTGGCAACAGCTAAAAGACAATAACACTCTTTTTTCTCAAAAAAATCGGTTACAAAAAAGAAATGCCCGAATTACTGGTATTGGCTGTATTATCCTGTTGCCATTCGTATTATGCCCCATGCTGCAACTCTCAGCCTGGGCAAATAGAATGGTATTAATTGTTGGAATAATCATGTTGGGACTTATTCTTGTTATGGCCCAAAAACAAAGGTCAGTTGTTGCAAGAAATAAAATTAAAGCTTTTGCTGCCTTCATTATAGTTGGAACAGTGTTTTGGATGCTTTATCAAATTGGACCTATGGGACTTACGGTATTTGTGGATCATAATGTTCAAAGAAACTATGGCGGAATGATTATTCCTCCGCAATGGTTTCAGAATATAAATACGATAAGTGTTGTTTTAGGAGGACCATTACTTGCATTTTTATTTAAAAAAATGCGTTCAAACGGTCGTCAAATTAATATCCCCACCCAATTTGCTACCGCCCTAATGCTTATAGGTTTTGCTTTTGTTATTTTGCCGATAGGAATTAAATATGCCAGTTCCACTGGAATGGTTAATCCAGGGTGGATTGTAGCAAGTTATGTACTGCAAAGTGTAGGGGAGCTTCTTATTTCACCTATTGGTTATGCTATGATAGGTTTTTTGGCGCCTCCGTCATTGCAAGGGCTTATGATGGGAATGTGGATGCTTAGTAATGGTGTTGGTGCTACTCTTTCAGGATATTCCTCTAATATGATGGTTCATGGGGAGAACAACGTATCTCCGCTTTTAACTAATATTGGATATAGCCAGGTATTTTTAGGTCTGGGTTTATTTGCCATTGCATCAGCCATTGCCTTGTTTCTATTCATACCAAAATTAAAAAATTTGATACAAGAAAATAAATTTGTTTCAGATGACTCTGATTCCGAGTTGTTAGTCAGTAAAAGAGTAGTTGCGTGAGTGATCCATTTATACCTCTGGTTTTTGCAGATCTGGATTGGCTAAATGGAGCTCCCTACAGTATCGAATATAAAAGTGCCTATTTTTATGATGGGGGTATTCATTACCCTCAAGCAGTATTTATTGATGGTAATAATCTCATCAGACGTTGGCAATCTTTGCCCGCTACTCATTCTTTTTTTACTATTGCCGAAACAGGATTTGGTACGGGCTTAAATTTTCTTCTTACCTGGTATCTATGGGAGCAATATGCCCCTGAAGGTGCTCAGTTACATTTTATTTCTTGCGAAAAACATCCATTTACCAAAAGTGATTTAATAAAAAGTCTGAATATGTGGCCTATTTTCAATAAACAGGCTAAACAATTGATTGATAAATACCCTGTTTTAACTCCTGGAAATCATCAGCTTTTATTTGCAAATGGAACAATGAAACTGACTTTAATGTTGGGGGATGCATTTGAATGTTTTGAGCAATTGTTAGTATGTGGTGATGCGCAACAAGAATCATCATTAAGAGCATCTTTTATAGATGCATGGTATTTGGACGGTTTTTCTCCACAGAAAAATAAAAGTATGTGGACTCCACAATTGATTCGGGCTATAGGCATGCTTTCCCACTCAAATACAACACTTGCTGCCACGACAGCCGATATTAGGGTAAAGTCTTTATTATCGGAAACCGGGTTTATTGTTAGTAATCCTGCGGATTCGTCTCTCTCACATCAAATTACATTAGCTTCTTTTAAAGAGACTCAGCCTTTTAGATTCAGAACCAGATCAACACCCTGGTCAATAGGAAAGCCACATCAATTAAAGAATAAATCGGCTTTGATAATTGGAGCGGGGTTGGCGGGATGCTACTGCGCTTTTGCTCTCGCTAAGAGAGGATGGCGTGTTCAATTAATTGATGAATTAGATGGACCAGGTAAAGGTGGTTCAGCAAATAAGCAATCTGTAATATTCCCAAAACTATCAGCTTATAAATCTCCTTTAACCCAACTGATGCTTTCTGCATTTTTGCATAGCCATCAACTATACAAAGAATTGATAGGTCCTGAAATGGGCGAGCTAAATGGTTCTTTATTGCTGGCATACAACGAGAAGGAAATTAAAGCACAACACAGCTTGTCTCAGTGGCTTGAAATTTATCCCGAACTGGGTCAATTGGTGGATTGCACGAGGGCCTCTGAGCTTGCGGNNATTGAATTAAATAAAACAGGTTTATATATTCCTTTATCGGGTTGGATTGATGCTCCCGCTTTGTGCCATCGGTTAATTGAGTCAAAACTTATAGAACTCATCACAAGGTGTTCCGTACACTGTCTAAATTATAAAGATGATGAATGGGAGATCCAGGGGATGAAGGCTCCTGTTTTGATTCTTGCGAATGGAGCTAAAATATCCTCATTTAACGAGACACGACATTTACCCATTAAATCAATTCGTGGACAAATGACGGCAATTACAAGCACGCCAGCCAGTAAGAAACTAAAGATACCGCTAAGTGCTGAAGGTCATATTTTACCTCGCAAAAAGGACAGACACTGGTTGGGTGCCACTTATGAATTAGGTTATTTATCCCCTCATGCCTCAGACAGAAATGATTTAGTTAATCTGGCAAAGCTTTCCGCAATAGACTCTAATGTTTTTGATTCACCATTAGTTAGTGATCATTGGTCAGGAATAAGAGCATCAACCCCTGATTATTTACCTGTAGTTGGACCTATGCCCATCGTTCATGAATTTTACCAGTGTTATGCTGGTTTAGCCTCAAATTCCAGACGATGGATAGATAAGCCAGGCCCTTATTACCAGGGATTATATGGCTGTGCGGGCTTTGGCTCCCGAGGATTGACGACCATTCCTTTTGCAGGTGATTTTTTGGCTTCAATGATAAATAATGAATTTAACAGCACTCCACGAAATCTGGTCCAGGCTTTATCTCCTGCCCGCTTTTTACGCAAGGACATTATTCGAGGTATAAAGCGATGATCTAACCGGATCATTTGATTTGTAATTGTACTAATTTCAGGTATTTATTCGACTTACTTAACTTGAGCTTTTGATATAAGGTATAATCTTTTTTTTTTCGGAGCGTGCAGTGGATAATATTGATATTTTTCAAATTGATGCATTCACCGATAAGGTATTTCACGGTAATCCTGCAGCAGTTTGTTTGCTTACAGAGTGGTTTAATGATGAATTAATGCTTGCAATTGCCGCGGAAAATAATTTATCGGAAACAGCTTTTGTAATGAAGGATGATCGAGGTTTTCATATTCGCTGGTTTACACCGAATAGAGAAATCAGTTTATGTGGTCATGCCACCTTAGCTGCAGGTTTTGTATTATTTGAGCTTGAGCGTTGTATTGGTGACGTTATCAGCTTTCATAGCCTCAGTGGCGTACTTTCTGTTCATAGAAAAAAGGACAAATTTACCCTGGATTTTCCAAGACTTAGTTATCAAAAGGCGGAAGCTGCAGAGCAAATCACTGCATTATTGGACCAGCCAGTGATTGAAGTCTATAACAGTGAGCTGGATTATCTGGTTTTACTACCTAATGAAACCGCTGTAGCGAACGCTCAGATTGATTTAAAGGGTTTGCTGGCTATGCCCAAAAGAGGATTGATTATTACCGCAGGTTCTGCTGACGCAGATTTTTATTCACGATGTTTTTATCCAAAACATGATATTCCGGAGGATCCGGTTACAGGATCTGCCCACTGTGTGTTAGCTCCTTTTTGGGCAGATAAATTAAATAAAAACTATTTACACGCGATACAAGGTTCACAAAGAAAAGGTGAGGTATTTTGTGAATTGAATGACTCTCGAGTATTGATTTCAGGTTATTGCCGCTGGTTTATGAAAGGCTATCTTGTCATTTAATAAAATTGATTGAGATGACTTGAGCCTTGGCGCATAATAAAAAGAATTTAGGGATGAAGGACATAGTACAATGGCTAAATCGATAGGCAGGACGTTTAGAGATGCAGTGGTTCAGAATAGGCCGTTACAGGTTCTTGGAACAATAAATGCCTATTCAGCCTTACTTGCTGAATCAGCTGGTGCTCAATCCATTTATTTGTCTGGAGCCGGAGTTGCTAACGCTTCATATGGATTACCCGACCTGGGAATGACCAGTTTGCCCGAGGTGCTGGAGGATGTACGTCGTATCACTAATACCTGTGCACTTCCTTTGCTTGTTGATATAGACACCGGTTGGGGGCACGCATTTAATATAGCTCGATCCATTCGACTCATGGAGCGCGCTGGTGTCGCAGCGGTTCATATTGAGGACCAGGTCCTTGCCAAACGATGCGGTCATCGTCCTAACAAAGCCATAGTTTCTTTAAAAGAAATGGGAGACCGAATCAAAGCGGCAGTAGATGCAAGAGTTGATTCTGATTTTGTTATTATGGCACGGACAGATGCATATGCTGTAGAAGGAATGGAATCTGCGATAGAGCGAGCTTCTTTATGTATCGAGCTGGGAGCTGATATGATTTTCCCGGAAGCAATGACAACTCTTGATGAATACAAACAATTTACGAAATGCATTAATGTTCCAGTTCTGGCAAACATTACCGAATTTGGCAAAACCCCATTATTTACCCGAGAACAGCTCAATGAAGCCGGAGTAGCATTAGTTTTATATCCATTAAGTGCGTTCAGAGCTATGGCAAAAGCAGCATTAAATACCTATAAGACGATTATACAGGAAGGAACGCAACAGTCGTTAATCAACGAGATGCAAACACGTAATGATTTATATACTATTTTAGGTTATCACAACTATGAACTCAAACTAGACCAACTTATGGAGGAAGACAATGGGTAGCAGTAAAAGTGGAGGTTTAGCCGGTGTTGTTGCAGGAGAATCAGCAATTGCTACCGTTGGGCTAGCAGGTAAAGGATTAAATTACAGAGGTTATTCTATTGATGATTTAGCAGCCAATGCGTCATTCGAGGAAGTAGCCTATCTACTTCACTACGGTGCATTGCCTACTCGAAAAGAACTTGATAAATATACGGATAAATTAATTAGTCTAAGAACATTGCCTGAACAATTAAAAACTATTTTAAAACTCATACCTAGAGACGCCAATCCAATGGATGTATTAAGGACTGGATGTTCATTTTTAGGCACTATTGAGCCAGAAATTAATTTTTCGCAGCAATATGAAATTGCTGATCGCCTTCTTGCACTGTTTCCCGGAATGATGTGTTATTGGTATGCGTATCATTTCCTTAATAAAGAAATATCTGGTATTAGTGATGAGCGGACAACGGGTGGACATTTTCTGACTTTGTTACATGGAAAAAAACCTTCCGAACTGGAAACTCAAATGATGAATGTATCGCTTATTTTATACGCGGAACATGAGTTTAATGCGTCAACTTTTGCTGCTCGTGTCACTGCAGGCACTCTTTCTGATTTCTACTCCGCAATAACTACTGCTATAGGCACGTTGCGCGGTCCTTTACATGGAGGGGCTAATGAGCAGGCTATGGAATTAATTCAACGCTTCAAAACGCCTGATCAAGCGGAAAGTGAATTAATGCAGATGCTGGGAAATAAAGCTAAAATCATGGGATTTGGGCATAGAGTTTATACTACTAACGATCCTCGTTCAGATATTATAAAAAACTGGTCATTTCGTTTAGGAGAAGCAAAAGAAGATCTGCTCCTTTATCATGTCTCAGAGCGCATCGAAGAAGTCATGTGGCGTGAAAAGAAATTGTTTCCTAATCTTGATTTCTACAGTGCTTCTGCTTATCACTATTCAAATATTCCTACATTTTTATTCACGCCAGTATTTGTAATGTCACGAATTACAGGTTGGTCAGCTCATATTATTGAACAACGTGCAGATAATAAGTTAATCAGACCTCTATCTGATTACACTGGCCCAGAACCCAGATCATTCCCAGCCATTGAAACAAGAGGTTAATATGCATAGTTATGTTGAAGATAATATTAAACCTGATTTTGATCAGGTAATAATAGATATAGCCGATTATATTTTAAACAAAAAGATTGATAGCGTCTTAGCATATGAAACTGCGCGTTTATGTTTAATGGATACATTGGGCTGCGGTATGTTGGCTTTAAATTTTCAGCAATGCACCAAATTAATGGGGCCTGTTGTTCCTGGAGCCACACTTTCTGGAGGCGCAAGAGTACCAGGAACTAACTACGAACTGGATCCTGTTCAGGCTGCTTTTAATATTGGAACCATGATTCGCTGGCTTGATTTCAATGACACATGGCTTGCTGCGGAATGGGGTCACCCTTCAGATAATTTGGGAGCAATATTGGCAGTAGCAGACTATATATGTCGCGAAAACTGCCGTAATGGACTCCCTCCTGTTTTAATGCAAGATGTTTTAACCGCGATGATTAAAGCCCATGAAATTCAGGGATGTATCGCCTTGGAAAATAGTTTTAATCGGGTGGGTCTTGATCATGTATTTCTGGTTAAGGTCGCCAGTGCAGCTGTTGCAGCTTTATTGTTTGGTGCTGACAGGGACATGTTATTAAGAACTTTGTCGCAAGTTTTTGTTGATGGACAGAGTTTAAGAACTTATCGGCATGCGCCCAATGCCGGCTCCAGAAAGTCGTGGGCAGCAGGTGATGCAACAGCACGTGCAGTACGACTGGCATTATTAGCCAAAGCCGGAGAGATGGGATATCCCAGTGCATTAACAGCTCCTGTCTGGGGTTTTTATGATGTTTTATTTGATAAAAAACCTTTTAAATTCCAGCGTCCATATGGCAGTTATGTTATGGAAAATATACTGTTTAAGCTCTCCTATCCTGCGGAGTTTCATGCACAAACTGCGGTTGAGTGTGCTGTAACCTTACACCCGATGATTAAAAACAGATTTGAAGATATTGCACGTATTGAGTTGGTTACTCATGAGTCTGCTATACGAATTATAAGCAAGCAGGGCGCATTACATAACCCCGCTGATAGAGATCATTGTTTGCAATATATGGTCGCTATAGGCTTATTGTTTGGTGATTTAAAAGCAGAGCATTATGAACAGGAGACCGCTGCTGATCCCAGAATTGATATACTTCGTGAAAAGATGCAGGTGACTGAAAATAAACAATTTTCACTTGATTATCATGATCCGGAAAAACGTTCTATAGCGAATAGCATAAANNAGTAGAAGACATCATGCTGAAAATGAATGATACAGATAGTCTTGCTGCGATGAAAGTTGATGACTTTATGAATTTGTGGGTTGTCGCTTAAAATCTAAATACTCGCTTTAAATAATTAGAGCGAGTATTTAATCCTGTTTCGCTGGATTTTATGTGGTACTAAAAAAATCTATCCCTGATAAAACGAGCCGCCACATTAAATTTTTCGTTGCAAGCCAGAAGTGGCAAGTACTTTCGTTGCTATTTCTTCTATCGAGAATTTAGTAGAGTTGAGGTATGGAATTTTCTCTTTTTGATACATGGCTTCTACCTCTGTGACTTCCAGACGACACTGTTCTAAAGATGCATATTGACTATTAGGCCTACGCTCCGATCTGATTTGTTGTAGTCTATGGGTATCGATTGTTAAACCAAAAAGTTTGTTTTTAAAAGGACGAAGGACCTCAGGTAAATGAAAACCGGCGAGATCGTCATCAGTGAACGGATAGTTAGCCGCCAGAATTCCATATTGTAATGCCATATATAAACAGCTTGGTGTTTTTCCACAGCGTGACACACCGATTAAAATTATATCGGCTTTATCATAGCCGCGAGTCTTGACTCCATCGTCATGTGAAAGAGCATATTCAACCGCCTCTATCCTATGTGTATAGGATTTATCGTTGGCAACGCCATGGGTCCGCCCAACTGTATAGGAAGATTTTTCATTTAACTCCTTTTCTAATGGACCGATAAAGGTGCTGAATAAATCAAAGATACATGCATTCGCTTTTTGTACTGCTTTTCTTATTTCAGGATTAACAAGGGTCATGAATACTAGAGGTTTTATCCCTTGCTCATCATAGGCATGATTAATTCGTTCAACAACATGTTCGGCTTTTTGAATAGAGTCGATATAGGGCAGGGTATATTTTTCAAAGGCAATATTTTCAAATTGCGTGATTAAACTGTTACCGAGGGTTTCGGCAGTTATTCCGGTACCATCGGAAAGCATAAATACATATCGTTTCATTATGATAAGCCCAAAGTTGGTATGTTAAATACATGTAGATACTAAATGATTTATGAAATTTTTTCAGCAAGTATACTTATATAAAGCTATCTGTTATCTTAAAAATAATAAATATAATGCAATGAGTTGGAAGGGAGTCTATGGAACAAGATCGTTTTGCAAGTAATGGTACCCTCTATATTATCGGTATTTTTTGTCTAATAGTTTGTCTTAGTCTTTTTTTCTTTAGTATGTATATTGCACCGTATTTAATATGGGATCTTAAATATGATATTCCTGAGTTTATTTTGCAGAATATAGAATATTTTCAAGAGCAATATGAAATGACAGAGAATGCGAGCAGATTCCTGGTGGGTTTAATGTATTTTATCCCCGCATTGATTGCCGGTTATATATCCTATTATATTTCAAATAAAATAGATAACCAGATATTTAAATCTGAAATAAACTATGATGAAGAAGAGCAGGAAAAACATGTTGTAGAGGTTAAAGAACAATTAAAAGAGTCCGCAAGTATAGGATTTAAAATTCTGATGCTCATGATTGTTATTGTAATTGTTATTTTCTTATTACAATTTTTTGTGAGTTTAACGTCAACGACAGAAGGGTGATGGAGGATTTATGTTACAAATATACCAATGGAAAATTAATCGCTTAATTAAAAAGATAAAATCCCTGCAATCAAGTCGAGTTAATACCCAGCCTAGTGATCAAATGCTGAAAAAAGAAATATTATATTATTTTGAGCTAGCTGCAATTTATAAAAAATTAAAAAATAACCCCAAATTTCCTCATGCCCAAATAATGGAAATATCTTGTTATAGGGCTGCAGCATTGCTGGATGACTCGTCGGCCCATTACAAGTTGGGTCAGATTTTTTTAGATGAAGCTAAGTTTCGTCAAAACCTTCAAAGAGAGGGGGTTTTTCAAAGTGAAGCCAATTTGAAAAGATGCTATCAATTGTATGATGAAGCTCATGCTCATCTGCAGGCAGCAGATAAAATGGGGAGTATAGCCGCAAAAAGATTAAGAGGTTTGTGTTTTATCAATGGATGGGGTACTGACATCGATAAAGAGGCCGGCTTTGAACTTATAGTATCCAGTATTGAGCAAGAAGGAAGCTGGGATAAAGTACCCCAAATTTTTGCTGCAATGGGACTCAATAAGCCAGAATTTTTTGCAGCAATTATGAAGCGAAGAAAGGGAACTTCTGCCTAAGAATCAGATTTAAACCTTATAGAAAAAGTGCGTTAACTTGTTTCTTGAAAAAGGTTAACGCGGCAACGCTTCCAGCATTTACGAGTTGATTCGTTACCAGACTCCACTTACCCCTTCCTTTGTTCCATCCCCAAAGGAAAAATACAGGCACAAAAATTAATACGAACCAGGTTTTATAATCAACCTTATGGGTTAGGTAATTTTTATGCTCGACCGCTTTCGTTTGTTGAGAGTACAGTTGTTTCTGCATCAACGCTATGTTGGCTATTAGTTGTTTTCTCGATTTGCTCATAGTCATCATTCTCAGTTCGGGAAAAATATTCCCTTGTTTTTTCAAAACTCATGTTTCGAAGATTATAAGTCAAGTATTTCAGAAGGCCGAAGAACAAAATCATATTTAGTATAAATATACTTAATACTGCCAGGACTGGCGTTCCAACAAAGGGTAGAATAAGGTATCCCGATAGTGCCATGAGCGAGAACCATACAGTTATCAAAATAATGAAGAGGGCGCACAAATTGATAAGCAACGGGAAAACACTAAGTCCCGCCAATTTGGCTTCCATCTTCATCATAGAGGTAAGGGTTTTGAAAGCGCTTACTTTCTCAGAAAAAAACCCTTCAATTTCTTCAATTATCTTCATTATTATTTTAAAATTTTAGAGAGCAGGAATCCTATACCACCAGCAATTAACACAGAAGTCAAAGGATTTTCTTTTACTTTCAGCATTAATTTATCAGAATACTCTTTCATATTCTCTTCTACGTCAGTAACCTTATGCATGCCTTCATTATATAATTCACTGGCTAATTTTTTACCTTCTTTAAGAAGTTCTGATGCAGCTTCGCTAACATGTGATTTTTGGTTATTAAAATCAGCACGTGCATTTGACTGGTTTAAATTGTCCATTTTATCTATCCTTGTTGTTTTAGTTATTTGAGCGGCAAGAATTATATCTTGTTTATTCTGCTAAAATTTAGGGTAGCTACTTTAAGTAGCTACCAAGGTTTCTCTTAACGAGATGGACCTCTATTTGGTGAATGGCTATCATTTGTCTTATCTTTTCCATGCAGGTCTTTGCCTTTTTGGCTTTGATCGTGATCCTGCATTTTTTTAGGATCTTTGTGGCCCATATCTTTTTGACCCATTTTTTGACCCATGTCTTTTTGGTTTTTATCATAGTCCTTATTCATTTTTTTAAATCCTTATTTTTAGTTAATTAAAAACTGCATAATAACTATAGTTACTGAATCTAAAAAATCAAATGCGCATTAAATATCATAATACTTTCTATACCATAACATCATGTTTTTAATATGTAAAATAATTTCTAAAAAAGTGTCATTCGTCAAAAGCGTTGCAAATTGGTCGATCTTTTACTAGGATTAGTTACAGGCTATAGGTCTTTTTTGTTTTTATTACATGTAGTTACTGGGTTAAAAGCGAGGAAGTAAATTAATTATTTTACAAGGAGAGTAGTTATGTTGAAGTATATCTTAGGTTGGCTATTAGGGGTACCTTTAAGTATATTAGTATTAATATGGTTGGTGTCCCATATATTTTAATTTAATTGGATTTGTCCATTACAAGGAGTTTTCACATGATAAACGAACCGCATCCTGTTCATGAACAACATACATTACATGAACGCCATTACCCTTTCACATTCAAACGTATTTCATGGAGTGCCATTTTTGTTGGTGCTTTGGTTGCTCTTGGGCTTAGCTTTCTGTTGAATCTGTTTGCAGTTGCAATAGGTTTAAGTGCATTTACAGTTAATGAATCCGGCGCTACAGTGATTGCTATTGGTGGGGTTATTGGCCTTGTGATTGGTTTAATCGCCTCCATGCTCGTTGCGGGATATGCTGCTGGATATTTAGGGCGATTATACTGTCCAAAACGTAACCTGGGTATATTGTACGGATTTACCACCTGGAGTTTGGCGCTTGTATTAAGTGCTTTTGTAGCAAACCATGTGAGCAATTATGCTTCTATGTATTCCAGGGCTGCTATGGGTTCTGCTCCAGTTGTCGCTACTGTCAATGACAATAACGCTGCCCCTGTTTCAGTGACAACGAAATCAGATACCGCTGCTGATACAGCTAACTCTGACAATCAAAAGGTAGCTAAGGTTAATGTTACTTCAGAAGGCCTTGCTTGGGGTGCTTTCACATTGTTTGGATTATTTTTTATTGGTGCACTGGCTTCATGTATTGGAGCTTGTTGGGCAATGACCTGCCACAGAGAAGATTAATAATTCGCAACAGGCTTCGTATTTATTAGAGGCCTGTTTTATTGTAAGGAGGATTTATGCCGCAAGGTGATAAAGGAAAATATACTGAAAAACAAAAGCGAAAAGCGGAGCATATTGAGAAACAATACGAGGAGAAGGGCGTTTCAAAAAAAGAAGCTGAAATACGCGCCTGGTCAACTGTTAATAAGCAAGATAAGGGGGGCAAAAACCCTGGCGGATCAGGTCGTAAAAGCTGAAGTAAATCATTAAATCCATAAGTTAAGATACCATCCAAGAACAGTATTTCCCCAAAATAAAGTAATTAGTCCGCTAATACAAAGAAATGGCCCGAAAGGGATAGGGGTTTCTTTTGTTTTATTTACGGCACGTAAATATAATATACCTATTAAAACTCCACTAATGGACGATACTAATAATATTAAAGGCAAATATGCCCAGCCAAACCATGCGCCAAGGGCTGCGAATAATTTAAAATCACCATGGCCCATTCCAATTTTCCCTGAAATTAGATAATAAATTTTAATAAAACTCCATATGCTTAAATAAGCTCCTGCTGCACTTAGTACTGCAACTGGAAGAGCAGTAAATAAATCCATCGAATTAGCAATCAAGCCCACCCATAATAATCCCAAAGTAAGGGAATCTGGTAATAGCTGATGATCCAGATCTATAAAAAACATGGCGATTAAAAGCCAAATTGCCAATAAGGCGAATGGTAACTGTAGCGTAAACCCAAAATGCCAAGTGGCGAATAAAGAGACCAGAAATGTGAACAACTCTATAAGGGGATATCTTATTGAAATCGTTGTATTACACTGATTACACCGTCCTTTCAAAATAAAATAACTGAGCAAGGGGATGTTTTGCCATGCTTTTATCATGCTTTTGCATTTTGGACAAAAGGATCTTGGATAAAAAAGATTTATCGACTGTTCTCTAGTACTATCCAAAGCTAAAAGTTCCTGGCATTGTTGTCGCCATTCATATTTCAACATGATCGGTAAACGATAAATTACTAAATTAAGAAGACTGCCAATTGCCAGAGACACAAGGCCTAAAAGCAAATATAAAAACCATGAATGGTTTCTAATTAATTCCTCAATCATACAAATAATTACCCTTATGAAAAGCTCAGATTATGGAGCCTAGTTTGAAAATTGGGAGGTACATTGCAATTATAAGTCCACCAATTAAGATCCCTAATAATGACATAATTAGTGGTTCTAATAAATTACCAAGCGAGTCAACAGTATTAGCAACATCCTCCTCATAGATGTCAGCTATTTTATTAAGCATTTTATCTAAACGTCCAGTCTCTTCACCAATTGCAATAATTTGACTTACCATATCCGGAAATAAATTCGTGGCAGATATTGCCTTATTCAATTGTTCGCCAATTATTATGCGTTCTCTGATGGCATAAATAGCCTGAGCATATACTCTGTTACCAGTTACTCCTATAACGGACTGAAGCGCTTCAACCATAGGTAATCCTGCCCTATAGGTCATTGATAAGGTTCGTGTAAAACGGGCTGTAGCTTCTTTCCCTAAAAGAGCTCCAATCAGTGGAGTTTTCAACAGTACAGCATCGATGAAGTGGGTAAACTGAGGATAAATTTGTTTCATATAAATGAATCCAAACCAAAGGCTGCTTACCCCCCCTAAAATCACATACCAACAAGATTTAAGTGTTTGCGACGTACAGATTACTACTCTGGTCAACAGAGGTAATTCTGCTCCAAAATTTACGAACATTGTTTCAAACTGAGGAACAATAAATACTAATAAACCTATGGTAACTAATACTGCAATTATCAGCACTGCAATGGGATAAGTAATGGCTTTTTTAATTTTTTTCTTAATGCGCTCAATTTTTTCTTTATATGCAGCCATATGCTCCAATATGATATCTAAAGTGCCTGATATCTCTCCGGTATCGATCATATTGCAATACATTTCGTCAAAGCAGTTTGGATGCTCTCTCAGGGTTTGAGCCAAGGTATGGCCTGATTGTAAATTAAATTGTATCGTTCTCAATATTTTCTTAAATTCAGTGTTTTTTTGTCCTTCGGTAATTATATTAATTGATTGAACCAGAGAAACACCCGATTGAATTAAAGTCGCAATATGTCTACTAAACAAGGCAATATCACCACTGGAAATTCCCTTGCTTTTATTGAAAACTAAACGCTTTTTATAAATTTTAATGCTTATCAATCCTTGCGCACGCAATGTTTCTCTAGCTGAAAAGGCATTTTTAGCTTGAATGGATCCGGACAACTCTTGCCCAGACTGGTTTTTAACTTCATAGTAATAAGTTTGAAGCGCATCATTTTTTTTAATCATAATTAGTCAACGGTTACCCGCAAGACCTCCTCGATGGTTGTAATACCTTCTCGTATTTTCTCAAGCCCGGATTGATACATTGTGAGCATACCTGATTGCGTTGCAGCATCTGAAATTTCAAGTGTCGAACTAGAATTCATTATTAGTTGAGATAATTTCCTGGTTATCGGCATTACTTCAAATAGGCCTATTCGTCCGTTATATCCATTAATACAATGATTGCATCCTGATGCTTTAAATAACTTGAGATCTGCAAGTTCTGTTTGTAAAAAACCTAATTCGATTAAATGTTCAGTCGTATAGTCATACCTGGTAGTTTTGCAATAGGTACATAGTTTTCTTGCTAAACGCTGCGCAACGATCAAGGTCAGGGAACTGGCTATGTTGAAAGAGGTAATCCCCATATTTAACAATCGGGACAGGGTTTCTGCTGCACTATTGGTGTGAAGGGTAGAGAGAACTAAATGGCCCGTTTGTGCCGCATTAATTGCTAATTCAGCCGTTTCGTAATCACGAATCTCACCAATCATAATAATATCAGGATCTTGACGTAAGAACGCGCGAAGTATTGTGGCACATGATAATCCATTTTCAGGATCAATAGGTACCTGATTTATACCGGTCATTTTAATTTCAACGGGATCTTCTGCAGTTGAGATATTTACTGAAGCATTATTTAAACTATCTAGTGCTGTATATAAACTAACTGTTTTTCCACTACCTGTTGGGCCTGTAACCAAAATCATTCCTTGAGGTTTATTGAGAGCATTAATAAAATCTTTCTTCTGAGGCTCATTAAAACCAAGGGTCTCTATATCTAATTGGGCAATTTCAGGATTAAGCAAACGCAATACTATTTTTTCGCCGTAAGAAGTAGGGCATGTATTAACGCGAAATTCGATGGTCTTTGATGTGTTTCTCTTTATTTGAAAATTGCCATCTTGCGGGACGCGTCTTTCAGAACTGTCTAAATTTGCCAATACTTTAATTCGTGCTGTAATCTGTAATGCCATTTTTAATGGAGGTTTTGATATTACGTACAAAACTCCATCTTTGCGATAACGAATACGATATTCGAGTTCGTAAGGTTCAAAATGAATATCTGAAGCGCCAATATTAATAGCCTGATGAAGTATTTGGTCGATAAATTGTACCAAGGGTACTTCGTTCCTATTTAAGATACTCGCAGGGGTATTGATTTGATTTTTCGTTTCAGCTGATTTGAAGCTATTAAAATCAATTAATAAATTTTTAATAGGGGACATGTGAGTTGTAAAAAGCTCATTAATTAATTGATTTAATTTATCTGATTCGCTAACCAGAATGTTAATTATCATCCCAGTATGAAATTGAATTTCTTTAAAAGAAGAGTGTTTACCAGGGTTGTCAGTTAACAGAAATAAAGTGTTACCACGATAATATAAAGGAACGACTGTATGCTCACATATCAATTGTGGAGTCAGCAAATGAAAGGGTAGTGATGTAATGTCGAGACTGTCTAAATCAACAAAAGGAACATCAAAATGTGTCGCAAGTGACTTGGCAATGTTCGCTGCGTTTAAGATTTTATGTTTTACAAGATAATATATTAGAGAAATATTTTCTGTTTTAGCTAATCTATCAAACTCCTGGGCGGATAGCTTATCAAGCAGATTTTTGCTGATTAATAGGGCTCCGACATCCTCTGAGTTTACTTCCCTGGTTCCTAAAATCATAAATTCCATTATATTTTTTGGTATGAAACTGGTGATATTCCATTTCAGCTCATAACGGTTGTTCGCAAAATATGGTGTAACGGGTTAAAACTATAGTATCATCAATAATAATATCTTTTTTAGCAATTCTACCTTATTTGTATATACTTGATAAGCAGGTTTTACTATAGTCAGTTCATAGGTTGTGTTAGATGCATTCGAAAATGAACTGATGATTATTAAAATGCAGTGTTATTAAATAGTCATTCCGATGAATGTAAAAGGATACTCTTTTGGTAATCGAACAGCAAACGAAACAATATAGTGCTTTGAACAAATGGTTTAAAACGCCATTAGGGGAGGTTGTTGCTCATGAAATCAGCACGCAGTTTGATCCAGTATCTAACTTTTTAAAAGGAGAGACCCTGCTTCAATTGGGGAGTTGTGGTGAAAATTTATGGTTGAACTCGCTCGATTTTGAACACAAATGGATTGTATCGCCCTTTTCTCTGGACTCCACCATAAGCATCGAATGCGGCTTAAATCAGTTACCTTTAAATCGCAATAGTCTTGATTGTGTCATAGTCCCTCTTGCTCTGGAACCTTTTGGTAATCGCCTTAATTTAATTGATGAAATTGACCGAATTTTGAAGCCTATGGGTTTTGTCGTTTTTTTGAGTATTAATCCCTGGAGTCTCTGGAGCACTGCATTGAAGCTGGGATTATTGAAATGTTATGCAGATAATAAGGTAAAATTAAGAACTCCATTTCATCTTAATCGGATCCTGTTACAAAGAGGTTATCGGCAATGTACATTAAACAATTTCTGCTATATTCCACCAATTCAAAATAAATCCATAATTAAAAAACTTAATTTTGTGAATGAAGTGGGCAAAATGTTATGGCCTTTCCCTTCAGGATTTTATTGTTATATTGCCCAAAAATATCAATATATTACCCCATCCTTGATGTCCCAACCACTACAGGAACCTATTAAGGAATTTAAATCCCCATTACAGCCTGCTCAAGTTAATAATTTATTTGAATAGGACCCCTTTATTTTTGTATACTGCATACTGCGTTAGAAACCGGTTAATTTCATGACTAAAAAAACATTATTCAGAATCACTTTTGCTAATCAGGAAGTTATTTATGAAATCTATGCACGTTTAATCAAAGAAAGCGAATTATTCGGGTTTCTTGAGGTTGAAGAGTTGGTTTTTGGTGAGCAAACCTCATTGGTTGTTGATCCATCGGAAGAGAGACTCAAAATGGAGTTTAGTGGTGTCAAACGAACGTTTATTCCCATGCACTCAATTTTTCGTATTGATGAAGTGAGCAAAAGGGGCACTGCAAAAGTTAAAGATAATCTGGGTTATGGAAATAAAGTAAGTCATTTCCCTGGCACAGGCAAAACAAAAGATTGATCTTTAATAATGCAACTAACCAGCCCTAAATATCCAGTGCTGTAACCCGGTAACCAAGGAAATCTCCATGACCATCCCAAATAAAATTAAATCAGTTTATGAAAAATCAAGTTGTTTGTTTACATCGAATGAAGTGGAAGCCGCACTTGATCGTATGGCAATTAAAATTCACGAAACATTACAAGATCAAAATCCGGTAATTATCTGTGTCATGATCGGTGGCCTGGTTCCATTAGGGAATTTATTACATCGATTAGATTTTCCATTGGAAGTGGATTACGTTCATGCAACTCGTTATAGGGGTGATATTACGGGTGGTGAGATACATTGGAAAGTTAAGCCCTCAACTAACCTGAAAGGCCGAACGGTATTAGTTGTAGATGATATCCTCGACGGAGGAGTGACACTTGCTGCGATTATTTCTGAAATAAAGGCTATGGGTGCTGAAAAAGTATATAGTGCGGTTTTAGTAGATAAATACCGAAAAAGAGTTGCTAATGGCTTACAAAATGCTGATTTTGTAGGTTTACAAGTTGAAGATCATTACATTTTTGGTTATGGCATGGATTACAATGAATATTTGCGCAATGCCCCTGGCATTTTTGTTGTTCATCCTGACCACGAATAAACATTTAAATGAAGAGACAATTTTGAAATTGTCTCTTTTAACGCTCTCTCAAAGCGGATTGCTTCGCTTTAAGAATGGGTTTTAGAATGTAATCAAGTACGGATTTTTGCCCCGTTAAAATATCAACTGTTGCCATCATTCCAGGGATAATAGGTAAAGGTTTTTCAGCAGTTCCTAATCTGTTTTTTTCAGTGCGAACTCTGATTACATAAAAACTCTCGTTCTTCTTATCTGTTTCATCAATAATTGTATCCGCACTTATTTGTTCTACGGTACCTTCTAAACCTCCATAAATAGAAAAATCATAGGCGGAAAGTTTGACCATTGCTTTTTGACCGGGATGTATGAACCCGATGTCTGATGGTCGAATATTAGCCTCGATTAGCAGGGTATCATCCAATGGTACAATTTCTACTATATTATTACCGGGCTGAATTACCCCACCTATAGTGGTTGTTTTAATCTGTTTGATAATTCCATAAACAGGGGAACGTACGGTGGTTCTGGTAAGTCTATCTTTGTCCGCTTTGTTGGCCTCTGTAAGAGATGACAATTCCCCCCGTGCTTTATTTAACTTGTCCAATTCATCTGACTTGAATTTATCAATACTTCCTCTTATTTCATTTACAGTTCTATCAAGGCGAATAACTTCAACTTGAGAGACAGAGCCATTTTTTAAGAGAGGACGAGTCATGTCCAATTCTTTTTGAGCAAGCTCCAGTGATATCATCAATTGATTTAACTCTCTCATTCGCGATTCATACAAAGACTGTTGATTCTTAACCAGATTAGGATGGCTTTTAATTAAAGCTTCTGGAAACTCTGGCTTGGTATTTTTCATTTCGGCGTTAATTCGTATGATTTCTAATCTTAGAGAATCGATTTTTTTTTCTGTTTCTGCATAACTGGACTGAAAGCGGGTATTATCAATTTGCATTAATATTTGATTTTTTTTAACGATTTCACCTTCTTTAACAAATATATTTTTAACGATACCACCTTCCAGATTTTGAATAACCTGTACTTCACTTGAAGGAATAACTTTCCCTTGCCCTGTAGTTACTTCATCAAGAATAGCAAAATGAGCCCATATTATGCCAACAATAATTACAAGTGCAGAGACCCATAGAATGATGTGGGTAAAAGCTCGTGATCGATAAGCATTACTCATATACTATTTCCTTACTGTCATACCTGATTTAAGAGCATTGAGTACGGCTTCTTTGGAGCCGTCGGCAATGATTTTACCATCTTCCATCACAATTATTCGATTTACCAGTTCAAGCATCGATATTTTATGCGTTATCAGGATTAGGGTGTTTTTTTCAGTTAAATAATTATTGAGTCGTGTTTTTATTTGGCGCTCATTATTATCATCCATTGCTGAAGTTGGTTCATCTAAAAGCAAGATGTTAGGGTCCATTATTAATGCTCTGGCAAGGGCTACGGCTTGTCTTTGTCCTCCAGATAATTCCGCTCCTTTTTCACCCACCTGACGATCAAAACCTTTAGGGTGGTTGTTGGTAAAAGAAGCAACTCCAGCTACTTCAGCGGCTTTTAAAAGGGCGCTATCCTGAATGAATGGAGCTCCGACACAGATATTATCTCGAACACTTCCATAAAAAAGAACGATATCTTGTGGTACATAACCAATTTGCTGCCGTAAATCATCAGGATTAATTTGTTTGTAATCCGTACCATCAAGTAAAATGGTTCCTTCAGTGGGGGTGTATAATTTTAAAAGCAGCTTTCCTAGGGTGGACTTACCTGAACCCACGCGACCTATAATAGCAACTCGGTCGCCAGTTTTAATTTTAAAACTCAGATTATTTAAAACATTTACCTCTTCATCCATATAATGAAAGCTAACGTGCTTAAACTCAATATCACCTTTTAACGCTGGTCGATGCAGGAACTTTGTATTTTCATTAACATCAGTATCAAGCTGCATGATTTTATTTAGTGATTTTAATGCATTCACTGATTGAAAATAGCGGGTGAATAGGGTGGATACCTGGGCCATAGGGGCTAGGGCGCGTCCTGTAAGTATGGTACATGCGATTAATGCCCCAGTGGTTAGCTCCCCATTAGCAATCATATAAACACCAACGATAACTATGGCTATAGTGGCAATTTGCGGAGCCAAATTAGTGATACTGATACTGGCATTGGCAAAAAATCGCAAATGCATGGAGTTATTTGACGCTTCTTTTATTATTTTTTCCCAACGAGATTGCAAAATCGATTCAGCTCCGGTTGTTTTAACTGTTTCAATTGCCGATAGAGATTCAAATAAAGTTGCTTGTTTTTCAGCGGAGTATTGATACGCTTTTCTGGTTAACCTTATAAGGGGCCATTGCAGGATTAGTCCAATTAAAAAAATCACTGGAACTACGATAAAAGGAATCCATACCAGATTTCCCCCTATTAAATAGATGACAAATAAAAAGATGAATACGAAGGGTAAATCCACAAGGACAGTCATGGTGCTTGATGTAATAAAATCACGAAAAACTTCAAATGATTGTACTGTGTTCGCCAAAGCTCCAACTGATCGAGGCCGATTAACCATGCTTAGCCCGAGCACCTGTTGAAAGATAGTGGCAGATAGTTCCAAATCGCTGTGTTTGTTGGCAATATCAATAAAATAGGACCGAAGACCTTTTAAAAGCATATCGAAAATAAATACGATAGCAACACCGCTTGCAAGAACCCACATAGTATCAATTGCATGATTAGGTACGACCCGGTCATAAACATTCATGGTAAATAATGGTATAACCAGAGCAAATATATTGACTAAAAGTGAGGCAAGAAGTACTTCAGAGTATAATGGCCAAGTTTTGATCATTACTTTCCAAAACCAGTTTTTATTTTCTTTTTGTAGCGTTTCCTGAGATCTCTTTGTGTGTTTAAATTGTTGATCTACCAAAATGATCTGTCCGCTTAATTCCTCTGCTATATCCTTGGAATTAATAATAACTTCAGGTTGGCGAGGATCGATAATTACTTGCTCACCCGTGTCGTTTAAAACCAACAAAACAGCCGAACCATCTTTTTTTAATAGCACTAAAGGAAGATTAGCATCTTCGATTTCATCAAGTTTAATATTTCGTAGTTCTGTATCTAATGACGCTCTATTTGCTGCACGAGAGAATAAGTCCGGTGTTAATTTATTCTCAACCAGGGGGAGCCTTGCAACAAGAGCCAGCGGCGAAAAAGGGTTTTGATAATATCGGGTTAACAGCACCAGGCAGGCAAGTAATGAATCATTTTCTGCAGTATCGCCCAAATCGATATGTGACCATGATTGTCTTCTGGGAGTAGTCATATCATCCGTAATTTATAGTTTTATGTAAGTATATACATAAATAGATAAAATTGACGAGTTTTATTAAGCAGTATATTCACTCTTGTTAAAAGGCTTTAAAGACTCACTAATANNAATTCTTTTATAAAGTTCGGGTAACCATCTTGGTTGTGCGAAAGTAGATGTGGAAGGCTTTTCTTTTCTAAGATCATTTGGAGCAATGATTAACTGCACATGATCAAGACCTACACGTCGCGCCAAAAGAAACAACTGATCAATAGCGAGATCTCCTATTGCCAAACATCCCACGGATAAATTACTACCATGGATAAATATATTATTTCCCAGTTCGCGTCGACCGTCCTGATAGGCTTTTTCTCTATCAAAACCGTTGGGATAATTGATCATCATTGACAAATGCATGCTGCTAAAAGGATTAAAGTTAACTAATCTGTAGACACCTTCCGGGATCTGCTTGTCATTTTCACGTAATTTAGGCCCCAATCTGCCGCTAAATCCGGTTAATGGATAATCATGTACATGTTTCCAGGACTGATTCTGATTTTTGGCCCACAATTCAACTCTACGTTCCGATTTAAAAGCGAGCAATGCAATATCATTGGGAGGATAACTGACTCCTGCTTTTCTAAAGAAATCAATCAGCTGAGGTTCAGCACGCAATCCATATTTTTTTATTGCTTTATCAATAGCTTGATCCCAATTAAGTTTAGGTGCCATGGAATAGCTATTACAACTTAACAGGAAAACAAATAAAGCAATATAACGGCTCATATGTCTATAGATATGGAAACTTAAAAGCATGGTATCAAATAATAATCATGAGGACAATTTCTTAAATTACCCAGTTATTGTTTTTTGTTTTGTTGTAATAACAAGAGTTTTCTTTTATTAGGCATTGTTAGTTGAGTGGTTATAAAATCAGGACTTATTTCAAGATGACCAATTGAAGGAATTAAGCCATAGTAATTAGGGCATAAATAATCAACAGAGCCTTCTCTGGTTACTTTATAAAATAAATAGCGATAATCGCAATAATCTGGTTTTTGCATGAGAGCAACTTGCATAACCGGTGTACCATTCATCCGGTTCTCAATGAAATAGGCATTCATCCATAAATTAATGAAAACCAATACACTGCCAATAACAATAAAGGCCTTAAGAAAGCTGCTTACATAATAATATACAGGATGTTCATTACCCAAATGAGAAATAATACGAATTAAGGCTATTGCTAATATTACTAAATTGAAAGAATAAATTGCTGCGTTGAGGTAATCAAAATATGTTCCCAGAATTTCGCCACCAGACGCCTGGTAATGAATTACCAGGGCAATGAGACTGATCCATAAAGAGGAAATTATATAATAAATTGCATTTTTTTTGATTCCAATAATCAATAAAGCCAGAGCAATGAGTGGGAAAAAGTATTGGATTGCTTTAAATAAGGCATACATTAATTAATTCCTCAAAGACTTAATATTATAAGAATATTCTATTTATATCAGCATTTTAAAGTCATAGCTAGTTTAGTTTTTTATGGTGTATTTGAGTATTTTCAGTCATTCTCTCTTCTATTAAAAAGATATAGGGAGTAGCAGGAAAGGTGGTTGGTTTAACTAAATTGTCTGGTAACAAAACTCTGCGAATTTGGTATTTTTTTAGTGCGGGTACAATAAAGCTAAGCGGTTCATTAACCAAATTCAAAGAAGTTTTTTCTCCTGAGTCATTTATAAGTTGATGCAGTGAGCCGACCCAGATAGGACGTTTTAGATCCTGAATACGATAACTGGACTCCCATATAGTTAGCATAAGGATGGAGTTTGTTTCTTTATTATTAAGAGTCATAATTAGTTCAGGACGTCTGTTTTCATGCAGCTGAGTTAGTAAAGGGAGTTTTAGGTTATTATCATTGTTAATTAACATAATTAATTTAGTGAAAAAAGATTCACTGTGAGTTTCCCAACCTTGTTTTAATAAATCGTGTTTTAAATTTGCAATTGATCCATCATATTGGATATTAAATAGACTAATTCTCTTGCCAATACGGTTTAGTCTATAAAGAGGTAATATGGGTTGCTGCTGATTCCACCAATGTGACTTATTTATGGTGTATTTTTGCTGGTAGGGCGTGTGATTGTAAACAAGTGTTTTAAAATTAAGTATAACCGATAAGGTAGTGATTAAAATTAGCCCCGCAATAAATAACCCAAAGATGAAGTTGGAGTGTCCTTGATAAGTTTCAGATAATTCCCATTTTCTAAAAGCTATATAGTGGAGTAGACATAGGGTTGCCCCTATGAAATAAGCTCCTAATATATCGGTAAGCCAATAATCTCCCAAATACAATGCGCCTAAGCCGCTTAGACTCAGAATTACTAAAATTAAACTTCGAAAAAGATAGGTGAGAAGATAATCTTTATTATTGATATAAAAGAAAATAAATCCGTAAAAAGCAGTCGCTACCATTAAATTAATGTCAGGGAATGAATTGCCTGGCATTGTAACGAGTAAACCCGGGGGACGAGGACTTGGTATAAAACTCGTCAATAAGAATCCGATTAGTCCGCTTGCGATAAACAAGCTGGTGAAATAAAGAATTATTTTTAAATTTTTATGATAGATAAACCACAGACAACAAATAAAATAAAGTCCCATCATGGTCAAAAAACTAATGGTTTGGCTAAGAATTATAAAAAAATTCTCGAGTAAAGAGGTATGGAAGCTTTGCATTAAAAGATGAACAGCCAAATTTAATGCAGTTGTCGTGTACGAATAAATTGTTAGAAAAATAAGTAAAAATGAGCCTGTAAAGTAAAATAATGTAAGTAGAATTAAACCCGCTGTGTGATAATGATTTGTTTCCCACTCGGGAGTAATCAGAAAGAACATGGGTTTGAAAAGTGTGCTATTTTTCAGGCTTAACCAAAAAAGATGAAGATTTTTTTTGAAAAATGCCTGTAACGAAATAAATAGACTTTTTAAAAGAATACTTAATAACCACATTGCTGAGAGAAAAATCAGAATAATAATAAATAATCGTGTAGCGGTCTCTGTCGATAACTCATGTCCTGCAGCACCGATTAAAACTCCAGGCATAACGTATAAAATCGACCATCCAATAGCGGAAATTACATTAGCAAAAAGAAACCGCCATTGTTTCATATGCATAATACCAGCTATAACTGGAATTATTGATCTTAAAGGACCGACAAATCTGCCTATTAATACACTTTTACCACCATGACGCTCAAAATAATCTTTACCATATTTTAATAAACCAGGATATTTTCGAAATGGCCATATTTCTACCAGACGATCACTATATATATATCCTATAGCATAACTTAAGCTGTCTCCACATATTGCGCCAAGACTTGCAGCGATTAGGGTTAGATCAATACGCATAATGCCAGAGCCTGCGAGAATACCAATTGCAGTCATAGTGACAGAGCCTGGTACGATACTTCCAATTATTGCCAGTGATTCTGCTAAAGATATGAAAAAGGTAATGAACAAAGACCAGCGAGGATTTGCTTGCAGCCAATCAGTTAAGGGTTGAACATAATCTACAAACAAATTCATAATATCCCGTTAATTAAATTGTTTTAAGAAGTCCTTTAGAAAACGCTGACTCACATCTTCTACATTAACAGTAGAATGAAAATGGCTAATCTGGGTCATTTCCAGTTGAGCAAAGCCACAAGGATTTATTCCCAGAAATGGCTTTAAATCCATGTCAACGTTTAAGGCAATTCCATGGTAGGTACACCCATTTTTAACTCTTAATCCAATCGAGGCAATTTTCTTTTCTTTAGTATAGACACCAGGGGCGCCGCATCGAACTTCTGCATGAATGTTATAAAATTCAAGAACAGAAATAATTACACGTTCCAGTTGGGATACTAAAGTACGAATACCTAAATTTCTTCGACGCAGATCCATTAGAACATATACAACCAACTGTCCAGGTCCATGATAGGTAATTTGTCCACCGCGATCAGACTGAACAATAGGAATTGCACTTGAATTAAGTATATGCTCTGATTTTCCAGCTTGTCCTTGTGTATACACGGGATGGTGTTGAAGGAACCATAGTTCATCTGGTGTTGTTTCAGTGCGATTTATTGTAAAAGTTTTCATTTCCTCCCATATTTGGGAGTATTCCTGAATACCCAGATGTCTGATATGCATCATAAAACCATTTTAATATCAGGGTGTTTCGTCACTTCTTCATAAAAAGCATCCAGCATTTCCTGATTTTTAGCAGGAACAGTAACAGTAATCGCAACATACTTATTTTGGTTGCTGGTTTGACTCGTAAATTCAGTTTCAGAAAAATCAGGGAAATGTTTCGTTACAATTGCTTTTATATCATCAATAAAAGCTTGCGTGTTTACTCCTATGATTTTTACAGGAAAATCACATGGAAAATCCATTAACGTGGTTTTATTCATGATTTATTAGTCTCCGATAAGATTGCTCGATAGCACGCCAATAGTTACCAGCCTGACCATTATTAATTAAGATATCATCAATTCGTGTCACAGGGAAAATTTCCTTGGTAGTACTTGTGATCCATACTTCTTGTGCATCAAAGAGTTCTTTAATTGAGAGGTCCTTTTCCACAATAGGCCAGTTTAATTCTGCTATCAGATCAATGGCTATCTGTCTTGTTATTCCTGGGAGGCAAGTATGATTTAAAGAAGGGGTTTCGATTTGACCTGCCTTATTAACCACAAAAACGTTAGAGGTGCTTCCTTCAGTGATTAGGTCATCTCGAACCAATAGAGCAGTCTGATGGCCACTTGATACTGCATCATCATTTAATAAAATATTGGCTAGCAAAGAAGTGGTTTTTATATCACAAAATTTCCACCTGCTGTCTTCGATGAGTTTGGCGGACAAGCCTTGTTCCTTTTCATGAAGAGTAGGGTAGTTATTATGAATAGTAAAAGCTATTACGGAGGGCAGTAGTGAGGAAGGAATATCGTGTTTACGAAAGCCTTGGTTCCCCCGGGTAATCTGAATGTATATTTGTAAATCTCCGCTTCCATTGTCACTGATTAAACGACTTATTAATTCATTCCACTGGATATCGGGCGCAGTAATTTTAATTTTTTTAAGATTTGAGTAAAGTCTGGCTAAATGCTTTTCAACAAAAAAAGGACGGCCATCATAAACTGGAAGAACCTCATAGACAGCATCGCCAAAAAGTATCCCGCGATCAAATATCGAAATCTTGGCATCTGCAAGAGCGCAATATTGACCATTAACGAATGCTGTCTTCATCCTATTGACTCTATGAACCAAACCAACGTTTGAAAACCAATCGCACTGAGTCCTTTGTGCGGGTATAGAATCCGCCTGTTTCAACTGTTTGTAATGCATATAAAGGGCGTGTTGAAACGATATTATTGTCAAATTTTACTACCAAATCCCCTACTTTATCCCCTTTTTTTATAGGAGCTTGTAAATAAGACGGGATATTAGTAGATATATTTAATCTTTGATATTGGCCAGAAGGTATCGTGATGAACTGATTGTCTGTTAAACCAACTGTTACTTTGTCAACCGTTCCTTTGTAAAGTGGAAGTTCAGTAATTGATTGACCACCTTTATAAAGTTGATGTGTTTCAAAAAATCTAAATCCATAATTGAGTAGTTTTTCGCTGTCATCGGCACGAGAAGAATCATTGGGTTCACCTAAAACAACTGCCAGAAGACGCATATTATCGCGTTTTGCTGAAGACACCAGGCAAAATCCGGCTTCATTGGTATGGCCTGTTTTTAGACCGTCAACCTGATTGTCTCTCCATAACAATCTATTTCTGTTTGGTTGTCTTATCCCATTATAAGTAAACCATTTTTGTTTATACCAGCTGTAATATTGTGGAAAATCACTTACTAACGCGCGTCCCAAAATGGCGAGATCTTTTGCAGTGGTATATAGGTTGGGGTCGGGTAGACCAGTGCTGTCAGTAAAATGACTATTAGACATGCCAAGATTTTGAGCTTGTTGATTCATGATATCAGTAAAGGCATTTTCACTTCCGCCAACATGTTCTGCTATGGCCACACAGGCATCGTTACCTGAATCGACAATAATTCCTTTAAGCAGATCCTCAACAGAAACTTGTTGTCCTTCTTTAATAAACATACGGGAGCCGCCAATTTTCCACGCATCTTTACTCACTCGTACGCTGTCAGTTAAGTGAATTTGTTCGTTGTGCAGCGCATTTGAGACAACGTATAATGTCATCATTTTTGTTAAACTTGCAGGAGGCAGACGCTCCTCGCTGTTTTTTTCCGCAATTATTTTGCCACTGTTTACATCAATCAATATATAAGCTTTCGCGTTTAAGGTAGGTGCTGCGGGGGTAACCATCGGTTTATTAGTGATGGTCGGGGATGGCTTAACCAAATCTGATAACGGAGTTGGTTCTGCGGATGAATTGGTGGATTGAACAAATAAAGTAATAAAAAATAAGGTCGTCATTAAAATAGACGTTGCTTTGGTCATGTTGTTACCTGGTAGTTTACAAAATCAGGATATCTTATCACAGCCTTTTGTAGCCAACCAAATAGCTAAATGAAAAATATCTATTTTTTTAGTATTTTTTGCTGATATAAAAATATTTGAACACGAATCTACGAATATGATCTTTTTTTAGGTATATTAATCACAACAATAATAAACATTAGAATTTATGCGTACACTTCTTGTTTTAACTTTCCTGCTCTTAACTGGTTGCCAGCAAAATACAGCAAATCATTCTGTATTATCAGAATCATCACCTAAGAAATCAAAACCAACTCATACATCCCGCAATGAGAATGCGCTGTATGATCGCTACAAAAACAAGCATAATCGCTACACTATAAAGCAGGATGGGGCCCCATTGAAACAAAAAAATATTAGTTTCAAAGAGCCAGTGCCTGCAAAAGAGCCTTTAAGTCGTTATGGAAATCCTACTGAATATTATGTTGATGGACATACCTATGAAGTCTTAAAAAGTTCATCAGGGTACAAAACCCAGGGAATTGCTTCATGGTATGGTACCAAATTTCATAAACAACGCACATCAAGCGGAGAGCCATATGACATGTATGTAATGACTGCTGCACATAAAACCTTACCGCTCCCAACCTATGTAAAAGTAAAAAACCTGGATAATGGCCGCACTGCCGTAGTTAAAGTTAATGATAGAGGGCCTTTTCATGCTGATAGAGTCATTGATTTATCTTACGCGGCTGCTCTAAAATTGGGCGTATTCCCCAAAGGCACGGCACGAGTCGAAATAGAGACGCTAATGGGGCCAGCAGGTCAAGCACATTATTACCTGCAGGCAGGAGCTTTTTCATCTGAACTTTTGGCAAAGCGATTAAAAGAACGGCTATTACAACTTACTCCTTCTCCTGTTTTTATTGAACATTACCAACAACATTATGTGGTTCGGGTAGGTCCTTTTGGCGAAAAATCCATGGCTGATAATTTAAAAGGTAAATTGGCAAGTAACGGGGTGACGGGTTCGTTTTCGGTGTTAATCTAGAATTCATTTTATGGTGTTAAATATAGTTTGAGGGCATTCTGACTGCCATCATTTATAAATCATATTCATTATATAAAGCTGTATGAACCAGGATTTGAATTCCAGTAGCACTGGGTTTGAATTGAATTTACCTATATTTTCTTCATATAGATAATAATTTATAGCTTATTGAAAGATAAATAGATAAAATTGATGCCAAATACTGATTATCAAAATTAATTTTCAATGAGGCACACCACTAATGCATGACGGCGCTGTATTCTACACGATATTTTTAATATTTGCTGGAGCTGCATTTTTTTCCACATTGGTTTTATATACAAAACAATCCCTTCTTGTTGCGTACATCCTTCTTGGTGCTGTTCTGGGTCCTTGGGGATTAAAGTTAGTCTCTGATGTAACAACAGTGCAACAAATTGGTGATATTGGAATTGTTTTTCTTTTATTCTTACTTGGACTTCACCTGCAACCGCAAAATCTGGTTCATATGTTACGAAAAGTAACCTGGATTGCTATTGTAAGCTCAGTGCTTTTTGCGGGAATGGCATACCTTATTGGGCGATGGTTTGGATTAACAGTAACTGAATCATGGGTGCTTGGCGGTGCCATGATGTTCTCCAGTACTATCATCGGTTTGAAATTGTTACCAACAACCATATTGCATCACCAACATACTGGAGAGGTAATGATTAGCGTTTTGCTGATGCAGGACGTTATAGCGATTGTTATTCTGATTTTGATCAATGGCGCGCATCAGGGTGGGGGGTTATCTCTGGATGACCTTTTATTGGTAGGTATTGCCTTACCGGCATTATGCTTGTTTGCGTTTACTTTTGAGCGGTATATTTTAATAAAATTATTAGCTCGCTTTGATAGAACTCAGGAGTATGTATTCCTCCTTTCTATTGGCTGGTGCTTGGGATTATCTGTTTTGGCCCAAAAACTGGGTCTTTCAGAGGACATTGGAGCCTTTGTTGCTGGGGTAGCCTTGGCATCAAGTCCAATTTCCCTATTTATCGCCGAAAGTTTAAAACCATTAAGAGATTTTTTCCTGGTCATGTTTTTCTTTTCAATTGGTGCCACCTTCAATTTTGGTTTCGCAGCTCAAGTTGTAATACCAGCGGTAATTTTAGCGATACTGATTTTAGTGATAAAACCTCTCGCATTTTATTATCTACTTGACAGAGCTGGTGAAAAAAAACAGGTTGCAAAAGAGGTTGGTATCCGATTAGGGCAAGCTAGTGAATTTTCTCTACTCGTTGCCAGTATCGCTTTAAGTACTAAATTGATTTCTGATGTGGCTTCAAATTTAATTCAAGCAACAACAATTTTAACGTTTATTGTCTCATCCTATCTTGTGGTATTAAAGTATCCTACCCCTATAGCTTTATCTGAAAAAATGCGTAAGGATTAATAAAATGAAACTAATGGTTATTGTATTATGTCTGCTAAGCGAACGTTATATGCTTCACGCCATTTCTTTTCAGCGTTTCGCATGGTTTGGAATTTATTTTTTATCTATAAAAAAATATACGGATCAAAACAATTTTTTTACTAATCCCTGGATTATTCTTGCTGCCACAATAGTACCACTAGTAGCAATTACTGCGTTCGTATATTTCATATTTCATAATATTTTATTTGGTATAATGGGATTTTTCCTCAATCTGTTTATTTTTTTATATTGTCTTGGACCGCAAAATATATTTTATCCGGTTGCGGTTAGTGATGACTCTGCTGCAGAATATTTTGCCCAGGCAAACAGTCAGTTATTTGCAGTTATATTCTGGTATATCATAGGTGGTCCCATTGTATTACTTGCTTATAGATTAATTACTTTATGTAAAAATATAGATTCAATAAGTACTCAAGCCACTCAAATAAGTAATATCCTCGAATGGCTTCCTGCCAGAATTACTTCGATTATGTATTTGGTTGTAGGTAATTTTCAACGCGCAATCCCTGCATTTATTCAATTATTCATGTCGCATCCTGAATTGAATGATAATCTGCTCTCACAGTGTGGTTTACTTGCTGTTAGAAATGAAGAAGGAACGGTACCGTTATCTGCTGCTGAAATTTTAGTTGAGCATGCCACTTTTGTTTTACTGGTTTTAATTGCTTTATTTACATTAGTAGCCTGGTTGTAAAGTTGTATTTAATTTAACCTTTGGGAATTAAATAATGAACTCTTTATTACGTTTTTTGGGTTTTATTTTGCTATCAGCACTTTCTGCCTGTACGATACAGCCACAAGCAAAAATAAAGCCTGCGTGTCCTGTGCCTCAATGTACTATGATGTGTGCCCAGCGTTTTGAGACGTGTAGTCAACTTTGTACTAATAATTGTAAAAATTGCTCTTCCGCTTCTACTCACACATCAAGAGAAAACTTTCTAAAATACATGCATGAAAAAAGGTTGATGGGTGGATTTGTGACGCGCAGGTTGAATTCCTACCGTGATCCTCTACAATGCCGAAAAGTTACTTGTAATTGTAAAGCAGATTTAATGGCCTGTAAGCAGGGTTGCACAGGAGTAGTTCGTAAAGGACTACAAACAGTGCCTTATTGTACTTAAAATAATTAAAATGTTGGGGAACTCTTTCATGGCAAATGAAATTAATAACGACCTTGATCCTGTAGAAACACGCGAATGGCTAGATGCCCTACAAGCTGTATTTGCCACTGATGGCCCTGAACGTGGTGCTTTTCTCCTACAGCAACTTTTAAATAAAGCAAATACTGAAGGGGTAAAGTTGACCAGCTCAATAAACACACCCTATAGAAATACTATAAAAACTCACGAAGAAAAACCAATGCCACCCGATGAAGGTATTGGAAAAAGAATCAATGCATTGATTCGCTGGAACGCAGTAGCCATGGTTTTACGCGCGGGTAAATACGCCCCCGAACTAGGAGGCCATATCGCTTCCTATGCCTCATCGTCAACATTATATGAAACTGGATTTAATTATTTCTTTAAAGGTCCAAATGGCGAAAATGGTGGGGATTTGCTTTATATTCAGGGACATTCATCGCCTGGTATTTATGCACGTGCTTTTCTGGAAGGCCGATTAAGTGAAGATAAGTTACAGAAATTCCGCCAGGAGGTCGAAGTAGATGGATTATCCTCTTATCCTCATCCTTGGTTGATGCAGGATTTTTGGCAATTTCCGACTGTGTCCATGGGATTAGGTCCGTTACAGGCAATCTATCAGGCACGATTTTTAAAGTATCTCGAAAATAGAGGTTTAATTAAGGCTGAAGGGCGTAAAGTCTGGGCATTTCTTGGTGATGGTGAGATGGATGAACCTGAATCTTTGGGTGCTCTCAGTATTGCTGCTCGAGAAAAATTGGATAATTTGATTTTTGTGGTCAATTGTAATTTACAGCGTCTGGATGGTCCTGTTCGAGGTAATGGTAAAATCATTCAGGAGCTTGAGGGTGTATTTCGCGGTGCAGGTTGGAATGTCATTAAAGTCATATGGGGTGGCCGTTGGGATCCTTTATTTGCCAGAGATACTGAGGGATGGATGCAAAAACGGATGGAAGAATGCATCGATGGTGAATATCAGGCTTATAAAGCGAATGATGGTTCTTATGTCAGACAACATTTTTTCAACCAGTATCCTGAATTAAAGAAATTAGTTGAAAATTATTCAGATGATGAAATTTGGCGTTTAAACAGAGGTGGGCACGATCCTCAAAAAGTTTTTGCAGCATATGCTCAGGCAGTAGAGCACAAAGGAAGTCCTACCGTTATTTTGGCTAAAACGATTAAAGGCTACGGTATGGGAGCTGCTGGCGAGGGGCAAAATATTACCCACCAACAAAAAAAGATGACTATTGATCAATTGAAAGCTTTCAGAGACAGATTTAGTATTCCAATAAGTGATGAAGAAATAGGTGATATACCTTTCTACAGACCTTCAGAAGATAGTCCGGAAATAAAATATTTGAAAAAACAGAGGGAAGCTTTAGGTGGCTATTTACCGGCTCGTTCCACTGACGTTCCTCCATTAAAGATACCAGATTTGGCAGAATTTGCGGCAGTTACCAAAGGTTTGGGCGAGCGTGAGATTTCAACCACAATGGCATTTGTCCGGATTCTATCTATTTTATTAAAAAATAAAGAGATCAATTCACGCATTGTCCCAATAGTACCCGATGAATGTCGCACTTTTGGGATGGAAGGATTATTTAGACAAATTGGCATCTATTCACCAGTGGGACAACTTTACACGCCTGTGGATCATGAGCAAGTGATGTATTATCGCGAAGCAAAAGATGGGCAAATTCTGGAAGAGGGTATTAATGAAGCAGGGGCGTTCTGTTCCTGGATGGCTGCAGCAACGTCGTACAGTTCGAATAAATTGGCGATGATTCCCTTTTACATTTATTATTCAATGTTTGGATTTCAACGGATTGGTGATTTAGCCTGGGCAGCAGGAGATATGCAAGCGCGGGGATTTTTATTAGGCGGCACAGCAGGAAGAACTACTCTTGCCGGTGAAGGTTTACAGCATCAGGATGGGCATAGTCATCTTTTGGCTTCAACCATACCCAACTGTATTTCATATGATCCCACTTACGCCTATGAGTTAGCTGTAATCATTCAGGATGGATTACGCCGAATGTATGAACAAATGGAAAATGTTTTTTATTACATCACCGTAATGAATGAGAATTATGTTCATCCTGATATGCCAGAGGGAGTAGAAGAGGGTATTATCAAAGGAATGTATGTTTTAAAAAATCATCCGAAAAAATCAGCCAATCATGTACAACTAATGGGCTGTGGTACTATTCTGCGCGAGGTGATTAAAGCAGCTGAATGGTTGGAAAAAGATTATTCAATAACAGCTGATATATGGAGCGTAACCAGTTTTAACGAGCTACGGCGAGATGGTCTGGCAGCTGAACGTTATAATGCGTTGCATCCTGGTGAAAAGCAACAAGAGTCTTATGTTGCATTGCAACTTAAAGACAAGCAAGGCCCGGTAATTGCTGCTACCGATTATATGCGTTTATATGCAGATCAAATTAGACCGTTTGTGCCTAATCGATTTATCACTTTGGGGACTGATGGCTATGGTCGAAGTGATACACGTGAGCGTTTACGGCATTTCTTTGAAGTTGACGCGAAATTTATTGTTCTTGCTTCATTAAATGCATTGGTTGCCGAGGGTGCTATTGATAAATCATTAGTAGAAGATGCAATCAATCGTTACCAGATTAACCCTGATAAATTAGATCCTGTAACTCATTAGTTACATACCTGTTAGTCATGAGCTTACTGAATGCTGAGGACAATTATGGCAAAAGAAATAGAAGTCAAAATCCCTGATATTGGTGGAGCCAGCGGGGTAGATGTAATTGAAATAATGGTGAAGGCAGGCGACAGAATTGAAGTTGATAGTCCTCTCATCACTCTTGAGTCTGATAAAGCCAGTATGGAAATACCTTCTCCATGTGCGGGAATTATTAGCAAGGTATCAGTTAATATTGGTGATAAAGTTGCAGAAGGTGACACTATTTTGTTAGTGAAAACAGAAAGTGAAAGTCCTTCCTCTGAAAATGCTCCAAATAAAAATGAGACCATTAAAGAAGTGGCACCAGCGCAAATTATCGAAGAAACACAACCCGTAAGCGAGAACACAAAGGTCTCTTTGCAGAAAATCTCTATTCCTGATATTGGTGGAGCTACTGAGGTTGATGTTATTGACGTATTAGTTAAACCCGGAATGACTGTTGAGAAGGATCAGGCTTTAATCACTCTGGAAGGGGACAAGGCCACTATGGATATCCCTTCTCCTTATGCCGGAATCATAAAGGAAGTTTTGATTCATATTGGGGATAAGGCTGCTCAAGGTACATCCATATTGACTCTTGAAACTTCAGACTTGGCAGAAATTACAGCTGTGAGAGATTCGCATACAAGTTCTCCTTTAGAAAACACCAAGAAACAAGAGGAACTCGAAACCCCAGTTAAATCAGTGTCCTCTGAAAGACAATCTATCGAGCATAATGATTTACTGTCTGCTGGCCCTGCTGTTAGAAGAATGGCGAGAGAGTTAGGGGTTAACCTGAATTTAATCAAAGGAACAGGTCGTAAAACACGAATTACACGCGAAGACGTTCAAGATTATATAAAAGCCCAACTCAATCAGAAATCTTCTGGTAATAACAGCTTAAACATACCGGCCAGCCCGGTAGTTGATTTTAGCAAATTTGGGGAAATTGAATTAAAACCTTTAAATAAAATCAAGAAGTTAACCGGCATTAATGTACACCGCTCATGGATCACTATTCCTCATGTAACTCAGTTTGATGAAGCAGATATAACAGAACTTGAAGCTTTTCGTAAAACTGAATCTACCCGGACAAATGATTCAGGTTATAAATTAACCCTACTTGCTTTTGTATGCCGTGTCGTAAGTAAAGCACTTCAGGTCTATCCTCAATTCAATGCATCATTAGATGCATCAGGGGATAATCTTGTCTTTAAAAAATACTGCAACATTGGTATTGCGGTTGAAACACCTAATGGCCTGGTGGTACCTGTAATTAAAAATGTTCCTCATTTGAGTGTTGTAGAGATTGCTGCTGAAATGGGAAGGTTGAGTTCAAAAGCACGGGATAAGGGATTGATGCCTGCAGATATGTCTGGAGGTTGTTTTACAATATCCAGTTTGGGTGGTATTGGTGGTACAGCCTTTACGCCAATTGTTAATAGTCCTGAAGTCGCCATACTCGGGCTATCTCGCGCTTCAATAAAACCGGTTTATGATGGGAAGGAGTTTAAACCAAGGCTAATGCTCCCCATGTCACTATCATATGATCATCGGGTTATTGATGGTGCAGAAGCAGCTCGTTTTACCAACTACATAAGTGAATGTTTAAGTGATATAAGAAGAGTTTTACTCTAATGGGTTCTTAAGTTTTCAATAAATAACAGTCAATATATAAAATATTTTAAAAGAGGCTTGCAATGGCTAATAAAATTACAACTGATTTAGTGGTGCTAGGTAGTGGACCTGGCGGTTACACTGCTGCATTTAGAGCAGCAGATTTGGGTAAAAAAGTGGTGCTTGTTGAACGTTATGATACTTTGGGGGGAGTTTGTTTAAATGTAGGATGCATTCCGTCCAAAGCATTACTTCACATTGCTAAAGTTGTTGAAGAAGCCCATGAAATGGCTGATCAAGGGGTAAGTTTTGGCAAACCAAAAATTGACAATACCCAATTAGTGGGCTGGAAAAACAAAGTGGTGTCCAAACTGACTGGTGGTTTAAAAGCGCTATCCAAACAACGTAAAGTAGAAGTTATTACGGGTGTCGGAACATTTTCAGGTACCCATCAGATTACAGTGGATACTAAAGATGGCCCAATTGAAATTGAGTTTGAAAATGCAATTATTGCTGTAGGTTCAGAATCGATTAATCTGCCGTTTATTCCAGAAGACAAACGTATTTTTAGCTCTACCGGGGCACTTGAGCTGGCGGATCTTCGTGGCGATTTACTGGTATTAGGTGGGGGGATTATTGGCCTGGAAATGGCAACCGTTTATTCAGCATTGGGTGTGAATGTTACTGTTGTTGAATTTATGGATCAATTAATTCCAGGCGCAGACTCTGATCTGGTTAATGTCTTACAAAAGCGAATGGTTAAGAAAGGCATAAAATTCCTTTTAAAAACCAAGGTAACTGCTATAGATGCAAAAAAAGACGGTATTTATGTAACAATGGAAGGTGAGCATGCAACGGATAAACCATTGTGCTTCCAACAGGTTTTAGTTTCTGTGGGGCGAAAGCCAAATGGTGGTGCCATTCATGCTGAAAAAGCAGGGGTTAAAGTGGATGACCGGGGTTTTATCAAAGTAGATAATCAGATGAGAACCAACGTGTCCCATATTTTTGCTATTGGGGATGTTGTTGGTCAGCCTATGTTGGCTCACAAAGCAATTCCTGAGGGTAAAGTTGCTGCAGAAGTAATAGCCGGTAAAAAGCATTATTTTGAACCGAAATGTATCGCTAATGTCGCATATACTGATCCAGAACTTGCCTGGGTGGGTCTATCGGAGAAAGAAGCTAAAGAAAAAGATGTTAGTTATGAAAAAGCAATTTTCCCTTGGGCAGCCAGTGGACGTGCTTTAAGTATGGGGCGTGAAGAAGGGATGACTAAACTATTATTTTGTCCCAAGACTAATCGCATTTTGGGCGCAGNNGTATTAATGCAGGTGATTTGATTGCAGAGACCGCATTGGCAATTGAGATGGATTGTGATGTAGAGGACATCGCCTTGACCATTCATCCTCACCCCACACTATCCGAAACGATAGCTCAGGCTGCTGAAGCTTTTGAAGGTACGATTACCGATCTTTATATGCCTAAAAAGAAAAAATAATTAGAATAACCGTTTAATCTGATCAATGTAGTGCCCTGTCATGCAATAAATGAATGACAGGGACACAACGGAACATTTAAAATATTAGCGCAGGGGAAGGGATGATTCTCAACATTCGTCATATGAAGGATTCTGATATAGACAATGTATATGCTATAGAAACCGATGTTCATATAGCTCCGTGGAGTCGTGATATTTTAAGAGATTGTGTCCTGGTAGGTTACGATTGTCGTGTCTTGGAGCTTAACAATGGTGATTCACCTATCTTAGGCGGGTATATTATATCCCGTTTGAGTGAAAATAATTGCCATATATTAAATTTTTGTATCGCCAAGCCCCTGCAATCAAAGGGATTAGGAAGAAAATTACTACAAACCATGATTTATTCTTTATCAAAATTTACTCATGTAGATTCTGTTATTTTAGAAGCCCGACCCAGTAATAGAGCTGCCTTACATCTATACACCTCAGTAGGATTTCAAAAAATTGAAATTAAAAAGGACTACTATAAAGATAAAGATCATGTTGAAGACGCAATATTATTAAAGAAATTAATTGCGAGATAAACTATATTATTTTGATACCTTTAGAAGAGCCTTATTTGCGCATGATAACGATTTTTTATGTATGAAATATACACAAGATTAAAACTTAAATACGGAATTAGAATTAATTCATAAATGACAAGTTTAATAATTTTAAGGTATTCTGAAATACTAATGTTATTTTAATCTCAACGGAGTGAAATTATGAATGCTGCTATGGCTGGTACTATATATTTAATAATGATACTTTTTTCTGTATCATCTCATGCTGACGTAGCATCTCCGTCAGGAAACTCTTTTCAATCAGTATGCATCGACTCCTGGATGAAAAAAAGCGATCAAATAAAAGATAAAGTGGATTATAAAAATTTTGGTGAAAAATATTGTAGCTGCGCGGCAACTCAACCTTTGAGTAGTGATGTAGAAATTAGCAAAGCAATTCAAACGTGTATGTCCCAGACTTTATTGCATGATGCAATGGATTCTTTGGAAGAGGAAGTCGGTTTATCTGAAGCCAAAGCTACTGACATTGATGAATATTGTAATGATAGATGGGATCTGATTTATCCTGATAAATCTGATGAAGCTAAAAAAATAACTACAGCTTATTGCAGTTGTGCAAATCCCAAATTAATGGATCTTATTAAGCATTCAGACAATCAAACAGACAAACAATATAACGATGCAATAAATTCAATTGCTGCTTCTTGTTCGGGCATTGTTCAACAGTCAACGCCCTCTGATCAGACTCAACCTGATTCAAATATTCCTGCTATAAATCAACCGAGTACTACGACTAATCCAGTACAGCCTAACGAAAGTCAAAATTTGCAGTGATTTTTAGCTTTCTGACGGTCCATTTAACTGGAACCCGTATTACGCTATTGCTAATACGGGCTACCTTTATTTTTGTGAGTAGCCTGTATTAGACGAAGTCGTAATACAGGGATGTTAGGATACTTAGCATAACTTGTTGGGTCTTTTGAATCATTTAGCTCTTTTAAAGTGCTAATAATAGCCTCTAATAAATATCGCTTCCATTATCAGCAACTACCCGAGTATTCCTGCCGTAAATAACCAGAATTTTTTGTCTGTTTTTTAATTTTAAATCCTCAGACTGTACTACGGATATGATGCTCCCAGAACTTAATTTAATAACATACTCGACGCCATGAGTTTGGTTGTAACCGTTATCAATAAAATTGCTCTGATTGTTTGCCCCACTCGTAGGAGTTTCAGTTGTTCGATGCAAATTCACGGAGCGTTTTGATATGATCGTTCCTGGGATAACTTTTTTAATCTTACCAATTTCGTTTGCATCATATTCTCCAGGAGGTAATTCTTTCGTGCAGGCAGTTAATATGATGCTGGATATGATTATTAATAATGATTGAAATACGGTTCTTTTATTCATGATTAAATTCTCAAAGTTAAATGGTTTTAATTTTGTATTTGTTTCTGATTAAAAAAATACAATAATATTTTATATATACTATTTAAATTATTTTAAAAGGTCACGTAATAAACTGCTTGCTCCAATTCGAAACCAACTCTTATCAATTGTTTTACTGAAGAACAATTCAGCAAGGCTTGCATATTGAAGAGCTTGATAGGGTGTTTTGATTCCACCTGAAATTTTTATGCCACAATTGGAGCTCGAGTCCCGAATAGCACTTAAAATAGCAAAGGCTGCGGCTTGTGAAGCCCCTTGATTTATTTTTCCTGTTGAGGTTTTTAGAAAATCAGCCCCCATATCAATTAACTTTCTACTTAACTCATACACTGTTTCAACGTTATTAAAAGCACCCGTTTCCAGAATAAATTTTAATTTGAGTCGATTCTCTGAACATAATTTAGCAATTGCTTTGCAATGATTTAGAGCATAGTTTATATCACCCTCAAGGTAATGCTGGTAGGGTATGACATAATCAATTTCGGTAACGCCCAGATGCAGAGCTCTATCAATTTCATCCAGACAACGTTCTACCGTATCGAGGCCACTGGGAAAGTTAATTACAGTAGCAATCCCGGTAACTGTAGAAAGGTTTTTAAAGTGCGATAATCGATCGATAAAAACGCAAACAGCAGCAACTTCATACTTTTGCGCCAGTGTATTCATTTCTTCAATAGAATTACTATCGGCATGTTCATTTAACAGAGTTAAATCCATACACCTAATAATTTGAACGGGAGTTATTGATGGATTGGGAGTAACTATCGAATCCAGATATTGATTTAGATTTGTGGTGAATGTCACGCAAGATCCTTAATAAATTCCTTCATCAACTGGTTCAGTTTATCTGCTGCACCGGATGCCATTTTAACCACTGAGTCATGACTATGGCTTGTTTTGGCAAGACCTGTGGCATAATTGGTGATCATGGCTATCACTGCGACCTTTAAACCACAGTGGTTAGCGACTAATACTTCAGGAACGGTTGACATTCCAACCGCATCAGCTCCAAGAACTTTAAAGGCCCGGATTTCTGCTGCAGTTTCATAATGAGGACCTAAAACAGAAATATACACACCCTGATTTAATTTAATTGCATTATTTTCAGCAACAGCTAAGAATTTGGTCTGCATGGACTTATCATAGGCATTATCCAGAGGATAAAATCTTGGTCCGAACTCTTCATCATTTGGTCCAATAAGCGGATTACTGGGCTGTAGATTAATGTGATCAGTTATTAACATTAACTCCCCTGGGCCCACATCTTCTCTAATAGAACCCGAAGCATTTGTCGCGATAAAATAGGTACAGCCTAATAATTTTAATGTTCTGACATAAGTTTTGACTGTTTCATAATGTTCAATACCTTCATAGGTATGAGCTCTTCCTTGCAGGCACACAACTCCCACACCATGCCAATAACCTAGAATTAATTTCCCTCCATGGCCTTCTACTGTTACTTTGGGAAATCCTGGAAGCTCTTCATAATTTATTGCAACGGGCTGATCAAGTTCTTCAGCAAATTGGCCTAAGCCTGATCCAAGAACTATACCTATTGTGGGAGTAAATGATGAATGCGCTTTCTTAATATAATCTGCTGCTAAGTGAGCCAGGTTCGTATGAGGTGCAGAAGTCAACATATAATCATCCAATTTTAGGTTTAAAGTTAAAGGCCAGAGGCAATAATTCAATCATAGTCATACTTTTAAGTACGCTATCTTTATCGCATAAATAAATCATAGTGTCCGGTAAGGCAAATTCATTAATTTTTTGCCTGCACGCACCACAAGGTGAGCATAATAAATTATTCCCGGCCAAAACTACAATACTTTTGATGGATTGTTCACCTGATGAAACCATAGAGCAAATGGCAGAGGCTTCGGCACACGAAGATAAACCATAAGAGCGGTTTTCTACGTTTACTCCTGAATATAAATTATTTTGATTAGTACAGATGCAAGCTGCTACGGTAAATTGTGAGTAGGGTGCGTATGCGTTTACCAAAGTTAGGTTTGCTTTTTTTATCATTTCTTTTATTTGTGCATTCATTTTGATGCCTCGTCATTAAGGACAGGATATAACACTTATATTAGCTGGTTTTGAAGGAGTATTAGCTTGTTTTGAAGGAATATTAGCTTGTTTTGAAGGAATATTAGCTTGCTGTAGTGAACTTTGACAGAGAGCGAATTTAGTCTGCACTGGCTTTTGAGAATCCCTGGTGACTCTTGGCTTGATTTTTTTCATTGGAGAAACTTCAAGTTGAAGGGATTTTTCTATCACATCATAGCTGGTTGAGGGACGGCATTGAGTTAGTTGCTTATGATTCCCGAATTTAAATTCCATCCAATTTTCGGCTGCCAATAATACAGGACCTAAGCAAAGCAGAGTTGCTCCTATTAAAAGGGGTATTGAAAGAGGAGGGAACATGATAATTAGTGTGGAACTAATTGCATTAATTAAAGCTGTCATTGCCATTGCTCTGGTATAGGCAAAATACTTTTCCTGGCGTGTTGCGGAGTAGTTTTCATCGTCCTGAGGAGGATTTTTCCACTTATGATATTCACCGGTGCACCATACCACATTACTGGCAAAAAACAGCCAAACCGCTGGGATGAATATAAGTGGAAGAACAATGGATATAATACTTAGAGTTGTTGCCATAAGCCCAAGAGATGCGGCGAGTAAATGCTGATCTTTAAATTGTGCAAACCCATACCACTTAGTTTCATCCCTCTCGTGTTCTTGTTGAAAGTGACTTGATATAAACCAGATTGTATAGCCTATACAATTAAGCAATAGGCTGACAAGGGTCAGGATAGGCGTGACAACCACAAAGGGTAGAAAACGAATTTTGGAAACAATAAATCCCGAGAAAAAAAAATAACTGCTCGCGTTACTTAATTTTTTGGATTTTATCACCAGAATTAACTCTTGTTATGTTATTTTTTGGTCATATTACCTAATATCTTTTCGAAAATCCAGTTTTTATATCTTTCCCTCTTTATTTATTCAATAATATTAGATAGTTATAGGATCGGTTGGTAACGTAATTCGCACTGATAAGCCTCCGGTGGGATGGTTTTCGGCAATAATGCTTCCTTGATGCAACGATACAGCTCGAGCAGCAATAGCTAAACCTAAGCCATAACCTCCGGTTTTTTTTGTTCTGGAGCTATCTACTCGATAAAAAGGGGCAAAAATTTTCTCGAGTTGCTCTTCAGGAACACCCGGGCCATGGTCTCTAATATTAATTCCGACCTCTTTTTTAATATCATCCTTACTAAGTGTTATGACTACTTTTTGATTTGTTGCAGAGTAATGGAGCGCGTTTCGAACTATATTTTCGATAGCTCTATGGATTAACCTGGCATCAATATTTAGCTTACAGGAATTAATGATTTTTGTATGAACCCGCATGCTCTCCTCGCCGAACTCATAATTTGCATCTTGGGTAATTTCTTTAATTAAATCATCCAGGTTTGTTTCCGCGAGATTAAGCTCCGTTGTTGATTTTTCAAGGCGAGCAAAATCAAGTATTTCCCCAATCAGGGAATTCAATCTGGAGCTTTCAATTTCCATTCGTTTAAACTCGTTTTCCGCAAGGTTTTTTGTTTTATTGCGACCTAATTCTAAAGCAATATTTAATCGGGCAAGAGGTGAGCGCAATTCGTGGGAGATATCCTGCAGTAAGCGCTCTTTTGAGGTAACCAGAGTTTCTAATTGCTCAGCCATACGATCAAATTCATTACTTAGCTCGGCTATTTCATCCTTACTATGACCTCTAAAATGTCCTACTCTGGTGTTGAGTTTTCCTGTAGCTATTGATTTCGCAGCCATACCGAGCGAGCGAAGGGGCTGCGTCAAATAGATCGATAGTAAGTAGCAAATCAAGCCACTGATAAAAGTAGCAAGGGTCAGTCTGATTGTTAAGCCGGCCCAGGGAATTTGGACAAAATAGGATATTGGCTTCTCGCTTACCGCAGCCAATCGGTAATATTTGCCTGAGGTGGAAAGAATTTCATGACTGACAATTAATTTACCTGATTTTAAAATACCTTCACTGGGTAGTTCGTCATTGATAAGGCTTGCTGCAACGTTTTTTACATTTTCTGGCGCGGCCTGAGTCCCAATGATATCCCCGGTGTTGGATAAGAGATAAATGGACATGTGGCGTGAAAGGCCTATTTGATTAAGCCATTTAAGTAAAGCAGCTTGTTGACCTGACTCGAAAGTTGCAACAGCTGCGTTCGCATAACTGTCCATAAACATCTCTTCCCGTGCTGGCTGGGAGGACTTTTGAGCAATTTGACTGGTGACCCAGGCAGTGGTAAATATAATTAAAATTGTTGCTAACCAAAAAGAGATAAAAATTTTCCAATACAAACTACGCATTAAACATATATCCAAATCCACGGACTGTTTTAACTATGGGCTCCCCATTTGGATTATCACCTAATTTATTTCTAAGATTACTAATGTGAACATCAATACTTCGGTCGTAAGCAGTATATTTTCTGCCTAGTGCGTATTCTGTCAGTTCTTCTTTAGAAAAAGCCTGACCTGGGGATTTGATGAGCATTTCTAGAATATTAAATTCGGCATTAGTCAGCTCAAGATAGATTCCGGCCATAGTGACATGCCTTTTAGAACAGTCAACTACGATATTATGGTGTTCAATGATGGGCTTTTGTACCGGGACTTTTTGCGTTCTTCTTAAAATTGCCCGTAATCGTGCTACCAGTTCTCTGGGGTTACAAGGTTTGGGCAAATAGTCATCAGCACCAATTTCAAGCCCTACGATACGGTCGATATCATCCCCGCGGGCTGTTAACATGAGCACAGGAGTTTCCAAATGTTCGCGAATTGCTTTCAAGACCTCAAAACCATTTAATTTAGGAAGCATCACATCGAGGACAATAGCGTCAAAACATTGATTTAATGCTTTCTTGACACCGCTTTCACCATCATGCACGCNNGTTCAAGGTATTGCGTTAATAAATCTGTAAGCTCAGTGTCATCATCGATGATAAGAATGGTGCTGTTCATTTGTCACTTATCCTTTGTCAGGAGTATTTTCATTATTATTAGAACTGCGTTTATCAAAGCATTCCAATAGCTTAATTCGTCTGGCGTCAGCATTAATTATTTTGAACTCGAAGTTATCAATTAATATGCTTTCACCTCGTTTAGGCAAATAACCAAAATTATTCATAACAATTCCACCGATTGTATCGTAGGTTTCATCACTGAAATTACTGGCCAGTTGTTCGTTAAAATCCTCAATAGGAGTGTGTGCTTTTATAATGTACTGATTATCGCCATGAGCTTTTATATAAGCATCTTCGTCAATATCAAATTCATCTTCAATATCACCCACGATTTGTTCAATGATATCTTCAATAGTGACAAAACCTGAAACTTCGCCATATTCATCAACCACAATCGCCATATGATTTTTGTTGCTGCGAAATTCACTCAACAAGCTATCAAGTGGTCTGCTCTCAGGAACAAAAGTTACCTGGCGGCAAATATCCAGTAAATCGAAGTCACCTACATTAGTGGATTGATATCGTAATAAATCTTTAGCATGTAAAATACCGATTATTTCATCGGCACTTTCACCGGTTACGGGGAAGCGTGAATGGCCTGTTTGGGTGACAACACTGATTATATCGTTGTATTCATCATCCTGGTTAATGCAAACCATTTGATTTTTGGGCAGCATAATATCTCTTGCTCTCATCTTAGAGAACAGAATTGCGCCTTCTATCATCGCAAGAGTGTCGGAATTGATAAGGGAGCGGATATGCGCATCACGTAAGAGACTTACCAATTCTTCCTGATCTTGTGGCTCACCTTGCAAAAATTGTTTTAAACGGCTAAACCACGATCCACTTTCTTCCTCTTTATTCAAGTTCATTTTCCTCTGTTTTATAGGGGCTAGCATAACCTAATTCTGCTAATAATTTGATTTCTATAGCTTGCATTATGATTGAGTCCTCGTCATTAACATGATCATAGCCTAATAAATGTAATACTCCATGAATTACTATTAATGACCAATGTTCTTCGAGTGTTTTGTTTTCTTGCTGGCTTTCACTCTTTAAAACTTGGGGACAGATGATTACATCCCCGATGAAAGGAAATTCAAGCGTGACGTGGTCAGGTAAGTCAGAAGGAAATGCCAAAACATTTGTCGTTTTATTTATCTTACGATAGGTATTATTCAGATGAATCATCTCTTCAGGAGTAACCAGACGAATGGTTAATTCGGCATCGTTTAGGGAATCTCTCAAGGCTAATTGAGCAAGTTGAGACAGTTTATCCTCATCCAGTGGTAATGTTTCATCGCTGGCATTTTGTATATCAATATAGTAGGTCATCGATGTTTACTCGAATTTTCATTATCATAACAATCCACAATTTTGGAAACCAGGGGATGCCTGACCACTTCACTGCTGGTGAATCTGTGAATGCTTATATCGGGTATTTTTTTAAATAAGTTGACTGCATGCTCCAGACCTGAGTCCACACCTTTCGGGAGATCTATCTGCGTCATATCCCCTGTAATTACCGTTTTTGAGCCAAACCCCATTCGTGTAAGAAACATTTTCATTTGCATTATCGTTGTGTTTTGAGCTTCATCAAGGATAATGAAGGATTCGTTTAGGGTACGTCCTCTCATAAAAGCCAAAGGAAGAACCTCTATAATATCACTTTGAATTAATTTTTGCGTTTCTTTAAAACCAACCATTTCATATAAGGCATCATACACGGGGCGCAAATAGGGGAGTACTTTTTCCACTAAATCTCCTGGAAGGAAACCCAGCTTTTCACCAGCCTCAACGGCTGGTCGGACAAAAATAAGTCTTTGAACTTCCCCTTTTTCAAAAGATTCAATGGCTTTTGCTACAGCCAGATAGGTTTTTCCGGTTCCCGCTGGACCTACAGCAAAGGTAATGTCGTTTGAATCAATCGAGTTAAGGAATAAAGCCTGTTTGTCGTTTCTCGCAGCAATTGCTTTGCGAGATAATTTGATATGATGAGTCATAGCAGTTTGGTTGTCCTCATTGATTAATAAACGAAGAGTATTGGTTTCAATTGGATTTTTCGCTAAAGGGTAAAGTGATTTTAATATATTATTCACTTTATGAAAATTTACATCTGTTTGACTGTGTAGAGTTAAAGTGTGCTGTTTCATTTTGATAGATAAATCGAAATATTGTTCAAGATACTGAAGATTACCGTGTAATACACCACACAGGTTAGCTAGCTCCTGGGTATTTAGGTGAGGCAATTTAATGATGTAACTGCTTAATGTACTACTCAAAGGGAATTTGTGTTGACCAACCATATGTTAAGAATAGTGCAAAACTTGGGAGAAGTGCAAGTTAATCATCTCTTTTTTGTGAGGTAAAACAAATAATTTAGCAGAAAAATGAAACACACAATTGATTATTGTCCCTAATTATGGGCATACTGGTTTAATTTTTTTAAGAGGTTATATTATGGGTGGTAACAAAATATTACCTTTTTGTGTTTTTTTTCTCTTAATGTTCTCTGGACACGTTTTTTCGGATAAGAGCGATAAGAAATCTCGTCCAAAAACAGTACTTGATGATCAAGTAAAAAGTCGACAGGCTAGTGAAACTTATCCTGCAATTGTAAACTTATATCGTCCTAATTATATCTTGCCTTACTACTATACCGGGTCACCTTACCAGGAAATTTATCTGTTTCAGACCCCAAATAATCAGTCTCTAAATCATGAAGAACTTAAAGCTCAGTTAAGCTTTCTCGTACCAATTATCCATCATTTAATCGAAAACAGGCCATTGGCGCTTAATTTCGCTTACACCCAATTAATGTATTGGCAGGTTTATGCGAAATCGCAGTATTTTCGCGAAACAAATTATGAACCAGAGCTTTTTATTGAAAATTATTTTAACTCAAATCTTGCTGCGCAATTGGGCGTTAATCATCAATCCAATGGACGAGGTGGTCCTTTAGAACGAAGTTGGAATAGAGCTTATCTGCAATTCAAATTTTCAGGGAAAAACTGGTTAACCCATATCCGTGGATGGGCGTTATTGGGACAAAATGTATCCAGCGATATACATAATCCGGACATTGCCCATTTTCTGGGGTATGAGAATGTTCTTTTTTCTTATAATTTTATGAATCTAAAGGCCAGTGTTGAGCTGCAAAATATAGAAAGTGGTTTACGGCGTGGTTTTGTTCAGGCAACATTATCTTATCCTATTTTAAAATCCTTATCGATTTATGCGCAATTTTTTAATGGATATGGTCAAAGTCTGATAGAATATAATCACCGCACGACCAGTGGCGGTATTGGTTTTGCTCTAAATGATTGGATTAACTGAGTATATGAAACATAATATTTGGTAATTTTCGATCACTTATCGTATTACATGGTATAATAATCTTTTTTAAGCAGTTCACATTTATGATAGATCTTCATTGTCATAGTAATTATTCTGATGGGGCTTTAAATCCAGAGGAACTAATTCAAAAGGCAGTACTTCATCAAATTCGTTGTCTTTCTTTGACCGACCATGACACTTTGGCGGGATACGAACGCCTTAATATTGCGGCACAGAATACAGATATTAAAATTATATCCGGTATAGAATTAAGCACGCGTTGGAAAAAATACGACATTCATATTTTAGGGTATCAAATACATCATACCTTGGAATTTGCTGAATTAATGAAACGGCAAAATGACAGCCGTATAAAGCGTGCTGAAGATATTGGTGCTTCACTTCATTTTATTGGTGTTGAGAATGCTTATAGTAAGGCCTGTGAATTAGCCGGGCACTTGCGTGTTGGCCGACCTCATTTTGCCAAATTATTAATTAATGAAGGGAAAGCTAAAGATATGAAATCTGCTTTTAAACAATTTTTAGGCAGAGGCAAAAGCGCTTATATCCCAACCCCCTGGATTGATATCAGACAAGCTGTGGAGGGTATCATGGCAGCTGGGGGGCAGGCGGTTATAGCGCACCCGCTTAAATATGGATTGACGCGTTCGAAATTGCATGAGTTAATCAAAGAGTTTAAAGATGCTGGTGGTGTTGGAATAGAAGTGGTGTCGGGGGAAATGACAGTGACGCAAATCAGGGAAGTTGCGGCATTATCCATGCGTTTTGAATTACTGGCCTCTTCGGGATCTGATTTTCATAGCGATACATTATCCCGCACAAACCTTGGACGTCAACACCAACTACCATTAAATTGTACGCCTTTATGGCACGAATGGAACATTTAACAGGGGACTTTATGAGTCAGTTTTTTGCGTTACATCCAGATAATCCACAGGCTCGTCTGTTACGAAAGGCCGTATCGATTATCAAGGACGGGGGTCTAATTGTATATCCTACCGATTCAGGTTATGCCTTGGGATGTAGTTTAGGGAACAAATCTGCATTGGAACGAATTAGACGTTTAAGGCAATTGGATAAAAATCATAACATGACCCTGGTCTGTCGTGATTTATCCCAGTTAGGAACCTATGCCAAAGTATCCAATTCGATATTTCGGTTGTTAAAAGCCTTTACGCCAGGATCTTATACGTTCATTCTAAACGCAACCCACGAAGTGCCTCGCTTAATGCTTCATCCAAAAAAGAGAACATTGGGACTTCGAGTGCCTGACAATATTATTACCTTGTCCTTGTTAGAATGTCTCGAAGAACCTTTAATGAGTACCACTTTAATTCTTCCCGGAGCGAAAGCACCGTTAAGCGAACCGGAAGCAATAAAAGACCTTTTAGGTGATCAGACCGACTTGATTATTGATGGTGGTAACTGTGGGCAAGAGCCTACCACAGTAGTTGATTTAACTGGGGATTACCCGGTGATCATGAGGGAAGGCAAAGGTGATCCGGAGCCCTTCAGATAGAATTAAAAATATATAACATGCAACAATTACGTCATCATTTGACTTTTTGCACGAGTGATTTAATAAATCAGGTTTTATACAAGCACAATAGCAGGGTATTGATTTAAATGTTGCAAAATATTTTAACAAACAACTTAAGAGGATATTGATGTCAGCTTTATTTACTTCCAATAAACGAGTCGTTTCTGGAATGCGTGTCAGTGGAAGATTACATCTTGGTCATTACCACGGAGTATTAAAAAACTGGATTAAATTACAGCATCAATATGATTGTTTCTTTTTTGCCGCAGATTGGCATGGATTGACTACCCAATACGAGCAAACCGGATCGATCGAAAAACATCTCTGGGATATGATTATTGATTGGTTGGCCTGTGGAATTAATCCCGGTTTATCCAAAATTTTTATTCAATCGTGGGTACCTGAACATGCAGAGCTCCATTTATTATTATCTATGATAACGCCCATGGGATGGTTAGAACGAGTCCCCACGTATAAAGATCAACAAGAAAAACTGAAGGAAAAGGATTTATCAACTTATGGTTTTTTAGGCTATCCGTTATTACAAAGTGCAGATGTTCTGCTTTATCATGCCAATTATGTCCCTGTAGGAGAGGATCAGGTAGCTCATATTGAGCTTACCAGGGAGATTGCGCGTCGATTTAATCATATTTATGGTAAAGAACCCAATTTTGAAGAGCTCGCTTTGGAAGCCATTAAAAAAATGGGCAAAAAGAATGGTAAAATGTATCGTGAGTTGCGTCGCCAATTTCAGGAAAGTGGTATTCACGAATCAATTAAAACAGCTCAAGCCCTACTTGAAGACCAAACGAATTTGTCAATTGGTGATAAAGAGCGCTTATTAGGTTATCTTGAGGGCAGCGGTAAAATCATATTACCTGAGCCTCAACCATTGCTTACCGAAATTCCTAAAATGCCGGGTACCGACGGCCAAAAAATGTCTAAATCCTATAATAATACGATTATGATTCGCGATGAGCCGGCACAGGTTGAAAAGAAAATATTAACCATGCCTACAGATCCTGCACGAATAAAACGCTCTGATCCTGGAGAGCCAGAGAAATGCCCGGTTTGGCAATTTCACAAAATCTATTCAAGTAATGAAGTGAAAGATTGGGTGCAAACCGGATGTCGTTCCGCTGGAATAGGGTGTGTGGATTGCAAACGTCCGGTTATTGAAGCTATCAATCAGGAATTATTACCGATTCAGCAATCCATTGCCGAGTACGAATCTGATTTGGGCTCTGTGAAACGTATCGTTTCAGAGGGAAGTGAGTCTGCTCGGGAAGAAGCAAGTAAAAATATAGGTCTTGTTAAAGAAGTCATGGGATTGGATTATTAATGGATCTGCAGTTATCAAACCAACCTGAAATACGAGCCATCGTTGATGGGAAGGAAATGACTCAGGTTCCTGATGACTTATTTATTCCACCAGATGCTTTGGAAGTGTTACTGGACTCCTTTAGTGGGCCTCTGGATCTGTTGCTATACCTTATTCGCAAGCAAAATATAGATATTTTGGACATTCCTATGATGAGTATTACCAAACAATATTTGCAATACATTCAACTCATGGAATGCCGTAGATTAGAGCTGGCTGCGGATTATTTACTGATGGCGGCCATGCTCGCAGAAATAAAATCCCGATTATTATTACCGATGTCTCCTTCTGCTGAAGAGGAAGAAGATGAGGATCCTCGAATGACTTTAGTAAGAAAACTACAAGCATACGAACAAATTAAACTTGCAGCTGAATTAATTGATAAAATGCCAAGACAAGACCGAGATACATTTTTAATTCAGGTTGTGCCAAATGAAATGGAAGCGATCAAAGTTCATCCTGAAGTCTCCCTAGACGATTTATTGGACGCAATGAGAGCATTATTGCAACGAGAAGAACACTTAGCTCATCATCAAATTGCGCGGGAACCCATGTCGGTGCGTGAACGAATGAGTAAAATTCTGTTTCAGTTACAGTATGAAAAGGTGCTTGAGTTTCGCCAATTGTTTTCTATGGAAGAAGGGCGAATGGGGCTCGTCGTTTCACTGTTAGCAATATTGGAGTTGGCTCGTCAATCTTTATTAGTGATAACTCAAGCGCAACCTTTTTCTCCAATTCACCTTCAGGCTGCGTGATAAGATGGATGAATTGGAATTAAAAAATATCATTGAAGCATTATTATTAAGTTCCAATGAGCCTATAACAATAGAAAAAATCGGGGAAGTTTTTGATGAGTGGCAACGGCCCTCAAATGAGGAACTTAAAAAGACTCTCGATCATCTTATGAGTGATTATCAAACACGTTCCTTTGAGCTTGTGAAGCTTGCGAAAGGATATCAGTTGCAGACTAAGGCGCAATACAGCACTTGGGTTGCTCGCTTACAAATAGAGAAACCAGCTAAATATTCACGTGCTTTACTTGAAACTTTAGCAATAATTGCTTATAAACAACCGGTTACCCGTGCAGATATTGAAGAGCTTCGTGGTGTCGCAGTAAATAGTCAGATAATGAAAACGTTAATCGAAAGAGAATGGATACGTATCGCAGGTCATAAGGATGTTCCGGGAAAACCTGCAGTTTATACAACAACTAAAGAGTTTTTAAATTATTTTAATTTAAATTATTTAAATCAGCTTCCATCGCTGCCCGAAGTGTTGGAACCATTGACTTTGCCTTCAGCAAACCAACCTAAAGAAGAGTATATTAGCGAATGAGCAGCGAAAGGTTACAGAAAATATTAAGCCAGGCAGGATTGGGATCTCGTCGAGAAATGGAACGATGGATTGAAAGTGGGTGGGTTCAAGTAAATGGAAAGCCTGTTAAATTAGGGGATTCAGCAGGACCTATGGATAAGATTACCGTTAAAGGTAAATTAATTCACAATCCTCTTAAAGTGAAGCAAAATACCCGTATTTTGCTTTATCATAAACCGGTAGGTGAGATTTCCAGCCGACATGATCCTAAATTTGAAAAAACAGTTTTTGATAATTTGCCTCATCTAAGGCAGGGTCGATGGATCCAGGTTGGACGATTGGATTTAAATACATCCGGTTTATTAATATTTACCAATAATGGTGAATTGGCAAATCAGCTTATGCATCCGAAATACGGGCTCGAGAGAGAGTATGCGGTTCGTGTACATGGACAGGTAAGCCCTGACGCATTAAATAAACTGCAAAAGGGAGTTACTCTTGATGATGGGGTCGCTCAATTTACTAAAATTGAATTTAGAGGCGGAGAGGGTTCCAACACTTGGTATCATGTTACATTAAACGAAGGCAGAAATCGTGAAGTAAGGAGATTATGGGAGTCACAGGGTGTTGAGGTGAGTCGTCTAATAAGAGTTCGCTACGGCGTCTTAACCATGCCTCGATTTTTAACTCGTGGGCAAAGTTATGAGTTAAACCCTAAACAGGTGGCAGACTTCCTGGCTACTTTACCAAAAGAGTGAAGGTTATTTAAGACGTTCATGGTGATTTAAAAAATTATTAAGTACCGATCAGATAATTTGGCTAAGCAAGGGATTAACTTGATAAATGGTTGCCCACCTTCGTGGGCATTACAGCATTTTATTCGGTGTTAAAGCGTGTAAATTAGATACTATGATAGCAATAATTTAAATTGTTGTATTGTTTGCATAATATAATTTTTTGTATTGATGGCTCAATTTAATTCTTGTATTGATGGCACAATTTTTTATTGTTGTCATGTCCGCGCAGGCAGAGAACTATTACCCGTTTAGCACTAATCCTTTAAATGACGGTAGTTATTAGATGGGATTAAACCTCAGAATGGTTGCCCACCTTCGTGGGCATGACAGCATTTTATTCGGTGTTAAAGCGTGTAAATTAGATACTATTGACAGCAATAATTTTAATTGTTGTATTGTTGGCATAATATAATTTTTTGTATTGATGGCTCCATTTAATTCTTGTATTAATGGCATAATTCTATTGTTGTCATGTCCGCGCAGGCGGACAACCATTAAACTATTGGAACTTATTATGGAAGAAAAGAATTATGTTGTTTATATACTGTCTAGCAGAAAATATGGAACTCTGTATATAGGGATCACTAGTAACATTATCCAACGCATGTATCAGCATAAAAACGATTTAGTTAAAGGATTTACTAAAAAATATGCTGTCCATAATTTGGTATATTATGAGATTCACTAAGATGTTTATGAGGCCATCACGAGAGAGAAACGCATAAAAAAATGGAATAGACAATGGAAAATTAACTTAATTGAACAAAACATTCCTCATTGGCTTGATTTAAGTACGGGATTATATGGCTAAGAACAACCGTATATATGTGTACCAAAGCTAATTTTAAAGAGATTGCTCACATAACTATCTCAGTAATTATTTATCTCTTTAGCCAAGCATCATAGTTGACCTCAAATTTATCCTGATCTATTCAGCGCCAATTTAAATGTGGATATTTATGACACAATTAATTATTGTCGTTTGTGTAGTAACGTACAATCATTTTAATGGTGCTACATTTTATTTATAAGGGATCCAACTACCAATTGACGAATAAAAATTAATTATATATCATCACTTTCGATTGGTACCTCCGCATGGAAATGGTAGGCATATTTAGAAGAAAATAGTCCAACACAATATTTGAATTAAGGTCAAGTTTGGTTTTCTTCTATATCCGTATAAACCTCTCCTAACAGATTCCAGTTATTTCATCTCTTGTAACGTTTATAAATCACATCAAAAAAGGAATATGCTGTGAGAAAATTTGCTTTAATTTATTTTTTGTTATGCTATCAAGTTGCTTTTTGTTTTAAATATCCTGAAGTTAATATTATTTTTCCCAATCCACCACCAAATACTGTTTTTAAAGGAGAAACATTAAGAATCCCAGTGATTGTTAGATATTGGCATTTAAGAGATATCGAAGAGTGGTACCCTCCCGTTGCGAGCTCTTTAGAAGCAATGTCCACGGGTTGTAGCGGTATTCCAATAGGTAGGTCATCTATTGAAGAGGGAGTGTGTAAAATGAACCTCGTTATCCCCGGGAATGTTATGAATGCAACTATATCAGGTAAAATAAGATATAGGGTTTATGGCTCTACCTCCAAAGATAGACATACTTGGGATCGTGTTTTTGAATCAGATTATTTAAGTGTAACGGTCATTCCACATGCTTTGAGTATGTTCCCCATACCTGTTCAAAAGGCTACTGCAAATCAATCATTCGTGATGAACCTCAAAAGGTATGTCGCCTATTATGATGAAAATGTTACTGCGGGGAAACCAGCCCAGCCAGTAGTATATCCAACAAGCCAAGATGGTCTATATTTTGACAAAGATTCTTTTTCTATTGTGGGCACTCCGAATCGCTTGGGAACCTATCATTTTAAAGTAGGGGTGCAGAATGTTAATGGCTCCGCAAAGTCAACAGACTTAATTATTGAAGTAGAATCCAACCCGAAAGACAAACCTGTTTTCAAAAAGACCCCATCAATTCCAAGTGCACAATTGATGCAAGGTTACCACATGAACCTTTTGGATTTACTTGAATCTAAAAAAGAATTCATGCTATCGAATCAAATTAGTTTTAAAATCAAACCAAACCAAAATAATCCTGAATGGTTGTATTTAGTATCTGATGATACTACTCAGTTGATGGGTAATGTACCGGAACATGTAGATGGTCAGGAGGTTTCGTTAGTTATTATAGCCTCATCCAACACGGGAGGCGATTCGGAACCCTTGACTCTAAAAATCCCCATTGCTTATGATCCTTTGAAAAAGCCAAAAATAGGCTATTTTGAAATGGAATATGATGTAGAAACAGAAATTCGAGAGGATCTGTTTAAGTATGTTGATGACCCTGTAAGAGATAAGAATCTAAAATTAATCATAGACAAGATAGAGCCTATAGCGAATTGGTTGAATATATCGTCCTACAATCCTACAGTACTAGAGGGTCTAATACCTGAAGAGGTAACTGGGCAGAAATTTAACATTACTTTGCGGGCAACTACAGCAGCTGGAGGTACTTCTGACCCTATAATAATTCCCTTGCAGGTAAAAGTAAGAAAAGACAAGACGCCTCGATTTAAGGTCGACAATCCCATACTACCTATGCTACATGCTGGTGAACCTTACTTTTATGATTTTACTGCGAATAGAGATATATTTCCGGATTTTGAAGAGGCACCTTATTTTATTGCTTTTGCCGAAAATATTTCTCATCCTGAATGGTTGCGAATCGAAAACAATCAATTACATGCTGATTTAGTCCCTAATGATTTAGAGTCTGTCATACCTTTGTCTTTAAAAATTCGCAACATCCCTGGTGGTCAGTCGGAAGTGATAACAATTTTTTTAAGATAGTATAAATTTTTAGTAAAATCGTTGGGTAATACACAAAGTTCATATTTTGTGGCACTACCCAACAAAATATTATTCCTTTTTAGGTCAATCAAAAATTTGAATTTATAATATCGCATATTGAACAGAGCACCTCATTAAAAAATAATTTGGGGAAGGAAATAGGTAAATTTCCATCCAACTCAATTTAATGTAAATACATGTGCAACTTAAAAGTTATGTACAATCAATTTTGTATAAGATTAAATCGGTTCATATGAGCCAATTAGTTTTTATGTGATCATTTCTAATCAGGGGCCAATCCTTTCGACAAATACAAAATAGCAAATAGGAAGCTCAAGTTTTTTGCTACACTAAATATATGTTCCCCTGAATTTTCTGGGCGAACTATGAAGGAGTGAAGATATGGACAATCAACCTGGCAATCAAACAAATCCCAATGATACCACTACCAACCCANNCTGAAGAGCATCAAGGAGGATTTGAACCAGTCACAGAACCTGAGCATACCAAGCCTGATGTAAGAGATGAAGATAAGAAGGATGAGAATCAACACGATGAAAGTGAGGATCACGAAGAAGGGGTGGAGCCTGCCGATGAGGAACACCACGAAAGTCCTGGTCCTTAGACCAATAATATACAACCCATAACAAGATATTCCGGTTTGTTCATTGAATGTAGCAAACCGGATTTATATTAAGTTAGTTGTATCTATTAAAATAGGTTTGGATATTTCGGGATTTAGATAAAACATTGTTTGGTACTTTTCTCAACAGAAGGAGTCAGTACGTTTTTTCGCTTAATCCAAAGCTTAGGGTTATTGTCTTTGGGGATTACGCTTGCTTCTTTTCTACTTAGTAGAAACCCACCTGCAGGATAAAAATTCAATTCATATATTGGCTTTGTATTAAAAAAAGAATAATTGGAGTTCAAGATGCGATCAAAAGCTTTATTAAATATCTTTTGATTAGAGCCTGTGACTTGTTTTATGGCATGGGTGGCATAATCAAAGATATGATAAATTATTTCTAAAGGGAGCGCAGAAAAATAATTATAATTTAATGAATTCTCACAATTAAGATTTTGCCTTTTAGCTTGTGCCAAGATAATGGCAAGAATAATCACATCCTGGTGAATTAAAAAGTTGGTTTTTAACATCCTGTTAAGAAGGGTTTTTCGCTTCTCAGGAACGTTGACTGGAAGATAACGGATAGACGTTAATGATATATTTTTAGTTAACGATTCAATTAATAATTCAACTCCTGATGCGTTGATATGGCAATTTTCCAAATCCAGTTCTGTAAGCGTGTTATTTGATTTAAGAGCCTTAGCCAGGCTTGTCACATTCAGACTGGTATGGGTTATATTACCCATATAAAGATGATTTAATGAAGCATTGAACTCAATAGCTTTGGCAATTAAATCAAAACTGTCTTGCGCAATATAAAATTGACCAATATCTAAACGTTCTAATGAATTATTCTTCTTGAGACTCGAGGTAAAATATTCTATTCCATCTTTTCCAATATGATTACGGGATAAATTGAGAGAAGTAATATTTGTATTTTGAGATAAAAGATCGGTAATTAACATCATACCTTTATCTTCCAAAAGGTCTCCTGTCAAGATAAGGGTTTTAAGTCCTGTCATAGTAGCAGCGCTATGAGTTAGAGTCTTCAAAGCTTTAAATGATATTCTAATATCTTGTAAGTCAAGAATTTGTAGAGTTTTATTCTTATACAAAAATAGGGCAAGTAATTCTATTTGATTTCCTGTGAAAGAATTTTTCCCCAGATAAAGCTCTTTTAACGTGGAGTTACCAACCAATAAATTAATCAAAACCTTAATTTGCTGCGGACTTAAATTCTGATTGTAGAGGTTTAATTTATTAAGCTTCCCAGATATTAATTTATTAACTTTTATTGAGAAATCTTGTTCTCTCATCCGAAATTATCACTCCATATTTTTAAAAATTGATGTCAAGAAATACTTAAAGACACATTGCTCAATATAGTAACGGATAAACAATATTGGATATATTAAAATAATTTGAGATATATATAAAGAAAATTTGCAAAGAGTCACTATTTAATGCATAACAGCCGGTGCATGACAAAATACTGTTATACCTCGACATGTAGTCAACCTTTATATCAAGACATTTTGATAACACGATTAAATATTGAGAGTTTCTCAGAAAACCTTGTCATAGATTAATATAATCGGTGGCGTAGTTAAGGATAAGTGAACGTTCTTTAGATGGTACTGGATTGCTTCGGCGCGATGCTCCTCGCAACGAAGCAATCCAGAGATGTACGGGTATTTATCGTATGTATGTTCATTCTCCCAAGACAATGAATTTCAGTATACCTCACACCAATCCTATTCTTATGGTCTACTATAAATAATATGATGATTAGTGTGTTTTAGCCGGTATTTATACGGGAGGTATTATGGCGACTTATTGTATCCAGGCAGCCATGTTTAAACTACCTATTCCTTTTGTTACATGCTTTACGCACGATTTTTGGATTTTACGAAATCTTGATACAAATCGTGTTATCGCGCAATTACATGGTTTGGCAATTTCCCGAGAGACTGGGCAAATAGTTCCTATTGGTTATTTTTGGGACCATAGTTTGCGCGCCCACAGTAGTGTTTATGATCAAGGTTTTGCAAAGCAACATAATCTGCAGGTTAATCGTTTTGCATTACCTGTTCATGATAGTGTCACTATCCATCAAGATAAAGATTGTGAAGAGCGATGGTTAAAAGCAATTAAAGCAATAAAGCATATAAATGAACTGGATCTGGATTATCCTCCTGGCGGTTTTAGATTCCCATTTAATGTGACCATTAACAGCAATTCAATTTACCACACATTTGCAGCGGTGATGGATTTACCCATACATAAATTTAAAGGTTTTTTTCATATAGGCATAGAGACTTCTGTTTATCCTCAAATTAAACAATTTTTATAAAAATAACTATTGAAAGTAATAAATAATTTGATTTTTAGTTAAAATGCAAATCTATAATTGCTGTGGAAGATTTTAATGCATATATTATATACATTTAGACGTTGTCCTTATGCTATCAGAGCCAGAATGGCTCTCTTATACGCTCAGATTCTAGTCGACGAATGTGAGGTGGACCTTAAAAATAAACCTCAAAAACTTTTAGAAATTTCGCCTAAGGGGACAGTTCCGGTATTGGCCCTGGCAGATGGTCGTGTTTTGGATCAGAGCCTGGATATCATGAAATGGGCATTAGCACAGGAAGATCCTGCTGGATGGTTAGTCGCCGAATTAGAAACACAAATTGATGATTTAATAATATTAAATGACACCCGATTTAAACCACTTTTAGACAACTATAAATACCCGCAACGTTCCGAAAAGAACGATCCGGTTTATTACCGAGAGCAAGCTCAGGGTTTTCTAAATCAATTAAACTCTTTGTTGGCAGAGAATAAATTTTTATTAAGTGATCATATTTCATGTGCGGATGTAGCCATTTTTCCCTTCGTCAGACAGTTTTACTTAGTCGATATGACTTGGTTTGAAAACAGTGAGTACAATTATCTCAAGAAATGGCTGGGCTTTTTTCTAAATTCGCCTCTTTTTTTACAAGTAATGAATAAGCGGTCTTGATAATTCATTCATGATGCACTTTTTGAAATGCTTTATATTCATCTAAACTGATAATATCGCACACTTCCTCTTTGTCAGAATACGCCATTAGTGCAGTGCCAGCAATGATTTGTTGGAGCAGCTGATTTTTCTTGGTCTGAATTTCAATTTCAAATTCACCATAATCAGAGGTTTCACGCGTGATTACCTCAATAATTAAATTTTCTAAAGCCTCTTTACTTAGCAAAGTATGATCGATTTTAAGCATTGTTCACCAAAAATAGTTTAAAAAAACATTTACTAACAGATTTAATCATTGAAAACAACTATTCCGTTAGGTCCCTCAAGTCCATTCCCGGTGTCGGAACAAGATCCAAAAGTACCATCGAAGTTTACGGGGCAAAGAGACACGGTATTACTTGTTAAATTAGTGATATAAGCGTAGGTGCCTATTTGGTTAAAGGTGATGGCTGTAGGAAAATTAAAAGTATTAATCCCTGTGCTGTTGCAGGAATTTAATGTCCCATTCAGGTTAATGCTGCAATAATAAACATCAGTTGAAGTAGTCACATAAGCAAAAGTATTAGCAGGGTTAATCGCAATGGCATAAGGTAGCACCGGGCTTGGATTGGAAATACAATTAGTTAAACTTCCATCCATGCTGATAGAACAGGAAGAAATGGAATCAGTTATATTGTTAACGACATAAGCAAAAGTTCCAGTTGAATTTACAGCGATACCTAGTGGTGTGATAAAACCACCTCCGGTAACGTTACAAGAATTGATATTGAGAGTGCCGTTATTATTGATAGAGCAATAAACAACAAAATTTAACCCAAGAAGAGTAATATATGCATATGGTGCGTTCTGATTAATAGCAATCCCTGAAGGATTGGGAAGACTGCCACTGGTACACGTTCCGATATTGCCATTTACACTTAAAGGGCAGGAAGAAACTAAATTGCTCTGATCCGCAATGTATACATATGAAGCAGAGGGATTTAAAGCGATCGCGGTAGGTGGAGCAAAGCCTGTATAAGCGGTAGAGCATAATGCAAGATTACCATCACCCTCAATAGGGCAAGTAGATATAGTGTAATTATTAAAATTGGTTATATAGGCTGCATTTAATTTAGTTTCAACCTGGGTCACTATTAGCGGATATTGTGTGCCTGCACAAGTTATTCCGCCAGGAAAACATACAAAAAGATGATCGTGAGGATTTCGACTCGTATTAGATATTGTTCCTGAAATAATAAGTTGAAGAGTGCAACTGTCTCCTGAGTTTCCTTTTCCCGCAAGGTTAAAGGTTGATCCACAGGTGTCTGGATAGGTTCCACCAGTTAAAACCTGTCGTGTATTTGGTGGTAAGTACTTAACATAATTATTGCTTCTTGGAGCTATGGTATTGTTATATACGGTGTAATAAGCAAATACGGTTCGACCTGGTCTAATTTGCGTTGGTAATACAGTGCCAGCTTTAGGAACAATACTAAATGGAAGAGCCGTAGTTGATGTGCTTACTAGTAATAAACTCAAAGAAAATAAAATATAAAGAGGTTTTTTTATAAATTTTAGGATATCCGTATTCATTCAGTAGGCCTAAAGTAATGTTACTTAAAATTATTTAAATGTGACATGGATATTATTAAAACTCAATTGCAATAATCTAATTATTGGATCTGACCCATAAAATGAGATGAGGATTTGACCAAGACAAAATCCTAACCTTAGCAGAATTGGCTCACTCCATGTTATCGAGAAATTCTTTTAGATGGGCTTTATTTTCAGAGGATAAATAATCCTTAAGTCGACCAATTTTCAATAAATAATCATCATGACTCATTTGACCGCGCATTAATTCAAAGCGTAAAAAGACGCAATAAGTATTCAGGACATCGGTTTCACAATAATCACGAATATTTTTTAAATTACCCGTATAATACTGGTCCCAAACCTTAGAACCACTCATTCCCATTTTACCAGGAAATCCTAATAAGGTTGCTATATCATCCAGAGGGGCAAATGCCTTATTTTGATACCCTGCAATTACGTCCATCAAATCAATGTGGCGATAGTGGAATCTGCTTAAATAATTATTCCATCGAAAATTCTGCTGATTTTCCCCAGACTCCCAATAAGTAGGAGCGGCTATTCCATGTAATAACGAGCGATAATGTAAGACTGGCAAATCAAATCCACATCCATTCCAACTTACAAGAGTAGGGGTATGTTTATCAATGCCAGCAAAGAAACGGGTAATTAACTCTTTTTCATCAGAGTTCTCATCACCTAAAGACCAGACTTTTATTTGTGCTCCATGACTAATAACCAAGGAGATGGCGCAAATTTTTTGTAAATAATGCGGTAAAAAATCAGTACCTGTTTTCGCTCGTCTTAAAGCATACATAGCTTCGGAAATTTCTAAATCAGATAACCCATCCAAATCATATAATTTGCGGCCTGCTTGAATATCTGGAATGGTTTCAATATCAAATACAAGTACGGTCATCGGTTTTTCTTGTGATAATTTCTGGCTTTGATTCTAGCATGATGAATGTTTTAAACAACAGATAATGTCGTAGATTGTACTCTGTTAATTTGTTAGAATGCCGTTTTTTTTCAGTAGGTAATCATGCAATCAACTGTTTCCATGATTGTAAAAATGTGCATCGTAATATGCGGCTTCATATCATTATGTGCATGTGTAAGCAAACCACCAGCCGATGTGAATAATATCTGCAACGTATTCAGACAATATCCTAAATGGTACCGATCTGCCAAAGATGTGGAGCGCAGATGGAAAGTTCCCGTTCCAGTTCAAATGGCCATTATTCATCAGGAATCCAAATTTGATGCCGGTGCTCGCCCCCCTCGTAAAAAGTTGCTAAAAGTAATACCCTGGAAAAGACCATCAACTGCATATGGCTATACTCAAGCGCTGCATTCTACCTGGAGTAATTATAAAATGACGAATGGAGGATTGTTTTCGTCACGAGGTAATTTTACAGATGGAGTTGATTTTATAGGATGGTATGCCAATCAAGCTTATGTCCGAGCCGGAATTCCGCGCAATGATGCCTACTCATTATATTTGGCTTATCATGAGGGTGTTGGTGGGTATCAGCGAAAAACCTATTTGAGTAAACCCTGGCTGCTTGCTGTAGCACGTAAGGTAAATGCGAGATCGCACTTGTATGCCATGCAGTTAAATATTTGTAGGCCTCACTAATTTGGAATCATTACAATATTTAATTCATGGTCCTATGGTTTGAACCTAATTCTCAAAAAATAATTTAAAAAATTTATAAATTTGAGAAGTAGTAGTATACTAATAAATCTAAAGTCACGATTATCAGTGAGGAGTTTTTGATGCGATTAATGCTTTTGGGAGGACCGGGTGCCGGTAAGGGTACTCAGGCGTTACGTTTGACGCAACGTTTTAACATCCCCCAAATCTCAACAGGCGATATGCTTCGTGCAGCAATTGCTGAGGGCTCGGAATTAGGCTTAAACGCTCAAAAAATAATGCAATCTGGCGGCCTGGTACCTGATGATATTATTATTGGTTTGGTAGCGGAGCGTTTAAAACAAGACGACTGTAAAAATGGATTTTTATTTGATGGATTTCCCAGAACTCTGGTTCAAGCTGAGGCCTTAAAGCGGGCTGGGATAAAACTTGATTATGTCATTGAGATTGCAGTTTCTGATGATGAAATCATTGAACGAATAAGTGGACGAAGAATCCACCAGCCATCTGGCAGAGTATACCATATAATTAATCATCCCCCTAAAGAAGCAGGTCTTGATGACATCACTCACGAGCCACTTATTCAACGAGAAGATGACAAAGAAGAGACGGTTCGCAAGCGATTGGAAGTGTATCACAGTCAAACAGCTCCCTTAATTCAATACTATAAAAACTGGGCGCGACAAGATGCGGAGGGTGCCCCTAAGTTTTTCAGTTTGAATGGCACAGGAAGTGTCGATCAGATTTATGATGACCTACTAGAAATACTCAAAACCAAGGACGAATTATGCCAAGCAAAAACATAGCCAGTGCTGAGTTTGAATCACTAATCAATGATAATGAGATTGTGTTTATTGATTTTTGGGCGGAATGGTGTGCGCCCTGCAAGCAGTTTTCCAAGGTTTATGATCAGGTTTCCGATCAATTTCCAGCAATAGTGTTCGCCAAGGTTAATATAGAAGAACAGCAAGAGCTTGCTGATTTTTTTGAAATTCGGTCAATTCCTCATTTAATGGTGTTTAAAGATGGGATAGTTATTTACTCAGATGCTGGAAGTATCCCTGAATCGACTCTAAAAGAGCTGGCCCAACAGGCGCTTGATGCTGATGTTAGTGAAATTCGGGAACAAATTGAGGAAGAGGATAAAGAGTAACTTTTCCAAGGTACTCTGCCAATTTATATTGACCAGTGCTATCAATGGATAGTCTAAGTTTAGTTCTTCGGTTTAATATATCCTCACACGTTAGAGCCCACTCATGAGCTATGAGGTAGTCGACTTCTACTTGATAAAGTCCTGAGCCAAAATCAATGCCCATGGACTTGATATCATGACAAGCTGAAAGGAATACCTCCATAATACTCCCATAGCTGTATAAATAGCGATTTAGTAACTCCTCAGGAAGCCAATGATATTTATCCTTTGCATAGGATTTATAAAGATCAAAAGTCATGTTCTTATAAATCGCACCAGGTAATGGGGTGGTTTTGGATAATGAGTCTGGTAATTGAGGAAATATTGAACCTAATTGATTCACTATTTCTTCTGCCAGTTGACGATAGGTTGTAATTTTCCCACCAAATATAGTAATAATTGGCGCAGGTTTTTGAGCAAACTCATAGGTGTAATCGCGGCTGAGTGCTTTAGCCTCTGTCCCTTGCTCCGCCAGTAAAGGTCTGATACCGCTCCAGGTATGAACAATATCCTTTTGACTCAATTTAGTTTTAAAATATTGATTAGTCAAAGTAATTAGATAATCCATTTCTTCATTACTGATTTGAATTTTGTCAGAGGCATGGGTAAAAGGTATATCCGTTGTGCCAATCATACTATAGCCATGGTAGGGTATGACGAAAATTACGCGTTTGTCTTCATGTTGGAGAAAATAGGCATGGGTTCCCTCATAGAGCGCAGGAACTATGATATGACTTCCTTTTACCAATGAAATTTTCTGCTTCACATGAGTTGACGTCATTGCGGTAATCGATTCGACCCATGGGCCAGCCGCGTTCACAATACTTTTTGCCCGTATTTTATAAATTGCTCCCTTTTCAGGCTTAACAGTAAGTTCCCATAATTTATCTTTAGCCTGCGCATCGATTATGGTTGAGCGAGTACGGATACTAGCACCATGATCTTTAGCTTGCAGTGCGTTTACTATAGTTAAACGCGAATCATCTGTTGCTGCATCATAAAAAAGAAATCCTCTCGTAAAATTATCATTTAAGGGTTTAAAATAAGTGTTCTTAATACTTTTTTGTATGGATTTACATTTAGGCAGACTATTTTTACGACTTAAATGATCATAAAAAAATAAACCCAATCGAAGTAACCAGGCAGGACGCATGTACTTTTGATAGGGCAATATGAATGATTGAGGATGTACTAAATGTGGCGCTAGTGTTAGTAACCTTTGACGCTCCTCCAGAGCTTTTTTAACAAGACCAAATTCATAATGTTCCAGGTAACGAAGACCTCCATGAATTAACTTAGTGCTGCTTGATGATGTTTTGGATGCCAAATCATCCTGCTCAAAAAGCACAACAGAAAGACCTCTCAGTGCTGCATCAGCCGCACAGCCACAACCATTGATGCCGCCACCAATAATTGCTACGTCAAAAACGTGATCCATGTTTTGGCTTCCGAAAAATACGTGTAGAATAAATCTAATATAGAGCATTCATTCAACAGAATCACGCATATTTAATGAGACTAAAGGAATTTATTTCAATGAACTATTTATTGGCTATTGATCAAGGTACAAGTAGCACTCGTGCGATGATATATTCGCAGCGGGGTGAGTTAATTGCAAACAGCCAATATCCAATAACCCAATATTATCCGCAAAGTGGTTGGGTAGAGCATGATCCGGAAGAAGTTTGGCAAAAAACCCTGACCGCCATACGTGATGTAGTGTCCGAGGTTAAGGGTAAAAATATTGCCGCCTGTGGTATTACCAATCAACGGGAGACTACTTTAATCTGGAATAAAAAAACCGGCAAATGTTTGGCACCAGCAATCGTTTGGCAAGACAGGCGTACTGAGGATTTTTGCCAGTCTCTGTCTAACTATTCATCTCTTATTCATGACCAAACCGGATTGCATCTTAATTCTTACTTTTCTGCTTCGAAACTAAACTGGCTACTTAATAATATACCGGGTGCTCATCAACTGGCAGCTCAGGGAGACTTGGCTTTTGGTACAATTGATACTTTTTTAATTTGGCGAATGACTAAGGGCAAAATGCACCTTACTGATGTCACCAACGCTTCCCGTACGATGTTATTTAACATTAGAAAAGAAGAATGGGACCTTGAGTTACTGCAACTTTTTGGGATCCCTGAGTCAGTGCTGCCGCAAGTACGGTCAAGTGATGACTTTTTTGGTTTCATTGATAAGGAGTGGTTAGGTTTTGAGCTTCCGATTCATGGGGTAGCTGGTGATCAACAGGCAGCCCTGATTGGTCAGGGATGTTTCACGGATGGCATGGTAAAAGGAACATTTGGTACGGGTGGTTTTTTATTAATGAATACTGGAGATATTCCTGTTAAATCGAAGCATGGGTTATTAACTACTATTTCCTATAAAATAAAAGAACGTACTGTATACGGACTGGAAGGTGGAATTTATCATGCAGGAACAACTATTAAATGGCTTCGTGATGAAATGAAGTTAATTTCAAGTTCAGCAGAAACTGAAACGTTGGCTCAAAGCTTGAATGGCAATGAAGGGGTTTATTTGATATCTGCTTTTACCGGACTGGGCGCACCGCATTGGTTATCAACTCAAGGAGCTGCCTTGTTTGGTTTATCGCGTGCTACAAATCGGGCTCATTTCGCCAGAGCAGCTTTGGAAGGTGTTTGCTATCAGACCCGCGAAGTTTTAACGTGCATGCGTGAGGACAGTCAACTGGATTTGTCATTATTGCGAGTTGATGGAGGGATGGCAGTGAATCAATGGTTTTTACAATTTTTGGCTGATCAGTGCCAATTGATAATTCAAAAACCAAAGGATGTAGAGACTACCGCGAAGGGAGCAGCGATTTTAGCTGCCATCGGGGCAGGTATGTTTTATTCGTTCAGCGACTTGGGAAAAGTTTGGGATTTAGATTTAGAGGTAAAACCTCAACGGGATATTGATGAGGTTGAAGCTGATTTTGGTGGATGGGTTAGGGCGCTAGACAGGTTTAAAGTTCAAAATATTTAATTTAATTAAATTATTTGTGTTTAGAAATTAAACCGTAATCAGGGAATTTGGTTTGTAATTGTATGTCTCTATATAAATGATCAAATACAATTAATAATTGATTTTTTTTCTCTCTTTTCATCTCCAAGACTATATCCTAACATTCCCTCCATGCAACCTACTGAAGTTGCGGATGCAAGAGGAAGTATGGGGCCTAATAAACAAGCCAATAATGGATCAAAACCAATGTTCCTATTGAACAGTAAATTATATTCAACTATTCCAGTGAGCGCACCAACCAGATAAACGCCAGTCATTCGAACCATGGATGCAACTGGTTCAGACCTATTATCTGCTCTGAAAGTAAATCTATGGCTGCGCTTGGCATCCACTGCAGTACTTAAACTGAAGAGCAGAGTAAATACACCAATACATACAGCTGCTGATGATTCAGCAATAGTACTGTTATCGCGCGGGGTTAATGAGCGGAGTATTATATAATTAAGAATTCCTGCAGCTAAACCTATAGCAAAGCTATAACTGATGCGATCTTTAACAATTGTTGCTTTTGCTCTCATTAAAAACTTCCTTGAATAAAGAGAATTGATGGAGTGCTAATTTAATGTATTGGGAAAGAGTTTTCAATATTGTTAAGAATGGGGTTGAATATTTCTTGTACCTAGATTCGCTTTATTCTACTTCAAAAGTCAATGGGCTTACTCTATTTTACTGGGGGAGGATGTTCAGTAGGAGAGGAAATTGATCCCGCGCACTTGAGTATCCCCTCATATTTTTTAACGTACGATAATGTTTTGACTTAATTAGTTGTCTTCCCCACGCAGGTGGGGATCTATTCAATAAAGTAGCAATTTGCTAAATATTTGGATGGTTCCCCACCTGCGTGGGGATGACAAAAGAAAAACTATTTAACATCTCTGATGGGCTCACCTGTATAAAGCTGGCGTGGTCTGCCTATTTTGGATTTGCTAGCAACCATTTCTAACCAGTGACTCATCCACCCCACGGTTCTAGCTAAAGCAAACACCACAGTAAACATATTAGTAGGTATACCAATTGCACTTAAGGTAAGACCTGAATAGAAATCAACGTTTGGATAAAGTTTCTTCTCAATGAAATACTCATCTTCCAGAGCAATTCGTTCCAGCTCCATCGCCAATTTGAACAGAGGCTCATCTTTTTTGCCAACAGCTTCTAACACATCGTAACAAGTTTTACGCATCACTTTTGCACGTGGGTCATAGCTTTTATAGACCCGATGACCAAATCCCATTAATCGGAAGGGATCGTTTTTGTCTTTAGCCCGCTTGATGTACTCATCAATACGACTTACGTCTCCGATTTCTCGTAACATATTCAGACAGGCTTCATTTGCACCTCCGTGAGCTGGACCCCATAATGCACCGATTCCTGCAGAAATACAGGCAAAAGGATTAGCACCTGTAGAACCGGCAAGCCTTACTGTGGAGGTTGAGGCATTTTGTTCGTGATCGGCATGCAGAATAAAGATAGTATCCATAGCTTTTACTAATACAGGATCTGGAATAATGTCTTCAGAGGGTACCGCAAACATCATATGCAGGAAGTTTTCCGCATAAGTCATTTTGTTTTGCGGATACATGTATGGCAAACCAATTGAATATTTATAGCTCATTGCTGCTAGTGTTGGCATTTTTGCGATGAGTCGAATGGCAGAAGTAAAGCGATCCTTTTCATTGTTTAAATCCATGGTGTCATGATAGAACGCAGATAAAGCCCCGACAATCCCTACCATAATGGCCATAGGATGTGCATCGCGACGGAATCCATTCAAAAACTGATACATTTGTTGATGAACCATGGTGTGATTATTAATCAAATTAACGAACGATTTTTTTTCCTCAACATCGGGTAATTCGCCATTTAACAAAAGATAGCTTACATCAAGAAAGTCTTTTTTTTCTGCTAATTGTTCGATAGGGTATCCACGATATAACAAAACCCCTTCGTCCCCATCAATATAAGTAATCTTGGATTCGCAGGAGGCTGTTGATAAGAAACCTTGATCAAAGGTAAAAACACCGTTGTTTCCTAATTGGGTAATATCAATAACATCATTGCCAAGGGTAGGAGTATAGATAGGTAAATCAAGCGTGTTTTGGCCTTCAATGCTAAGTTTAGCTGTCTTTTTTGTCATTGCGTCTCCTGGATTATTTATGCCTTGGGGCATGTAACTTTTGTACTGAGGGGGGCACTATATAAAAATGACCTGTTATAGTCAATTATAAGCCAGATATATCCTGAAATTGTTAATTGAGCTGTAAATAAAGTATTGAAATTAAGCAATTCAGGCTTCTGTGCGGTTTAGTATGCTGGTTTGTTAAGACAATAGAAAGAAATATATAAAAATTTTAGGGATCATTAACAAACTAGTGACGAATACACGCTTAAGAAGATTCAAATACACCGGTCTGTATGGTATCCTCTTAACCAAATTTATCTTATATCATTGCATAAGGATACGTCCAAATCATGGTTTATCTAGCTAAAGAAATCTTGCCGGTCAACATAGAAGACGAATTAAAGCAATCTTACCTTGATTACGCTATGAGTGTTATCGTCGGTCGCGCTTTGCCTGATGTGCGAGATGGTTTAAAACCGGTACATCGTCGTGTTCTTTTTGCGATGAGTGAGTTAGGTAATGACTGGAATAAGCCCTATAAAAAATCGGCGCGTGTAGTCGGGGATGTGATCGGTAAATACCACCCTCATGGGGATACAGCGGTTTATGACACCATTGTTCGGATGGCACAGCCTTTTTCCTTACGGTATTTGTTAGTTGACGGTCAGGGTAACTTTGGATCAGTTGACGGTGATGCGCCTGCAGCGATGCGATATACAGAAGTTCGTATGTCCAAAGTAGCACACGCATTGTTAGCTGATTTGGAAAAAGAAACAGTAGATTTTAGTCCCAACTATGATGAAACAGAATTTGCACCGGTTGTATTGCCATCCAGGGTTCCCAACTTGTTGGTAAATGGATCCTCAGGTATTGCCGTAGGTATGGCAACTAATATTCCTCCTCATAATCTGACGGAAGTTATTAATGCGTGTGTTGCACTTGTAGATGAGCCCGAGACCAGTTTAGACGACTTAATGGAAATTATTCCAGGACCTGATTTTCCCACCGCTGCGATTATTAATGGACGCGCCGGGATAATACAAGGATATCGTACCGGTAAGGGGCGTGTCGTTATAAGAGCAAGAACTGAAGTGGAAACGGATGAAAACTCAGGCCGTCAGGCAATAATCATTCATGAACTACCTTATCAGGTTAATAAAGCGCGTCTGGTGGAGCGAATTGCAGAATTGGTCAGAGACAAAAAAATTGAAGGCATTTCAGGACTTAGAGATGAGTCCGATAAACAAGGTATGCGGGTTGTCATCGAATTAAAACGTAATGAAATGGCTGATGTTGTCCTGAATAATCTTTATGCACACACGCAAATGCAAAATGTGTTCGGGATTAATATGGTTGCCTTGGTTGATGGTCAGCCCCGCACGCTAAACCTGAAGCAAATTCTGGAATATTTTATAAAGCATCGACGTGAAGTTGTAACCAGACGTACTATATTTGAATTGAAGAAAGCAAGAGCCCGGGCGCATTTGTTGGAAGGCCTGGGGATCGCGTTGGCTAACATTGATGAAATGATTGCGTTAATTAAACAATCACCCACACCTCAAGATGCTAAAGATGGTTTATTAGCCAAGTTTTGGCAACCAGGTTTGGTCAGTGCCATGTTAGAAAAAGCCGGATCAAATGCTTCCAGACCTGATGATTTAACTGCTGAGTTTGGTTTAAGCGCGGAAGGGTATAGGCTATCAGCAGCTCAGGCACAGGCGATACTTGAATTAAGATTACATCGCTTGACTGCTCTTGAACAAGATAAAATTCTTAGTGAATTTGAAGAGCTGCTATTAGTTATCAAAGAGTTACTCGATATCCTTGCTTCTCCGGAACGTTTAATGCAGGTTATTCGCGATGAATTAATTGAGATTAAAACTCAATTTGGTGATGAAAGACGTACTGAAATAACAGCTTCTCAAGAAGATTTGACTATTGAAGATTTAATCACTGAAGAAAATGTGGTGGTTACTTTATCGCATCAAGGTTATGTAAAATATCAACCGATTACGGTTTATCAAGCGCAACGTCGTGGTGGTAAGGGCAAGTCTGCAACNNCGACTCGTCATTGCAAGCACGCACGATACGCTCCTGTGCTTCTCTAATCATGGTAAATTATATTGGTTAAAAGCATATCAACTTCCTTTGGCAAGTCGTATTTCTCGAGGAAGACCCATTATTAATATTCTTCCTTTAGCTGAGGGTGAAGAAATTAATGCTATGTTACCAGTTCGTGAGTATACGGAAGGTTATTTTATATTTATGGCTACTAAAAAAGGAACTGTTAAAAAAGTTCCTTTAAGTGCCTTTAGCAGACCACGATCTAACGGGATAATTGCTGTTGATCTTGATGAAGACGACAGTTTGGTAGGTGTGGATATTACCGATGGTACACGAGATATCATGCTGTTTACCGACGCAGGTAAAGTGATTCGCTTTGATGAATCCAAAGTTCGACCTATGGGAAGAACTGCGCGTGGTGTTCGTGGTATTCGAATTGATAAAGACCAGGCTGTAATGTCTCTGGTTGTTGTTCATCCTAATGGTACGATTCTCACGGCTACCGAAAATGGATACGGTAAACGTACAGAGATTGATGAGTATCGTGTTTCAGGTCGAGGAGGTCAGGGTGTTATTTCCATTCAGGTTACCGAACGAAATGGAAAAGTAGTCCGCTCCCTGCAGGTAACTGATTCAGATGAAGCCATGTTAATTACTGATAAAGGAACTTTAGTACGGTTCCGGGTGAATGAATTGTCTATTATAGGTAGAAACACTCAGGGGGTACGTCTCATCAATGTGAGTTCTGGAGAACTTGTAGTCGGTATGCAAAAAATCGAAGATCTAGGTGATGACTCCGAAGAGACTGATGAATTTTTAGAAAATAATAATGAAATTACGGATGATAATTCAGAGGATACATTAGACATTAAGGACGATAGTGATGACAAGGATATATAATTTTGGAGCTGGTCCTGCAATGCTTCCCGAGGCTATTCTCAAGAGTGCCCAGGAAGAATTGCTTGAGTGGAACAACCTGGGAATGTCAGTGCTGGAGATTGGGCATAGAACCAACGAATTTAGCAATCTTCTGGAGAAGGCGGAGCAATCCTTAAGGAATCTTTTAGAAATTCCAAAAAATTATAAGGTATTATTTCTTGGTGGCGCGGCACGCACACAGTTTGCAATGATTCCTATGAATTTGCTGCGGGCTAAAGAACAGGCAGCTTATTTGGTCACTGGAATTTGGTCACAAATGGCTCTGGAAGAGGCGCAACTATTAAAGCATGCTTATGCAGCATCTGATGAAGAAAAATCAGGATATAAGTCAATCCCTACTCAGAATTCATGGAAATTAAAAGAAAAGACGTCCTATCTTTATTACACCCCTAATGAGACTGTAAATGGAGTACGTTTTCCTTACGTACCAGAATCGAATGGTATTCCTCTAATAGCGGATATGACATCTTGCCTGCTCAGTGAACCATTTGATATAAAGCAATTTGGATTGATTTTTGCTGGGGCACAGAAAAATATCGCCAATGCCGGTTTGACCATAGTCATCATCAGAGAGGATCTTATTAACATACTTCCTGATCCTATGGTGCCGACTATGCTTAACTATAAAATTCAGACTGAACATAATTCCTTATATGCAACCCCCCCCGTATTTAACTGTTATATTGCTGCTAAAATGTTCGATTGGATAAAAGAGCAGGGTGGTGTTGAGTCATTGTATAAACAAAATTGTTTAAAAGCTGAAAAACTATACAATTATCTTGATTCTACAGAATTTTATACGACCAGTGTGCAGAAAGAGGCTCGTTCAATAATGAACATCTGTTTTGCATTAAAAGAACCTAAATTAGAAAGTAAATTTCTTCAATCCGCAGAGGAAAAAGGTCTTTCTGCTTTAAAGGGACATCGTATGGTGGGAGGTTTACGTGCCAGTATTTATAATGCGATGCCCATGGCAGGAGTGAATGCTCTTATTGATTTTATGAAACTGTTTGCACAGGATAATCCTCTTTGACATCTTTAAATTTTATAAGCCACCCAGTTAACAGAATATATGGTGAGATAACCGTTCCTGGTGATAAATCCATATCGCACCGCTCCATAATATTTGGAGCGATAGCTACGGGCACTACTACCATTGACGGTTTTTTGGATGGGGAAGACTGTCTTGCTACTCTAAAAGCATTTAAAGCCATGGGTGTGCGAATTGATGGGCCGACAGGACATCATGTCGTTATTCATGGTGTAGGAAAATATGGTTTAAAAAAACCTCAGCATGTTATTGATTGTGGTAATTCAGGGACAAGCATACGTCTACTGGCCGGATTGTTAGCCGCGCAAGCTTTTGATTCTGAGCTAACTGGGGATGAAAGCCTTTTACAAAGGCCTATGCTTCGTATTAGCAACCCCTTAACTCAAATGGGTGCCAATATAGCAACCTGCGAAGGTAAACCACCCATTACAATTAAAGGAGGGCAGCAATTATCTGCTATCAATTACCTCATGCCCGAAGCGAGTGCACAGGTTAAGTCGTGTATTCTTTTAGCAGGGCTATATGCTAAAGGAAAAACCCGCATTACTGAAACCGGTGTGAGTCGTGATCATACGGAGTGCATGCTCAAGATTTTTTCTTATCCAGTGCATTGTTTTAATAGCTCAATTGAAATAGCGGGGGAAGGTGAATGCATCGGAACACATGTCACCATCCCCGGAGATATTTCATCGGCGGCGTTTTTCATTGTCGCGGCCTCTATTATACCTGGTTCAGATATATTAATTAAAAACGTAGGATTTAATCCAACTCGCACAGGTGTCATTCATATTCTGAAAAAAATGGGTGCTAATATTGAGCTGTTAAATCAACGACAGAAAGGCGAGGAGCCAGTTGCCGATATAAGAGTGACCTATTCACCGTTATCGGGTATTAAAATCCCAGAAACCATGGTTCCTTTAGCCATTGATGAGTTTCCGATTATTTTTATTGCTGCGGCGTGTGCCAAAGGACAAACCTTGTTAACGGGAGCCAAAGAATTGCGCCATAAAGAAAGCGATAGAATTGGAGCAATGGTTGATGGATTAACACAGTTAGGTATTGAGGCTCACGCCTATGATGATGGGCTTTTAATTCAGGGTGGAACAATGAATGGAGGGGTGGTTAATAGTAGAGGGGATCATCGAATTGCAATGGCCTTTTCTATCGCAGGGGCAATTGCCAAAGAAGCGATAACTATTGTGAATTGTGCCAATGTAGCCACTTCCTTTCCCACTTTTCTAAATGCAGCAAATACCCTTCATTTTCGAATAGAGGAAAGAAAAAATGAATAATAATGTACCAGTCATCACTATAGACGGTCCAAGCGGCACTGGTAAAGGTACTATTTGTCATTTACTAGCAAGGCATCTGAACTGGAATATATTAGATAGCGGTGCTATTTATAGAGTTTTGGCTTATGCCGCTCAAAAAAATCAGGTTAATGTAGAGGAACATCAGAAATTAGTAGAATTGGCATTGGGTTTGAATCTTCAGTTCGAATCATCTAATGATAATGAACTCATAGTTCTTTTAGATAATGAAAATATTTCAGAAGTAATTCGGAGCGAACAATGTGGTCAGGATGCTTCAAAAATAGCAGCAATTTCTGAGGTTCGATTAGCCCTTCTTGAACGTCAGCGGAATTTCGCAGAACTTCCCGGCCTCGTAACGGATGGACGCGATATGGGCACAATAGTCTTTCCAAACGCTGTTTTGAAGATATTTTTATACGCCAGTGAAGAGGAAAGAGCTAATAGGCGCTATTTACAGTTGAAACAAAGGCAAATTAATGTTAGCCTCGCCCAGGTTGTTGAAGATCTGGCTAATCGTGATGCAAGGGACAGTGCGCGTACACATTCACCACTTAAGCCAGCAGAAGATGCAATAAATATTGATACAACCGGACTATCAATTGTACAAGTGTTTCACACTATATTAAACTTAGTTGATGAACATCTGAAAAATTGATGGTTTGTTGGGGGAAAGGTGGGGCGGATCTCATTCTTTCATTAACTTACTAATAGAGTTTATTAACATGACTGAAAGTTTCAAAGAATTATTTGAGCAAAGTATTATCGGCGCTCAATTTTATCCTGGTGCCATTATTACCGCTAAAGTTATCGGTATCGATGATGACTACGTTACATTAAATGCTGGTTTAAAATCAGAAGGTATTGTAGCCGTAGAAGAATTTTATGATAAAGATGGCGCACTGGAAATTAGCCTAGGTGATACTGTCGAAGTGGCGTTAGATTCTGTAGAAGACGGCCACGGCGAAACGCTGCTTTCAAGAGAAAAAGCCAAACGTCAGGAAGCCTGGCGTAAATTATCTAAATCACACGAAAATAATGAAACAGTTACTGGTCTTATTTCTGGTAAAGTCAAAGGTGGCTTCACAGTAGAAATCGGCACCATTCGCGCATTCTTGCCTGGTTCGTTAGTAGATGTAAGACCTGTAAGAGATCCTTCTTACCTTGAAGGTAAAGAGCTTGAGTTTAAAGTAATCAAGATGGATCTGAAGCGCAACAACATCGTTGTGTCTCGTCGTGCAGTTGTTGAAGAAGAAAGCAGTGCTGACAGACAGGCATTACTTGAATCATTGCATGATGGCCAAGAGCTTCATGGTATTGTTAAAAACCTTACCGATTACGGTGCATTTATCGACCTGGGTGGCATTGACGGCCTGTTGCATATCACTGATATTTCCTGGAAACGTGTGAAACATCCAAGTGAGTTATTATCAGTTGGCCAAGATGTAAAAGTAAAAGTATTAAGTTTCGATAGCGAGAGAAATCGTGTTTCTCTAGGTATGAAACAATTAGGAAATGATCCTTGGGTTGATTTGGTTGAACGTTATCCTTTAACCAAGAGATTGCAAGGTAAAGTAACCAACATTACTGATTATGGTTGCTTTGTAGAAATTGAAGAAGGTGTTGAAGGTCTGGTACACATGTCCGAAATGGATTGGACCAATAAAAACGTTCACCCAAGTAAAGTAGTTTCTATGGGCGATGTTGTTGATGTAATGGTTCTTGAAATTGATGAAGACAGACGTCGTATCTCCTTAGGTATGAAACAATGTGTTGGCAATCCCTGGCAACAATTTGCTTCTGTTCACAGTAAAGGTCAAAAAGTTAGCGGTAAGATTCGTTCTATAACTGACTTTGGAATCTTTATCGGCTTAGATGGCGAGATTGATGGTCTGGTTCACTTGTCTGATATTTCCTGGACTGTAGCTGGCGAAGAAGCCGTTAAACAATTCAAGAAAGGTCAAGAGTTAGAAGCTGTAATTCTGGCAATTGATCCTGAGCGTGAACGTATTTCTTTAGGTATCAAGCAACTTGAGGGTGATAACTTTACCAGTTTTGTTGATGAGTATACTAAAGGCGCAATTGTTAAAGGAAAAGTAACTGCTGTAGATGCAAAAACTGTTACTGTAGCATTAGCTGATGATATTACTGGCACAATACGTGTTAATGAATTATCAGATGAGCGAATTGATGATGCAACGACTCTTGTTAAAGAAGGCGATGAGATTGAAGCCAAGATCATGAACGTTGACAGAAAAAATCGTTCTATCACTCTTTCTGTGAAAGCTAAAGATGCTCAGGAAGAAGCTGATGCAATCAAGAAATATTCCCGAGCAGAAGGTACATCAACCACTTTGGGTGATCTCTTGAAAGAAAAAATGGCAAGTAAAGAAGGCGAATAGTTTTACGATATCTTTATAAACATTCATTATCTGCTTCAGTAAAGGTAATGAATGTAGCCTAATAAAAAAGCGTAGATTTCTACGCTTTTTTTTATTTAACAAATATGAATTGACAGCCAGAGAGTAAGGCATCAAGGTATAGAATAAGCAATTGAAGTTAGCCTGCTCGAACAATCCACCCCCCTTGACTTATCGCAACTTTGAATATAATTCTCAATCTAATTCTAAACAGAACTCCGGGTTGGAGTTTAGATTTTAACTTGTTGAATCCAGATTTTCCTTAAACAGTTAACTTAGGGAATGATGATATTTTAATAATAGGATAATTTTTAGCGTCCAATTAACTGACTTAATCAGAATTATCGTGTTATGATGATTACCGAGTTTTAAGATCATGTAAAAGGAATACTCAATGCGCATATTGATGCTGGTTTTTTACATAGTACTTATTATTATTGGCGTTAGTTTTGCAGCTTTAAACGCAACATCAGTACCAGTTAATCTTTATTTCAAGACGGTTACCATGCCTATCTCTGTTCTGATGACCATAATGTTAGGTTTTGGTATTTTAATTGGGTTTGTTCTGTTCTTTAGTCGATATTGGCGTTTAAAAAGTGAATGTCGTAAAATGAAGGGCCAATTAAAATTAACGGAAAAAGAAATCAAAAATTTACGCTCAATACCATTACAAGACCAACATTAGCAATAGAAAAATCAATGTGAGAGGAATTTTAATAAATGATTAATTTATGGCCCCTGTTGTTACCTGCCGCTGCATGGTCGGGATGGTGGGTGGCGAATCGCAACAACTCGGATAAAGATCCAAATGTTTATAACCGCTTATCTCGGGAATATGTTGTTGGTCTTAATTATTTATTAAATGAACAGTCAGATAAAGCTGTTGATATATTTATAAAATTATTGGAAGTAGACAGTGATACGGTTGAGACACATCTTGCCTTGGGTAGTTTATTCAGAAGGCGAGGGGAGGTTGATAGGGCCATTCGTATTCATCAAAATTTGATTGCCCGACCTCAGTTAAGCATTTTACAAAGAAAAGAAGCCTTAATGGCTTTGGGTCAAGATTATATGAGTGCTGGTGTATTCGATCGTGCTGAGCGCATTTTTCTTGAAGTTGTTGAGTTGGGTGGCAGTAAAGAAACAAGCAGTTTACATGGGCTTCTAGCTATTTATCAGCAAGAAAAAGCGTGGGAAAAGGCTCTGGAAATAATTAAAAAACTGGAAATTTCTACTGGAACCAGCTTTCATAATCAAGCTGCTCATTACTATTGCGAAATGGCGAATCAGGCACTTAAAGATAATGCCATGGACAGGGCAGTTTATTGTATAAAACAGGCTATGAGTGTGGATTCAGAATCCGTTCGAGCCAGTCTGATGAATGCAAATATTGAGATGAAAGAAGGGAAGTACAAGCAGGCAATTCGCTCATTAAAACGAGTGCCACAGCAGGATGCAGAATTTTTAACCGAAATAATTGAGCCTCTGGTATTTTGTCACAAAGAACTGGATTTGATGCCCGAATGCATTGATTATCTCGAGAAAACTTTAGCCGAGCATCCTAGGGCTTCGGTTATTTTCGTCATAGCTGAATATTTACGACAGAGTAAAAATATGGATGCAGCTATAGATTTCGTTGCAGATAATTTAAGCAAACATCCCTCGATCAGAGGATTGAATCGCTTAATTTATTGGCACCTGGAATCGGCCCATGGAAAGGTACGTGACAAGTTGCAGATGCTTTATGCCATTACCAGTAAATTCCTGGATAATAAGCCGGTATATCGATGTGGACATTGCGGTTTTGGTGGTAAACATTTGCATTGGCATTGTCCCAGCTGTAAGCAGTGGGGTAGAATGAAGCCTATTCATGGCTTGGAAGGTGATTAGGGTATAGCGGTTGAACTATTTTTATTGTTAATACCCAATCCCTACACATGTATAACCTATTTTTATGAGATTATAATGCAATTTATTGATTTAAAAACACAATATTCTTTAATCGAAAACAATATACTTGAAGGCATAAAAAAAGTATTAAATCACGGCCAATATATAATGGGTCCTGAGATTACTGAGTTGGAAAAGAAATTGGCTGATTTTGTTGGTGTTAAGCATGCAATAGTCAATTCGAGCGGGACAGATGCTTTGTTAATGGCTTTAATGGCTTTAGACATAAAGCCCGGTGATGAAATAATAACCACTCCTTTTAGCTTCTTTGCTACCGCAGAAGTAATTAGTCTATGCCATGCAACTCCAGTCTTCGTAGATATCGATCCTGTAACCTATAATCTTGATGCTGAAAAACTCGAATCAGCCATTACTAAAAAAACGAAAGCGATTATGCCTGTAGGCCTATATGGTCAATGTGCAGACTATGATGCCATCAATGCGATTGCAAATCAGTATAATATTCCGGTAATTGAAGATGCGGCTCAGAGCTTTGGGGCAACGTATAAAGGTAAGTATTCGTGTTCGTTATCCACAATTGGCTGCACCAGTTTTTTTCCTTCTAAACCTTTAGGAGGATATGGCGATTCCGGAGCATGCTTTACCAATGATGATATTATTGCTCAAAAATTAATTGAAATAAGAATTCATGGTCAAAACGCTCGTTATTGTCATAGTAGAATAGGAATTAACGGACGAATGGATACTATTCAGGCTGCAATTCTTCTGGAAAAATTAAAACTGTTTCCAAATGAAATCAGCTTACGCCAGAATGTTGCTAAAAGATACGATGAGCTACTTTCATCAATCACTAAAACACCATTTGTTCCAGACTTTAATACCAGTGTATATGCTCAGTACACCATTGAGGTTTCAAATCGTGATGCATTTGTTAAAACCATGCAAGAATGCGGCATCCCTACAGCAGTTCACTATCCTGTAGCCATGCATCAACAAAAAGCATTAAGTTATTTAAATTATAAAACCGGAGATTTTCCTCATTCTGAAAAAGCAAGCCATCATGTAATCAGTTTACCGATGCATCCTTATTTATCGGAACATGATCAATTGCAAGTGGTTGCAGCGGTACAAAAAGCGTTGGCTATGGAATATAGTGCGGTTGCAATGTAATGGTTTCTCCGTTAATTATCGCTCTTGATTTTGATAATCAATATAAAGCGTTAGAACTTGTCGAGAAACTGAATCCGGCAACTTGCTCTCTAAAAATAGGGAGTGAGATGTTCACGCTTTATGGCCCGTCCTTTGTTAAGCAGCTAATCAAGCAAAACTTCAAGGTTTTTCTTGATTTAAAATTTCATGATATTCCTAATACTGTAGCTAATGCGTGTAAGGCTGCTGCAGATTTGGGTGTATGGATGATGAATGTTCATGCATCAGGTGGGATGCAGATGATGGAAGCAGCTTATCATGCGATTCAAGGCTTTGGTTCTGATCGCCCTTTATTAATCNNAACTATTCCTCACTCACACACGTATCACAGTTGGCACTGCTTGCCAAAAACTCTGGTCTGGATGGCGTTGTAAGTTCTGCCCATGAAGTCAAAAAAATTAAGGAGCAGTGCGGTTCGGATTTTATAACAGTGACGCCAGGGATTAGATTGGCTCATGATTGTAATGATGATCAATACCGAATCATGACGCCTCAATTGGCACTAAGTGAGGGTACTGATTATTTGGTTATAGGCCGATCGATCACTCGCTCCTCCAATCCTTCTGAAACAATCCTTAATATTTTAAGCGACTGCCAAATTCTTAAATAAATCCTGAGAGGCTGTGTTCCTCTTTCAATTTCTTATTTAATTCCTTAAAAATCTGTGTTAATTGTATTAGCAGGGAATTAAATATTTAAGCTGAACCAATTAGGGTAAATTTTGTCATGGCAGGATGTAATTATTAGTCAATTGATTCAATTAACTTTTAACACCCTAAATCTGAATTAATAGTTACTTGTTTTATGGACTTCATACTTAAGGATAAGGAATGACCCCTACGCACGTGATAAGTCAATTGTTAAAATCAGATACCAAATACTCCGGAAATCTAAATTTATTAAAAAAAATAATCTTTACGGTGTACTTGGGTCGTCTACAAATAAATGGTACATCTCCAGATATTAATGTTCCTTTGGGTAATTATCTGTTTGATGATGAACGTATTATTTTTGATTTTACACGATTAAGCGATGTTAAAAAGAATTTATATCTGGAATGGTTATTACAGCCTCATGAAAATGAAAAGAAAAAAACTTATTTTAGTAGCGCTTATATCAATGAATACCGTGGATTTACCGCTGAAGTCGGATTGAGTTTTTGGGGCCGAATCCAAAATAGAATTTTAGGAAGATCCTCTGATCAGTGGAAAATTTCAGATCTTGGTTTATCGGTTCACTACCAATTAACCGGCATTGAACTATGTCATGGCCAACAAGGCGTTTTAATAGGCTTTAATCAATATTTAGTCCCCGACACCGGTTCTAAATATAAAGATCCGAATGATGCTCAAAGTGAGCCTCTTGGCAATACCAAAAGGGTTTTTATAACGAATAAAATGGTTGATACTCTGTTAACCCGAAAAATAAAAAATTTAAATTTTGAAGACATCTGTAAAAGCCATCATCCTCTCTCAACCCATATTACTGATATAAGAGCACGTTTTAAAGACATGAATGATTACCGGCAAATGCAAAAATTTATCAACATTGATTCATGGTATCTTAAATTGTGGCAATGGATTAAGTCCTGGTTTACTTCCCACAAAAATACCCCGGGCACTTTGGCTAAACTGGACAATAATTTATCGTTAATTCACCAAGAGAAGGATATTAAGATTTACCGTCGTTCTGGAACTGAGGAAATTTTAGTTCAGGAAACGAGACCTGATATTAAAAATTTTGTTCTATGTGGTGGTGGTGCAAAAATTTTTGCGCATGTAGGTGTATGGCGTGCATTAAATGAGGCAAACATCAAACCTGAAAAATTTGCAGGAAGTTCTGCTGGGGCAATAATGGCTTTGTTGTGTTACTTAGGTTATACCTCAACCGAAATTATTGATTTTTTTAAACATTTCAAACAGGAGCATTTAGTTCTATTTAATATTGACCGGAATGGGCTGTCAGACACACATGCTCTGAAAACTGCCCTCGATTATGCTATTGCTTATAAAATAAAAGAAATAGTCTCGCAATACAAAGTGGCATATCCTCTTGGAAAAATAACATTTGCATCACTAGAAGCATTAAGAAAAGAGTGTCCTGATTGTGGTTTAGGACAACAGTTAATTGTTACTGCTACTAATAAAAACTCAAGAAAAACTATTTATTTTTCTCTTGAAAAATCACCAAACATGGAAGTGAGTGAGGCTGTAAAAATTTCCGCAAGCTTTCCCGTGCTTTACCGAAATACAGTTGTAGAAGGCGAAGGGCATACAGATGGCGGTGTATTAAATAATTTCCCTACAGATGCTTTTTCAGATGACCACAGCACTCTTCTTGAATCAGAGTATGGGAATAATTTACAGCTGCTGGCGGTACAATTTGATAATGGTACCGAACGAAACACCATAGACAGGGTAATGGAAAAAGTATACCGGGAAAATTTTGCCTTAAACTGGTTTTACAGTCTCTTAACGGGCGTTAAGGATCCCGCAAGTGCCTGGGAACAGGACCGAATGAAATTACGAAAATATGCCTCTCAATCCATCGTTATAGATGTCGGTGATGCTTCCACAATGGGGTTTAGTATCGAAGAAACAAAGCAACAACAGCTTATTCAATGTGGTTATGATGCAACCAAAGAATACCTTGACTTGCGCTATTCAACCTGTTCGAATAAATATACGAACAAAGAGCTGATGTATTCATCATTTAATTCATTGGCAGATTTACTGGCTTATTGTTGTTATCGTGATAACAAGCATTGGTTTGACCTGGTTTTTAAACTTATTTTACATTCAAATATTCCCCATAAGGCGACATTGATTAAACAATCTTACGAATTAAAGAGTATATATTTTAATCAGGATTTAACCGGTAATTATTCTGAAACTTCTGCGAACCCTTTAACATTCTTTGGTAATGATATAATAAATATTCCCTCTATTGATAAAAACAGAAGTATTGAGTTATTGGCCTTATATCCCATTTTTCTAAAATTAACCATTGATTTATTTCGTTCCAAAGCAGATTACAAAATTCTGGAGTCTGCTCACCATTCTCTAAATATTTATAACCCTTTTGCCTGTCTTGAACACTTTGCAAAAATCACCGGAGAGCATCATGTAATTCTTAGCATCATAATTAACCTGATAAAAGAATTAAAAGAGGGCGAAAATGAGACTATTTATGAAACATTGCTTGAAGTAAAAAATATGTTATATAGCGATAGCCCTGTCTTCAAAGGAGACTGTAACGGGTATTTTGGAAAGTGGGATTTAACTGTAAATCAAAGTCATCGGGTGTGGAAGTTATTAAACAATCAAAAATACGACGAGGCACTACAGTTATTAAAGTGTCTTAAAAGACATTCTGAACCCCTGCAGATCTTGATGGAGGGGCAATTCAGCGAGGAGAGCCTGAATCATAGTTTCGATTACTCTGTTGGTGCCAATACACTTTCCTAGTTAATTTGGATTGAATAAGGAATTCAGGTTATACTGTTTTTTTATTCAGGCATCCAATATGTACAGTAATTTAACCCTCTATTATTTAAATCAAATGGGAATTACGCCTTGGGTAACTAAAGAGACACAGGCAGGACCGCCTGCTCAACACTCATCAATAGTGAAAACTCCGGTTAAAGTGGCTGTCTTTATTGCTTCCCCTCTTTTAGACAAAGAGCGCTCTCTGTTAAATAGAATCGTCAGGTATCTTAATGTAGCAGACAGTGAGTTAAACCTTAATGCGGTAGACGCGAATCTTGAAAAATCAGAAGTGTTTATTCAGTTATTGCAACAAAACCCCTTAGCTATTTTAGCATTAGGCCTGGATAATCATCCCTTATTTTTAAAATTTAACTGTCCGGTGATTTTTAGTTTTTCACCTGATTATCTGTTAAAAAATCCGCTGGCCAAAAAGAATATTCTTAAAGAGTTGCATCTGATTAAAAATTTAATTCAGAGTGCCACTGGTGAATAAAGGATTTACATTAATTGAGCTCTTATTGAGTTTAACTATAGCAATTTTTTTGATTTTATCGACCACAAATTCTCTTTCTGGTCTTTTGGTCAGAAACGAGCAACAAATCCTGATTGATGAAATTTCTCAGGCCGTTAACTATGCGAAATTACAGTCGGTTGTATTGGGGCATAAGGTGATTCTGTCTCCTATTAATAATAACTGGTCAGCAGGGATGAATTTATATGATATAAACATACCAAAACGCGTGTTAATTTACCATTGGGAGTGGGATCATCCATCCTTAAGAGTTGACTGGTCTGGTGTGAATCAGGACAAAACAATTATCTTTTCCAATAATCCTTTAGATGGAATAAGTAACGGAACTTTTCGCATAATAAACATACAAACAAAAAAACAAACACAGATTGTTTTAAATCGTCTTGGCAGAATTAAGGTTAAGCCTTAAAAATTCGTAAATAATGGAATTTTTGGGCAATTATTAAATTATTATTCATAAAACAGGGTTTTTGTAATATCCTTGCAAAAAAGTATCTTAAGATGTTTATGTTGATTAGTGACTATCCTTTAATACCTATCGAAACTCCAAATAAGAATTATTTGCAGGAATGGAGAGATTATGAATTTTCCTTAACAGATAAATTAAACGCTTGCGCGGGAAATAGTGTCTTAGAGGTATTATCGCAACAATGGAATGCACCTAGTTGGTGGAACCGACATTGTCTGAAGATAGATGAATTAGTTTTTGAACGAAATATAATTATGCGAGCCCAAGGTAAAGCGTGCTGGTTTGCAAGAACGATTATCCCTGAGACCTGTTTTAATTTAGATCCCTTTTTTTTTAAACGCCTGGAGAAGGAATCAGTCCGAAATCTGATTTTTAATGAATCAAGAGTGTGTCGCGTCGAAAGATCAGTATATCCTGTAGATAAAAAATGTATTGAATTTGGCTGGATTAAACCCTTTATATCTTCGGAGAACGATATCATTTGGGCTCGATTAGCAAAGTTCTCTTTTCATAAAACCGGGTTTTTTTATTTAGTGGAACTACTTTTTCCTGAATTAGAGAGGATTAAATGATTAAATGGCAGGCTTACATGCGTTTACTCCGTCTGGATAAACCGGTAGGTATCCTGTTACTGTGGTACCCTACAGCCTGGGCTTTATGGATAGCCAATTCAGGCCATCCTTCCGTGGGGCTTATCAGCTTATTTTTTCTAGGAACTGTTTTTATGCGTTCCGCGGGATGTGTTATAAATGATATTGCTGACAGAAACATAGACAAGTATGTCGGGCGAACAAAATTACGCCCATTAGCCGCGAATGAAATCAGTCTGTTTGAAGCTTTTGCGCTGCTTCTCGGTTTATTGGTTTGCGCATTAATAATTCTAATTAATCTGCCTTTTCAATGTTTTTATTGGGGGATGATATCGGTACTTATTACTTTTCTCTATCCCTTTTGTAAGCGCTTTATTAATGCACCACAGCTTGTTCTGGGATTAGCGTTCTCAATGGGGATACCCATGGCTTTTGTTGCCTCAGGTGTTTCATTTAATACTTCTATGTCATTAATATTTTTAATTAATTTTATGTGGATAATTGCCTACGATACAATGTATGCCATGGTAGATAAAGAAGACGACCTTAAAATTGGAGTTCAATCTACAGCAATATGGTTTGGCAGTGCTGATTTTGCAGTCATTAGCGCTCTTTTAATAATGCTACATGCACTTTGGCTATTATTTGGTGTATCAGAAGGAGGTCATGCTGGCTTTTATTTTATTTGGTTCCTCGCAGGGTGGATATTAATTTATCAAGTAAAATTAATATCCACCCGAAATTCAGATAATTGTTTTAAATCCTTTTTGATAAGTTCTTATTATGGTGCACTTATGTGGACTGCAATTATGTTGTTGTAAACTGATATTTATTCACTCAGACTGAACGAATCACGGATGTTATATTTATGCAAGAAAAAACAGATTTAATAATGACGCTTTTAAACGAAGGGACGGTTCAATTTAAAAATGGATCCTTCTCTAGTGCACTTGAACTTTTTAATAAAGTATTAGCAGATCACCCAGATAATCTTATTGCATTATTTGGTTGTGCAGACGCTTTAGAGTGTTTGAATGAGATGGATTCACTTAACCAACTTCTCATCAGAACCGCTAAGCTCAATGCAACAAATAGGGCGATTTTACAATCCATCGGTAAGCGCTTACTGTCTATTAGTGATAAAGTTCCTAACACCAATCTTTGTCTTGATAATGCATTAAAATATATAAACCAATCTATAGAACCGCATACAAATAACCACTCAGCTCTTGCTTTAAGAGGAGAGGTGTTTCGCGCAAAGGGTAAATTCCGGGAAGCACTAACGGACTTTGAAAATGCTTTTAAAATTGATCTTGATAACATAAATTATGCAATTTTTTGTGGTGAAATGAGTTATATATTAGAGCAACCTTTTAAGGCCTTATATTATTTCAATAAAGCTTTGACACAGGATCCATATAATGTGCGTTTTTTATTGTATCGAGCCCACCTTAATCTGAACTCAGGAGAAAATCAGGCAGCGTATAACGATTATTCGACAATAATTACCCAGGACCCAAAGCATTTGGAGGCATTATCAGGACGCGCTAAAGCAAGTTTGAAACTTGAAAATTATTTGATGGCTCATAAAGATTACTCAACAATCCTAAGTATCGATGAGAACCATATTGATGCATTATTTGAACGAGCAAAGGTCAGTTTTTTTTTGCGACGTTACCCCCAGGTGATAGAAGATTACTCAACAATTCTTAGAATTAACGAAGATAATATAGGGGTATTGTGTGGTAGAGCCAGAGCGAATTTGATTTTGGGGAACTTTATTGATGCCTATAAGGATTTTTCCACGATTCTAGGGTTTGAACCAGATAATCTGGACGCTTTATATAATCGCGCTCAAACTTCTTTTACATTTGGAGATAAGGATTCTGCAATTAAAGATTTTTCAGCACTTCTGGACATTGCACCTAACCATATTGATGCTCGATTGTCTCGGGGCTGGGTTTGGTTATCTCTGGGCAATACTAAACATTCATTTATCGATTTTAGTAAAGTATTGGAAAAGGAGCCCTCTAACGTTATCGCATTAACAGGTTGCGCTAAAGCAAGTATCGAGTTAGGTTATTATGATATCGTGATCGCAACCTGTAACGCGATACTCCTTCTGGAGCCAAAAAATTCTATTGCATTGATTGGAAGAGGGCGAGCTCATTTAGCAAAAGGAATATTTGATGCGAGCATTAATGATTTTTCTACTGCTTTAGGCATAGATAGTCACAATGTTGAAGCCGTACTTTATCGCGGCGAAGCTTATAGAAATTTAGGCCAAAAAAAATTGGCTTTAATCGATTACAATAACATATTACAAAGACAACCAGAAAATTTAATGGCATTAAAAGGTCGATGCGAGATTTATTGTGAGTACAGTAAAAGTCAATTTGAATATACCGAGCTGGCATTAAATGATCTTCATAAGATAATTGAATCTGAACCGGATAATATCGTAGCACGCTTAAATCGGGGTGAAATTTATACATGGCAAAAAAAATCAAGTTTGGCATCCACTGATTTTTTTGCAGTAATTAAGGTAGATCCACAAAATTGGGTAGCTTATCAAAAACTAGGGACGATTGGCCGCGCTGAAGAGAACTATGATTTTTCGTTGACGATGTTTATTCAGGCATTAACATATAATCCCCTAAATGTTGGTCTATTAATTCAAGCAGCTGAGTTACACCAGGCTCAAGAGCAATATGAAGAAGCCCTGGTTTATTATAGTCGCGCGCTTACAATCAATCCTGATTCAGTATTGGCTAAATGTGGGGAGTTTTACTCTCTTCAAGGTATTGAATTGAATCGTTTGAAACAAATTTTATCTGCTGCCCCTAATGATGTGAATGCAAGGATTGGATGCGCAAAAATATATTTGAAAAGGGGCTTTTTTGACTTGGCGCTTGAGCAATTACAAGAAGCTGAAAAGATCCAAAGTGGTCATCCTTTTTTATTAGTAGGATTGGGTGATTATTATCGTCAGCAAGGTCAGAATGAAAGGGCTTTAAACTATTATTTACAAGCCCTACATGCCGCGAATGATAATCCTGAGGCATTAACGGGTAGAGGTGAGCTATTTCGTCATAAAGCCCCCGAGCAAGCATTGGCAGATTTTAACAAATCACTGATCTTGCAACCGAAAAATGTAGTGGCATTATCAGGAAGAGCAGCCATACTTCATTCTTCCGGGAACAATCGTGATGAGGCTTTAAATGACTTTAACACAATTTTAGCATGTGAACCGGATCATATATTTTCCAGGGTGTCTCGAGGAGAAATATATCTGAGTTTTGGATTATATGATCACGCACTTAAAGAGTTTACGGATGTTTTAATACTTCAGCCTCAGAATATTTATTGCCGGCTCAAAAGAGGAGAACTTTTTTGTTTGCTAAATAAAACACAACTGGCAATATTGGATTTTGATGTCATCTTAGCCGTTCAACCTCAAAATGATGCTTTATTATTACAAAGAGGAGACGCTTATTTTTCGTGCAAAGACTATGAAAAAGCAATCAATGATTACAATGCGGCAATCAGGATAAACCCTGATAATGTCCAGGCATATTTGAAAAGAGCAGAGTGGTATGGCTTATTTAAATCTTACGATAAAGCTATTGCGGATTTGGATGCAGGCTTAAAATTGAGTCCTGATAACACTCAATTATTGCTAAAAAAAGCGGAATTTAACTACGTTTCGGGGTGTTATGATAAAGCACTGGCATACTATTATTCGTATTTAGGAGCAACTCCAAATGATGGGATGTTAATAAATGATGTAAAAGATAATGGTGCTATGGAAGATGATAAGGAGATCAGCAATTCAAAAAATAGTGAAACACCCTTAAACAAAGCTGATATGGGATTGAGCTCATTGCCAAATGATGTTGGGTTTTTCCAAATCAAAAATAATAAAAATACAACTCATTCTTCAAGTAATCCTCAAACCAATATGATGCAAATATCTTAATTTCGAGGTGTCTCTAAGAGAAAGAACTCTATTTACAATTTTAAATCACGATAATTATTAATTTTAAGATTATTAGGGGGGAACAGCTATGAATGAATTTAATACCACAGATATTATAGATAATTTAATTCAAGTAATGACTATCGCAGCACAGTATTCATCTAATAACCATTCTGGAGTCGAAGATCTTGATGGTTCTCTGCGCTATTGCAGTGGCTGTGAGTTTCCGTTTTTTAATGGAGTTTTTAATAATCATAGAAACAGTAAATTAGTGATAAAGGATGAATTAGAGCCTATTATTGATTTTTTCACGGATAAAAAGCTACCTTTTATTTGGTGGTGGACTCAACAATCAGAAATTCCCGAAGAAATTAAATTAAATTTAGATGAAAACGGATTTCAATTTCTGGGTGATTTTTTAGGCATAGCTGCAAAATTGGATGAGATGGAATTTAGTTCGACTAATAACAAAATTGAAATTGGCATTGTCAGTACCCATAAAGAATATGAGCTTTTTTTAAATATAATGTGTCATGTTTTTCAGATGTCAGAATTTATAAAAAATGATTTAAAAGAAATGTATCAATCCTATGGCCCCCAAGGAAAATTCAAGCATTACATAGGTTATTATTTGGGTGAACCTGTATCCACTTTAACAACTTATATGGATGGACAGATAGTTGGTTTATATAATGGCGCTACTCTTGCTGACTTCCAAAAAAATGGAATATGTTCCGCTCTTGCTCATCACGCAATAAAGGAAGCAATGGCTTTAAATTGTAAGTATGCTGTATCGCAGCTAATGACACCAGGGATGGCAAAGGGATTGAGCGACAAAATGGGTGCTAAAACCTACTGTATTTTACGTCCCTTTTTGAAAGATCCGCGAATGGAATGAATGAGTAATTGCTTTTATTGAAATATATAGTTAAAGAATCCAAAACTCATTATTTATTGATGATATCTTTGGTGAACAAGTTGTTTTGTTTGAAACAAGAGCTAGCCGAAATTTGACCTAGCGCACTGAGTGATCCCCTCATAATTTTTAATGCATAATAATGCTGTAAATTAATAAGTTGTCTTCCCCACGCAGGTGGGGACCTATCCAATAAAGTGGCATTTTGCTAAATATTTGGATGGTCCCCACCTGCGTGGGGAATACTAAAGATACCTTGTGCATGATATAAGAGCATAGAATTATGATAGAGCATAAAATTTTGAGGGGATACCCAACAATAGACCTCAGTGCTAATCGTGATAAATGCTAATTGATAAATGCCATACCTCATCTGTTCATCAAGCTAATAAGATTGCTCTCTTGAATTATAGAATTATTTAAATTCTCATCAATAAGTGAGATTAACTGTACTAAAGGATTATGGGGACTTCTGCTTTTAAGGGCCTCGAGTTGTTGAGTACTCATGTTCCTTACAAATTCGATAATTTTTTTATTATTAGCTAGAAGATTAAGCCCCTCTGGAGAGATAACTTCTTTTTCGGAAAGCATTTTAAGAACTGATGTCTCGCAATTTTGCTCTTGTAAGAGTCTTTTACAATCGTCGGCATCAATTATTTGATTCAAAGGATTGGGCTCTGTTAATAAAGGCATAAGTACTTTATAAAGTGCGCTGTTTTTTTTAATTTGACGCAGCAATTGAATATCATTAAGAGAGTTTTCCAGAGAAGTACCATGCTCAAGTTTGTCTTTTAGTTTCTTTGCTATGGATAAGGAATTATTAGGAAAAAAAGGCAGCTGATTTTTTTTCTGCAGGTGGTGCTGTTTAGCAATGATCAATGAGTTTAAAGCCATTATTTTCTTATGGTCATTACTTTGGGTGAGTTCATTTAAAAATTGATTATATAAGACACAGTCTTCTTTATCTGCTGCGCGCATGATGTCACCAGGAAAAAGGTGTTCCTTAAGAGCCTTTTTGGTGCGTAATATTTTTATTAGAAGATCAAAATACACTTTATCGTTACTTATCTCATAGGCTTGATTATAAGCATAACAGGCTTGTTCCATACATTTAATTTTGTTGGTGTCGATTAAATCCTCCATACCTGATAACAAGACATTTCCGATCAGATAAAACTCTTCCGCAGTCAGATTTTGTTTGAACTCCAAATGATCTTTATAAACCCTCAAAGCCTGCTGTTCTTTCCCTTGATACAAATATATTTTAAATTGCAGATATTGCAATTGAGTCAGGTTTGAAAACTCGGAGTACCTTTTCAAAAATTTCAATAATAGCTCAATTAAATCTATTTTTTTTGCAGGTTGATCGAAAAGCTGGATAAGATCCTTATATAAAATTGGCATAAAACTTGTTGGATTTTCAAGAAAAAAAAGCGATGCTTTGTTTGGTTGTTTATTGATCAGATATATTAAAATAAATTTGGTTTTTGCATAAATAAAATTACTTTTTGCAAGCCTCTCAAGAGCCTCCAACGATGCTTTATGTTTCGATCGATAGTATGCCTCGAAATATAAATCTATGGCTTTCTGGGCATTGGCGCTTCCGTTCTGGCCACTTTCATACACATTTGCCATCAGATACATCGCTTCAACATTTCCCAAGCCAATGGCCCGTTGATAGAGTTTTATTCCAGCATCAATATCGACATTACAACCTAATCCATTGATGAGCATCCGGCCTAAATTTATAAGTGCTCCATCGCTGCCTTTTTCGATTGCTTGCTCAAATAGCTGCCTAGCTTTTAAGTAATTAACCGGTTCACCCCATCCTTTTAAATACATATAACCCAGATTGTTATAGGCTTTTACAAAATTTAACCCCGTTGCCTTTTCATATAATCTCATGGCTTCCTGATAATTGGTAAAACCTCCTAGACCATCCAGGTGCATTCCTGCTCGTGTATACATCGCTGCGCTATTGTTTAATTCGATGGCTTTATCCAGAAGCATTATTGCGTCCTGATAGTTTTTTCTTTCGAGATGAATTTTGGCAAGATTATTCATAGCCATGCTGTCATCTTTTAGTACTCCTTTAAAATACATTTCAATAGCCGCAGCATAATTAATGGGTCCTCCCTGACCCTTGGCATGCATTCGAGCACGATACAATAAGGCCATGGTATCGTTTAAAAGAATAGCGGAATCAAGAAGGGTAATGGCCTCGGGATAATTAATTGGCATCCCTCCTGTACCTTCAATGTGAATGAGAGCAAGTAAGACATGGGCTAAACTATTTTTGTGTGCAATAGCCTGTTCATAAAAAGTGATGGTTTGTGTGGTGTTGAAATAGTCGGGTAGAGAGCGAAGTTGATACCAACTCAATAACGTACGCGCCTGATAGTATTTTTCATCCTGTTCAGAAATACTTTCAAGATGATTAAATAAATGGTTTATGTCTTCTAATGTCAGCTGGTATTCATATAATTGGTACAAAGCCAAAACGTCATTGTCAAGGCATTTGTCTAATAAAGCTTCGAACGTCATGATAAGTAAACTCCTGTAAACCCATGATGAAAATAATGCACCATTTATAATAAACTATTTAAGTTTTTTGGATAGTGAATAATCGAAGGGTTAACTATTTGTGGTCTTAGGCATTTGATATGAAGAAAAAAAATATCTTAATATGCTTTATATTTTATTATTTATAAACTGGACAATGGATTCTGCAGCAAGATGCCCTTGGGCGATTGCATTAACCACAAGATTTGCGCCAAGAACCATATCCCCACCCGCAAAAATTTTTTTATGTGATGTCTGTAGCGGCAAATAGGGCGGGTCATTGACCTTGATAAGCCCGGAATCATGAGTATCAATTTGATAGTTCGATAACCAAAGTGGTGGATTGGCTACAAATCCATAGGCTATGATAACCACATCTGCATCTAAAGTCAGTGGGGAGGTTTCATCTAACTTAAGGTTACCCTGATTGTCTGATTGAGTGCGTGCAAAGGCTACTGTTTTAACCTGAGAGGTACCATGGAATGCAATGGCTTGATGCTCCCATACAAAATGAACTCCTTCTTCCACCGCATGAATGTAATCTTTCTTAACCCCACGTCTTTCGTGTTCCGGTCTTCTATAAACACAGGTTACTGATTCAGCACCAAGTCGGATCGATGTGCGGCAGCAATCCATTGCAGTATCCCCAGCACCAAGAACAATAATTTTTTTACCTGCGAAATCATAGGGTTGTTGGTCATTAAATCCCATCAAAAAATGGATTTGATTAATCAAAAAGGGAAGGGAGGGATAAACTCCTGATAAATTTTCCCCGGGAATTTGGGCTTTGATACCTTTATCGGCACCCATCCCCAAAAAAACTGCCTCGTATTCGGTAATTAACTCATCCATCTGTAAATTATTATCAATGAGGGTATTTAATTGAAATTGAATTCCCATTTCTTCGAATAGGACTCTGCGTCGTAACATAATAGTTTTTTCAAGCTTGAATTGCGGGATGCCAAAGGTTAAAAGCCCACCAATTTCAGGATGTTTGTCATAAACCGTTGGGGTAATTCCGTTGCGAATTAATCTATCGGCGCAGGCAAGTCCCGCAGGCCCTGCACCGATTATTGCCACCCGATGTCTGGTTTTTTTTACCTTGGATAAATCAGGTTTCCAGCCCTGATTTAAAGCAGTCAGGGTTAAATAATTTTCTATAGCACCAATGGTTACGGCACCAGGATCCCCATTTAACGTACAAGCCCCTTCACATAAAATTTCCTGAGGACAAACTTGACCGCATACTTCAGGAAGAGTATTTGTGCGATGGGCGAGGTCAGCGGCCTCCATAATTTTCCCTTCCGCTACAAGCTTTAACCATTGGGGAATATAATTATGAACCGGACATTTCCATTGACAATAGGGATTTCCGCAGTCAATACATCGCTCACTTTGGTTTTTTGCTTCGGACTGCTCATATTGGCTATATATTCGTGCAAAGTGACGTATTCGTTCATCGGCGCTTTGTTTTTCAGGATCTTTTCTAACCTGAGTTAAGAAAGCAAAAAGAGGGATGATGGTTTCTTTCATCTGGCCTCCTTAAGTGGTGGTAATGCTGGACAATTCTCTTTGGGTAAAATTACGTAAAATTTTGACCAGCATTGTTCCAGCTTACCGAGGAGGGATTTACCCGGTACACTTTGTGTTTTAAAATTAAAGTCAGTTAGGATTTTACGCAGTATGTGTTGGTATTCATGAAGCGATGTATGATCTAAATGACATATAGTGACTGATTCCTGATTGCAGAGTTTGGGAAAGGTACCTTTATCGTCATAGACAAAAGCCATACCTCCAGTCATGCCTGCGGCAAAATTAGCTCCTGGAGTGCTAAGAACCAATACCTCTCCAGCAGTCATGTACTCACATCCATGATTACCTATCCCTAGAACTACCGCTGTACTACCTGAATTACGAACAGCAAATCGTTCCCCAGCTAATCCATTGATAAAACAAGTTCCCCCAGTTGCACCATACAGACAGGTATTACCTGCAATGGTTGTTAATAGGGGATTTAAAGAACTATGTTCTGGCAGCCTGATAATTAACTCGCCCCCATTCATTCCTTTACCTACATAATCATTTGCAGCCCCTTGAAGACTAAAGGACATGCCTTGCACCAAAAACGCACCAAAGCTTTGTCCGGCAAAACCATTGAAGTGGAGTTGTATTTGGGATTTATATCCTGTGTCACCATAAAGTCGCGCTATTTCACCGGCTATATTGGCGCCAATACTGCGATCCTTATTACTTATTGAATATTCCCCGTAATAAGAATCGTTATGCCTGAGCGCAGGTGTTACATCTTGAAGGAGTTTTTGGGCAAGAAGCGCTTTATCAAAAGGATGATTAGGACGTTGCAAGTATAACTCACGAGTATATGTTCTACTTACAGGATTTGGGGCAAGTAGTTGCGATAGGTCAACACAATGATTTGATTGAGGTAACGATTTTAATAAATCCACCCGCCCTATAATGTCTTTAAGATGAGTAACACCCAACAATGCCAATAATTCACGAACTTCTTCGGCAACCCATTGAAAATAGAGCATGACACGTTCAGGCAGACCGTGATAGTAATGGGCACGCAAGCGGTCATCCTGAGTAGCAATACCGGTTGCACAATTATTTAAATGACATATTCGTAAATATTTGCAGCCCAGAGTTATCATCGGGGCTGTTCCAAAGCCAAAACTTTCCGCCCCCAGCAAGGCCGCCTTAATAACATCTAAACCTGTTTTTAATCCACCATCAACCTGGAGGGTAACGCGATGCCGTAAATTTTTGGCAATAAGAGTGCGGTGTGTTTCATTTAAACCATATTCCCAAGGGCATCCTGTAGAACGTATGGAACTTAATGGACTGGCGCCTGTGCCACCATCATAACCTGAAATAGTAATCAAATCAGCGTAAGCTTTAACGACTCCCGCAGCAACAGTGCCAACTCCGGGCTCTGATACTAATTTGACAGAAACAAGCGCTTTGGGGTTTACCTGTTTTAGATCAAAAATCAATTGAGCAAGATCTTCTATGGAGTAAATATCATGGTGCGGTGGGGGAGAAATTAACGTAACTCCTGGGGTGCTATACCGCAATTCAGCAATCATTTAATTTACTTTATTACCTGGAAGCTGACCTCCTTCTCCAGGTTTTGCCCCTTGCGCTATCTTTATTTGAATGACTTCGGCATGAATAAGATACTCCGCGGTGACACCAAACCGTGCTGAGGCAATTTGTTTTATTTTCGAATGTTTTAAAGTGCCTTGGCGATATTTTGCTTCACCCCCCTCACCAGAATTAGATCGCCCTCCTAATTGATTCATGGCAATAGCCAAAGCTTCATGGGCTTCGGGAGATAAAGCGCCTAATGACATGGCCGCCGTATCAAAACGTTTCAATATTGAAGACGAATCCTCGACATCACTAAGTTTAACGGGGGAGCGCGTTGGATTTAATTGGAGAAAATCGCGAACCATTACTGGCGGTCGATAGTTTACTAATTCTTTAAATTGTTGGTAATAACGCGCATCGTTTTCATTAACAGCACGCAATAAACTGGTGACTACGTCCGGATTATAATCATGATACTCTCCTTGCGGTGCATACTGAAACATTCCCCCTTGTCGAGGCAGTATCGTGGTATCTTGGGCGTTTAGATAAAATGTTTTCTGTTGCTGGTCCAGAGTTTCCCAATTATATTTGGGTAACCAGTAGGAGCTTTGACTGAAACATTCGCCCATTATTTCTGAATGCAGTCCAATTACGTTAAATAATTGTGCCCCTTTATAACTATTTAAGGTGCAGACTCCCATTTTAGAGCAAATTTTTAATAAACCTTTATTTAATGCATTGCGGTAATTCTCGAACGCTTCATCCAGATCATAATGATTACGATAACCGATATCTTGCAATAGCTTGTAGGCGAGCCAGGGATAAACAGCATCTGCTCCATAGGCTAATAATACAGCCACATGATGTGCTTCACGAACCCATCCGGAGCAGGCTATTAAAGACACCGCTTCACGCTGATGGTTTTCAATAAGCTGATGATGGAGTGCACCAATGGCCAATGACGGGTGAATTGAGTTCTGATTAGCCGATATTTTTTCATCACTTAATATAAAGAGATGATGGATGTCTTGCGGAAGGGATAAAGTATATTGTTTCAGATTATTAATTGCTTCTCGCAAGGTTAGGGTATGGTGATAAGTAAGGGATATTTTAATAATTTTAAAATAGCGCTTGTTTTGGGTAGATAACTCTTCAAACTGTAACTTGGTAAGTAATGGACTTGAGAGAACTATTTGTCTGGCGAATTCTGCATCGCGATTTGTGATTAACTTGCGGTTTCCCAGATAGGTTTCTAGAGAAAGAATTGATTTCTCCCGTAATGAGTCAACCGGTGGATTGGTTACCTGGGCGAATTGTTGGCGAAAAAAATCAAACAATTGGCGGGGCTGTGATGAAAATGCAGCTAAAGGAGTATCGTCTCCCATTGAGTGAGTTGGCTCAGTAGCCTGTTCGGCGATAAATCGTAACACCTGATCTGTTTCTTCGAAGCTTACGTCAAAACGCTTTAACACGTTCGGGGAAATTGAGTTTTTTATTGGTGGAAGATTTTGAGTAATTGAGAATAGTTCAGTTGAATAATTCTTTTCCCATTCAAAGTAGGGATGTTTTTGATATAACCCTTGTATCAGTTTCTGAGAATCGATTATTGAACCGGTGACTAAATCTACCAGGAATATTTCACCGGGTTTGAGTCGTGATAGAGAGATAATATCTTCATTCTTAAAGTCAAATATTCCTGCCTCAGAGCCTATTCCAATCCAATTCGGTTTCGCAGACACGCAGCGAGCTGGTCGGAAACCGTTTTTATCCAAAATGCATCCAGCATAACGACCATCAAAGAAAACGATACCAGCAGGGCCCTCCCATGCAGGTAAATGTGGTGCATGGAATCGAAAATAGCTTTTTTCAATCTCAGTCATTTCGGTGTCATTTTCCCAGGCAGGGGGGATCATAAGCCTCATCGCTTCAGGGCATGAAAAAGGAGCATGAATAAGTCCCTCAAGTAGGTTATCCATGCTTAAGGAATCAGAACCACCTGGGGTAATTAATGTTTCAACATCTTTTAATTCCGGGTAATAATTTTTTATAAGAGAATAACTTATTCGCTCCCCATAGTGACGATTGCCCTGAATGGTATTAATTTCACCATTATGAGCTAAAGTAGAGAATGGTTGAGCCAAATGCCAGGCCGATGATGTATTAGTTGAGAATCTTTGGTGAAACAGAGCTACTGCTGAGCTTAAGCGCTTATCCTGCAAGTCGGGGTAGAAAAGAGGTAAATTTCCAGGGAGAACGAGTGCCTTATAAATAATGGTTTGTGTTGATAATGATGAAATAAAAAAAGGTTCTTCGGATTTTGGCGTTTGTTGTGCCAGTATTTTAGCCAGGTATAGTTTTTTTTCAATAAATGAAAGTGACCAGTCTATAGGATAGGTAACAAAAAGATGACAGAAAACGGGTATTTTAAGATGGTCCTGCTTTCCTGCATAATTTAAATTAACCGGCACGTCGCGCCAACCAGCGTTCGAAAAGCCGAGACGTTTTAAAATGTTTTCCAAGCGAATTTTATTTTTTTCTGTATCAACAGGGCTTAATAAACAAGATCCTATAGCGAAATGATCCGGTACCTGAATCGATTGTTCTTGAGCAATTTGCGCAAAAAAAGCATGATCCAATTGCAGCATAATACCACAGCCATCACCAGTTACCCCATCTTCACCAACAGCCCCTCGATGACTTAAGCGGGAAAGACCTGATAATGCCTTTTGAACCAGTAATGAGGATTTCTGGTTTGTTGTATCTACCAGTAATCCAAAACCACAACTGTCTATTTCATAGTGATTCATAGGATTATGTAATTCCAGTTGGGTTGAGACACAGAATTCTCAACGCTGAATTCTGATTAGGGTTCTTGACGTAAACTGTTTGTCGTAAACCCTAAGAAAACAATAAAAGACATTCTTTAATTATGTTTTATTTATTATAAAATTGATCGTCTTCGGTACTGCCTTTTAAAGCGGTTGTCGCACTTTGACCTTGCATAATGACATTTTGAACTGCGTCGAAATAACCTGTTCCGACAAATGCCTGATGTTTTGTCGCTCTAAAGCCGAATTGTTCCTGTTGCATTTCGCGTTGTTGCATTTGCGAATAGGCAAACATACCTTCTTTTTTATATCCTTTGGCAATTTCAAACATACTTAGATTAAGACTGTGCCAGCCCGCCAGAGTAACGAATTGATATTTGTATCCCATGGCAAAAAGTTCTTCTCTAAAACTCATGAGCTCTTTTTCGTTTAAATTACTTTGCCAGTTAAACGAAGGTGAGCAGTTATAGCATAATAGTTTTCCAGGATATTTTTGATGAATTGCATTAGCGAATTCACGAGCTTCATTAAGATTTGGTTTTGCTGTTTCACACCAAATCATATCCGTATAAGGAGCATATGCGAGTCCTCTGCTAATCGCTTGTTCCAGTCCCTGTTTAACATAATAAAAACCTTCACTGGAGCGTTCTCCGGTTAAAAATGATTTATCATTCTCATCAAAATCACTGGTTATTAAATTAGCGCCATTTGCATCAGTTCTTGCAATAATTAATGTCGGGATGTTACAAATGTCTGCAGCAAGCCTTGCTGCGACCAGTTTATTGATAGCATCTGCGGTGGTTACCAAAACCTTGCCACCCATATGACCGCATTTTTTTGCAGATGCAAGTTGATCTTCGAAATGGACTGCTGCGGCTCCGGCGCGAATCATATGTTTCATCAGCTCAAATGCATTCAGGTTGCCACCAAAACCTGCTTCCGCATCTGCAATTATGGGTGCAAACCAGTCAATGGATTTATCTTTGTTCATTGAATGAATTTCGTCCGTTCTTTGCAGTGCATTATTAATGCTGTCTACCAGCTTGGGGACTGAATCAACAGGATATAAACTCTGATCAGGATACATTTGCCCCGCACTGTTATTATCACCAGCCACCTGCCATCCTGAACAATAGATAGCCTTTAAACCTGCTTGCACTGCCTGAACGGCCTGATTACCTGTTAAACAGCCTAAAGCAGTTACGGGTTCATTTTTTTGTAACATATCCCATAATCTAGTCGCACCATGACGAGCAAGGCTGTACTCTATTTCAATAGAAGGTCTCAAATTTACCACATCCTCCGCACTATATGGACGGGTTATGCCATCCCAACGTGAGTTTTCTTTCCACTCTTTATTAAGGGCATCAATTTGGGTTGAGGTATTCATTATTAAGATCCTTTTATTATTAAATAGGGGTAGGCTTTATTGGTTAAAAAATCATCAAATTCATCAGAAAAGATCATTTGTTCTAATAATTTTTTAGCAATCACTAATTGATCCTGAGGATGTCCTTCTAAATTATAGTTTCTTAAAATATGTTCGTATTCTTCTTTTAGCCATTGATGCATTAGGTTATTGGTCAGAGGTTGACCATTGTTCAAAGAAGCTGAGAACTTAAGCCATTGCCATAACTGTGCACGACAAATTTCAGCGGTAGCTGCATCTTCCATCAAATGCCGTATGGGAACGCATCCATTACCTGCTAACCAGGACTCAAGATAGAGTAGAGCAACAGATATATTGTTTCTTACTCCCATTTCAGTTATGTCGCCTATTGGAACGGATAATAAATCGTTGCTGGTGATATGAGGGTTATTGGATTCTTTTTCTAACTGGTTTGCCTGAGGCATTAATTTATCAAATGCTTCAAGTGCAACAGGAATTAAACCAGGGTGAGCGACCCAGGTTCCATCATGTCCTGCCAGAGCCTCTCGTTGTTTATCTGCACTGACTCGATCCATCGCTTGGGTATTTGCTTGCTCATCTTCTTTAATTGGAATTTGCGCAGCCATCCCGCCCATAGCATGTATTCCACGTTTATGGCAGGTTTCAATCAATAATGTAACGTATGATTTTAGAAAATGACACGTCATTGTCACTTGTTGCCTATCTGGCAACAGAAACTCCTTATGATTGCGAAATTTTTTGATGAAAGAAAATATATAATCCCAGCGACCACAATTTAAGCCGACAATATGATCTCGCAATTCATATATAATTTCATCCATCTCAAAAGCTGCGGTGATGGTTTCAATTAAAACGGTCACTTTTATGGTTCCACGAGGCAGTTTAAGAAGCTCCTGAGCTTTTAGAAATACATCATTCCACAAGCGTGCTTCCTGGTGTGACTCAAGTTTTGGAAGATAAAAATAAGGCCCAGTGCCCTCGTCGAGTAATTTTTTTGCATTATGGAAGAGGTAAAGTAAGGCATCAAATAAAGAAGCAGACATAGGCTGTTCATCAATTAGTACATGCGCCTCATCCAGGTGCCATCCTCGAGGTCGAACAATCAGAACTGCCGTATCCTCGTTCAAGCGATAGTGTTTGTCTGATTTGGAATCTGTATATGATATCTGTCTGCGAACGGCATCGTATAGATTTACTTGGCCTTCAATGCAATTGCTCCAGGTAGGGGAGTTAGAGTCCTCAAAATCAGCCATAAATACTTTAGCTTTGCTGTTTAACGCATTGATGATCATTTTACGATCAACTGGCCCGGTAATTTCTACGCGACGGTCCGTTAAATCAGAGGGGGTATTATTAACTCTCCAGCTACCCTCACGAATTGCTTTGGTTTCATCAAGAAAGTCTGGGAAATTACCTTTATCAAATTCACGTTGCCTTTGTTCACGGGTGAGCAATAATTCTTGTCTTCGGGAACGAGTAAAACGCTCCATCGTTACGAGAAATGACATGGCCTCATCCGATACAATAAACCGGTTTGCGGAAGACAGGCTACCATTTATCTGATAGTTTGCGTTATTCATGTGATATAGATCCCTTTTATTCTTTTAATTTCCTCTAGTTAAAACATAGCTGACCTTGAATGATTCGGCCAATATCTGGTTTAAAAATTTTTTACTTCATTTAACCTTAATGGGTTTTCCCCTCATTATCAATACCTCTTATAATTTGTGCCGTTTATTTATTTAGCCTTTTATTCTTATATAAATGCTTTAAAATGAGTGAGTTGCAGATTAATTGTGCATTATTTATTTTGCAAAGGAGTTGTATTGATATTTCACAATTTGAAGGAAGCGTCTATACTATTCTAGATTTTTTTAACTTAACTAAGGAAAGTAATCATGTATAAAAAAATTTTATCAGTTGTGGCTTTTGCACTTTCATTATCATTAAATCAGGCAGTATTTGCTGATTCTTGGGGTTGTGGTGAAGGTATAAAACAAATGGTTCAATCTTTAAACCTGAAAGATGATCAGAAAGCTAAAATTGAACCTGTTTTGGAACAACTGAAAAGCAACATGAAACAAATGGCAACTCAAATGAATGCATTAGATACTCAAATCAATCAGCAAGCAAATGCTGCTACCGTTGATCAATCACAAGTAAATGGATTAGTTGATCAAAAAGCTAAAATGATTGGTGAGATGATGAAGGCTAAAATGTTGGCTAAAAGCCAAATTATGGCTCAATTAACTTCTGAGCAAAAAACTCAATTGCAAAATATGATGACTAAATTAGAAGAGAAAATGGCAGCAAAATTCAAAAGCTGTCATCAAGACGACTAATTAGCAGTGTTTTCTTAATGCCGCAAAATTGCGGCATTATTCTGTTCGCTATGTTAAATATTTCCCTGGTAATTATTCAAACCAAGAGCGACTTCAGAAAGTTTGGCAAGGTCAGATTCAGTCTTTAAAAAACCATTTTTTGTATCTTGATAGAATACTACTTCCCCGCTAGTTATATCATGATTGCCACCAATGATCCCACACTCTCCTTTTTCAATGAGCTCTTTTAAAATGGGACTACGTTCTAAGACAGCATGCACTGTTCTTTTGATATTAATTGCGGAAACCTTTTCCAAAAACTCTTCGTTATCTGATGTTCTGTTTTCAGTTATCGTTTTCTCAGCGCTTACTGCGGGTTGTAATTTTCCTAACAAAGCAGTTAAATTGCCCATTTCTATTTGATCACAGGCGCCTTTTACTGCCCCACATTTGGTATGACCTAAAACAACAATTATTTTAGCCCCTGCTACTTTGCAGGCAAATTCCATGCTGCCTAAAATATCTTCGTTAATAATGCTGCCGGCAATACGTACGCTAAATACATCCCCCAAACCCTGATCAAAAATCAGCTCAACAGATGTTCGTGAATCAATACAACTTAAAATGATTGCAAACGGATGTTGCCCGCTAGAGGTTTCATTCGCCTGTTGCAACAGATTGCGATTCACTTTAAGGTTATTTACAAACCGTTTATTGCCTTCTTGTAATAAGTGTAATGCTATTGCGGGGGTAATCGCTTCTTGCATCTCTTTAGTCAATGTTTTCATTTTATGCCTCTATGAAGTTCAGGTTATCAGGTTATTCAATACAATTAATTGTTTCAACAATAATATTTTTTCTTTTCGCGTTTATCCTGAAGTCGCGTAGGTATTCCGTTACGTCATAAGCAATATTTTTCGATTTAGAGCAGTCAATAATGACTTTTGAATAGGGAGGGATATCATCCAATGCCTGAATGAGGCTGGCTTTGTGAAAAAAAGAAACTTCCTCGGCTAATACGAGATGATAGATCGCATGCTCATTCTCCCTGGTGATTGTATCTTCCATATAATAGGCATTAAGATAACTATTGCGTAATGTGAAGAAAATACCAAAGGCCATACCAATACAAATTCCCTGTAGCAAATCAGTGGCTAAAATTCCAACTACTGTCGCAATAAAAGGAATGAATTGCTCCGCGCCCAGGCGATATAAATGTTGAAACAGGGCTGGTTTGGCAAGCTTATAACCTATCATAATTAATATGGCTGCAAGGCTTGCCAGGGGGATAAAGTTTAAATATTTCGCAATAGTAAGAGCTGAGATTAGCAAGAAAATACCATGCAGTATTGTGGAAAGCTTGGTTTTTCCACCAAAGGTAATGTTAGCGGAGCTACGAATTATAACCTGGGTAATAGGTAATCCGCCCAAAAGTCCTGATACTATATTACCAAGACCTTGTGCTTTTAGTTCCCTATTTCTTGGTGTAACCCGTTTAAAAGGATCAAGCTTATCAGTAGCTTCGACACACAGTAGAGTCTCAAGGCTTGCAACAATGGCTAAAATGAAGGCAGTTTTCCATACCTGGAAATGACTAATTGCAGAAAAATCCGGTATGGTGAATTGTTGTAAAAAANNAACAGGGATTTTTACTAACTGCTCTGAATCCAATCTTAAATTGGTATATGATTGAAACAGCCGATTCATCGCAATACCTAATAATACAACGACTATAGGACCTTGGATCAACTCAAAAACTTTATGTTTTTTTGTTAAGACTGTTTCCCATAAAATTAATACAGCCAACGATAGACTGGAAATTAAAACGGCTGCAGATGTATAGGCACTTAATGCGCTACTAATAGAGCTTAGTGTATTTTGACCATCTATTTGGAAGAAGGAAAAGTCACCAATTGAATCATTGTCATAGCCTAAAGCATGGGGGATCTGTTTTAAAATAATTAATAAGCCGATACCTGTAAGCATTCCTTTGATGACGGAAGATGGAAAAAAATAAGCAATAAATCCAACTTTTGCATAACCCATAATGACTTGTAGGACACCGGCCAGAATTACGGCTAATAAAAAGGCAGGCCAAGAGCCGATGGCGTTAATTGCAGTTAGGACAATTACAGCTAATCCCGCTGCAGGCCCACTCACGCCTAGTTGTGATCCGCTGGCAATACCTACGATGATACCACCAACTATACCGGCTATTATCCCTGAGAATAAAGGTGCTCCAGATGCCAGAGCAATGCCCAGGCATAAGGGCAAGGCTACGAAAAATACAACAATACTTGCCATAAGATCGTTTTTAAACTCAGTGAACATTGGGTATCTCTCCTTATGGATTTAAGTATATGCCAACGATTGAGCACTATACTTACTTTTGAGTCTGAAACTCTATTAAAGTGATAAGGCCGCTCCAGTGTTGAGTCCAGTTGGCATCATAGGGATCGCGATTATTAACCCGCTTCAACAATACGCCGTTCTCAACTTTAAAGAGGGCCGCGCTTTGATTCAATTGTTCCACTTTACTGTAATCCGGGAATAAATCCATTTCGGAAAAATGTTCCGGTATTTTACCTTTGCGATAAGCTTCGTATATTCCATCAGCAGAGCGTTGCATGGCATCAAGCATTACTGCACGTTGCATTTGGGCTTCAGGTTTATATAAATATCCATCTCCGTAGGCGACCCAACTTGTTCCCTCAGCATTAACCACATTTAATCCGTTTTTGTTATCCTCGTTATGCATGAGATTTGCGATGAGCAAGTTAAGAACCGCTGGAAGCATTATGTCTTGCGCAATAGCTCTGCGGGGTACGCGCATATGTCCTGCAGAGAAAGAATCTGTTAAATAATGATTAGCAAAAGCATTTTGGGCGTAGGCTAATTCGAGAAGTTTTAATGCGTGTTTATGATGTCCGGATTTTCTTTTTTTATAGGCTTCAATTGCAGTTTCCAGAGCATATTGATGACCTGCTTTATAAGCATTTAATGAATCTGGAGCAAAGTGATCATAATTGACCTGCGCCAGCTTTATATAAGTTCCGAATGGAATAAAGCTACTGATAAAACTTCCGCCACAAGTAAGCTCATTCATTTTTTTGGTTATATCAACATCATGTTGTGAATAAAAATCCCAATCAGTAACTCCAGCTTCTCGAGCCTGTTTTAATTCTTTTTCAATACCACTCATATAACTGCCTAACTTGACGACTTGATTAAGCGGATTCGCACATCGTTGATCATCGGGATTACCTTTTATGCCCAAGGCTTCAAATTGTGCTTTAAAACAGGAGAGCCTGTCCTGTTCATTGCAGTCAGAAACCGGTTTGCCAGGATTGCCGAACATATCGCCAGCGAACATCACTATTTCACCATAACTTAAACGCATTCCGTTAGGCAAAGTCAGTTTTGCCGGTCCATTATAATTCAGGTGAAGCCGTACTGAATCGCCAAGGTTTTTATGCTCCAATCCGGTGAAGCCTGCTCCATATTGTTCGAGCATTTGGTTGGTTAATTCGGGTTTAAATTGTTCATCGGTGGACGCGTATTCCGCATGAGTTGGAGTGGACACTAAAAATGACAAAAGTAAAGCGGGTGTGATATTCTTTAACATTGTGCATTCCTTTGATTAAAATGTTAATTTTGTATTCATTGTATGCGATATTTTCGCACCAGCGTCCTATAAAAGTAGCACAAAAAATTATTTTAGTAACAGGTTTTCGGGAACATATTAAATGAAAAGAACTAAATCAAGACCAGAAGCAATTCCTCACACGACCAAAATTGTTAATTTAAGTAATGATGGCAAAGGAGTCGCTCGTATTAATGGTAAAGCTACGTTCATTCCCGGTGCGTTACCTGATGAAATGGTAGAGTTTCACTACACCCGAGTTAAAAAAGATTTTGATGAGGGGCGATTGCTTTCAGTTATCGAACCGTCTCCATTACGGGTGGAACCTCGATGTGCACATTACCAGATGTGTGGTGGATGCTCCTTACAGCATCTTAGCGAGCAAGAGCAGATTCATTTCAAACATGATCAGTTACTCGATTTACTCTCTCGTTTTGGCCGTACGCAACCGCAAATTATATTGCCACCTCTAAAAAGCGCTCATTGGAATTATAGAAATAAAGCGCGATTAAGCGTACGGTTTGTTGAAAAAAAACAAATGGCGATGGTAGGATTTCGTGAGCGTAATAATCCGCGCTATATCACTGAAATTAGTGAATGCCCGGTGTTACATGCTCGGCTTGACGCAGATATAATTCCACTCAGAAGATTGATTGATGCGATGGAAGACAAACACTGCATCGCCCAAATTGAAGTAGCTGCGGGAGATGATGAAATTGCATTGATATTACGCAATTTGACTCCAATGTCGCCAAGTGATGAAATTAAAATTGTAACCTTTGCTGAGGCTTATCAATACAAAATATTTCTCCAGCCTGGCGGGCCGGATACCGTCTCTTTATTTTATCCCCCTCAATCAAGTGAATTTTTAACCTATCAATTACCACAATTTGATATTCGCTTTAAATTTCATCCTACTGACTTTACACAAGTGAATGCGGCATTAAATCGGTCAATGGTAAATTTAGCAATAGAACTTATGGAATTAAAAAGTTCGGATAAGGTGCTAGACTTATTTTGTGGGTTAGGTAATTTTTCTCTGCCCATGGCTAAATTTTGTGCCCACGTTGTGGGTGTTGAGGGCAGTAAAACAATGGTTGAACGAGCTTACATGAATGCTTCTGAAAATCTGATCACTAATGTTGAATTTTTTGCAGCAAACCTTGATGATGTGGCAGAAGTTAATAAACTGGTAAGCCAATCTTTTAACAAAGTGTTAATCGATCCTCCTCGGTCGGGTGCATTGGAAATTGTAAAACAGATAGATATTTTAAATCCTGAGCGCATCGTTTATGTCTCATGTAATCCGGTTACTTTAGCCAGAGACACAGATGTATTAGTAAATCAAAAAGGCTACGTGCTTATAAAGGCTGGAGTAATGGATATGTTTCCTCACACAGCGCATGTTGAGTCTATAGCCTTATTTGAAAAAGGATAATATGAATGGTTAGGGTAAAAGATACTACTCCGTTACTATCGGATGGCAGTATAGATGTGGAACTCTGGTTGCATCAGCTCGGCGCTAAGGGATACCTCGAAAATCTTGAACTTATTCGCAATGCCTGCACGTTAAGTCAGTTAGCTGGACAGGATCATGCCACCGAGACCGGTGAAACGTGCTTGCAACAAGGGTTGGCCATGGCTGATTTATTGGCTGATCTTGAAGTGGATCAGGAAACTCTGGCTTCCGCAATTATCTTTGAAAATGTGCACTATGCAGGATTACCTCTGGATGTAGTCGAGGAGCAGTTAGGACCCAATATTGCTAAATTGGTTAAAGGCATCGAAAAAATGAGTGCCATGAACAATTTTCAGGTATTAAACAAATACCCGCAAAACAAAAATCAGATTGATAACATTCGTAAGATGTTATTAGCCATGGTTGATGATGTTCGCGTGGTTTTAATCAAATTAGCTGAGCGTTTATGTATCTTAAGAACCGCCGGTCATTTATCTGAAAGTATTCGCCAACAGTTAGCTACAGAAGCGATGGAAATTTATGCGCCACTTGCTAATCGGCTGGGTATTGGAGCGATCAAATGGGAAATGGAGGATTTAGCCTTTCGCTACTTGCATCCGGAAGACTATAAAGCGATTGCTAAAGGATTAAAGGCCAAAAGGCTGGAGCGTGACGATTTTGTTAATCTCATCGTAGAGCAGCTGAATCATCAAATCCAGGCATCGGGTATTCATCATTGCGCCGTATATGGTCGCTCCAAACATATTCACAGCATTTATAAAAAAATGAAACGAAAGAATGTGTCGCTCGATGAGATTTATGATGCCACAGCAGTGCGTATATTAGTTGACACAGAGGAAGAGTGTTATGAAGTGCTTGGTATGGTGCACACATTGTGGCAACAAATACCGGCGGAGTTTGATGATTACATTATAAATCCCAAAAACAATGGGTATCAATCATTACATACTGCAGTCGAGAGCCCCGAAGGACGAGCGTTTGAGATTCAGATTAGAACCTTTCAAATGCATGATCTTGCCGAGATGGGGGTTGCAGCGCATTGGAAATATAAAGAGGGCGGGGTACAACATAAAGAAAGTCATGAACGAAAAATTGAATGGTTGAGAGATGTATTGGCATGGCACCAGGAAATGGCCACCAACAGGGGTGTTGCAGAAAATATAACCACTGAATTTTTAGAAGACAGAGTGTATGTCTTTACGCCTGATGGTGACGTGTTAGATCTTCAGCACGGTGTAACTCCTTTAGATTTTGCCTACCATGTCCATAGCGATTTAGGACATCGATGTCGAGGTGCCAAAATAAATGGGCATATAGTACCGCTTACCTATCAATTAAAAACCGGTGATAAGGTTGAAGTATTAACCGGTAAGGAAATTAAACCGTCTCGTGACTGGATAAATCCTCACCTGAATTATCTAAAAACAGCACGGGCAAAAGCCAAAGTATTGCATTGGTTTAAAATGCAGGATTATGACGATAACGTACGTGATGGTCGTGAATTGCTGGAAAAAGAGCTTAAATCTTTGGGCATGAAACTGGAGCGCTTAAACGATGTAGTGAACGCACTTCATTTTAAAAAAACGGATGATCTCTTTGCAAGCCTTGGACGCGGTGACATTAAGCTGGGTCAAATTGTTAATAAACTGACTCCCCCCGAAACTTCAGAAGAAAATAGTACCAAATTTGTTAGAAGCCAGCATTTAAAACCGGAAATAACCGGCAGTGATCTCTGTATTGAAGGAGTGGGTAATCTTCTCACGTTCATGGCCCGCTGTTGTCAACCCGTGCCGGGAGATGAGGTGTTAGGGTACATTACAGTAGGGCGTGGGGTGTCCGTTCATAGGCAAGATTGTCCTAATATCATCCATGCTAGTGAGCGGCAAAAACAACGTTTCCTGCAAGTATCCTGGGGAAGTTCAACCCGTGAAAATTATTTAGTGGATTTATTGGTTAAAGCATATGATCGTCCTGAACTGTTGAAAGATGTGACCTCCTTACTTTCAAATGAAAAGGCGCATGTATATTCATTCCAGACAAAAAGCAACAAACAGGAAAATCTGGCGTTCATCACCCTGACCATTGAGATTGATGGGTTAAACAGTTTGTCGCGATTACTGGCAAAAATGGAGCAAATACCTAATGTTCTCGAAGCCAGAAGACAGATATAGTTACAAAATAAAGCCTGCCACCACAGAACGCATTTCGCCCAGCAAAATATTATAAGTGCGGCAGGCTGCGCCAAACTCCATACATTCAATTCCTATCTGCTTTTGCGATAATTTGGTTACGATATTCATTGGGGGAAATTTACCCAACTGCCTATGTCCGATGATTATCAGCTCAGGATTAGTCTTGAGTAGCAAATCCATAAACGATTCATCCATATCCTGAATGTTTTTTATTGTCAGATCAGTAATGATTTCTTCGCGAGAAACAATTAAACTGTTTTCATAAATAATAGAATTAATTTGGATTTTATTATCGCTGTATCCTTGAACGGCATTTGGATCCGCTGCTTCTAAATTGATTTGCATGGTTTTAAAATTTTCATTAGGTTATAGTTGCTAACAGTATATCACAGAGGCCAATTTTATGAGTCAATTTCCCCGCATCAAACGATTACCACCTTATGTTTTTAATACATTAAATCAACTAAAAAGTGAGGCCAGGGCCAGGGGAGAGGATATTATTGATTTTGGCATGGGAAATCCGGATCAACCCACGCCACCTCATATAGTCAATAAACTTATTGAAGCGGTGCAAAGACCAGACACTCATCGTTACTCGATGTCAAAAGGCATTCCCCGGCTACGTCGCGCCATGGCCACCTGGTATCAGCGTAATTATGGAGTGACTCTAAATAGCGAAACGCAAATATTGGCAACCATTGGTTCTAAGGAAGGACTCGCTCATTTAGCCCTTGCTATCACAGGTCCTGGAGATACTGTTTTAGTTCCTGATCCCGCCTATCCAATCCATACTTATGGCTTTATTATCGCTGGCGCCAATGTCAAACAGATTCCCTTAATTGATGAATCCCAATTCCTCTTGGCAGTTGAAGAAGCCATTAATCAAAGCTGGCCAAAACCCAAGGCTCTGGTCATCAATTTTCCTGCTAACCCAAGCACTCATTGTGTGGAATATTCTTTTTTTGAAGCAGTGGTTGAACTTGGGAAGCGCCATAAGATATGGATTATTCATGACTTGGCTTATGCAGATATTGTTTTTGATGGGTATAAGGCTCCTTCTATCTTGCAAGTCCCAGGAGCTATAGATATTGCAATTGAAACGTACTCTATGTCGAAATCGTACAATATGCCGGGCTGGCGTGTCGGTTTTGCCTGTGGCAATGAGGAACTGGTTGCAGCATTGACCCGTATAAAATCCTACCTGGATTACGGAACATTCACACCGATTCAGGTTGCAGCAATCACCGCGCTTGAAGGACCCGATGATTGTGTGAAAGAAATTCGGCAACGTTATGAGGCGCGACGAAATGTTTTATGCGATGGTTTAAATGAATTAGGCTGGCAGGTAACGAAACCTAAAGCAACCATGTTTGTTTGGGCTCCAATCCCTCCGCAATATCTTGCTATGGGCTCATTAGAATTTTGTAAATATTTATTAAAAGAGGCGCATGTTGCAGTATCACCGGGTATTGGTTTTGGCCAACAGGGAGATGGATTTGTACGCTTTGGTCTCATCGAAAATAAAGACCGTACCCGTCAGGCATTAAGAAATATAAAAGCATTGTTCAAACGGGATCAAACGATAAATAAGGCTGTTTAATGGACGTAATAATTGATTCGGAATGTGCTCTGATTCCTGAAGAGACGAAACCATTAATTACGCAGAGGAATCCTCTTTTAAATTTTTTAATAAGTCAGGGCTATGAGGGGGCTCGTCTTCCTCTTGCCGATTTACTGGCACGATACCACCATCTTGAGGGTAGATGGATTATTCTAACCCCAATTTATTGGCAAGCGACTCATAATAACGCGATGATAGTGGGTGCAGGCGACGATCTGGGTATCAGCGATGAGCGGTCACGATTCTTTTTTGAACGTTTTGCTGAATATCTTAAAGTAGAAGACATCACCCTCTACTATCACGATGCCTCTACCTGGCTTTTATCTGCTAAAGATATGCCCTTATTAAATTCCCCGTCGGCTTATCAATTATTAAATCATCCGCTCCTGCCTGAATTGACCGCTCTCGACTCCACTATGCATTGGCAAAAATTCTTTACCGAGAGTCAAATGTTTTTTGCATCGCAATTTAATGAAGCGGAGATGAATGGGGTCTGGATGTGCGGTAGTGACGAATTGATTATAAAAAACTCCCGCAAAATAGCCACCAATCAAGAATTTAAAGCATTTGCTGATATTTGTTCACAACATGTGTCCATTTACAGCCCTACCGTAAATATTCATTCTTATGATGTGTTGTTATTGAACTCTCTTGATGAATTAACTGACATCCATCAACAGGAACTTAAAAAAGCGCCTGTCAATTGGTATTGGAATAATACCGCTTATTCAAAAAAACGCATTAATTGGTTTACTCGATTTTGGAGAATGTTTCGTCATGCTGATTAAACAACGAATAATTCCAGCTCATCCGATAAATTTGCCTGATACACCAGAGGTGTTAAAGAGAATTTATGCGTCCCGAGGTATTGTGGATGCATCCCAATTGGACAAGCAGTTACAGACCTTATTGCCATTTGATACATTGAAAGGAATTTCGGAGGCATGTGCGAGGCTGGAAAAAGCGTTAAGGGGCCAGGAACGAATTCTTATTATAGGAGATTTTGATGCGGATGGCGCTACATCTACTGCCGTGGCTATTACTGCCTTGCGGATGATGGGAGCAAAAACTGTAGAATATCTGGTACCTAATCGTTTTGAGTTTGGTTATGGACTTACTCCTGCTATCGTTGATGTCGCGGCTAAATGGCAACCGCATTTAATCATTACGGTCGATAATGGTATTGCCAGTTTTGAGGGAGTCGACAGGGCAAATGAGCTGGGTATAGATGTGCTGATTACCGATCATCATTTGCCTGCAGAAACAGTACCCAATGCGTGCGCTATAGTGAATCCCAATCAGGATGGATGTGCGTTTGCCAGTAAATCTATTGCGGGTGTAGGTGTTATATTTTATGTCATGCTCGCTTTAAGACGCCATTTAACGAATACCCACTGGTTTAGCGACATGAATATTCCCGAACCCAATATGGCCAGTTTTCTTGATTTGGTTGCCTTGGGTACCGTTGCGGATGTGGTAGGGCTGGATCAGAATAACCGCATTATGGTGAACCAGGGGATGGCACGTATCAGAAAGGGATACTGCCGACCAGGGATTAAAGCGTTAATTGAAATTGCCGGTCGCGAATGCTCGCGTTTACGCGAATCTGATTTGGGATTTGCCATTGCTCCACGGTTAAATGCAGCGGGTCGACTAGATGATATGGCTTTAGGGATCGAATGTCTTATTACTCATGATGAACAACAGGCCCGTAATTATTGCCAACAGTTAGACGAATTAAATCAGGAACGAAAACAAATTGAATTGGAAATGAAAGAGCAGGCTCTGCTTGCTTTAGATAAATTATCTTTCAATGCGGATAAAAATCATCACCTGCCCATTGCGTTATGCCTGCATGATAAAACCTGGCATCAAGGCGTTATCGGAATTTTGGCAGGTCGTATTAAAGAGCAATATCATCGTCCTGTTATCGCTTTTGCGTTAGTCAACGATAATGAACTTAAAGGCTCTGCACGCTCTGTGCCTGATTTGAATATCAGAGATGTTTTAGCAGCTATTGATAAGGATCATCCTGAATTAATTACCAAATTTGGTGGCCATGCCATGGCGGCGGGCTTGAGTATTCATCCTGATGCTTTAGAACCTTTTCGCAAAGCTTTGGTCTTTGAAGTGAATAAACACCTCGACCTGTCGCAGTGTGAAGGTGAATTATTAACCGATGGCCCTTTACAACCAGTAGAGTTTGCGTTGGAAACCGCCCAACTGATTCAACAGGCAGGACCGTGGGGGCAGCAATTTGCCGAACCTGTCTTTGATAATGTATTTGAAATCCTGGAGCAGCGTTTAGTAGGGCAGAATCATTTGAAAATGACTTTAGTTCCCACTCAGGGCGGCATTCAGGTGGATGCCATTGCATTTAATGTGGATTTAAAAATATGGCCAAATCATCGGGCAAAATATATTCATGCAGCCTACAAGCTGGATATCAATTTCTTCCAGGGTCGAACAAGGCTGCAATTACTTATTCAAGCAATGAATGTAATTAATTCGGAACAAGCAGTGCTGGTGTCAGAAATTAATAGCCTGACGTATAGCAATACTTGAAATATGATCTATTATATTATCTATAACTGGTTGATTTTAACTGCAAATAAATTTCTGTATAGACCCTGTAATTTACCTTTAAGGACGAAAGGATGCTGTCAAAACCCCAAATGTCAGAACAACTTGTTACTGATTTGTTAGTGCTTGCAGACATTGAAGTCAATGGAGATGAACCATGGGATATTCAAATTCATAACCGTGATTTTTATAATCGAATCATACGCGATGCTGAGCTGGGTTTTGCAGAGTCGTATATGGAGGGTTGGTGGGATTGTGAACGCTTGGATTTACTTATTGAAAAATTGGCGAGAGCTAATGTTGAAGATAAAATAAGCAAGAATTTTTGGTTTGCTTTGCAAATACTGTACACACGGTTTTTTAATATGCAAACAAAAAGTCGTTCGCGTCAGGTAGGGATACAACATTATGATTTAGGCAATGATTTATATAAAAAAATGCTTGATAAACGAATGAATTATACCTGTGCTTACTGGAAAGATGCAGATAACCTTGATGATGCACAACTTGCAAAACTGGATCTATGTTGTAGAAAGCTTAAATTGGAACCGGGAATGCGTGTGCTCGACATTGGATGTGGCTGGGGCGCTTTAGCCCAATATGCGGCAGAGCAATATAAAGTGAGTGTAGTGGGGATCACCATTTCGGAAGAACAGTGTAAATTTGCACAGGAACGGTGTAAAAATCTCCCGGTTGAGATCCGTTTACAGGATTATCGAGATGTAGTAGGGCAGTTCGACAGAGTGGTATCCCTAGGTATGTTCGAGCATGTGGGGCACTTGAATTATCGGACCTATATGGAGCTGGTTCATCGGTGTCTGATTGATAATGGGATATTTCTTCTTCATACCATCGGGGGAAATGTGAGTACCACTCATGCCAGTCAATGGCTTTCAAAATATATATTCCCTAATGGAATGATCCCTTCAATAGCTCAGATCGGTAAGGCTTCCGAAAAGTTATTAATAATGGAAGATTGGCAAAATTTTGGGTTGGATTACAATAAAACGTTACTTGCCTGGCATAAAAATTTCAATGCCCATTGGGACGAATTGAAAGATAAATATGATCAAAGATTTTTCCGCATGTGGAATTATTATTTATTGTGGTCGGCTGGCGGCTTCAAAGCGCGAGAGGTTCAGCTTTGGCAAATCGTTTTTTCAAAAGAAAGAGTTGAGTGGCGCTATGATGCCCCACGCTAAGAGAGCCTAATTTCTACTATAATTAATTCATTAACTCTAAACCCTTGTGATTATTAAATGGATTTATTATTTTAAAATCTGTTATTTTAATAATGGACTAACCTATGAAGCCTATTAAATGGTACACTTTTGTTCCAGATGTTTTAGGATTGTTCTGCGCCTTCTGTGGGTTAATAATTGTCCTTGGCTGGTCATTTAAAATTCACTCAATGATTTACTTATATTCTGATTTTGCTCCCATGCAATTTAATACAGCATTATGTTTTATATTCGCCGGTTTGGGGTTGTTCACACTGAATAGAAATTTAAAAGTTATAAGTACTCTATTTAGCTTAGGAATATTATTTGTCGCCACGCTAACTTTAACTGAATATATATTCGAAACGAATATCGGGATTGATGAATTTTTTGTTAAGACTTATATTGTAACTCTTAACCAAATCCCGGGAAGAATGGCGCCCAATACGACACTAAGTTTTATTATATTTTCATTATCCTTATTAATATTGAATTGGCAAAAATCAGGAAAGTGGTTAGCAATACATGCTGTAGCAAGTTTGTTTTTGCTTAGTCTGAGCATATTGGCTTTTATAGGGTATTTTACCAATTTTACAACACATTATGGTGTCGGTCAGTGGATTAAAATGGCTCTTCATAGTGCGGCAGCATTTATCTTTCTATGTATAGGATTAATCGTTTATCTTTATACTAAAAATAAAAATATTCTTATCTCTTTCGTTCCAATTTTAGTCTGTTTTGTTCTTTTAAACATGACTTTTTTGGGCTGGCAATTAATAAAGAAAAATCAGGAGACTCATTTAAATAATCTACTCGAAGGAAAAGTGGAGAGTGTCTCGTCATTACTAAATACATATCTTGAAGAACGCTTTCGTGCCTTTGCGCGAATTTCTTATCGTTGGCTCAGTCAGGATGGTGGTACCCCTGAAAATATTTGGAAAGCGGATATGAAGCAATATATTAAGGACCAACCCGGTTATATCGCAATAGAATGGGTTGATCAAAATTATATTGTTCGCTGGATTACACCTGAGGCTGGGAACGAGAAAATCAGGGGTTTTGATATGTCACAGGAGAGCCATCGTCGGGATCAGATAGAGCTTGCAATAAATAAAAAGGGACTTCAGCTTAGTAACCAACTTGATTTATTTCAGGGAGGCAAAGGAATTTTATTATTTAGCCCCCTTTTAAAAAACAATCAATTTTTAGGCTTAATGGTTGGTGTGATGAACACCAGAAAGCTACTTGATAATCTGGTTCGGGAAATGGATTTGGCAGGATTCAGATTAACCATTGCGGATAAAGGACAAACTTTATTTACAAATTCCTCTAATGACCCTAAATACAAGGTTTGGGAAAAAAGTAAAGCAATTAATTTATACGGGCAAACCTGGCAAATTAGTGTTGAACCTTCTCCAGATTTATTTCGTGAAATAATATCACCAGTTTTACCTTGGGCTACATTATTGCTGGGTTTATTCCTCTCTATACTGTCGGGTATTTTTACCCAGGCATTAATTTCCATAAGAAAGCTTCAACAAGAAGCCGGTGATGCAAACGAGAGGTTACAAGGGATTATTGAGGGCTCTTCAGATTACATAGCTGCTATTGATTTAGATTATAAATTCATCGTTTTTAATTCAATGTACGCGAATGAAATAAATCGCTTATTCCATGTTAATTTGAAACCGGGCATGGATTTTAATGTTTTATTTAATAAAATGGACCCTGAAAATAAGGAGAAAGCACAAATTTTATGGGCTAAAGCCCTGGAAGGTAAAAGTTTCACCGTTACTGAATCGTTTACCGATAAATCTCATAAGGATTTGCATTTTGAAATTCACTATAATCCAATTTTTGATGCAAATGGAAAGCAAATAGGCGCAAGTCATATAGCTACAAATGTTTATGAGCGCGTCCAGGTTGAGCATAAATTATTTGAGTATCGCCAGGAGTTGGAGAAAACAGTTAATAGTTTGGAATCCCAAAATAAAGAGCTTGAACTATTAAGAGTTTTTTCTACTCAGTTACAAAGTGGTCAGACCTTAGCGCAAGTTGCAGAGGTAATCAAACGTTATATTGAAAAATTACTACCCGAAACTGCTGGAATAATTTTTTTAATGTCTCAGAGGAACAGCGATAAAGTAGAACGGTTATTATCCTGGAAATCACTGGTAATGCAACAAGATGAAATAGACACCAATGATTGTTATGCCCTGATGCGTAATCAGATTTACTTAATGCCGAGGGTATCTGAGTTAACCCTTTGTAAGCACGTGGAACAAAATGATAATAAACCAAATGACTATGGTTGTTTTCCATTATTGGTTCAAAAAGATCTTTTGGGACTTTTATATTTAGAGGTAAATGAGCATTATTTTGAAGACAAAATGAAGTTAACGTTTATTCAAATGGTTACTGAAAAAATTTCCCTTAATATCCATAACATTCAGTTAAAAGAATCGTTAAAGGCCCAATCCATTCAAGACAGTTTAACGGGACTTTATAATCGTAGATTCTTTGAGGCATATCTTGACAAGGAAATGAATAAAGCCAAGCGCTATCCCACAATCTTTGGGATTTTACTGTTAGATATAGATCATTTTAAAGCAATCAATGATACCTATGGTCATATGATTGGAGATAAAGTGTTAATTCAATTAGCCCAAATTTTAAATCATGAGTTAAGAGAAAGTGATGTAGTTGCCCGCTGGGGAGGGGAGGAATTCATTCTTTTCATTCGCGAGGTAACCTTGGAAAAAATCCAGGAAAAAGCAGAAAAAATACGTAAGTCTGTTGAAAAACATGTTGTCATGGTTAATGGTGAGAAAGTATTGTGTACTGTCTCAATTGGTATCGCTTTATTTGATGATGAGATAGATAAGGATCTAATAATTAAAAAGGCAGATGATGCGCTTTATCAAGCTAAAAATTCTGGAAGAAATAAAATAGTAGTCAATTCTTACGATCAGCTCAACTAATAATTATTTGTTTGCTCAGCTGCACCATATTGCACTTTTTTTATACTATAATGAGGTATGCCGACTTTTATGTAATTTCATAATGACAGTTGTAATTAATTTACCAGAGTATGGCTTTGACCCAACAGAAGCCACCGTTCCCTGGTCATTTTTGAAACATGCAAATATGGCAGTCCAATTTGCTACCCCCAAAGGTCTCGTTGCAAAAGCAGATGATCGGATGATAAAACAAGGACTAGGTCTTCTGTCCCCCTTATTAATGACAAGGAAATCCGTCATTGATCTCTATGAAGAGATGATTCAATCCAAAGAATTTCTAAATCCACTCCCGTATGAACAAATCGATACGTTTGCCATTTCTGCAGCAGTTTTTCCAGGAGGGCATGGGGAAGGAATCAAATCCATGCTGGAATCGTCTATTTTACAAAAAAAAATAGTGGAGTGTTTTAAATTAAACAAGGTGATAGGCGCCCTGTGTACAGGTGTATTAGTAGTTGCTCGAAGTATTAATCCTGAAACAGGTAAATCCGTTTTNNGGATGGAACAGCTGTCCTGGAGAATAACCTACCCGTGGTATAAAAACTATTTTCGCATATACCCCGTGTCAGCTCAAAAAGAAATTGAACAACTACTTCAATCACCAAAGCAATTTCATATAGGGAAATGGAATTACTTCCCTATGCAATACACTAGCCATTTTTATAGTCAGCAATTTGTAGTTATTGATGGGAATTACATTTCTGGCCGTTGGCCAGGTGATTGTTATAAATTTGGTTGTGAACTGGTTTCAATGGTGAAAAGGCAAGAGGAGATTCAATCCCGTGAGTCGCTATAATGCTATACGGAACTGGGGTAAAACCTTTACATTTATNNTACTGAGGCTGTTGTCTCGATAGTAAACACAGCAAATCGCTATAATCAGAAAATAAGACCGATTGGATCACGATATTCTTATACACCGTTAGTGAGCTGTGAAGAAACCACGTTATCATTGCAACATTTTACCGGAGTTGAGGAAATTAATTCGAATGAGCTCACCGCTTTGGTTCGGGCTGGGACCAAATTAGAGCAACTGGAGAAGGTATTATTTTCTAAAGGATTTTCACTGTATAATATGGGTGATATTAATCAACAAACCCTTGCTGGACTCATCTCTACTGGCTCGCATGGAACCGGACTCTCTTTTGCTACAGCCTCAAATCAAATCACCTGGTTAGAACTGGTTACTCCCGATGGGACTATTTTAGAGTGTTCTGAGTCCCAAAATAAAGAACTGTTCAAAGCAGCTCAAGTATCATTGGGTGTTTTAGGCGTCATCACGCGGATGAAAATCAGGATTTTACCAAAATACTGCTTACGTCAGGAACGAACTCTGGTTGATTTTAATGAGGCGCTTAATCAGTTACATCACTCTTTTTGCACTAATCGAAATTATGAATTTTTCTGGTTTCCATATACTAATTTTGTATTTGAAAAAAAGGGAAACATTACCGATTTACCCAGCACCACCAACCTTTTAAAGAAAAATTTTAACGATTATTTTTTAGAAAATGGAATGCTTTGGCTTTTATGTGAAGGCTCTAGATATTTACCCAATCTGTATCGCAAAAACGCAAATTGGTTTTTGCAAAAAATGAATACCAATTTAAATCAAACCATGGAAAGCATTCATTATTATGCAACACCTCGTTATGTCAATCACAGGGAAATTGAATATGCATTGCCCTTGACACAAGCAATTGCAGCGTTAGGCGAAATTAAAAAAATGCTCAATGAGCATCAAGGTCATGTTTCTTTTCCAATTGAAGTTCGCTGTGCAGCTGCTGATGATATTTATCTTAGTCCAGGTTTTGACTGTGAATCAGTATGGATAGCGGTTCATGCCTATACGCGTGATGAGTATCAGGATTTTTTCCGCAAGGCTGAACAGATTTTTTTACACTTTGGTGGTCGTCCGCATTGGGGCAAATTACATTGGCTATCCCATAATCAGTTGAAAGAAAGATATCCTTGCTGGGATAAATTTATGGCCATAAGGAAGGAATTAGATCCCAAAGGAATTTTTTTAAATAAATATCTTCAGGAACTTTTTGAGGGTAATAATTAATGGATGCTATTACAAAACATACTATTATTACCGGGGGTTCTAGCGGGATAGGTTTTGCTTTAGCTAAAAAACTGGTCCAAAAAACCCATCATATCTCATTAATTTCTCGGGATGCGCAACAATTAATGAAAGCGGTTGATTTATTAACCAGGCTAAAAACCGACCCTGGTCAAAATATTGTTGGCGTTTCCGCTGACGTAAGTGACTATGACCGAATTAAAACAGCAATAAACGAAGTAATTGAGATTAGCGGTACTCCATCCATGTTAATTACCTCTGCAGGAATATCTGAACCAGGATATTTTGAGGAATTAAGTCTTGAATCACATCGTAAAGCTATGGATATCAATTATTTTGGAACGCTTAATGCAACGAAAGTTGTTGTCCCTTTTATGAAAAAAGCGAAAAAGGGTACCTTGGTATATATTAGCTCTGCAGCAGGTTTAATCGGTGTTTTTGGTTATAGTGCTTACTGTCCATCAAAATTTGCAGTTCGTGGTTTAGCTGAATCGTTAAGAACTGAATTATTAAGATATGGTATTCACTTATCACTTGTTTATCCCCCCGATACAAATACTCCTCAACTAGCAAAAGAAAATTTAACTAAACCTATTGAAACAAAAAAAATCACGGGAGGAGGCACTATTTGGGAACCTGAAGAAGTTGCGGAATTAATATTAAAGAAAGTGAATAAAGGGCAGTTCCATATTGCACCAGGATTCTCAACGGGTTGTTTAAGATGGAGCCACAGTTTCCTGTTTCCTTATATCAATCTTTATTGGGATAAGATAATTAATAAGTGTAACAAAGATAGTTAGGGCTTTAAGGCAGGTGTTGTATGAATAATATATTATTGTCTCTTGATTATTTCGTAAAAAACGATCCTGATTTAGAACTGTTTACGTACCTCGATGGTAATAAAAATAAAAAAACACTCTCTTATAGAAAACTGGATGAGCGTGCACGACTGGTGGCGGCACAGCTTATCAAGCTAGGTCAACCGCAAGATAGGGTTATATTAATTTATCCCCCAGGCTTAGAGTTCATCATTGCATTTATTGCTTGTGTTTATGCAGGGAAAATTGCAATTCCGGTAATGCCACCTGTTTCATACGAAGCGGGTAAAAAGCTGGAGATGATATTTGAAGATGCCAAGCCAATTGTGTGTTTAACAGATAAGTCAACTTACCATCATGTTAGATCGTTAAAATTATTTAACAAGGTGAATAAACACCCTTTAATTAATAAACTGGTTAATAAATTCGTTACTGATAAATTTAATTTTACTAAAACCCTTTTTGATTCGAATCTGTTTAAAATTGACTGGCTTCTAACCGATGAGATGATCACTAAAAAAAATGAGTTCATTTCTATACCTGAAATTAATCCTGAAGACCCTATATTTTTACAATATACTTCGGGTTCTACCGGTAATCCCAAGGGGGTGGTAGTTACCCATGGCGCACTTATCCATAACATCGACTCTTTTAAATACTGCCTTCAGATTAAGCCAGAAGATATTCTTTATACCTGGTTGCCTCAATATCATGATATGGGATTAATTGGTTGCATTCTTTGCCCTATTCATGTGGGTTTGAAAACCATAATCAGTTCGCCTTTGAATTTCCTGACTAATCCAATTAGTTGGTTGCAAGCTATCAGTGATTATAGATGCACTATTTCTGCCGCCCCTAATTTTGCATATGAACTTTGTTCCAGGAAGATAAGTATGCAACAAAAAAAGAAGCTGGATCTTTCTTCGTGGAGGGTAGCAGTCAATTCTGCAGAACCTATTCGAGCCAGCACATTAAATAATTTTTATAATTGTTTTAAGGAATGTGGCTTTAACTATTCTGCGTTTTATCCAAGTTATGGATTGGCCGAGGCTACATTATTTGTTACGACCAAAAGTGTATCCCCAGTGCTTAAATATAAATCCCTTGATAAATTTGCGTTACAAAATAATCAATTAAAATGGATTGATGAAGGGCATAAGGATAGTTTTATTTTAATCGGGAGCGGGGATATAGATAAAAATATAAGTAATCACCAGATTCATATCGCGAACCCGGAAACACGGGAGCTTATTGATGAGGGAATAGGGGAAATTTGGGTTTCAAGCTCAAGCGTTAATCCTGGTTATTGGGGTAAAGAGGATTTAATCCCTGAAATTTTTCAAGTATTTAGTGACAAAGGCGAAGGACCTTATTTAAGGACTGGAGATTTAGGATTTATTAGTGAAGAGCAGTTATATGTGACTGGGAGAATGAAAGACTTAATCATTCTAAGAGGAAAAAATTATTATCCACAGGACATCGAGCATTGTATAGAGCAGTCGCATCCAGCCGTTAGGGCAGGATGCATTAACGCGTTCTCAATTGAGCGTGAGGGAGAAGAGAGTTTAATTGTCATTGTGGAACTTCGCGCAAAAAAAACAGCAGAAGTATATCAACAAATTACTGCAAATATTCTGGAGATGCTTCAGCTGCAGTTAAATTTGATTCCTGATACGATCCTTCTGGTACAGGCCAAAACCTTGAAAAAAACCAGCAGTGGAAAAGTTCGGCGTCAGTTGATGAAGGCAGTTTATTTAGACAATGATTTAAATCATTATTTTGTCTGGACTAGAAATAATATGGAACTAAATAGTGCTTCTGAACGTCATCCAACCCCTTTAGAAACAGGAGTTCGTCACTTTATTATTGAGTTAATCAAAGAAAATGCACCCCATCAAAATCGTGATTTTAAACCAGAATATACTTTTTCTGAGTTGGGCTATGATTCGCTTTCAGCAGGTGATCTTGTTGCCAAACTGAACCAGTATATTCCTCCTGGCTACCATAACATTAACTTATCCATATTAATCGAATCAAAAACTATAAATGCATTTATCGACACCCTTGAGCATGACTTTGTCTTGAATCCTGAGATTAACACGACACCTTCGATTAAATCCTATTCTGAAGAGGAGCAAAAAAAATTCCTCGACAGGAACAACTTGCCTGAATATGTTCTCTTTAAAAAATCACGAGAAACTATTGAATCTGTTGGTACAGAACAGCTGTTTTTTAATATTGTGGAGGGAATAGCTGATAATCTCATTCAGATCGATCACAAATCATACATTAATTATGCAAATTACAATTATTTAGGTTATTCAGGGGACAAACGTGTCATAGCAGCGACGCAAAAAGCGATTGCCAAATATGGCACATCGGTCTCAGCGAGTCGGGTAGTTTCTGGGCAAAAATCAATTACTATCAGGCTTGAAGAAGAGCTTGCCGCTCTTATAGGTGTTGAGAGCGCTTTGGTTTTTAGCGCAGGTCATGCAACCAATGTATCCGTTATTTCTCATTTATACAATCACGAAGATGTTATTTTTCATGATTCATTAATTCATAATAGTTGTTTGCAAGGGGCAATTTTTGCTAAAGCAAAGCGTATTTCTTTTCCCCATAATAATGTTCAGGCATTAGAGACGCTGATGCAAGAGTATCGACATCATTATCGACGGGCACTCATATTAATAGAGGGCGTTTACAGTATGGATGGAGACATCGCTGATGTTCCTCAATTTATTGAGTTAAAAAACAAATATTTTTCACATATAATGGTAGATGAAGCCCATTCAATGGGCGTTATCGGAAAGACCGGAAAGGGAATCAGGGAGTATTTTAACTTATCTCCTCAGGATATAGATATTTGGATGGGAACATTAAGTAAAGCGTTTGCCAGTTGTGGTGGTTATGTTGCAGGCTCGCGTGAGTTAATTGATTATCTGAAATTTACTTGTGGCGGATTTGTGTATTCAGCGGGNNATTTCTCCTGCTAACGTCGCAGCGGCCCTGGAGAGTATTCGCTTATTAAATGAGGAACCCATAAGACCGCAATCTCTTCAGTATCAATCTGCACGTCTTCTTGCGCATCTAAATGATTTGGGAATTTATACGGGCACATCAAAAAATACACCCATAATTCCGATTATAATAGGTGACAGTCAAGAAACGTTAAGTTTGAGCCTACAACTAAAAGATTATGGGATTTATGCATTACCTATTGTTTTTCCTGCAGTGGAACATAATGCTGCCAGAATTAGATTATTTATCAATTGTATGCATACTGACGACCAACTTGATTATACTGCTGAAACTGTGAGTTCTTTGTTGCAAAAAAAGCAAACATTCAGTTAGTTCAAAGGATCTCGGCTAATGTTTATTAATTATAAGGATATAGATAGTTCTTGAAACAAAAAAACATAAGTCTGTTCCCTTTGGAGCGTAATTTTTTGCACAAAATTTTCATCATAATGTATAATACTCCGTTTCAGCAGATAATTTAATCGTGTCGAACCCCTTAAATTCATTATTATCAATAGCGCCAATGATTGATTGGACTAATACCCATTTTCGTTTATTCATGCGACTGCTTGCTCCTCATGCATTGCTGTATACCGAAATGCAAACTGTTGGGGCGATACAAAATAACCCCCAACGCGCTTTGGGATATGGCGCTTTGGAACATCCTATTGCACTTCAATTAGGAGGCTCTGATCCTGAGGGTTTATCAAAATGTGCGTTTATAGCTGAAGATGAAGGATATGATGAGGTCAATTTAAATCTGGGTTGCCCCAGTGATAAAGTACAAGCCGGTCGATTTGGTGCGTGTCTCATGAATGAACCCGATAAAGTAGCTGATTGCATTAAAACTATAAAAAAATCAGTGGCTGTCCCTGTAACCGCAAAAACCAGAATTGGGATCGATGAGCAAGACAGTTATGACTATTTTCGGACATTTGTTTTTCGGCTTATAGATGCAGGATGTGATAAGTTAATTGTACACGCCCGCAAAGCCTGGTTAAACGGGTTGAATCCCAAACAAAACAGGACAATTCCTCCCGTAAATTACGATTATGTATATCAAATAAAGCAAGAGCTGGGTACTTTTCCTGTCATTATTAATGGCAACGTTACTACCATTGAGCAGATTAAACATCACTTAAGCTTGGTAGATGGAGTGATGCTTGGGCGTTTGGCCTGCGATAATCCCTATCGCATCGCAGAAATTCATCAGGCGTTATATCCGCATCATTCTTTAATTACAAGAAGACAAATCTTCAATGATTACAATAATTATTTACTCAACCAACATCATCAGAATGGGGTACCATTAAGCGTTCTCATAAAACCTTTATTTAACCTGACTCATGGTATGTCTGGGGCACGTCAATGGAAGAAGAAATTAATGGAGCTATTGCAGACTAAAGATATAAAAATAATACATGAATTAGAGATATTATTAGCAGATATGGAGCTTTGTACTGAGAAGGAATTACTATGAATAGTTCCCTGATCACCATTTTGCTGTTAATTTTATCTAACGCCTTTATGACTTTTGCCTGGTACGGTCATTTAAAAGCCATGGCGGACAAACCCTTGATAATCGTAATCATAGTCAGTTGGCTTATTGCTTTTTTTGAGTATTCATTACAAATACCGGCAAATCGAATTGGCTACACTCAAGCTCATTTGAGTCTGTCTCAATTAAAAATAATTCAGGAAGTGATTTCATTATCAGTTTTTGTGCCTTTTGCCATGTATTATATGCAACAAAAAATCACTTTAAATTATCTTTGGGCAGGTTGTTGTTTATTAGGGGCTGTATATTTTATTTTTAAACCAAATTAGATTAATGAATAATTGATCCGGTGGGTTGTGTTTGATGAAGTTATGGCCATAACGCATTAATTACTGAATCAAATTGCAGTATTCGTGGTATTTTTACTCGAATTCTAGTACATTAATGAGTTTAAAATGTGAAACATCCAGAGGATTATTTAGGCCATGCTCAATACGCTGATTAAGAAAATGTTTGGAAGCCGAAATGAACGCACGTTACGGCGTATGGAAAAGGCAGTAATGGCTGTAAATGCATTTGAGCCACAGATGAAAGCGCTTACCGATGCAGAGCTTGCAGCAAAAACCCAGCACTTCAAAGAACGTTTTAATCAGGGGGAATCACTGGATGAATTACTCGCAGAAGCATTTGCTACAGTAAGAGAGGTATCCGTCCGTACTTTAGGGTTACGTCATTTTGATGCACAATTAATTGGTGGTATGGTTTTGCACGAAGGAAACATTGCCGAAATGCGTACCGGGGAAGGTAAAACTCTGGTTGCAACGTTGCCTGCTTATCTGAATGCTATTAGCGGGCACGGCGTTCACGTGATTACGGTAAATGATTATCTGGCGAAACGTGACAGTCAATGGATGAAGCCTATTTTTGAATTTTTAGGGCTTACTGTTGGGGTGATTTACCCTGATATGTCTCATAGTGAAAAACAGGAGGCTTATCGGGCAGATATAGTATACGGAACCAACAATGAATACGGTTTTGATTATTTGCGCGACAATATGGCGTTCAGTTTGGAAGATAAAGTTCAAAGAGAACTTAATTTTGCTATTGTGGACGAAGTGGATTCCATTTTAATCGATGAAGCAAGAACCCCGCTAATTATTTCAGGAGCTGCTGAAGACAGCTCTGAACTATACATCAAAATAAATACTTTGATACCACAGTTAAAGAAACAGGAAGAAGAAAATGGTCCTGGTGATTATACTATTGATGAGAAACAGAAACAGGCTCATCTGACTGATGCCGGTCATCTTCATATTGAAGAGTTACTTACCCAAGCTAAGTTACTGGATGAAGGTGAAAGTCTGTATCATGCCAGTAACATCATGTTAATGCATCATGTTAATGCAGCGTTGAAAGCCCATTCCATGTTTCATCGGGATGTGGATTATATTGTCAAAGACAATCAAGTGGTGATTGTGGATGAACATACAGGTCGTACAATGCCTGGACGTCGCTGGTCAGAGGGCTTACATCAAGCGGTCGAAGCAAAAGAGGGTGTTGCTATTCAAAATGAAAACCAAACGCTTGCATCAATAACGTTCCAGAATTTCTTTCGGATGTATAACAAACTTTCAGGAATGACGGGTACTGCTGATACTGAAGCTTACGAATTTCAGCAAATATACAATCTTGAAGTGGTAGTAATCCCTACCAATAAACCCATGATGCGTAAAGATGAATCTGATTTGGTTTATCTGACTCAGGAAGATAAGTATCAAGCAATCATTGAAGACATCCGGGAATGTGCTACTCGCAAACAACCGGTTTTGGTGGGAACGGCTTCGATTGAGGCATCCGAATATCTGAGCAGGCTTTTAGATAAAGCCAAAATAAAGCATCAGGTTTTAAATGCCAAATTCCATGAGAAAGAGGCGCAAATTATTGCAGAGGCGGGACGTCCCGGGGCGGTAACGATTGCTACGAATATGGCTGGACGTGGTACCGACATTGTATTGGGAGGCAGTTTGTCTGCTGATTTATCGCAATTATCTGATACTGCTACGGCTGAAGAGAAACAGGCTTTAAAAAATGAATGGCAAATACGCCATGATGAGGTTTTAGCTTCAGGTGGTTTAAGAATTATTGGTTCTGAACGTCATGAATCAAGACGAATTGATAACCAATTGAGAGGCCGTGCGGGACGACAGGGTGATGCGGGGAGTAGTCGATTCTATTTATCTTTGGAAGACAACCTGATGCGTATTTTTGCATCAGAGCGAGTTGCCTCCATGATGCGTCGTTTAGGTATGAAGCCTGGCGAACCCATCGAGCACAGTCTGGTAACCAAAGCCATTGAAAATGCACAGCGAAAGCTTGAAGGTCATCATTTTGATGTCAGAAAACAGCTGCTGGATTATGATAATGTGGCTAATGATCAACGACAGGTGATTTATACTCAGCGCGCATCCATTATGGAAATGACCGATACCCAAGAAGTGGTTGATATGATGCGAGAAGAGGTGATATTGAGTTTAGTAGATACATACATACCACCCCAAAGTCTTGAAGATCAATGGGACACGAAAGCTTTAAGTCATGTTCTTGCGGATGAATTTAAAATTAAAGCCCCAGTTTCTCAATGGATTGAAGAGGACCACAGCATTCAACCCGAGCAGATTAAAGAAAAAATTCTGGCTTTAGCCGTGGCATTATATGATGAAAAAGTGCAAAAAACTGGGCGCCCTGTTATGTCGCAGTTTGAAAAATCAGTGATATTGCAAACTTTAGACAGTCAATGGCGCGAACATTTAGCTTCAATGGACCAGTTAAGGCAAGGAATTCATTTAAGAGGATATGCACAAAAAGATCCCAAGCAAGAATATAAAAAAGAAGCGTTCACTTTGTTCACTTTGATGCTGGACACATTAAAATATGATGTGGTCAAACTGCTTTTATCAGTAGAAATTCAAACTGAAGAAGATGCTAATGCAGTTGAAGAGCAACGACGTGCGGAGCAAATTCGTAAAATGAATTTACAACATGAATCTGTTGATGGAAGTGACGAAAAAGATGATCTTACCTATCGCCGTCAGGAAAAGAAAATAGGTCGTAATGATTCATGTCCCTGTGGCTCTGGTAAAAAATACAAATCCTGTCATGGAAGCCTCGCGTGAAAGTAGCAGTTGCGATCATTTCCGACGAACACCAACGCATTTTATTAACCCAACGTCCTCACCATGTTCCGCATGGGGGACTTTGGGAGTTCCCGGGTGGAAAACTTGAACCGAACGAAACTGCGGAACAGGCATTGATTCGAGAAATTAAAGAAGAAGTGGGCTTGGATGTATTAACACATCAATTTATAGGTGAAGTATCGCATCAGTATGTTGATAAGACAGTTCACTTATATATTTTTGTTGTTACTCATTTTGAGGGCAATCCTGTGTGTAGGGAGAGTCAGTTGGGTATGCAGTGGGTAGAAAAAACCCAACTTGACCCCAGGATGTTCCCTGAGGCAAATCATTCAATTATCGATTTGATATCCTCCGTGGAATTTGCTTGATAAATATTATTATTGAATTTTCCCGCGTTTGACTTTATATGATCGTCAATTAATTGTTATACCCTCACCATCCACGAATATTGAAAGGCATAATAATTATTTTTTATGTTCCGATGTACTGCCCGCGTACTGAGGTATCCCCTCATAATTTTTAATACATAATAATGTTGTAAATTAATGAGTTATCTTCCCCACGCAGGTGGTGATCTATCCAATAAAGTGGCATTTTGAAAAATATTTGGATGGTCCCCCCCTGCGTGAGGATGACAAAAGAAACATTATGAATGATTAAAAAAATAAAATTTTGAGGGGATACGCAAGCCCGTGTAGGGTCTATCATAATTAAATTTTAAGCAAATTAAATGCTCGGTTGTATTGAACATTGTATCTAAATAGTAAAATATGCTTTTACCATTTAGGTATATAAATAACAAAGGAAACCATTTAAATTTGCATATAATTATCTGGAAAATTGAATAAATAGGATATTAATATGCAAACCACCCTTATTTTTTTGCTGTTGATTATACTTTTAAATGGCTTCTTCATCATTCAGTTAGGGCAAGATTTGATAAAAAACTGGCAGGATATTAAACAGGATACTGCGAATACTTTAGTACTTATTATTTCATCGCCAATCATCTTTTTTTGTTCGGCCCTTGGGATTTCAGATTTTACCCTGTCCACTTTATTTTATCGAAAAATGAATTTCTTAAGCGATAAGAAGCTTCCCGGTACTTTAAATACCCAATGTGTTATTCCGGTGGCGGTGATGGCAATTGCTTTTTATATCGGTAATTCACGTGGATAGCATCACTTTATCAGTCTGTATCGTCTCACAAATGATTGGTGCTCACTTAGGCCCTCGGATTATGTTGCGATTTTCGCTCAAAGCAATTCGCTTAATAATTGGATTGGGCATGCTTTTGTCACTTCTTTTTATACTTGCTGGAAAATTTAATCTAATGCCCTATGGTGGCGTAGCAATAACGTTGACTAATGCCAAATTGCTGATCGCGGCTATTTGTTTGATGATGTATGGGGCGTTTAATAGCTTAGGAATTGGGTCCTACACACCTACCTTGGTAACCCTTTATGCTTTGGGTCTAGATCCTTTGGCAGCATTCCCTATTATCATGGGTGCATCAGCATTTTCTGTTCCATTAAGTAGCATTCAATATATTAAATACGGGCTTTATAGTCGAAAAATTACTTTAATAGCTGGGTTTTTTGGACTGATTGGAGCATTTTTAGGGGTGCATTTTGTTCATACTCTGGACACATCGAAACTGCAATGGTTAATAGTTGCCATACTGTTGTACTCCAGTTTAACTTTGTTAATTAATGAATTAAAAGCTTATAAGTCGTCTGAAGTCGTTGGTGAATATAATCCTGCTAATTCTTAATAAATAGCTGCGAGAACTATTCGAGAAAATATACAAAAGCATAAGGAGATATTATGCGTGTTTTAATTATTGGTGGAACAGGCACAATAGGTCAATCTGTTGTGAAGGAATTATCATTAAAACATGAGATCATTATTGCGGCACATAATCAGGGTGATCTAAGGGTAGATATTGCTGATAAAAATTCAATAGAAAGGATGTATCAAGATGTCGGTAAACTGGACGCAGTCATATCAACTACGGGTAAGGTACACTTTGGTGTTTTTCCTGAAATTACAGAGGAACAATTTGCTGTTGGTTTAAATAATAAATTAATGGGTCAAGTTAATCTTGTTTCTGTTGGCTTAAATTATATCAATGACCAAGGCTCATTCACCTTAACTAGTGGTATTTTAAATCGGGATCCAATATATCTGGGTTCATCGGCCGCAATGGTTAATGGCGCTATCGATGGTTTTGTCAAATCGGCCGCCATTGAAATGCCACGGGGTATACGAATCAATGCTGTAAGTCCTACGGTGGTGGCAGAATCTATGGATAAATATGCAGATTTTTTTCCCGGGTTTGTATCTGTGCCAGCGATAATTGTGGCCCAGGCTTATGTTAAATCGGTTGAGGGCAGACAGACTGGGCAGGTCTATTGTGTGATTTAGTGTTAATCAATAACGCCCTCGTATGTGCATAAATAAAGTCCAGAAACAGTCTGGTTCTTTCGGGTAATGTTTGTTGCTGTGGGTAAATAGCAAATAAATGATAGGTTCCCCAGTCATATTGTTGCAAAATGGGGCGAATTTGATTTTTTTGAAGTGCTTGTCGGGCGTTCAATTCGGTAAATCGACCTATGCCAAATCCTGCAATGCACGCGTGAACACAGCTTTCAATGTCATTGGCATTAAATGAGGGTTCAAATGAGAATTCGCCAGTCCCTTCCTTGTCAATATAAGGCCATTTCTCATTCTGAACTCGATGTTGAAAGGAGTAATTGATGAGTAGATGAGAGGATAAATCAATACAATTTGCAGGTTCGCCATGTTTGTGTAAGTAATAAGGGCTGGCATATAACTCTATTTTATCTTTCAGCAATAATTTCATTTGCATACTGCTGTCTTGTAATCTTGGCTCTAATATAAAGCCTGCTCCGCGAATAACTAAATCCAGTTGTTCTTTAATAGGGTTTAATTGATTGTTGGAGAGCACCAGATCAATTTTAATATCAGGAAAGTCATTAAGGAACTTTATGATGATTGGGGTTAAATAGTGCTGACCAAAATAGGGAGGTGCACTCACTCGAATAGTTCCTTTGGGCTTATGTGCTGACGATTGGATGAGACTCAATACCGAATCTAGTTCTTGCTGGATACGCACTGCGTGCTGCAAGAATAATTCGCCTTCAGGGGTGAGGCGTAATTCTCTGGTTGTTCGTTTAATCAGACTGACTCCAAGACTCGCTTCCAGCTGATTAATTCGTCTGCTTATCAAACCATTGGAAATCCCTAAATATTTTGCGGCATGACTGAAACCACCTTGTTGAATAACAGCTGTAAAGAGAGCGGAGTCATCTAGAATACCCATTATTACATCCAAATTGTAAATGATACAGTGAATCATTGGGTATTGTTTGGCAATTGTCAACTAACAAAATGTATCTCAAAATGGGTAATTTTTAATTATGATTTGTTGCTATTTCAAAAATAAGATACATACGCAAGCATCTCTGGGTTGCTTTGTCGCGATGCTTCTCGCAATGACAGGTTAAAAAATCGCACCTTTTGAATGAACTTTTTTGTATTTGTTTATGATTGCAAGAACATCATGATATTCATTGTCTTTGCGAGAAGCATCGCGACGAAGCAATCCAGCATGATCTAATAAGGCTCACCTATCTAAACTTACGCCACCGATTAATAATACCCTATGTCAAAATTTTCTGAAAATTAAGGACAAGCCACGGCAATAAGGTGGACGGTAACTTTTAGGTCCTTGACAACTGCTAGATAATTGCATTTTTACGATAAAAAACCCGATAAACTTAATTATTTTAACAAGGTCTTTAAAAAGCATCCTATTTAGTTTAAATAAAGTAAAAACCGACTTATTTTAAGCCAAAATATCTTATTTATCTTCTATACTTAATGCATCCACATGTAAACCAATAAAAATTACTGTTGTAAGTGGGAGTATTATGATCATTCCAACCTTAGGTGCAGTTCAAACACTTCAGGGATTACTCGCAAAAATCGATCTAAATGGACATACCAGTATAATCAGACAAGGTTCTACAATTGAGCCTGGTGAATCTGTTGTCCTGCTTAGCGGATCATCACAACTAAATTTGTTTAATAATCTGCCAATTATTGATCTAGCGATTAATCAACCTTTTAGTCTTGATGGTATCTCCCCTTTGTTAAAGGCGGGAAATACTGAAGTCATCCAACAGCTCATTGAAGATGCCTTAATCAAGGGGTTAGATATTAGCCAGTTACTTGCGGCGCTTGAGGCGACTGCTGCTGGCGATGCGACTGTGCTGGGAAGTGGAGGAAATGCTTATATTCTGGATCCGATGTTTGGATTTGGTTTAGTGACCGCCGGATATGATACCAGGGGGCTTTCATCCCTAAATGCACAAGAAACGGATTATGTAGGTAACATGGTTCAGCTTTATGGTAATACAAAACCGGAGGCTTATTTAGCATTCAGTGATAATGATCTTTCTCTCGATGAATCGTTAACTGTCCGAAATGGGGATTTTAACGCAGGAGATCAAAACGGCATTGTTGATCCCTTTAATTTCGGGCAAGTTATCGGCTTTGCCGAAGGGTTTTTAGTTTCTGCCGCCTCCTCTCAATTTAATCAGCCCGCGGATAGGGTAACGTCATCTTATGCTCTTGAATTAGGAAATGGTGCATCCAGCCTCAAGGCGAGTAATGGATCCCCAATTACCTTATCTCTAGACGGTAATAAAATCATAGCGACTAGTGAGGGAAAAGTAATTTTTGCCATCGGTATCGATCCTGCTAATGGAAAAATAACCATTGTACAATATCATGGCATTTACCACCCGAACGCGAATTCTGCAGACGAATCGATCGACTTAAGTAATTTAATCCGAATAACCTTAACATTAACTGACAGTTCCGGGGATAAATCTACTGCTTCTTTAGATATTGGAAGTAAAATTCATTTTGAAGACGATGCACCATTCATGCATGGTGTTGATTCCATTCAACTTAATGATAATACTAATATAGGATTGGTTATAACCGGCTCGGTGAATGTTGATTTCAATACTGATTTGGCAAAAGATTTGGTTTTTGCTGATAGTGCATTAAATGCCCTAAGGACTATCAATTTAACCTCCAATGGACAGGCACTCTTCTTTAGCATGGATGAACAGGCTCACACCATCACTGCTACCAACGAGGCACAGCAAGTTATCTTCACATTAACATTAAGCGAAGTAAGGGCGAACCATGTGCAAACAGATATGCCTCATTATGAGTTGCACGTCTATGAATCTATTGATCAACCGCTTAATAATGAAATCACCATCTCCATACCCATCAAAGCCATAGATGCAGATAACGACAGCGTCATTGGTAATCTAGTTATTAATATCGACGATGGATCAGACGCGGAAGGCGGTATTTCCACTTCTTTTATTGCTGTGGAAGGGGACTTGGATGCAATAACAGGTGGGTACCCAGTCACTACCAATCATCAATTTTCCATAACAGCAGGAATTGACCGGCTTGTGCCAGAGAGTTTGACTATTGACAGTGGCTTTCTGAATAATTTGATTAACGAATTTCAAAATGAAGTTACTGCTAGTGGCAGTGCGCTTACCTTAACCCAGAATAGTGTTAATGGTGTCATCACTCTGACCGCTACTGATACGCAAAATAATACCGTGTTTCAGCTCATTATTACGCCTCAAAATAGTGGCAAGGATTTATCAATCAATGTTACTTTAATTCAATACAAACCCCTGGATCATGATGCAAGCGGTGACAGTACCGGTTTAATCCGTCAGGATGGTCAAAGTCTACATATTGATTTACAACTGCAAGCCCAGGATAGTGATGGTGATGCATTAACGAATCCAGTTAATTTAAAGGTTACTATTAATGATGGTGGTGCCCCTGCATTAGGCAATCATCAACTTATTTTTACCGAAAATCTGACCACGCAAACGCAATCAGGACAAGTGCCTTTAAATTTAGGCAGCGATGTCATCTCTACCCTGGTATTTGAAAATACCGCCACCATGCAAAATTCACTCAATGACCTTACCAGTGGTGGGAAACAGACCAGTTATTCATTTGAAAGTGATAACAAAGTCCTGGTTTTAAAAATTGATGATGCCAGTAGCCCGTTAAATGGACAAGAAATTTTAAGGGTTACCATTAATCCGGATGGTAGTTATACCGCCACTTTATCAGGTCCATTAGATCAGGTGAACGAAATCTCTGAATTACTGTTGGATGTGCGAGCTACAGATAAAGATGGTGATTCAAGCAATCTGGGTCAAATCAAAATTATTATCAATGATGCAGTAAATCAACCTTATCCTACTCAGGCTTCTACCAATATTGTTGAAGGCGATCTTTCTCCTGGTACCTATCCTATATCAAGTCCGTTGGTTAATTTTACTTTGCAGACCAGTGGCGATCGGTTATTACCCGAAACAGTGAAATTTGATCCAGCAACCATTAATACACTTATTGCTGAATTAAATCAGGAAATAAAATTTGACGGTCAACCACTGACTTTTACTGTTACCGGTAATACGATTACTGGCTCACTTAATGGGGTCGATATTTTGGTGATCGAGTTAACGGCAAATCAAAATACTAATAATTACGATGTCGATGCACATATTAAAGTAACTCTTAATGCACCCATTGATCATAATCAAAATAATAGCACCGGATCGGTTCATCTCCAGGGTGATCAAATTAATATCATATTAGGGGTTCAAATTCAGGATGCTGAAGGGGATTATTTAGCCCAGCCTGCTTTAATTAATGCAGGTATTAGTGACGGCGCTAATCCGGTACTTAGTACTCAGGAGAGCATTAATATTAACGAACCAGTCACTGGCGCAGCTACTATTGGCCAGGCATCTTTTGTGATTGATATTGGTTCTGATCCTATTGATCATTTGGGATTTAATTATACAGCAGGCGAAAATAGCGGTCTTAAATCTGCGGGTCATGATGTGTTGTTCGAAGTAGATAATGGTGTTTTAAAAGGATACTACCTTGATGGGAGCACCCGAGTTGAGGTGCTTAGAGCGACTTTGAGTAACAATACAACATCAGGGCAGGTTCATTTTGAATTATTTAAACCCTTAGACCATAGCCAACTGGGTCAAGACAGTCTGTCCCTAAACTTAAAAATTCAGGCAATTGATACCGATGGGGATAGTGCCAATTTAACCCTGCCAGTGAATATAGTCGATTCGATTGCACATCCCGTTGGCGGAGTTGCCACGGTAATAGAAGGAGAGACTGTCACCGGGAGTTTAGCCGGATTTTATAATCTGAACGCTGAAGGAGGACATTTATATTCAGTCGTTGTAGAAAATACTACCTATTCCTTTGCCAATAATCAAACCACCTATGTCATAAATACCGCTAAAGGAGAACTCACCATAAACAGCGATGGTACCTGGAAGCTGGTTTCTGTAGATGGGCTTGATCATGACTTCACCCAGGAACTGGTGGTGGGTTATAGTGTGATTGATGGAGATGGTGATATAAGCCCAGTAAATAATCTGGTTATTGGTATTAACGATGGCGCGCCCTCAACAGGCGGTCAAACATTGACTACTGGCTTAAATGAAGGGGATCTTGCTCCAATTACTTATCCCACTCACGTACTTAGCCCTAGTTTAACACTAGTTAACAATGGTTCTGATCCATTTGATTTATCCACATTGGCTATATTGAATCAGGCCAATTTAGCCAATGAGTTACAAAATGACATCAAATTTTTCAGTATCACAACCGGCCAGGAAGAATCAGTAGTTGCAACGGTGACTAACGATACCATCACTTTAAAATCAGCCAGTGGTGAGCTGGTGCTTGAGATTAAATTAATCCCGGTAGTTCAGCCTAATGGTGACATCCTGTTACAGCAAGATATAACTCTTTATCAGCCATTATCACAACTCATAGCCAATTCTGGAGGTTCCGTACAGATTATTGGAGATCAAATACGAATTACTTATGGCGTTCAGGTGATAGATATTGATGGAGATGCTCTGACTAATCCGGTTACTATATCTGCCTTAATTAACGATGGAGTGAATCCGGATCTGATCAACACGGTAGCAACCTCTGTAATTGATGGCAGTAATCAAACCAATGGCAATTTAAACTTAAATATCGGCAGTGATCCTATTGCAACCATTACTTTTAATAGTTCTCAGCCTTTATTGAGCGGATTAACCAGCAATGGGTTTGCGACTACTCAAGAAGTATCAGCGCATTCTGTTAAAATTTTTGATTCGAATCATAATCTTATTGTGGAAATAACAGTCGCTGATAATGGGGCTTATACGGTTCAAATCAATGGTCCATTGGATCAAGGGATTGGTAACATTTTAGCCATTCCACTCAATGTAACTGTGGTTGATAAAGATGGAGATCAGGACACGAGGANNCGAAGGCAGCTTATCGGTAATTAATGGCTATCCAGTGAGTAATACTCAAAATCTTACTATTGTTTCTGGTAGTGATCGACTAGTTCCTGGTACGGTTACTATTGACAGCACCGTAATTGCTGCAATTATTAGCGAACTTACCAGTGAAGTAAAATCAGCGGGTCAAACAATTACCTATACTTATGACAGTTCCACTCATGTTCTTACAGGTAAAATAGGCAGTGAGACGGTATTAACGTTTACATTAAATGCCACCCAGAATGCAAATGGACATGATGTAGATGCAACGATAACGTTTACCCAATACAAACCTTTAGACCATTCATTAACCGGAAATAATACAGGACACGTACAGGTCAATGGCACCACCATCACCATAACCACGCCAGTTCAGATAAGTGACAGCGATGGTGATAAACTAACCAATCCCGTAAGTGTTAAAACTACCATTACAGACGGTGTCTTGCCGGTTATCAATACCATTGCTCCCATTTTGGTAAAAGAAAGTGATATTAACGCCAGCACGGGTAATCATGCGGGATCTTCTGCTGCCGCCACCGGTGAAACTGCCAGTGGGCAAATCACTGTTTTGGAAGGCAGTGATAAAGTCGTTAGTTATAGTCTTGATATGGCTGCGTTTAATGCGCACACAAATGGCTCATGGACTTCGGGAGGCTTACCCATTAACCTGGTTTTAAGCTCAACTACTGCAACTACCAGCGTTTATAGTGGTGTTGTTGTTTCAGGTTCAACGACAATTACTAAATTTACACTCACTTTAGATAATCAAACGGGGGCTTATACCTTCAGACTTCTTGGTTCCATAGATCATCCCTTGGTTCAAGGTAAAAACACTACTGATGTGATTTTTATTGTCAATGTAAAGGATGCGGATGGCGACAGTAACCTGGCCAGCGCACAATTACCCATAACGATTCAGGATGATATCCCAACTGCTGCAAACATCACCTTTGCTCAAATTGTTGAGGGTGGCACCACAACCACAACCGATATAATTAATGTAAGCCGTGAAGGAGCCGATACGGGTAAAGTTGTATCGATAATCGATGGGACCACTGAACATGTTATTGTCGGAACTGGATATAATCAGTTTACTATTTATGACAGCCTGGGAACACAGGTTATAGGTGTCTTGAATATCCGCGCGGATGGTTCTACATTTTTTGTGAGTAATAACAATATTAATCATGACGCTTTGGTACTTAATAAAGTGATCACCTTCAACATTCGTGATGCGGACGGTGACACTGCCTCTGCAAATATTATTATCAACATCGCCGATAAAGCACCCACCATTTCTCTTTCAGCTTCAGGGGTTGAAGATCAGGGTCGCGATGCAAATGAAGTCATCGTATCTCCAGTTACCGCAGCAGATGGTATCCCTGTAACGATGAATATAAATATCGGAGACTATGACAATGGCGAAACAATCAGTAGTGTTCTTATTCAGGTTCCCGCGGTAACACATGGTACCTTCTATTATAACGGAGCACCTTTGGCAGTGGTGAATGGTCACTATGTCATTCCAACTGGTGCATTTACGACCACTAATAATATTAATTACAGTTTAAATGGAGTAACGTTTATACCTGATGCGGATTACTCCTCTACAGGTATCGCTTTTACAGTAAAAGCTACGGTAACCACCGCGAGTAATCAAAGTCAGACTGCGACCGGAACATTAAATATTACTGTTCTTGGTATTGCTGATGCTCCTACCTGGGATATGGGACAAACCCAGACTTACTATCAGCTTGCCGAGGATACCGTCAATGCAGCACTTCAAGTCAAAGCCGCTTTGCAAGATACAGATGGTTCAGAAAGCATTGATTATTATTTAATCAAAATTAATGCTGGTGATGGAGTCTTAAGCGGTACGGGACTTTCTGCTGTAGCAGATGCTAATGGATATTATAAAATAAGTGCGGCGAATGTTGGTACGCTCCAGGTTAATCCTGCTGATGATTACAGTGGCCCGATTAAAGTTGAGGTGATCTCAGTAAGTAAAGAGGCCAGTAATTTTGTACCCGGACAACAGTATGCTCAATCGGCACCTATTATTTTAACAGTTGATGTGAATCCGGTAGCGGATCCAATAAAACTCAATATAACCAAACCCTATTTTGTATCTAATGAAGATACATTAATTAATATGAGTACTGTTATCAATCTGTTCAAAGGAAGTGATAATCTCGACGGCTCGGAACAAACATACATTCGGCTAAGCGGAATACCTGAAGGAGCGCATTTGGTATTACATGGGGTAAGTATCGATGTTAGCGGATTAGCAGCAGGACTCAATAATTTATCGATTACTTATACCGATAATTTAGGCCAACATACCGTGTCTTATCAGTATTTTAATGACGTAAGCAACAGCAGTAACAGTTATTATCAGTTTAATACTACAGATATAAGTTCTTTACAATTACAACCCGCTCCTGAAAGTAATGTGGATTTCATATTAAAAGTGCAAGGCGTGGTTATTGACACCGCTGTTTTGAGTAATGGTCAGCAGGTTACCGATACAAAAATCACCGACGCGCAACTGGTTACAGTGAATATGAAAGGGGTTGCTGACATTCCCGTATTTGATGTGACTGGAACATCCTGGACAGTTACTCCAGCTGGTGTAGAAACTACGATACCAGAGGATGGGCAAGTCAGACTTGATTTTGATGTATTGTCCGGAGAAAAAAACCTGGCACCAACGGATACCTCTGAAACGTTAACCATGGTCATTTCAGGTATCCCGGTAGGCGCTCAATTACTAGACAGTAATGGCAATACGGTGACGCTAACTTATGTGGGGTTGGATGGCAACGGTCAACCCCGCTATGAAGTGAATTTAAATTCCCTTGAGGATTTGATCTTTATTCCACCAGCCAATAGCACCGCAGATGTAACCTTAAATGCTCATCTGGTAGTAACTGAAAATGATGGTAATTCATTAGTAGTTGATAAGCAGATTGTCATTCATGTGACACCAGTCATCGATGCAGGGAATTACAGTAAAACTTCCTACGGTGCTGAGGATGGCCTGGTAAATATCAATTGGACACCGCCCGCATTTTCTGATGGTCAGGAAAGTATAAGTGGTATTAGCTTTAATAATATCCCCGATGGATCCCGCCTGTTAATTAATGGCACTTTTATCACTGCAATTGGAGACACTTCGGTCACTTTAACTGCAGCTCAAGTGCAACAATTACTTAATGGTGCCACTCTTCAATTAAAAGCTCCTGAAGATTCCGATGTTGATATTAATTTAAATTCCATTGTCACAGTGAGTCAATCCGATGTCGATGGAACAGGAATCGTTACCAAAGACATTACCGGTAACTTGCATCTTGATATACGAGCAGTTGTTGAGCCTGATGCCAATCTTCAGGTTATCGCTCAAGCTGATGGCTCAGTAATCACCTCCCTGACTGCAATAAATGGCTCTGTTATTGATTTATCAACTGGAGCAAATTCGCAGGCACAAGTAAAATTCCAAGATTTGGATGCTTCTAGTGTTGAAACCATTAAGGTTATGGTGATCTCAGGCTTGGGAAGTCAATTTGTAGTGGTCGGCGGTATTTATGATGGCGTTGGAAATTGGATAGTCCCTGAATCTGGTTTAGACAGTCTGCAAATAATCTCCAAGCATGGATACAATGGCACAATAAATATAACTATCTATACCCAGGTTCAGGATATGGGGGATAATAACGAGGGTGATGTAAGCGTTTTAGCTACCCGTCAAACCAGTTTGTCTTTAACCTTTACCGGCTCTGGCGGCGGTCCCGGTGATCCAATTACGGAAGCTGGGGTCATTTCAATTAATGACACAGTAATTATTGGCCAGGAAGACATTCCGGTAACCTTTGGCGCTCAATTAGCTGGAATGCTCACATTAACTGGTGGTACGCCAGATGATGTGTATGCATTAATCATTGAAGGCCCGCTACCCGAAGGATTTAGTTTGACCGGCAGTGGGGTAGTTTATGATTTTGTTCATGATCGCTACATCATATCCGCAACCTCTGATGGCATGGGGGGCTTAACTGTAGGACAAGTCTTTTTAGAAACTCCTGAAGATTATTCCGGAACATTACCTTTTGATGTTAATTGGGTCGCAACAAATATGGAAAGCGGTGATATAAATCAAGGTGCCGCTCCCGTATCGATTCCGGTAGACATTACNNCCTGCAGTAACGTTACAAGTAGTTCAAACTGAGGGTTTAGATGCCGACAAGCAACCTGTTGGTTCGGGTAATGAGGTCACATATCCAAATGTGGCTTATGAAGATGGCCTCATTACTTTAGATTTAAACGTAATCTCGGCAGATAATGATGGAAGCGAACAAATTGGCAGTGTATTAGTTAAAGTTGACTCAGCAGTTGGTGCGATTACAGATGCGAATGGCGTTCCTTTTGCGGTTGATGCCAATGGTTTTGTCAGCATACCGGTCGCTGATATTGATAGTATTAAATTAAAACCAGTAAGTGATTACAGCGGTCCGGTACATCTTACTGTACAAGTTGGATTAGTTGATAGTGCAGTGGATAGTAATGGCAACACTATTACAGATACTGATTCTTATACTAAAGATTTAACATTCAACATTTTACCAATTAATGATCCGGTCACTTATACAAATGCAAATAATTTCGTTTTTACCGGTAATGAAGACGTAAGCGGTGGCGTTGCATTCAGCGGCTTAACCGTTCATACCAATGATTCAGATGGATCCGAAAAAATTGTTTCTCTGGTGATCAGTGGTGTTCCAGATGGATTTTTGATCGGTTCTGCGCAAAATATGGGAAATGGTGAATGGAAAGTTACCGTTAATAATAGTAATTTTGATTTATCCAACATTAAATTAATACCCCCTGATGATTTTAGCGGAACAGTCAATTTACAAGTAACTGCTTATACGAAAGAAGCATTAGCAACGTTACCCACAGCGGGGGGCACCCAGGCTTTTAGTGTGGTGGTAAACCCGGTAAGTGATGTGGTTGATATAATTGGGGCTGGTGCCGCATCCAATCTTAGTGGGATTGAGAATGGCTCAATTAATGTAGCGCTTAATATCCAGGCGCGTGATGACACAGACACTTATACGGGCACAAGCCCCAATGTGATTGAGAATGCTCCAGAGACATTATTATTAACAATTAAAGGAGTTCCAAATACAGCGGAAATTGAATTACCAGCAGGTGTAGATGGTAGTTTGGTCAGTAAAATATTTGATACCAATACGAACACCTGGACATGGGTATTCACGGTTAATGAGTATCAGCTTACCAATATTGTATTCCTTCCTGGGGATTCGAATGGTGCTATTGAGCTCATAGTTCAAGCTCAGGCAGTCGATGGGAATGCGGTACCGGGACCGGTGAAAGAAATTATAGTGGATGTTGATGTAACTGCCGTTAATGATGCCCCAGTAAACATTATTCCTGCCTCATTTAATGCCAGTGAAGATCAGCCCATAGTTTTAAATGGTATTCAAATTAGTGATATTGATGCTCGTGAAAATAATGGTGCCATGACAGTAACTCTTGAAGTCGCGCACGGTAATTTGACACTGGGAACAAGCCCTGGGGTTACTCTAAGTGGAAATGGTACCAGTTTGGTGGTTGTTACCGGATCAATAGACGCAATTAATGCATTATTGGCATCTGGAGTTGGGTATCAGGGCGCGTTGAACTTCAATGGTCAGGACTCATTAAAAATGACCACTAATGATAATGGCAACTCTGGAGGCCCGGCACTTACTGCAGAAACGATTGTTCCAATATCAGTAGTTGCGGTTAACGATGCACCGGTTAATACAATTGCGCCATCTTATAATGCCATTGAAGATCAGGCTCTAGTATTAACGGGCATACAGGTAAGTGATGTGGATGCGCTGGAAACCAATGGGTTGATGACAGTAACTCTTGAGGTTCTCCATGGTAATCTGAATATAGGAACCAATCCACAGGTATCCATAAGTGGTAATAATAGCTCTGTAATCACTCTGAGTGGCACATTAGATGCAATTAACAGCTTATTGGCAACTGGAGTAAGTTATCAGGGCGATTTGAATTATAATGGTCAAGACTCCCTGAAAATGACCACCAATGATGGAGGTAACTCTGGCGGTGCCGCTTTATCTACTGAATCTATTGCATTAATAGAGGTTGCAGCGGTCAATGATGCACCAGTGAATACGGTGCCTGTATTACCAATTGACGCCAGTGAGGATCAGGCATTGATATTAACCAATATACAGGTCAATGATGTGGATGCAGCAGAAGCTAATGGACAGATTACGGTCACTTTTGATGTACAACACGGATCATTAAGTCTATTGGGCAATCCGGCAGGCGTTAGTGTTACGAACAACAATAGCTCGAATCTGATTTTAGTCGGAACGCAAGCGGCAATTAATTCAGCTTTGGCCTCAGGGTTAAGTTACCAGGCGGATGCCAATTTTCATGGCACCGACTCATTAACCATGACCACTAATGATAATGGTAACTCCGGTGGTTCGTCATTGATTGATATTGATGTAGCACAAATTGTAATCGCTCCTCGTGCTGATACTCCGGAGTTGACTCTGTTATCTCAATCTATGGTTGCCGCATTGGGGGCTCTCATTCCTTTACAGATTGCAGCTGATGTGATTAATCCGGTTCCGAATGAAGTTTCGGTTAAAATTGATGGTTTAGGAAATGCTGTTATTGTGGATAACGAAGGCAATGCAATAGGTAACTCTTTAGGTAATGGTTCTTGGGAATTAAATTCAGACCAACTTTCCAATGTATATTTACAAAATCTGGAAGAGGGAGAGCATACTATTGTAGTGACTGCTGTATCAGATGTTAATGACGGTCAACCACAAGAATCAGTACCTCAAAATATTAATGTCAATGTCGTTGATGCAACCCAAAATGATTTGGAGGGTGGGGGCACAAATGATCACATTATCGGTTCCGAATTAAACGATGTGTTGATCGGCATCTTTGGGGATGATCTTCTCGAGGGTAAGGGCGGTGATGATATTTTAATCGGTGGAGAGGGTAATGATGTACTGATTGGTGGCCGTGGTAATGATACGTTGACGGGGGGAGAGGGAAGTGATGTATTTAAATGGGAAGCGGAAGATCATGGTACTTTAGGCCTTCCAGAGGTAGATATTGTTACTGACTTTAATCCTCAGGAGGACAAGCTTGATTTAAGTAATTTACTGCAAGGTGAGCACAACGGAAATTATGAAAATTACCTCCACTTTGAATATGACGCTAATGGTAATTACACGACCATTTCGATTAGCACCAATGGTGGGTTTAATGGAAGTGAAACAGCTCCAGCAGAAGTATTGAGTAAATCGGATCAACTTATTGTGGTTAATGGGGTTGATTTTGTAGGAGCCGCAGCAACACAGGCTGACATTATAAATAATTTGGTTGCGCTGCAACAAATAGTTGCCGATGCATAAGTATTAAGAGCTAAGACAGTTATATTTTCATTATATGGAATTCATATTTGCAAGAAACCCTTCCCTCTTAATACGACTGATCTTGCCCCGAATAATCGGACGCCTTGCTAAGCGACCATTTTGACTTCAAATAATTCCAGCGATTTATAACCGATCATCGAA
>DEHS01000021.1 GCA_002352055.1 Legionellaceae bacterium UBA2794
TCATTTTGACCCAACACTCAATGCCCTTACTCCAGCAACCCTATAACCAATCACAATCCAATTCTGTGGCAGAAATCCCTTATTAGTAAACCAATGAATACTGAATAAGGCTAGTTTAATAGCAGAACTTTAACAGGGGATTTATTTTAATGCGCGCAAGCATGGGTTGGTAAAAGAATGTCAATTGAGGCAAAATGAACTGTGGCGTTTGATATTTAAACTTAAATTCAAGCAAAAATACCGTTCACTAATGGAGACGTAGACTTCACTCATCGGCATAAGGACTAACCATGATAAGAAAAAAAAATAATTTGCTACTCACTGGAATTTTAACCGTTTTACTTAATTGTATGATGCTTTCAGGTGCACAAGCTGCGAAACCTTTATGGACGTTTACCCCGCTTACTTCAACTGATATCTCGTTGCCCCGAGGTGCCACGGCCCAGGTTAGCTATAATGTGCAAAACCAGTCTTCGGTTCCTAGAATTCTATTCATGAAACCTATAGTAGGTGTAAGCCAAAGTACCTCTTGTGATCTACCAGCCCATGGGAGCTGCATACTGACCCTCACTGTGAATGGTTCTGCTTTGCAGGACAATATATCCGGTGGTCCCATTTTATGTCAGCAGGGTAATAGCTTGCAATGTTACCAGCCGAGCGCTAGTGATTCATTGCGTATCCGCCTCCTGCAAGGTCAGCCTACTTTGACGCCCGTCACTCAAAATTTGATCCTTTCGCTGAATAGTTCCGCTCCCGGTGCCCCTCCTTCTGATCCTGCTTTGCTGGGTAATCCACGCATCATCCGTATTCAGAATACAGGTGCCTTACCGGCAAATAATCTTAGCGTGAGTAATGGNNTGCAATTACTTCTGACACGTGTAGTGGAGCTACACTCAATGCAGGAGCGACTTGTGATATAACGATAACACCAGGCGGTAATGCGAGTTTGGATGCAGGAAACAATCCGTGCACCACAGTTTCTAGTACTCCGCCCATTCCAACAACGGTCACAGTTAGCGCTGAAAATGCGTCATCTACTAGCATTAATATTCTTGTGCTCGGATATGGGTGCGTGTATCAGGATGGGTATGTGTTTTCTGTTGATGACAGTACGGTTGACACTCTGAGTATTTCAGGAAAAGTTGCCGCTTTGACAAATCAAGAGCAAAGTCCAGGGAACTTTTTATTCTCCTATGGAGGAGCAGGTGTTCCCTCAGGAGCGACCAGTATAAATGATGGGTTTGCTAATACCAACGCTCTTTCCACTCCGGTGGGTCAATATCCGGCAGCGCAATCGTGTTTGAGCAGGGGTGATTGGTACCTGCCGGCAATTTGCGAATTGGGGCGTTATACAGGTTCAGGAGTGGACGCTGGTTGTGGCACAACCAATCCNNTTGTACTTGCAAGGTCTTGGTAACATCAATACACCCTTTGGTTACTGGTGCTCAACCGAGGCCAACGTTACTGAAGCATGGGTTTACTTTTTTAATATTGGACATCAGAATTTTTATAATAAGAATGCTAATGCTTTAGTTCGTTGTGTACACGCGTTTACTAATTAGTTCTTAATTACTCCAGGCCGCGCAGCGGTCTGGTTTCATGTTGAAACTTCTAATCGCATCAATTAATCTTCGTACCTAACATGTGACAATTATTTAGAGTTATCTTAAGTGGAACAGTTGCTGCGATTAAAAGAGTGTATTTATGATATGTTTTAAGTATCGTTCAGTTTCTCTGGAATATTTTAAATCTTTATTGGTGTAATCATGAAGTCTATATGTGTTTATCTTGGCGCAAAATTTGGTCATTCCGCACTTTATCAGGACGCAGTAATCCAACTAGGTCAACATATTGGCCGTTCTGACCTGCGACTAATATATGGTGGTTCAAGCTTAGGGCTCATGGGTTTATTAGCAACAACAGTGATACATTTCGGGGGTAAAGTGACTGGAATTATTCCTGAACGTTTAATAGAACAGGAGCAGCCATTACATTCATTAGATAAACTAATAATTACTAAAACCATGCAAGAAAGAAAGTTCCTGATGCAGCAGCAAGCAGATGCTTTTATTATTATGCCTGGAGGACTGGGAACCTTAGAGGAGGCTTTTGATACCTGGAATGCTATTAAACTGGGTATTTTAAATAAGCCTATTGGGTTTTTAAATACAGACGGGTTTTATGATGGTTTATTTTCATTCTTGTCACATGTTGAGCATGAGGGTTTTATATCCAGAGCCCAAAACAGTATACCTAAAATAAATGCCTGTCCTGGTTTATTAATTTCTGAATTATTAGCAGTGGATTATAATAATGAAGTGAACAGCTATTGAGGTGGAGTTAACTATGATAAATTCAGTCAATTTTTTGAGGTATAAATGATTACAATGTATGCCATACCTAACTGCGATACGGTTAAAAAAGCGCGAAATTTTCTAGATAAAAACAATATCAATTATGAATTTATAGATTTCAAAAAAATACCCCCGACGAAAACACAAATAAATGTCTGGAGTGACTTTTTAGGGGAATTACCAATAAATAAAAAAGGCTTAACTTATCGGAAGAATCGCGACCATTATGAAACTCTTGAGAAGTCAGATAAAATAGCTTTTATTAGTGCCAATCCCTCTCTGATTAAAAGACCCATTTTGACTGACAACGGGAACGTAATTGCAATCGGCTTTGATGAAGAGCACTATAAAACGCTATGGAAATAACAAGGAATAATGCAATTACGCTACCAATTGCAACATGAGCAATACTCAATTATTTTTATCATGATATACTCACTTCATGAAAATAATTATTTTACTAATATCTTTTATCCCAACGTGGGTTTATGCATTTTCTTGTCATAATCCCCAGACAATTATTCAAAAACCAATTCTTTTCGATAAGGAGCGGATTAAATTAACTCGTGAGTACCAGTTAGCACATTACGGAATAAATTCCAGNNATGATAGTAGTGCATTGGACTTGTATTAAATCTTTGGAAACTACTTATCGGATTTTTAACCCACCGACTTTTCCAAAAAGCTCTCCCAGGCGAAATGATTTACCCGGAGAATTAAACGTATCAAGCCATTTTATTGTCGATAGAGATGGTAGCATTTACCAATTAATGCCGGAAACCTGGATGGCGCGGCATGTAATTGGATTAAACCATTATGCAATCGGGATTGAAAATCTTGGCGGAGTCGATGGTAATGATGATCTAACCAGGCAGCAAGCTAAAGCAAATGCATTCCTGGTGTGTTATTTAAAGAAAAAATATCCAGCTATTAGTCATGTTATCGGCCATAATGAATATCTTGGATTTAAAACAACATCGCTATGGCAGGAAAAAGACCCTAATTATCAAACCGATAAAACAGATCCAGGGCCGACGTTTCTCCAAAAAATTAACAAATTAATAGACAATTCCTAAAATAGTTTCAAGCTTGAATGGTCTGGTTCTCCTTCATCAAGAGGTTTGTACACAAGCTCCTGAACTTGTTTCAGAAATTTTTTCTCTATAGGAGTTGGATGTTGTTTTAATCGGATGTCAAGAATAATACTTTCCAGATTTTGTTGAATAATCTTGGGAACTGTCTGGTCATTAAGTAATTTAATTAACTCTGGTAAACCATTGATATTTATAGCAGGTAACTTAGTGAGATCATTGATTTCAAATGTATTTTTAATTGCATGAATGATTTGTTCCTTCAAGGACATTGCCTCCCCCAAAGATTGATCTCCAGTTGCTCCCATTAAAAGTCCTGAAAGTGCGGTACAGGCAATCATTGTTGGATGTGATATCCCTTTGGTATAAAGCATGCGATACGACCACATCGTAAAAGCAGATGTGTGTGAAATGGTTATTTATAAGTTTCTCTTTAACTTGTTTCAGCGCATCTAATTTCTCATTAAATGTTTTGCCTATTACAAATACATCCTCATTTTGATTATTATTTTTGATAAATTCTACGTGGGTATTTAAATAGTGTTTTATACTGGTATCAATCCTTGTGGTTGAAAAAGAATCATGACTGTATTGAAAGGATAAATTGGTCGATTGCATGTAATCTGTAACATTTTTTCCCTGAAAAATTGCGAGTCTGATGTTTTTTTCTAACTGGTCATACATTGATTCCGGATCGAAGGGGGCAATCAGTTCTTTGCTGAGTAATATTCCTTTCTCCTGAGTATCACTTTTAAAACCAGAGTAAATTGTATTCACGTACTTAATATTGTTGAGTAATTTCTTTCTATACAATGCATTTTTGGTGAGGTAACTTCTGTAGTTAGGATTGTTTAAAGTGTATTCAGGGATCATTGTTAATGGGATTTTTTTGGGAGATCGTGATAAGGCAACGTCTATTTGATTAATTAGTTCACTCTGAAATACAGGCCTTCAATTATATGATCTACTTCAAGTTCTCCTTCATCAAATTTGTTTTTTAATAAGAAGGGGGTAAGGATGGTGGCATTAAACTCAGTATCTCCCTTAAGGTTTTTAATTTTTTCCATGCCTGATTTTTGAGTAATAATATAGATAAAAGGGATATTAGTTCCCTGTTTCGCATAAAATTCATTAAGCTGCGCTGATAATTTTAATGCAAATAAAAAGTCACCATATCCTCCAAATCCATCACTGACCACAATTAAAATACACTTTGCCATTATGAATCCTATTTGTTCATAGACTGATCATAGCGATTGTATTATAAATTAGCAAATTGTAATTAATCTATTAGATGAAATGGGTAAGAATTATAAATTTGGTGGATATAGTTCAAATTTATTTAACGACCCTCCCTTGCCATTTAGTACGTGGCTTTTGTTTATGAACCATGGTGTAGGCGTAATCTACACCCATGCCGTAGGCTCCACTATGCTCTTTTACAATGTCCATGGCACCGTCATAGGTGTTTTTCCGTGCCCAGTCTCGTTGCCATTCTAATAGAACTTGTTGCCAGGTAAGCGGAATGACGCCTGCCTGAATCATCCGATCCATTGACGCCCGATGAGCTACTTCACTCGTTCCACCGCATGCATCTTCTATGACATAAAGTTCGAAACCATCTTGCATGGCTGAAAAGGCGCACATATTAATACATACTTCAGTCCATAAACCGCCAAGTAATAATTTTGTCCTTTTCGTGTTAATGATACTATTTCTAACTTCTGCAGAATCCCAGGAATTCATGCTGGTTCGTTCAATAACATCATTATTCGGGAATACATCGAGCAATTCTGGACAGACATACCCGCTAAAACTTTCCGTTTCGACCGATGTAATTAATGTGGGCACAGAGAATAGTTTCGCTGACTTGGCTAAGGCTATTAAGTTATTTTTTAAATTTTGTCGATCAATATTAGCAACACCAAACATCATCTCGGGCTGATAATCAATTAACAGTAGCACTGAATTTTGTGGAGTTAGTAATTCGATTTTGTTATCCATAACGAGCGCTCCCTTAGATTGGATTTCTTAGCCTTATTTTAAAAGCTCGGGTGAATAGTTCCGTTATTATAATTGTAGACGGAAAAAAATGGGGAACCTGTTAATAAATTTTAAATTCCAGAATATTGTGATTAAACCACAATAATTCTTTTAATCTTGCCATTGAGCCAGTACACTAATTTCAGATCGATTGAGAATAGCCAAATGAATAAATCAGAGTCGTTTAATAATTTACAAACATTAGGCGGGATTTTACTTTTTATAGCAGCGTTACTCGCTATATTAGTAGCTAATTCACCATTGCGTTTTGCTTACGAACATTTATTAGAAGTTACCGGAACACTTGGTGTGGGGACGTTACTGATAAAAAAGCCTTTATTACTTTGGGTCAACGATGGGCTAATGGCTGTTTACTTTATGCTAATTGGCCTGGAAATAAAAAGGGAAATAAAACGTGGTGTTTTAAGTAAAACAAGGGATTTGATTGTACCGGTAATTACTGCTTTGTGTGGTCTTTTAGTTCCTGCTTTAATTTTCACCTGGTTTAATGGGTATAATCCGGTATATCTCCAAGGGTGGGCAATACCCACAGCTACTGATATTGCCTTTACCTTGGGAATTGTGTCTTTATTAGGATCCCGTGTTCCTCTTTCTTTAAAAATTTTATTAACGGCAATAGCCATATTTGATGATATAGCCGCAATAGTGATTATTGCGATTTTTTATACCGAAAAATTATCTATTTTCTCTTTATCACTTTCCTTGGGTTTGACGCTAACACTCGTTGGATTAAATTATTTTAAATGCCGAAAAGTATCCGTATTTATGGTGGTCGGTTTTGCATTGTGGATTGCAGTTTTAAAATCAGGGGTGCATGCAACCCTGGCGGGAATCGTGATAGCAATGACTATTCCGGATGAGGGAAAGGGTTCGATGCTTACACGGCTTGAGGATGGATTACATCCATGGATTGCTTTTTTTATTCTACCCGTTTTTGCTTTTGCTAATGCGGGAGTGACATTCATTGGTTTAAAAGTCTCATCATTAATGCATCCCATTGTATTAGGCGTAGCATTAGGCTTGTTTGTGGGTAAGCAAGTAGGTATTTTTTTATCTTTGGGTTATTTTGTGAGATTCAGGCAATTACTAAAAGCGGATAAAATCAATTTACTACACGTTTATGGAGTCGCATTATTATGCGGCGTAGGTTTTACGATGAGCTTATTTATTGGTTCTTTGGCTTATCAACATAGCGAATTGGATTTGATGTCTTATGTAAAAATTGGAGTGGTTTTAGGCTCTGTCACCTCGGGACTTTTGGGGTTTTTGGTGTTAAAGAGAAGTTTAAATTCGTTTAAATAAACTAATGTAACCACGTATCATTGTTAAAGGTGAATGTGATGAATTCTTTAAATAACAAAGTGGTGCTCATCACTGGTGCATCAAGCGGAATAGGAGAAGCCTGCGCGCGATTATTTGCAGCAGAAGGCGCCAAAATAATTTTATGTGCCCGCCGAGCCGAGCGTTTACAGAAATTGGCTGCTGAATTAACGCAGCAATACCAACAGCAACCTTATGTTTTAACATTGGATGTTCGTGACAAAGAAGCTGTTAAATGCCAAATCGGTGCTTTACCTGTCGAGTGGAGCTCTATAGATATCCTGATTAATAATGCCGGACTTGCCTTGGACACGTTACCTATAGCACAAGGTAATGAGGATCATTGGGATACTATGATAGACACTAATATAAAAGGATTTTTGTATATTAGTCGTGCGGTTCTTCCAGGATTCCTGGAACGAGAGCGAGGGCATATTGTCAACATCGGATCTATTGCTGGTCATGAATGTTATCCAAACGGCAATATCTATTCAGCAACAAAACACGCAGTTCACGCTTTATCCAAATCAATGCGGCTTGATATGTTAGGCAAACCTGTTCGGGTAACCGAGATTGCTCCTGGCGCTGTTGCCACTGAGTTTAGTGAAGTGCGTTGGAAGGATAAGTTGAAAGCGGATCAATTTTATCGGGATTTTAAGCCTTTGCATGCCGAAGATATTGCTGACGCAATTCTCTTTTGTGTCACCCGTCCTCTTCATGTCGATATAGAGCAAATGATCATTATGCCTACCGTTCAGGCTTCAGCTAATCATCTCGCCAGAAAATAAAAGCCAAGTGATTGTTCAAATAATTATCAAAAGGTAGTGATCTAGTCTATTATATAATGTATAGGTAATGACTGTTCCTGCCTGAACCAGTGAATAATTTTGGTTAGGGAGATTGGGTTGAAAGGTGGTGTGTAAGCCTGCATATATGAGCAGGAAACCTTAAGCTTTTCATAAATCTCATCATTATACTTCAGTTGCGGCTCAGTTCTTAGGATGTCGTTGCCTGTCCTTTTTTTATCTGCCTGTCTTATCTTCTTGTTAAATAATCAAAATTTGAGTAAATTAAGAACATGATGTATAATTAGATTACAACACTGTTGCTAGGATGCCATCATGAAGAAAGTATTAGTTGCTGTTGTATTAAGTGCCCCCCTGTTGATGCTGACCGGGTGTGGAATGGATGCAGTTGCAGTTAATAATGTGGTGTATGATCCAGGATATAGTAATGACTATGTTTATTCCGTAGGGTATTACAACAATCGGCCTTATTGGGGAAATAATTACTACTATACCGGTTATAATTGGGGTACTGGCGGCTATTGGGGTGGTGGATATTACAACGGATATTAAAAACACAGGAATTGAAACGTCATGAAGCGCATGACGTTTCAGTTTTGCATTTATTCTTTAGCGCGAGATACATACTCACCTTTTCGAGTATCCACTTTAATTAACTCACCCGTTTGGACAAATAAGGGAACTCTTACAACAGCACCGGTTTCCAATTTTGCCGGCTTACCACCACCACCTGATGTATCTCCCTTTAATCCTGGATCGGTTTCAACAATTTCCAGGACCACAAAAGTAGGCGGAACCACTTGAATGGGTTCATTATTCCAAAGAGTGACAATGCAAATATCCTGCTCTTTTAACCATAGTGCCGCATCCGCTAGAACCGCTTCGTTTAACGCGTATTGCTCAAAATTATCGGGTACCATGAAATGCCATTGTTCCCCATCATTATAAAGGTATTGCATTTCCACATCAGCAACATCTGCTGAAGGCAGGGTGTCACCTGATTTAAAGGTACGCTCTACAACTCGACCAGTTTTGAGATTGCGAATTTTGATTCGGGTAAACGCTTGGCCTTTACCTGGTTTAACAAATTCACAATCAAGGATATTACATGGTGCATCATCCACCATTACCTTTAAGCCATTTTTAAATTCATTGGTGCTATAGACTGCCATTAGTGCTCCAGAGTTGAGATTTTGCTTAATTTTCGCTACAGTCCGCACAGTTTATCAATTCTATTTCATTATTGCGAGAAACCTCTTTGAGTTGGCAAAAAATTTTAGCACAAGGTTTTACTTCAGCAAGCGAGTTACTGCACTTTTTGGAATTAACTCCCGTGCCTGGAATAAACCATTCGGAACACCAATTTCCAAGCCGAATTCCCCTAGGGTTTGCAAAACGCATGCAAAAAGGGAACTCGTCAGACCCATTATTATTACAAGTTCTGGCTCAAGAAATAGAAACTGTAACAAACAATGAGTACGCGCAGGATCCACTAGTAGAATTAAAGGTTAACCCACTAAAAGGATTAATTCATAAATATCATGGTCGTGTTTTATTAACTTTGACCGGAATTTGTGCCGTCAACTGTCGCTATTGTTTTCGCAGACATTTTCCCTATCAGGCCAATAATCCCGGGCGACAAGGCTGGAAAGAAATTTGTAACTACATTGCCGCAGATAGTACTATAACCGAAGTCATTTTAAGTGGCGGGGATCCATTACTTGCTGCTGATCGTGTTTTAGCTGAGTTAATAGGTCATCTCGAACAAATTCCTCACGTCCACACGTTGCGGATTCACACTCGCGTTCCAATTGTTCTCCCGGAACGTATCGATGAAGGGTTAGTCAAAGTATTATCCTCGGCCCAACTTAAAAAAGTGATTGTATTACATTGTAATCATGCGCAAGAATTAGATAGCAGCGTCCTTCGGGCATGTCAGGATCTACAAATGGCGGGGTGTCATTTGCTCAATCAATCCGTCTTATTAAAGGGGATTAACGATAATGCCCAAATCCTGGCTCAATTAAGCCAGGCTCTGTTTGCATACGGAGTCATTCCCTACTACCTCCATGTGCTTGATAAGGTTCAGGGGGCTGCGCATTTCGATATCTCTACCCAGGATGCCCTGGATATTTACCACCGATTACAAGAGCTTTTACCCGGTTATCTTTTGCCAAAACTGGCACGTGAAGAACCCGGTAAACGGAGTAAAACATTAATCATTTAAATGGTATTGTCTTCTTCCTGCTCTTTGTAAAGCGTAATTAATTTCTCCTGCGCACAGTTATTTCCCTGAATGTTAGGCTTATAGGTTCCATCACTGCGCATTTCCCATGTATTACTATTATCTTTTAAATAATTTTTAATAATCTCGTTTTTAATTCGTTTACGGCATTTCTCATCAAGAATTGGAAACATTATTTCAATTCGATGGTATAAATTACGTTCCATAAGATCAGCACTGGAACAAAAATAATGCTCTTCTTCATTAATGCGAAAATAATAAATGCGATGATGCTCCAGGAAACGTCCAATAAAAGATAAAACTCTTATATTTTCCGATACACCAGCTAAACCGGGCTTTAAACAGCAGACCCCCCTTACCAGGAGATTGATTTTCACCCCTGCCTGAGAGGCTCGGTATAAGGCCTGAATTGTCACTTTATCAGTTAAACCATTTACCTTCAGCATAATTTCAGTTTCCACACCCTCCGTCGCCGCTTTAGCACACTGTTCGATATGGTGTAATAAAGTTTTATGCAAGGTAAAGGGGGAATGACTTAAGGCCTTAAGTTTTACAACTCGTCCAAGGCCAGTTAACTGTTGGAAGATAATTTGCGCATCCGCAGCGATAGTCGGTTCGCAGGTCAGCAATCCTAAATCAGTATATCTTTTTGCTGTTTGTTCGTGATAATTACCTGTACTTAAATGCACATAACGTTTTAATTTGCCGTGAGTTCGTCTTACGACTAAAGTCATTTTGGCATGAGTTTTGTACCCTACAACCCCATACAAAACCAGGATACCGGCAGCATGAAGTATATTAGCCAGTTTCAGATTGGATTCTTCATCGAAACGTGCGCGCAGCTCAATAACAGCAGTAACTTCTTTTCCGGAGTGGGCTGCATTGACCAGTGCATCAACCATAACGGATTGTGAATGGGTACGATACAAGGTTTGATTGATAGCTAAAACATTAGGATCTGCTGCAGCTTGTCTTACGAAATCAATAACCAAATTAAAACTTTGGTAGGGGTGGTGTAACAAAATGTCCTGTTCATCGAGTACATTAAATATGTTGCGCTCAGACTTGGGAAAATGAGGGTATTGCGCCAAAAATAGAGGGTAATTCAGATCCGGCCGGTCAATGCTGTTGATGGCACTCATATATCGTTGCAGATTAACCGGACCATCGCAATAATAAGTATCTTCATGGCGGAGATGATATTTTTGCAAGAGAAAATCCACTATTTTTTCCGGACATTTATTTTCAATTTCAAGACGAACTGCGTGACCATAATGCCTGGAAAATATTTCTCGCTGTACTGCTTTTGCAAGATCATCAATTTCCTCTTCCCGCAAAAATAAATCGCTATTTCGTGTAAGTCGAAAGGAGTAGCAGCCACTTATTTCCATTCCGGGAAACAGACTATTTACATGAGTCTTAATAATTGATGACAAATAAACAAAATAGTGTGCATCACCGCACAGTTCTGAGGGGAGATGGATCATGCGCGGAATCGATCGGGGCGCATGAACTACTGCGTATTTAATATTTCGTTCAAATGCGTCTTTCCCGCTTAAAGAAATAATAAAGTTAAGACTTTTGTTAATAAGCCTTGGCATTGGGTGTGCTAAATCGAGTGCAATAGGGCTGATTATGGGCAAGATTTCATGTTTAAAATAATGTTTAGCCCATAAATGGATGTCATCAGTCCATTGATGTGTATCTAAAAAATGGATGTTTTCCTTCCGTAAAGCTGGAAGTAATTGTTTATTAAAGATGCTATACAATTGATCAATAAGTTGATGCGCTCTTTGACTTATTTGGCTAAAGGCCTCATCAGCCCGCAATCCATCAATTGTTAGTTTGCCTGAGGATAAGGCTATTTTTTCTTTTAGTCCGGCCACTCGAATTTCAAAAAATTCGTCCAGATTACTACTGCAAATGCTAAGGAAACGCATGCGTTCAAGTAGCGGAACCCGTTCATCATTGGCGAGCATCAACACGCGTTGGTTAAATGCGATGGCAGAGAATTCCCTGTTTATATAATATTCCGGGTTATCCAGTGTAGTATCCAAGGGTAACTCCATTACCGGTTAATAGAATCAGGGCGTGTTAACGTCCTGGTCAACGTACTAAAAAAAAACACACAGCGATAAAGCCCATAAATCCATAAAAAGGCGATAGATTCAAAAGAGCCAAAGCTAAAAAAAATAAAATAGTGCTCACTGCTATCGAGGTTGAAAAATACATGGATACTACCCCTTGAGCCACTGAAAAGGTCGCGGCAGCAAGTAAAGCCAAAGCCCCGTACTGAACCGCTATCATAATTTTTCGGGTTGTAGGCCCATTATGAGAACTTAACCAATGATATCCAACGACAGCCATAAGTAATCCTGGTAAATTCAGGCAGAGAACGGCAAGAACCAGCCCGATTATCCCTGCGGCTTTATAACCTATAAGAGCAGATAATTTTACTGCAGTTAATCCAGGAAATATAAAGCTTGAACCCAGCATCGCAATAAATTCTTCCTGTCCAATCCATTGTCGATAGGTAACTGCTTCATATTCTAATAATTTAAGCATTGAGTTACCCCCGCCCAGGGATATGAGGCCAATTTTGCCGAAACTATAGATAATCCCCAACCAGGTTGTCATCATTATTTTAATATATCTTTCAGGAAAGTTACATAATCGCAGGAAACTGCTTTACCCAGCAAGTGTTTGCTCAGGGTTTCAACCAAATAAAGAGATTTGCCTTCCAGACAGGCGCTAAAATAAATGCGATCATCCACTTCAAGTCGAGCCAGTTCCAGTTTAATAGGAGGGGTTGTTGCGAACTTATAGATAAAGGCTTCTTTTTTTACCAAAACTGGTTTTAGTTTGTCTTGAATTTTTTTGGTTAGTTTTTCAAAGTCTGGGAATGGGGCTGTACTCTGATTTTTTACTTTATGATTTAAGTTTATTTTGGGACCAAAACCAAAAGCATGACGCTCTTTGTGCAAAAGAGGTTTATACATCAATTCGCCACGCCTTATTTTAATATTGTAATCATAGCCTGGGATTAGATAATAAGTATCTTCTCGATGCTTTTGGTGGTAATTGGCCAGATCCAGTAGTGATTTATCGATAATGCGTAAATTAATAATTTTATCTTCTGGCCAAAAATAACGGCATTCCCATTTCACCTCTTCTTCATCCTGATTTGTTAAATCGGTTGAGGAAATAAAGTGTTCAGTAGAAAACTGAAAATTCCAAACCAGCCTTTGCGTCATATTTAATATCCATGCTGAAATCGCGTTTTAATTAAGTTGAATTATTAAGAATAAGGGTACTCGCAAAATTGAGTATAAAGAGTATATACTACTAAAACGAACGGCAATAAATAAAATCACGAGGATGGTAATTTTTATGGCAACCGTATTGTTTTTAGTCTATCTCATTTTTACCTTAATCGTTCTGTATCGCGCTCTCAATCCAGTCATTTGGGAAGTAGGTAGCGTTATCTATTTAATTACAGCTACTTTTTTTATCGGCATGCATTGGCTACCCGGATTAATCATATGGGCCTCAATAATTGGCGCTATCATTGTGCTCCAGGTGGATCCAGTCCGATCAATGATTGGTAATTACTTTTATAAAATTGCCGGAAAATCGATACCCAAATTATCAAAAACAGAAGAAGAAGCGCTTAATGCAGGAGATACCTGGCTAGAGCAGGATATATTTGTTGGTAAGCCTGACTGGGATAGGCTTGCATCCATATCTACTGAGCTTTCACCTGAGGAACAATCATTTATTGATAATGAAACGCAAACTTTATGCAGTATGTTAGACGAGTGGCAGATTACTCAGGAAGACGACTTACCTGAAAATGTTTGGCAATACATCAAAGATAATGGTTTTCTCGGATTAGTTATTACTAAAGAATACGGTGGTAAGGGATTTTCTCAGCGCATGCATTCAGATGTAGTGATGAAAATTGCCAGTCGCTCAGCAGTAGCAGCGGTTACAGTCATGGTTCCCAATTCACTGGGTCCTGGCGAATTGCTCCATTTTTATGGTACAGAGGAACAAAAGGCGCATTACCTCCCGCGCCTGGCAAAAGGACAGGAGATCCCCTGTTTCGCATTAACAGAACCCGGAGCGGGTAGTGATGCCACGTCAATTCAATCTAGTGCTGTTGTCGTTAAAAAAACAGTGGATGGTAAATCAATCTTAGGTCTCAACATCACTTTGGATAAACGTTGGATTACCTTGGCTCCGATTGCAACGCTGGTTGGTTTGGCTGTTAATCTTAAAGATCCTGATGGGCTTCTCCAAGGGGAAGGCCAGGAAGGGATTACATGTATATTGATCCCCCGGGATACTAAAAATTTGGAAATAGGTAATCGACATTTGCCTGCAAATCAACCCTTCATGAACGGTACAATTCGTGGGAAAGATATTTTCGTTCCCATTTCCAGTATTATCGGTGGACAAAAAAAGGCCGGGTATGGCTGGCAAATGTTGGTGGAATGTTTATCGATTGGGCGCTCCATTTCTCTACCTGCTTTGGGCACTGCGTCTGCAAGTATTTCGTATTTAACTGCAGGAGCGTTTGCACGCATACGTCGCCAATTTAATGTGGAAATTGCTCAGTTTGAAGGAATCTCAGAAAAATTAGCAGAAATTGCTGGTCTTAGTTATATTGTGAGTTCGACCCGATTATTAACTGTAGCTGCAGTAAACGAGCATAAAAAGCCTTCAGTGGCTTCAGCGATTATCAAATATTTTAATACGGAGCTTGCTCGTATTGCGGTCAATTCGGCAATTGATGTACACGCAGGACGCACCGTTGTCGATGGCCCGAGAAATTATCTGTCGGGTATGTATCAAAGCATTCCAATATCTGTAACTGTTGAAGGTGCCAACGTCATGACCCGAAATCTGTTGATATTCGGTCAAGGTTCTATGGCATGTCATCCCTATATTCGTGATGAATTTTATGCTGTGTCGAGTGAAAACAAAGAAGAATTTAAAAAACTCTTATGGAGTCATATTGCCTATTTTATGCAAAATATGGCTAAAGCAATTTGTTCCGCCTGGACAGGGGGGCTCTTTATAGCCGTCCCTAATACATCCATGAAAAGGGAATACAAACGCCTTGCACGTTTGAGTCATGCATTTGCCTGGCTTGCAGATCTGTCCCTCATATTCCTTGGTGGTGAATTGAAACGTAAAGAGCGACTTTCAGCGCGGTTAGCTGATGGTTTGTCCTATCTGTATATGGCAATGGCAGTGCTACGAAATGTTCAAGTAAACGGAGATAAACCTGATGAGAGGCTTCATGCCAAATGGGCCGTTGACTATTGTTATTATCATGCACAAAAATCTCTTCTGGCGCTTTGCGATAATTTTCCTTCCCGTCCTCTAGGTTTTATCATGCGTTTGTTTGCTTTTCCATTTGGCCAGACCATGTATTATCCTAAAGATGAGCTCGACCAAGAATTAGCACAGTTAATGACTACAAATAACACTTATCGTGATCGAATGAAAAAATATATTTATTTAAGTGGTGATCCAATGCAGCCGGTCGATAGAATGGAGCATACATTACAACTTATTTTGCAAACTGATGAACTCTCTAAAAAGGTTAGTGGTTTAAAAAGACTAAAATACTCCAGGTTCAAAGATAAATTGCAAGAGAAAGTGGATAATAAAGAATTAACCCAACAGGAAATGGATGATTTAATTGCGGTTGATAACGCACGTTGGGATGCCATTTTAGTTGATGAATTTACATTTGATTCCATGAAAAATAAAACGTTTGAATCAGTAATTAATTCGATTAAATCTCCATTACGTTAATTTACAGTCTTTTAACACAGAATAAACTACCAGCCTCCAATTGATGAGGCTGGTTTGCTATAATGAACCTATCTGACCTGTCCGCATTAAATTATTAAGTGAGATAACCATGCTGAAGAAGCCCGTCCTTCCAACTAAAGACTCCATTATGGACGCAATGAACGTTGCAGAAACTTCAGAAGAGGCCGCTCATTATTTAGTATGTCGATTTGAAAAAATATTGACTGATGCCAAAATGTTAATGCAATCACAGGAAATTGTTAAAGCTGTAGAAGAGTTTGCTCGATATGTTAATTTTAAATTCAAAACAATGAGTCAACCCTGGGCTGGTGAATTACCAGAAAAAGATGGTTATAAAAACATGCATCAAAATATCGCTAATGAAGCGGCTACACAACTGCAGGGCGCTCAGATCACGTTCGATTTTGCCATTAATAATGACAATTCAGCATTTTTACGTGGTTACTCCGCAGAAAACGGGGTGTTTGATGCAAAGGCAGTAGTTGAAGCGGATAAATTGTTTAATTCATGGCTTGCCGAAAATAATTTGGCCAGTAAGGACAGTATTCTTCACTCTATAAATGAAGAGGGTCAGTCGATGCGTGATGAACAAGGTAATTTGATGAGGGTCAATCCAGCAGAATTTAATTCCTTGCTTATGGATGAGCGCAAAGGATTTGCAACATATCTGGAAAAAATGGGGATTGAGGGCGTAATTGCGCAACATCAATATCCATCTGCAAGTCAGGATAAAAAGCATCGGGATGCAATCCAGGAAGTTGTAAGTCCTGTAGCCCCTAACGAACCTAAATCTGACGTGGACTCGCCAACGACTCAAACCCGTATTTAGCCAAGATTTGCAGCGGCAAGTCGCTCTTTTGAACCGATATCAAACCAAATACCTTCATGCAGACTGGCCGTAGCACGTTTTTGTGCCGCACATTGTCGCAATAAAGGAGTTAATGAATAACGGCCTATTTGGTAGTCAGAAAATATAATTGGGTGATAACAAGCGATTCCCGCAAAAGTATACTCAGGATTAAAGTTACTTAGAAGGTTACCTGTATTTAGTCCAAAATCTCCATGATGATTTAATTCTTTATTCTTGGGAACTAAAATCAAGTGAGCATCGGTTCCTGATTCCAGACTCAATTTATTAAAATCAAAATTTGTATAAATATCCGCGTTAACAACAGTAAAAGGGTTGGGACCTAGCAGATCCAATGCATTGAAAATACCGCCACCTGTTTCAAGTCCTCCTGGTGGTTCGGGTGAATATATTATTGTTACACCCCAGCGAGAACCATCTCCCAGGTGCTGGCGAATTTTACCCCCAAGCCAGGCATGGTTTATGATAATGGTTTTATAACCGGCACGAGCGAGGTTAAATACATGGTGCTCAATCAAGGGTTTGCCATGAACAGTACATAATGCTTTAGGTATCATGTCAGTCAAAGGCTTTAGACGCTCCCCTCTTCCTGCTGCGAGTATCATAGCCATACTCATATTAAATTGACCCTGTTCTGGATTAACTCAAAGAACGGATGTAGCTCCGGATACATTTTGGCACACTCCCTTACATAAGCTAAAGTGCGAGGCAAATCTTTCATATAGCCTGATTTTTTATCGCGTAAATTTAAACGGCAAAATACCCCAAGGACTTTAATATGCCGTTGCAGACCGGCGAGATCAAATGCTTTTACAAAATCGGGCAAAGAATAGGAGTGGGCTAAATTACAATTAGTATAAAAATAAGTAACCCATTCAATGACGCGATCGCGTGGCCAAGTTACGTAACAATCTTTTAATAAAGAAACCAGATCATAAGTCAAAGGACCTCTCATCGCATCCTGGAAGTCAATCACGCCAAGCTCTTCGTGTTCCTTTATTTTCACCAGCATTAAATTACGTGAGTGATAATCGCGATGGATGAACACAAGTGGTTGTTGAGCAACTTCTGATGCTATCCATTGCATTGTCTTTTGGATGATAAAAAGCTCCTCTGAAGTAAATTTGAGATCCAGATAAGATTTAAAAAACCATTCAGAACACAACTCCATTTCCTGCATCATGAATTTTTGATCAAACGAAGGTAATTGCGGATCATTAATACAGCAAGATTGAATTTTAAAAAGAGTATTTATGGCTTTTATGTAATAATCATCCGCATTATGGGGTTGTAATTTATTTAATAATAATTCGTCCCCAAAATCACTCAGAAGCAGGAAACCCTGGGGTTTATCGACGGCCAGAAGTTCTGGCGTCAGAACATCGGCATTACTTAGCGTTTGACTCACGTGAATAAACTGAGACAGGCTTTCTTTATCGGGAGGAGCATCCATTAATATCCGTGACTTGTTTGGTGATTTAATCCGAAAATAGCTTCTAAAACTGGCATCACCTGCCAATGGTGTAACAATAAATTCTTCGTTAGCTATTATATTACCTAGCCACTCGACCCGTGCGTTTTCTCGTTCATGCATGCTATACTTCCCGACATTGTTTTGGTCTGCATTTTTCAAGATACAAAAGGTGCATACCCTATTTAAATCATCAACCGGGGTGTCCGGTAATACGGATATATGACCCTGTTGCGTGCATAATAAGGCATTTTTTTAGTTGTGAACATTAAGTTTTATAAACGAATCAATTTTTTTTCATTTATCGCATTATTGCGAGATTCGTTCTATTCCTTAAGTCCTATCTCTCGAAAACAATACCCAAAATACTCTGGGTTAATTCGATGGTTTTTTTTGGCAATTTCTTTGGGTATAGTAAGTCTCGGTGTTCTATTCAATCAACGGGCAGCCCATTCAGCACAGTTCATAAATGAGCCGGTACAAGCTTGTGTTATTGCGCGCGATGTCGATCTGACTGATGCAATCCGTGCCCAGTTTGCCAATTGTCTGGGTTGGCAGGCAGATCAAAGCTCTCCGTTATGTCTTGGTTCGTACCAGCCAATAACGGTAACTCCTTTAACACAGACTGATGAAATAAGGGTTACCGCAGATAATGCATCGATTTATCGGGATCAACGCTCTACTCTTTCAGGTAATGTTGAAATTCAACAAACGCAACGTATTGTTAATGCCCAGACTGCCTATGTATTTCGGGATCCCAAAACCAATCAAGTTACTAAAATAGAGTTTTTAGGTAATGTACGGTACCTTGAACCAGACAGGTTAATGATTGCACGACGTGCCGTAATCAATCCTCAGGATAAATCAGGGGAAACAGAAGATGTACTTTATCGATTTAATACTGATCGCAGGAAAGCTATTTTACCTGCCTGGGGGCGAGCCAGTTTAATTAAAAGATTTGCGAATCAGGATTATTTATTAAAAAAAGCAACCTATACCACCTGTTCTCCTCAGGATAAAGCGTGGGACATACAGGCAGAATCAATTAGCATCGATAATGCAAAAGCCACTGGTGTGGCGCGTCACGCAAAAATCAGGATAAATGAATGGCCAGTTTTATATGCTCCATATCTTAGCTTTCCTACAAACAAAGAGCGGAAAACCGGTTTTTTAATGCCAATTGTTGGCTACTCTAATGTAGGTGGTTTTGATTTTGGGTTGCCTTATTATTTGAATTTGGCACCCAATTATGATTTAACCCTTATTCCACATAGTTACTCCAGAAGAGGGGTAATGATGGGAGCAGAGTATCGATATCTTACATTAAACAGTACCGGGTTATTTAATGGGAGTTTTCTACCCAACGATAAGGCGTTTGCTCAATTTTTAAGGGACAATGAAGAGGCTTTTCCAAGATTACAGAATAATTCAACAAATCGTTGGGCCGTGGGCGTACTGAATACCACTAATCTTGCTCCTGATTTACAATTGCATGTGAACTTACAGCAAGTTTCAGATGATTATTATCTGCAAGATTTTAATACCAATCTTGCAATAATCACTCAAAGACAATTATTAAGGCAAGCTGATTTAACGTACACTACCGATCACTGGACACTAATGGGGATGGGACAGAGTTATCAAACCTTACATCCAGTGAATGAAACCCCAATATCTCCTGTATACGAACGTTTGCCTCAAATTATGGCGCGGGGATATTATTATGAATTACCCTTTGATGCTAATTTAAGTATTCTTGGGCAATACGACCAATTTCATTGGCCCTCTGATCCCTGGGATTACGCCGCAACTAAAATGCCGCAAGGCCCGAGGTTTCATTTCAATCCAATACTAACTGTTCCAATCCTTAAGCCTTGGGGATTTATGACTCCTTCGGTTCAGGTGGTTGAAAATTATTATCAGGTACAAAACAGCTGGGGGCCTTACAGCGGAGAATATAATCGATACGTGGATAGCGGATTAAATTATAGTGATTCTCTTTATTTCCAAAGATTTCCGCACGTTCAAAATCCCGAATTTCATTTTAATCGAACCATTCCTCGCTACAGTTTGGATAGTGGGTTATATTTTGAGCGAAATTATAACTGGAGAAGTGCCTCTTATACCCAAACGTTAGAACCCAGACTATTTTATCTAAAAGTTCCCTATCGCAATCAAACGCCCATTCCTGTGTATGATTCAGGCTATATGATTTTTAATATTGACCAACTGTTCAGAACCAATCGCTTTTCTGGTTTTGATCGTATAGGTGATGCAAACCAACTTTCTTATGCCGTTACTACCCGTTGGCTATCAGAAGAAAGTGGCGCTGAGCGGGCTAATTTTTCAATTGGTCAAATTAAATACTTTAGCGACCGACGCGTAGAGTTATGTCAAAGAATATCCGGTTATTGTTACGATAATCCTTATACATTTGGTTATTTGTCTCCGACTTTTGGAACATCACCAATTGCTACGAGAGCGGTTTATCATGTTAATCCAGTGGTGGGAATTTCAGGCGATTATATCTGGGATCCGGCAACACGGGCGACCAATAATGGGAACCTGAATGTGCATTACCAGCCTGCTCCTAACGCAATTATTACTGGGGGGTACAGCTATTTGGTCAATGGTGATGTCACTCAGGTTCGATATAATAATAGTGTTAATAATTCTCTCCACCAGGCTATAGTTGCCTTTGGGTGGCCAATAAATGAAAAATGGAGCACGCTTGGGGCATACAGTCATAATATCAGTAAAAATTACAGTATGATGTCTCTCTTTGGGGTGCAATACGATAGTTGTTGTTGGGCTATACGTGTGTTGGGTGGGAGAACCTTTAAAAGTTTGAATGCAGGATTTGAACCCCGATACAATAATAATGTTTATTTGCAAATTTTATTAAAAGGCTTAGGATCGGTGGCAAATAGTGATCCTTATAATATATTAAGTACCTATCTACCCGGTTACAGTGATCCATTTAGTCGTTAAAATAGGATAGAAATTAACCATATTTGCTTGTATTTTGATTAAGAATCGCCTAAATTGCCGGCAAAGCGAAAATGAGGAATAAGGCATGTTAAAAAGAATCGCGTTAGTTTGCACATTAGTTTCAGTTGTTACTCTTGCAGAGGCTAAGGAGTTTTTGGATAAAGTAGTGGCGGTTGTTAATAATGGCGTTATTACTTCTAGTGAACTGGACGCTCAGGTTGAATTAACTAAAAAACAGATATTAGCGCAAAAAATGCAAATGCCCACCGAAGCTGTTCTCCGCAAACAGGTATTGCAGCATCTAATAGATGTTGATTTACAAATGCAAGTGGCGAAGCAGACTGGGATAACCATAGATAGCGCTGAGCTTAATGAAGCGATTGAACGCATAGCGACTATGAATCAGGTTACCATATCGCAATTACGGGAAGAAATTACCCGACAAGGCTTTAGTTGGCAAGAATATCGACGTAATATTCGTAAAGAAATGATAATTTCTCGGCTACAGCAAAAGGCTGTGGGGAAAGATATTACTGTGACAAATGAACAAGTGGAACAATATCTAAAAACCGCACCTAAAACTGATAATGCGGAACTTACTTACCATTTACAAAATATAGTGATCCCTTTAGAAGAAGAGCCGACTACTGAGCAATTGAAAAAAGCGCATACTGCAGCTGAGAATCTCCTGGCCAAGATTAAAAAAGGCGATGACTTCAGCCGTTTGGCTATTGAAGAGTCGAGTGGAGAGTTAGCTTTGGAAGGGGGCGATTTAGGGGAAAGACATCTTGCTGAATTACCAGAAATTTTCGCCAAAGAAGCAATTCATATGAAAGTAGGTCAGGTAGTCGGTCCATTACGCGCAGGGAATGGTTTGCAATTAATAAAACTGGTAAATATTGGTGGTGATAAACAACATCATGTAATTACCCAAACACACGTTCGTCATATTTTATTAAAACCAGATGCCAGTATGATACCTTCAGAAGCGATTAAACAGGTTAATAATTTGTATCAACAATTAAAGTCAGGTAAAGATTTTGCTTTAATGGCCAAACAGTATTCTTTAGATGCATCGAGTGCAATCAAAGGCGGTGATTTGGGATGGGTATCTCCTGGAGAGCTTGTGCCAGAGTTTGAAAAAACTATGGATAAATTGCCAATAAACAAAGTCAGTCATCCAGTTAAATCTCAATTTGGCTGGCATATAATTCAGGTGATTGCTCGGAAACAAAAAGATGATTCCGCAGCATTCAAGCGTCAACAGGTAAGACAGTTTTTACAGCAACGTAAATTTGCTGAAGCGGTACAAAATTGGCAACAACATTTACGTACAGAGGCATATGTTAAAGTTGTTGAGAAGGCTCTGGCATGATGAAACCGCTTTTAGTAAGCAGTGGTGAACCAGCAGGAATAGGGCCAGACCTTTGTCTGGCTCTTGCTGATTTGGAGTTACCCATAGTAATACTTGCTGATTGTGCCGTTCTTGCTGAAAGAGCTGATGAATTAAAAAAAGTGGTTGAATTTCATCAATATATAAATAATGAATCGATTACTACCAAGCCAGGTCATTTAACAGTACTTAATGTATCCTGTCCTGAAAAGGTAATAAGCGGACAGCTCAATTTAAAGAATGCTCCTTACGTAATTGAGTTATTAACTACCGCTGCCACCTTATGTGCTGATGGTACTTTTTCCGCATTAGTAACTGCTCCAGTTCATAAGGCGATTATTAATGCTGCGGGAATTCCTTTTACTGGCCATACTGAGTTCTTCGCTGATTTTTTTCAGGCTAAATCTGTTGTGATGATGTTAGCATGTCCAGAATTTAGAGTGGCTTTGGTGACAACACATCTTCCTTTGCGCATGGTACCTGATGCAATAACTTCTTCTCTAATTATTGATGTGATCACTCAATTGTCTGAATCATTAAAACAGGATTTTGGAATTAAAAATCCTAAAATCAAGGTGGCAGGTTTAAATCCTCACGCAGGCGAGGCCGGTTATTTGGGTACTGAAGAAATTGAGGTGATCATTCCTGCATTAGAGTTGTTGAAACATAAAGGATTAAATGTACAAGGTCCTTTACCTGCGGATACTATGTTTAATCAAGACAGTTTAAATTCATGTGATGCTTTTGTGGCGATGTATCATGATCAGGGATTACCTGTATTAAAGTATGCAGGCTTTAATCGTGCTGTTAATGTAACTTTAGGACTGCCAATAATTCGAACTTCCGTGGATCATGGTACCGCTTTGGATTTAGCAGGGAAAAAAATCGCTGATGTAGGAAGTTTAGTTGCGGCAGTAGAAATGGCCATGCAAATGGTGTTAAAGAGGAATGCTTAATGAGCATTATCAGTATAATTGCTGCCATAGACGAAGCGGGTGGGATGGGACTTAAAAATCAGCTTTTATGTCATTTACCAGCAGATCTGCAGTACTTTAAAAAAAATACTATGGGTAAGCCAATCATTATGGGACGCAATACCTATGAGTCCATTGGGAAACCTTTACCGGGTCGTTCTAATATAATTGTTAGTCGAACTATTAAATCTATTCCTGACGTTAAAGTTGTAGATTCCATTGAGACAGCATTAGATGAAGCTAAAGCAGTCCCAGAATCAATGATTATTGGTGGCGCACAAATTTATCATCAGGCAATCGAATATGTTACCCGCCTCTATATTACTCGGATACATCATCTTTTTAAGGCGGATGTTTTTTTTCCACATATTGATAAAACCGTATGGACGTGTCGAAACGAGGAGTTTCGACACAGAGATGATAAGAATATATATGACATGACATTCTTTATATACGAAAGAAAATGATGAATTGTACTAATTATGTGAATGAAAATTAGATTGAGGATTAGAGTGGCGGTGAACTGTTGGGGGTTGGACACGCACAATAATTTCTCTTGGCTTTGAGAGGATTCTATAGTTATTCGTGATTACCTCTCGACCTGAAACAGAAATGTTACAGTGATTATATCCAGGCCAGCTTGTACCAGGCTGAATAGTTCCATTAAAATTTGTCTGGCACAAAAATAAAGGTTTCCCATCTGGTGCCTGCCCAATAACCATTGCGTCTTGCGCGCCCCGCTCCCATGTATAATGACCAAACTCACGTTGATTCGGAATAGTAAATTGAGTGACACTTAATTCCTTTCCATTATAAGCTACAACGCAACGCCCATACCCTGCCCATGTCTTTCCAAGCACAACACCGTTTNNCGTTTAACAGTCTTGCTTTACATAAATATAATGGAGAGCCATGCGAATCCATACCAACCCTTAAGGCTTGAGCGAGCGGTGAAGATGGGTGATGATGAATTGATGGGTTAGCATTAAGATTAACGCTTATTAAAGCGATTAATGAACCGGTAATAAATCGAGACATTTAATAATACCTTTTAATTTAAGGAAAATAAGGATAGCTTAAGCAAAAAAAATGTTCAACATGATTTCAAGAAGATCTAATTGGATTAGAGATAAATAGCCAAATCAAAAGCTTTAAAATAAATGCAAAATAAATGTAAAAAGTGTTTGACACGGAGAACGAAATCCG
>DEHS01000040.1:0-409 GCA_002352055.1 Legionellaceae bacterium UBA2794
TCATTTTAACTAGAAATTTTGAAATTAAATTTTTCAATATCTCAAACCTTTGAGCAAAATCGTGAGCCCTAAACGAACTCACGAACATCATGGGGTTACCCTCTATTATGATTACTTACTGTAGTCGTAACATCCTCTGACTTTTCTAAATCAGCGCTGTCACCAGGTTTTTTCTCATTTTCTGGCTTGACACCCTTATCTGTTTGTTTCTGAACTGTTGGTTCGTTAAACAACCCATATGGATTATTCGAATCTGTATTGAGTTCTGAAGCCTTGCGTGAGGTATGCGATTGAATTTTTTCAATTTCACTCTTTAGTTGTTTAATATTGCTTTCTATCTCCGTTATTTCATTCTTTATTCCATTCTGCTTATTCTTTAACCCCTCAGGAACATCAATGACCTGATTTT
>DEHS01000040.1:559-7724 GCA_002352055.1 Legionellaceae bacterium UBA2794
ATATTTTTGTGTTAATTCAAAGTTTAGAGAAATCAACCGCTTTAATTCATCAACCTGAGATTTATTCAGATTACTGTTTTTCTCATCCTCAAGCTCTTTTTCCAGAACGCGCAAAAAGGTAACGTAAGACTCTTTTTGTGTTCTAACTTTGTAGAAGTTTAAAAGTTCTCGCAGATTCCCTAATTCGTCATTCATAAGATAATTGAATCGTGTTATATTATACGCATCGGGTTGATTGTTTAAATTCTGCTTATTTTCATCAGTGGTATCACTCGTTGATTGGTGCTCCGGACTTATTAAATTTTTATATCTCTCTGAAATTTCAGTTACTCTTGACCGTTGTTGTTCTCGTTTTATAATTTGTTCATTTAAATGCAACAAATCGCTTTGATAGCTTTCACTTTGTTGATTTAAGTTCTCTATTTGATTTTTTAATTGAAATATATTCTGCTGAAGCTCAGTAATGGCTGTTATGCACTCTTGATAAATTATCTGATATTCAGCCAAATAATTGGTGTTTCGACCCTGGTCGATATCGGCTAACGGCTTATAGTCCTGTTGTTGATTTCCATCATCTTCAATGAGCGCTGTTATTTCCTTTTTTTCTAGTTCAAATCTTTGATCAAGAAAATCATTCATTTTCTGAACCACTTCCGGTAACGCTTCACGCGCGATGATAAGTTTTTTTAAGGTCTCATAGTCTAAATTTTCAATAACTTTTTTGGTTTTAGAAGCCATAAATGATGATGTATCAATTTTATCAAAAGACATACGGACCTTTATGAAATAAGTTACTTTTTCGGTTTTAGATTTATCAATTTTATCAAAGGACATAATAACCCTTAATATGAAATAAATTACTGGCAAGAAAATACCTGTTTGTTTTTATTTTACACTATTACTCCATGAAAAGGAATATCTGCTAGACTATAAGGCACAAGAGCCGTGCTTCTAGGATGTATCATTACAACAAATAGTTTATTTTTAAATCTAAAAGACATATATTGACTACATTATGTAACAAATATCTGGAGCCCAAAACGTAATCGCCATAAAAATGTTTGGCGAGTACCCATTTATTGCAATGATAAAGTTGTTGCGTTAGTTTGCGATGATCAACTGTTTATCNNAACCAACCAAGGCTGGTGGAGAATTTATTGACAATGTAGTTGAAGGCAATCCCTATCCGGGAGCAAAACCTTATTTTCTCATCTCTGGCGAATTGTGGGATAATCATGAATGGTTATCGCAGTTATTAGTATTACTGCTTATGAGTTGTCCTTACCTTAAAAGATACCATTTCGTAAAAACGCTAAATAAATTTGAGAATATTATGTCTAATAATCTGTTTCCAAACGATTAGGTAGCCAATAGCTACCTAATCCCGAAGACCCAAAAACTTAACCACGTCAGTTCTCACTTATTTTATCGTTTGTTGAGACCAAAACTGAAAATGACCTTTGCCGCTCGATTTAACGTGGTACAGAGCAATATCAGCCTGTCTTAACAGTTCTGCTATATCACTACTATCATTCGGATAAACGCTAATTCCAATGCTTGCGCCAATATGAAACTCAAGCTCTTTAATAAGTACAGGTTCCTTAATCCGGTTAAGCAATTTAGAAACAATAGGATGCACCTGATTTATCTCATTGTTTTCAAGCATCACTACAAACTCATCACCGCCCAAACGCACTGCAAGGTCGGTTTGGCGTAAATTTTTAAGGAGCAAGTCAGCAAAATAAAGCAATATTTGATCTCCAACGTCATGACCTGAGCAATCATTAATTTGTTTAAAATTATCTATATCAAAAAATAAAATGGCAATAATGGTGTTATTACGTTTAGCTTTTGCTGCCGCTTGATTAAACAATTGATAAAGTAAGTTACGATTGGCAAGCCCTGTTAAAGAATCATGGGTTGCCAGATAGTATAGACGTGCATTTTGCAAAGAAATAGCGGCTTGCGCGGACAGAACTTGCAAGATATGAATATGCTCAAGCGTAAATGCAAAGCGGGTTGCCCGATTTTCCAGATATAATAATGTCTGCAATTGGCCTTGATAAATTATGGGGATGACCAATACGGATTGCGGTTTTATTTGTGACAAATAAGCATCTTCGACCAGTAATGATGCATAATCTTTTGCACTAGTAATTAGAATGGGCTCTTTGGTGCGCTGCACGTAACGAAGAAGTGATAATGGCAAATCGTTACGATTTTCCATCAACTCTATTTGTCCTAAAGTGATTTTTTGCACAGAGATACTTCCCTCAGCCTCTACACACCACTTTTCTCCTTCTTTGATTAATAAAATACCGCGTTCAGCACCAGCATTTTGCAATACTATGATCAATAGTTTTTGCAACAACTTATCTAATTGAATTTCTTCAGAAAGCGCTAAAGTAGATTTTATAAGAGACAACATATCAATTGATAGCAATGTACTGGCCCTCATAGAAGAAATTTTTGTCGAACCTGATATTAGTGTTGGATTAGAGTTTTGAAACCATTCTCGATAATGAGTTTCGATTAGCTTGCATTTAGTCACTCCTCCCCAGTGCTGATAGGCATAGTGGGCATTCTTGAAATAAGATCTAGCCGCTTCAGGGATCCCAAGACTTAAGTAAAAACGACCACTACATTCATTAGCTATACCTATGATATTTAATGCATTCTGATTTTCGGCTGTTGTAATCGCTTGACTGTATCGTTGCATTGCCAAGGGGATATTGTGGTGAATACGTGCTAGTTCAGCTTCTAATAACAATAAGCGGTGTTGATAATTAACAGGACACCATTTTGCCCAGCGTTGAAAACGAATATGAATTTGTTTTAAAGTCTTCAAGAAAAACCGCTTATTGGTACCAGGATAGGTTGCGGTCAGGGCTAGGGCATAATAAAAATACCCATCTACCATACGGGCCGTACCCAAACCAAATTCCACATACCGTTCGCGCTGAAGAGCCATCTGCTGGGCTTCTTGATAATATCCTAATTGATAGCACAAATTAATCGCTTCATCATAAAAGTAACATATTTCGGTATTATTTTGTCTAGCCAATATAGTTTGTTCATAGGCAATTAATTTCTCAATTTTGAAAATAGGGGTCGTCATACATTGAAGCATATATTCTATAAACTGAATAATTGCACTGAAATTATCTGTTCTTGTTTTCTTGATGAAAGCCTTTGCATTCTGAATACATTCGCCAAGTTCTACTAATGATGACCCCCTCATTAAACTAGTGAATACGAGTGCTTGATTACAGTAATTAGCATAAAGGAACTCTCCAGACTCACACGTCAATTGGTGTCCTTTTTTTAGCCTCTCCAGAGCTTGCTCGATAGGAAATCGCCATGGATCAATAAAAACACCTAAGCTAAAACAATTTTTACCTTCAAAACTAGAGAATGGGTGTTTCTGTTTCAGTTTGCGATTTAATTCAACGAATGCCATACCTTGTTCGTACCAATTTAACCGGTGTATCACTGCCACGGCATACAATAGAAAACAATAAGCGGTACTATCGGTATATCCATGATGTAGACTAAACTGAATATTAGAGCAAACTAGCAACACAAATAAATTTTGATTTGTAAAGTAAGCACTACCAAAGAGTTGACTCAGCAAAGCGGCAATGGCTTGATGAACGTCTGATTCCATCAGCAATAATTCGCGATCTTGAATTTGACGTACGCATGTGATTAATTTAATTTTTAAGATAACCCATAAAACATGCCATCGTTTAGGTTTAGCAGGTATCGAGACACCCACAGAAGCCAATGCTTTTAATCCAAGTGCGACTGCTTCCTCGTGTTTGTTTAGACTTGTGAGTATGGCACAATTTAATTTGTAGACCTCCAATTTAGCCGTCGTTGATCTTGCCTCCTGTAATAATTGATTAAATATTGTTTGCGCTTCTTCAATTTCCCCTGTTAGGTAACAACAAGTAGCAAGTTCTTTGGTGAGATCAAAGGCCAATTGATGACCTGTTTCCAAATCAAGGTCGGTCAATAAGACTTTCCCCGCCTGGAAATATCCCTTTGCTGTCTGATAGGCAGACGATAGTTTAGCTTTGTTCCCAGCCCCAAGATTATATTTTGCAATTTGCATTTTTTCTTCCTGCTCACTGATGAGCACCAAGCTGCAATTAAAATGATTTAAAATCTCGAACAGACGTTCATCACTCTCATGCAATATATTCTTCTTAAGCAATAATCTACCAATTTGCAAATGTAGATGTTGTTGTTTGTTTTTCGGAATCAACTGATATGCAGCTTCTTGGATTTTATCATGTGCAAAACGATAAATTATTTTACCTAATAGTTGCGGGGGAACTGTTTCATTCGCAATGGCTTCTAATAATCGGTCGCTACCTTCCACAGGTATAATGAGTGAGGTTTGTGAGGCTTCTAAGATAGATTGAGCTATTTCGGTTAATGGCTGTTCGTGAATGGTACATAAGGTCTCTAGGTCAAACATGTAGCCAATACAGGCGGAATGTTTTAATAATTTTTGCGCGTTTCCTGATAACTGATGAATCCTGGCAATTAATAAATCTACTACATTATCCGTCATTTTTAATTGCTGAAGTTCACTCATATTCCAGTGCCATTCCTGATCAGAAAATAGTAATAACTTATCACGATAAATTTTTTTCAGAAATTCAATAACAAAAAATGGATTGCCGAGTGTTTTAGTGAATATGAGTTGAGCGAACGGTGCTATTTTTATTGGTGGAACATTCAGCATATCAGATAACAACTGTGAAATATCCTTAAGCTTCAGTGGGGCTAAAGAGAGTTGATTTACTGGTATGTATTTTTGCACTTTATTTTGTAACAGCATGAGTGGGTGATTGGCTTCCATTTCATTATCTCGATAAGAACCAATGACTAAGAAATAATGTAACTCACCATTTGTTAGTAATAAATTGAGTAGTTCTAATGAGGCATTATCAACCCATTGCAAATCATCCAGGAATACTACCAAAGGATGTTCGGCCTTTGCTAAGACGCGTACAAAATTCTGGAAGGTCAACATAAAACGGTTGCGAGCTTCAATATCTCCTACAGTTGGCAAAGGACGTTGTGCTCCTATAATTAACGCAATATTTGGAATAACATCAACGAGTACTTGGCCATTGTTTCCTAATACGTTAATCAGCGTCTCTTTTAATAAGGCTAACCGTTCTTCTGGTTCCATTAATAATCGCAGAATTAGTTCTTGAAAAGCTTCAATGATGGCGCTGTAAGGTGTGGCACGCTGTAATTGATCGTACTTACCACTTATAAAGTAACCTTGTTGGCGAATAACAGGATGGTAAATTTCTTTAACCAACGATGTTTTGCCTACGCCGGAATAACCAGAGATAAATAATAGTTCAGTCGCACCTTGGCTAACACGTTCAAAGGCTGCTAACAAGAGGTCTGTCTGTTTTTCACGACCGAATAACTTTTGCGGAAAGATAAGTCTGTTTTGAATATCATGCTTACCCAGTGCAAAGGGCTCAATTTTTTGATTTGCATTCCATTGCTTTTGGCATTCGAGTAAATCGTATTTTAAACCTAACGCAGTTGCATAACGTTCTTCAGGCATTTTTGCGAGTAATTTGGCTACAATTTCCGCTAATACGGGGGATATATCTTTATTCGTTTTAGAAAGAAAAGTCGGTATTGTTGCTAAATGACAATGTATCAACTCCATGGCATCGTTAGTTTGAAAAGGTAATTGTCCAGCTAGTATTTCGTAGAATGTCACCCCCAGAGCATAAAAATCAGTTCGGTAATCTATTGTTCGATTCATTCGTCCTGTTTGTTCTGGAGACAGGTAGGCAAGAGTCCCTTCTATGTTTTTAGGTGGAATATACTCTTGATTTTCCTGCATTAATTTGGACGAACTAGAAAAACCCACCAGTTTAACAATACATTTTTTGGGATTAATAATTATATTGCTTGGGTTTATATCCTTATGAATAATATTTTGCACATGCAGATCATGTAATGCATCAACCAACTGTATAGCAATTTTAAAGAACAAAGTGATACTTAAGCTGTGTTGGGTTAAATAGTGTCTTAACGATACACCATCTATATCTTCCATCACCAAACACAATTGATGTTGATGCTTAATCAAGGAATAAACATTGATAACATGGTGTAAATTTAGAGATTTCAGTAGTTGATATTCATGTTGCAATGCAGTAAGACTATTCAACGAAGGGTGTTCAAGGCGGCATATTTTTAAAATAACGTTTAGTTGATCTGAATTTCTCTTCCCGCGGTAAACAACAAATTGCTCATCTTGATAGAGAATTTCACTGATAGTATATCCATCCAAAATATCAACCATAGAAATATTCCTATAAGTCCTATTTTCATATTACACTTATAAGTATAACGGGTTAATTTGAATATATATGGATTCCGCCTGAGGCTCTTCATTTAAAAGCTCGCCATAAACTACAAAAAAACTCTTTTGGGTAGCTTTATAAGCGCTCTTATCTCTCTGCTGACCTTGATTAGGATGCATGACCGTGGTTTGACAATCGATAATTAATACTTCTTTTTGAGTAAGCCCATACATCACGAAACCGTTGCACCTTTTTATTTAAAAATAACTGCATGATCAATCACAACTGAATATCATTGATGATTGTCTTTTATCCTCATCTCTTTAAGACATTTCTTACAAAACAATCATCCTTTTAATCTATATCTTAATCACTCCACTAGACTATACTGTTTTTGTTTGGTGCTGTTGTATTGTGGACAGGATGTCGGAACACTGGCGAGGTCAAGGATGATCTCCCTATAGTGGCAATACAGCGGCGCACAGGCACAAAAAGAGAAACCCCTCCATTTTATTCATTTAAAGTCGCACCACTGGCAACTCACTCCACCGAGTTGTATAACAGGGAGAGCGCATTTCCGAGCGCATTGCCCACGGTTTACTATATCCTTCTGCAGCAAGCTTTATCGTATGACTCCCATATCGTGTATTAATGGTATCAAACACGGTCATTAATTTATCTTTTTTATCAAGCTCTTCATCCGTTCGCTGATGAAAAATATCCAACTGCAAGGGCGATTTATCGATTAAGTCCTGCAACATCACCCCTACTTTTTTATAGGATATTCCGGGGCGATATAATTTTTTTAA
>DEHS01000026.1 GCA_002352055.1 Legionellaceae bacterium UBA2794
TTCAAAATTTCTAGTTAAAATGACAACAAAGCGTGAAATAGCGCCGTTAAAATCACTGTTCTAAGTTCTTATATTTAGAACTGGCCTTGATTTGTAGCAATATTTATATGCGTTTTGAAAATTATTATAAAAAGAATTCCCGATGTTTTTCAGCAAATTAGATGGTTGCTCTTATCTGAACCGTAAATAGCCATTGACTTCTCCCTAATTACAAAGTGTATGATCTTAATTACACCTCGGAGGTAAAGAAATTTGCTAATGAAAAGGATTTACTTAAAGAATTACAAAGGATGTGCTTTATTAAAACAAATAATGATCATATAATAGCCATTTTTCTTACTATAGATATTTTATGCCAAACATTTGGACAGAATCAGCGCACTCTCTTTGCCCTCATTTTATTGAAGCCGTTCGACGCATACCAAACGATAAAGCCCTTCTTATCCAAAATAAAATGAACGAAGTGACTAGGGTCCATTTTGATCAATTGCAAAAAACCCTTACAGATCCTGCCTGTATATTCAATCAAGATTCATTCATGCGCGATGAAATGTTTCCCTACACTGTGTTGCAAGCTCTGAAAAATGGAGAAATTTCTTCCTTAAGATTTGGTACTTTGATGAAATTATGGGGTAGAATGAGAGAGTTTTTACCAGCCATATACCAGCCTGAGTTTATTCCGCTGTTTCTGAATGACGGCTCTAAAAATCCTTGTGCTGCTGATTATTTGTGGAAATGTTTACAACCTTCGACAATATTACCTAATATGACTAATAAATACTCATTGCAATTACAAGAGGAGATTTTTAAGCAAGCGCAGAATTTATCCCGATTTGATCAAGGATTTTATTTTACCAAAAATAGAACTGATAAAACTCGTTATTTTGATAACCCAAATCCTTTAAATCGCGCAGAGTATTTCTCAAATCACACTATTACGCAAGAGGTTAAGAAAAACACTGAACTTCATTTTTTAGATTTTCCCGCGCAATCTTCAAATGAAGTTGTTGCAGGATTTGAGTTAGAACAGGTTTGTTTAAGTGTATATTTTCCCAACCCAGTACGTATTAACCCAGTAATCGGAATATCAAGTGTTGATGATATTCGCCAATGTAGCTTAGAACGATATCGAGATGTCCAGATAGCTTTTCCGGAGAATGAATTACCGCAAAAAGCAGACTGTTTCCCCGCTCCAAGTTCTTTAGACTATGTATTTCATGATGAATACCATTGTATGCGTGCTTCAAGGGTCACTCCAAGTGAGACCAATACTACGGTTAAAATTGGCGACCAATTCAGAGATATTCAGCGTTACTTAAATAGAGTCATTAAAGACTTCATGGTACGCCATACATATCATCTGGAAAAATTACCCGAATTCGGCGCCAAGATAGATAAATTTCCTCTAGCAAAACAAGAGGAACTAAAAAAAATTGCCTACGCAAAATATCTTCAAGAAGCCTCAATAATTGCTACGTTAAAGCATCTATCTTTATCTATAGGGCAGTTGAAGTTTCGTCTCTATGATATGGAACGATTTCTTAGCGGTGGGCTTTTTGATAATTCTCACAAAAAACCAGATTCTGAAGTAACAGAAATAGTAAGAATTATCGCAAACATAGAAGTAGATTTAGGTCTTATTGGCAAACCTCAAGGCAGTAATCCTTTATTACCAAGTTACAGTCGCATCGTAGCACATGCTGTTTTAAATGCATTGCAGTTGGAGTATTCCTTATTCAAACAAGTTAAAGAGGCATTAGGTTATGAAAGAGCACTGCCTCTTATCAAGATTTCAAGACCAAATATATATCAGTTTTATTCCGGAATATCAGATTGGCCTAAAATAATTCTCGATTTGAAAACGCATCAAAAATTTGTTTCTCAAGTAAACAAAAAGGTCGATTATTATTCTGAAAGAGAGTTATTGCTTAAACAAAAAGGTTTTAGTGAAAAGGCAAAAATATATGAAGATATTAAAAAAATTCATATGGTTCAATTGAAGACCTATTTGCAAGCTAAGCCCTGCAATGAGGCACGAAAAGCGTTTATAAAAGTAATTGAAAACCAAGTTAAGGATTTAGTGGTAAGCCCGAAAATTAACGAAGGAAGGAATATTATTGCCCGTGCTTTAAGATGGATTGAAGCCATTGCAGTTTTTTTTGGTCTTAGACCCGCAAAAGAGACACCAGAGATTAAAGTTTCCGAACATCACTCTATGTTTCACACTTCTAAAACTCGAACAGTGCAAAATTTATTAGAAATAGTGAACGGACAACAAAATTTCGCTATATAGTTTTCTGGTGATTTCTGTTCACTTATACTATCTTGCCTGCTGACGAGCTGCTAAGACAATTAGCACAGGAAGTTTGCTCAAGTTTTTTAGTATTTCTAGGGTTACCTGATACAGTGAAAACGCTCATATTGGATAGTAATGGTTTCGATTAATGGTCTATGGAAAAGCTGTTCGTTTTCTCAGGAGTATTTTTTGGAACAGCTAGCATTTTTCAATGCGGGTAAATCGCCTCAGCAGCAGCGTACCTAATCAAGTTATAGTATTCATGGTATTCAATGATAGAAATTAAGCGTTATTCGCGTTCTTCATCTGGATATTTATTCCCTTTATTAATGTTAACAGGGAATAATCATCTTCATTGTTGAATATAGTAATTCTTTTCTTAAGATATCACTGTTAGATTTTCTTATTACAGTGTGTATGCCCCAAAGTGGTTTTATGCAGGTAAGTCCAAACAGAATCTAAAGAACCATTTTTTTTAACGTTAACAACTGCTACACCTATTTCTTTTGAGTTTGGGATTAACAGACACTAGGGATAGAATTTGTTTATTTGGATCATAAATTCCGGTGGATGTATAGGAAGTCCCATCGTTACAAATAACATTACTGGCATATGTCTGCTCAGTTTTTTTTAAATTCAGGTCACATTTAAAAGATGATTTTTGATCAATCTCTGTACCATTGCAAACATAGTTACCTTCAATATTAGTTGAGTGACTAGCCACCGAACTAGTAGATATAAAAAAAACGCTAACAAATATTTTTTCATTTGCAACTCCTGTAAATTTTAAATTGAATTAATTTTAACTAAATTGTCTGAAATCTAAGATATCATTTGGTGCCAAATTTTATTGGGAGTTTTATAACCTAAAAATTTTGGGTGGCACTATTATTTAGTCTACTCATTATCAAAGCAAATTTTTATCAAAAATAATATCAAAATTAGTTATCCTGGGTAAAATATTGTCTAATTAGACCATTTGTATTTTTATATAATCCTCTTTTCTATAAATGATAGGGATGTGCAAAAATATATTAATGGGCTAGACTTTCTGCTCTTCTTTCAAGTTGGTAAAACTCAGTGTCCTTATCGGTAGTTATAGTTAATACAAAGATTTATCTGTTCTAATAAAAATATAATTGCAGTCGATGATTCTTCTGGCTCTTACTCAATGAAATCTTATTGCAAATGAAATAATGTTTAACTATAATTTCATTTGAAAGGAGATGAAAATGAAAGTTTCTAATCATATGCAGCCTCAAGAAAGCATTGTTTTAACTAAAGCTCTATGTAATTTGGTAAAATTTTATTCTTTCTCCGGTAAAGACTTGAGTAAAATAATCGGTATAAGCGAATCAACTGCTTCCCGCCTTGTTCAAGGCACAAAATTAATTTCACCTCATACCAAAGAAGGAGAACTCGCGTTATTGCTCTTAAGAATATATCGAAGCTTAAATGCAATGGTTGGAAACAATCATGAGAAAGCTAAATTATGGCTCAATAGCCAAAATAAATATTTTCGAAATAAGCCGATGGAAGAAATTAAAACCATTCCGGGTCTCGTGGATGTACTCAATTATTTAGATGCGATGCGTGGGAAGCTATGAGTATTTGGACAGAGTGTGAAGGAATGAAATTTCAAAAACATCTGGATTTAGAGCCCTGGCGAATGGTTGAAGCTCAACACATCTCAAGCTCCAGAGATTTAGTCGATAATAGAGAGGAGCATGATTTATTAGAAAATCTATTAGAAAAAACAAAGCCTAAGATTAATGGCAATAATCACTATTTGATTTTCACTCCTTTTCGATATCCTCCCTTAGCATATGGTTCTCGATTTGGAAGCAAGTTTGAGCCGTCTCTTTGGTATGGGTCGTTGAATCTCAATACGGCTTTGGCAGAAGTCGCCTTTTATCGATTAAAATTTTTTGATGATACATCCGCGAATTTAGACTACATTGAAATTCCGATGACCGCGTTTAATGCCTACATACACACATCAAAAGGGATTGATTTGACGGAGCCACCCTTTCATAAATGTCAAGACAAAATTTCCGATAAAAAAAGTTATCTTGATAGCCAGGATTTAGGAACAAAGATGCGGGAAGCAAAGATTGAAGCGTTTATTTTTACTTCAGCAAGAGATAGGGCCTCTGGAAAAAATGTGGCATCGTATACGCCTGATGTTTTTTATATGAAAAATAAAAAGTTTATAGAGAATATGCAGAATTGGCGCTGTATTGCCAACAAAAGTGTTATTGAGTTTACGCGAGATGATATTCTGTGTAAGCAAAGACAGGAATTTTTTAAAGAGGATTTTGATTGATTAAGTTTGTTTGGCTACGTTTTATGCGACCCTCACGTTGCCTATTGCATAAAATACCCAATAAGAGCCCGGCAGGAACCTGGTAAAAAAGGGTGATGTTTAACATTTAATCTAAAAATAGCCTTGGACTGAACTTATTTTTTAGCTTCTATTCAAAGTATAATAATCTATCGTTAAATAGGTTTTATATAACCATTTGCACGGAGTATTGATGTAATAAAATCTAATTTATTATCCGTATATGCTTCACGATAAATATTATGAGATTGTGCTAATCTCAGTTTAAGTGACTCATAATCTAATTTAAACCTGTGGTGGATTATGCCAATTTTTCATTTATTTTCTAATTTAGAACATAAAGCATCATAACGTGCTATTGAAAATGTAGAATGAAGTATTATGATGTAAGTTTTATCGAATGATAATAGTAAATAATGCTACTGCGTACCCCCCAATTCGACTATTTAAAGAAAAATAAGAGGCCTAACATTTAAATGGTTATTTTTAACCTGCTGTGTTAAAATTATGCACAATAATATCATTTTAATTTATCAGAAATAAATTAACATCAAGGATGATGGGTAATCCTCTCGAGACTACCCCTGAAAAAATTGCTGCTATTGATATTGCCTCTGTCAGCGACGTGCAAAATGGCTGGGTCAACCTAGTATCTGATAAATAATGATTCAAAAGATCCAGAGCTCAAAGACGAAGGCAAATGGGTACTTAGTTTTCCTAAAAATGATCCGCGTCTCAATATAGCCTGGAAAAAATGTGTTTCGTTAATTTTCCACGATAAAGTAGTGCATCAGATTAAAGCCTCTGCTCCTAATGACAATTTTAACGCGCAAGTAATTGTTATATATCAAAGGAACTTTGCAAGATTGTGCGAGAGTATTTCGTCTGTTAGAGGTATCTGAACTCACAACAAGCCCTGCTTCGCCTATAAAATATAAAAAAGAAGAGGATACACTTTTTGATAATACAAATGCGAAAAATGGCGTACGTGTTATCGATACGGTTTCTCATATTGCTGAACAAGTCCCTTTAATGGAAATTCTTCAGAAATTAAAAAACCACAATTATGCTTTACACGGTGGTGGTAAAAAAATTCATGGTAAGGTATATGCTCAAAGCGCGGGAGTAATAGTAGAACAAATTGAATTACAACTTAGTAAAAAAATAGATTTTAATGATAAAAATCAAATAAAATTAGCACAAACAGCATGCGACGATATATTTTCTAAAATTCAAAAAGAACTGTCGAAAAAAACAAGTGCGACCCGAGGAAGTTGGTTCCTTGGGTTAGGTGGTAGAGATAAGTCAACTGCAAATTTATATACAGAAGTTTTAACTTTGGTTAATAGGGCGGAGTCCACAAGCAAGCCATTAATTTAATAATGCATAATTCAAAAATTTCAAAATTTGCGGCATATTTCAGGAATGATAAAGTTTGGATACTTACATTGGATTATTTTAATTCCTGGTAAATTCTTTACGTTTATTACGCTATTTAAAAAAAATAATGTTGTTCTACGGGCTTGGGGGTATGGCCCGGCACAACGACTTTATGGACAATCAGGATATGTTCCTGATGAATTTGGAGTGACCTATGCTTATCAACCCACTATCCCAGAGCGATGGCTTGTATGGATGATAAGTTCGTCTTAAGGTGAGGAAAGAGTTAAAATAAATGAATTAATGCAGTGCAATGGGATGAGGCACGAATGAAATGAGCAGCACATAGATAGACGTGATATTCACGCGCACCGAGTTACTATCTTTGATTCAAGCCATGCGTGAGCCCACGACCCAAGTCGCTTATAAAGACTGCCGTTAGACTCTAACTGGTGCTGATTAAGATAACGTTAAAAATTCCTCGACAAGAATGTTTTTTTAATTTCCTAGGGGAACACAGTTCAGTCGCTCACGTTCTTCATATTCATAGTCAATTAAGACGCGGATTGAGGCCTCGATTTGTCCATGAGCATCGAGCCATCCTAAGGCGTCTAACACCGAACCCGTGCGATGGCCATGGTTTCTAAGTGCATGGTCAAAAATATCGTTTAACGAGGGGGTGGTCAAATTCAAGCGTGAGCAATAAAAAAAGCCAAAACAGCAGGTGGCGCGGTCATTGGCGAAGCGCTGCTCATAGCATTTGCGAAAACGCTCTAGGGCATCCAGTCTCTGGACTTTAAGTTCAAAGTTTTTGAATTCTTCACCTATTTCGCTCAGCGAAGATAAAGAGGGCTCGATTTCGGATGAGTTTTCTACCAGCGGCTCTGGAATCCTTAGTTCTTGCGGTACGATGTTTGCCAATTCTTTTTTAATGGGTAGGACTAAATCCTCTATCGTTGGCCCTGGCTCCAATGATTTTGTAACAAACGGGGCGTCAGACGGCTCAGCAATGGAGACCATTAAAGGGGCTTGTGATGCTGCGGCCCAGAGGCAATAGGCGGTCGTGGTTATTTTTTCTGCATGCGGATATTTGGATTTAAGAAGTTTGTTTAAAGCAGGCACCAGACACATACCCATTTCCTGTAATTTGGATTTTATAGCATTCGAGGAGAACAAGAACCCCAAAACCTTATGCGCGATATCCTGAAAAGATTGATTCGTGAAAGCGGGTAAGAGCGCGTGAATCGCAGCCTCCGCATCGCCTGATGTATAATGTCCTAAGGCGGTCAGCAGGCGATAGGCTTCTTGGGGATAGATTTCATCGGGAAGCTCCGAAAGATTGGGGAATAACAGATTAATTTGCTTAATACATTTTAAAATTTGCTTGCTGTTGTCCAAGATAAAGCCTTTGCTGAGCGCATCGTTCAGCGGCGCTAAACCCCGTGCCAGCTGATAGAGGATTAGGTCGTAACGATTTTTCCATCCCATATTTATTACATAAACTTGTTAAACGAAGGATCTTGAATAATGAGTAAATTGTCACTTCTTAACTTTTTTTCATCCTTATCTTGGCTAAAGAAGCTATAGTTTCCTGCATAGTTTTTTTCCTTAATCATAGTAGGGGGCTCAGCATTTAAAAATAAATTCTCTTCAGACTCTTGCGCGATAATTTCCTCCGGCCCAAATAGAGAAAGATCTTCCTCTATTTCCAGTAATTGCAACTGAAATATATTATCAGGAATATGTTCATATCTATTAGGATGTAAATAAATGAGAGCTTCAATATAGTCACCATAATTTTCAATTAAAACATAATTATCTATAGCCCTAGTTTTAAATTGTGGTATCGGTTCATCAATACCTTCATCACTTTTTTGTACTTCCATGTTTAAATAGTTTAAATGGTTCGAGCAGATCAAAGCCCGGTTACTAGTATTACAAAATATATATGCAGAAATGTCGTTATCATTTACGCGGTAATAACGATCTCTTTCTAAAGAGTAATCATAAAGGTCTTCTTCAGTAATTTCATCTGTGGGTGCAGGATTATTAGGCCATAGTTTAGACCAAAGATTTTCGTCTAAAAGTATAGCAAAACGCTCACTTACGTGTCGAGCCATCTTTTTATAACCCATAGATTTGAGACAGCTGTTAATTCCGGTTACAGTGCACTTTATTGATTTAATTTCACGCGGATAAATGAAGAAATAGGAGTGTAATTTAGGATAATAAAAAACTTTGCTTTTTTGCAAATTAGAAAATACAAATGAATTATTTTCTTTAGTTATCTCATTTATAATAAGATTTATGAAGGCCAAGCAATTAAATTTTAATAATTTTTTTACCAAATTAGTAGTAACTTTATCGGCTGATAAGTCAGGTTGATTTTTTTTCATTATATTAAGCATTTCAGGATAATATTCAGCCAGTAAAGGAAGTGCTTCCCCATTGCTATAACAGGCAATTTTTAAAATTTGTAATTGGGTCAAACCATATATTATTAATTGAGGTGAGTGTTTTAAAAGGGATTCGATAATTTGTTGGTGACCACTTTTTCTACTAAATAAAAAAATCAAATCTGATATTGTAAAACCTTGAGATATTAATTGATCAGAATATTCGGCAGCAGTATTGAGTACATAAGAATGAGCCGTTGCAAAATTAAAAATTTCTTCAAGTTGAAAACCACATTTTAGTAAAATGGGTGTAGTTATTATAATAGTCTCAAATCGGTTAACCAATTTTGTTTTAAACATTCCTAATTGTTTAATTTGCTCCTGGGAATATCCGAATTGTGATAGGATTGGAAAATATTTTAAACAAATGGGAATATTTATTTTAGCTGCAAAATTTTTAGCAAGAATTACGACTTCGTCATTAGTAAACCCCCAGATTTTCAAGTCCGAGATGTAAGTTAATATGAGCCTATTGATGTGTTCTGGCAGATTATCTTCTATATCAAATGATCTTAAACGATTTAAATCTATAGAGGTATTATCATTGTCACCTAAAAGTTCCGGATTTACTGCATCATCGGAAATGATTAGATTTTCTTCTGTATTTAGTGTTCTTGAACGATGCAATTCCAATGAAGCAATCTCTTCATTACATAAAATGTCAGGATTAACTGTATCACACGAAATGAGCCAATCGTAATTATTCAAAATCCAAGGAATTTTTGCGTAGTCATCTTTATTAACAAGTTGAATAAGATGTTCGGCTTGAAACGTTAACTGGATAAAATATTCCAGGTATTGATTAAATATTATAAAAATTTCCGCCGGACATTGTGTGATTAATTGCGTTATTTCAGCAGGTTGAAATTGGAAAAACTTGTCAGTAATTTGTCGAAGGTTAGGATTTGAATAATCACTATCATACAACTGAAAAAACTGTTGCTTATTAAAACCGTATTGTATGAGGTTATCCATATAATACAGATGTTCCTTCAATCGTTCTTGAGCAGATGCCTGATTTGCCTGTAAAACCAGTAGCATCATTTCATCCGCATTAAGATTATATTTGTGCAGTATCGATATATTTTGTTTTAAAAATAGAAAAGCGTACTCACCGCCCTCCATCGTTATAGTTACTAATTGTTCGTGACTGAATGGATTAAAAAATTCGTTATGCCATTTAGATATAGTGCTGTAGTGTAATTTATTCTCTTCTCTGAGTAATATCTCAATAAGTGATTTATCATATCCCATACCAATCAATTTTTCTTCATTAGTAGATCTTTCCTTTCGCGCAGGTGGTGTTGGTTCTTTGTCTACTCGTTGACGTTTTGCTTGAGGTAACTCTTTATGATCAAGTCTTCGCTTTTTATAACGATTGTCTTTAACCTCTAGTAATTTCCAACAGTAAATTGAAATATTTATCAGTCTTTCAAATTTAATTTTATATTTTGTTTCGGTGATGGATTCAACATGTTTTTTTAATAAGTTTCCAAAATGAACACAAAAATTAATGCGTTCTATGAGGAGTTCGTTCTCTGAATAGAAAATTTTTAAGAATTGATGAGTTAAGTTTTCAATCTCGGTTTCAGGCTATTCTAAGGGTTTTATACTTCCATTTTGTAATTGTGATAAATATTTAACCAGAGATTCTTTATTAGTAGAAATAGTTCGAAATTCATCGACCAATTGTGACATCTTGGCACCAAAAATACAAAAATGAGCTTAAATTATACACTATTGTGCCTTTTTAATGCAAATTATGTAAATTAGAAGTTTCAGATAAATTATCTGAGTATTTAGAGTTATCTTTTGATGAATACTATATTTAACTCTTATCTTTCTATTAAAATATACTTCAACTTGATGTCAATTTATCCTGATCCATCACTGTTTAAATCATTTATTTTTTTTAAATCTTCAATAGAGCCTTCAGTAATTGCTTT
>DEHS01000005.1 GCA_002352055.1 Legionellaceae bacterium UBA2794
GACCGAGGGATCCAGGAATCTATGTAAGGACTAGAGGCAAAGATGTGGCGAAAACTAATATGAATAAACATCATAATCAGTGTTTCGTTTCTCGATTAAGAGCCTTGATTTTGACGCTCTTTGATTTCTGATAAAGTTTTACAGTCAATGCATAAAGTAGCAGTTGGTCTGGCTTCAAGACGTTTTAAACCAATCTCGATACCGCATGCTTCACAATAGCCAAAATCATCGTTTCTTAAACGTTCAAGGGCATCTTCTATTTTTTTAATTAGTTTTCTTTCTCGATCACGGGTTCTTAACTCGATACTAAATTCTTCTTCTTGGCTTGCACGATCAGAAGGATCTGGAAAATTGGCGGCTTCATCCTTCATGTGAGTAACCGTTCTATCTACTTCTTCCATTAATGATTGACGCCAGGCCAGCAGTATTTTTTCAATGTGTGCCAGCTGCTTTTCATTCATATATTCTTCCCCTTCAGTTTCCTGATAGGGCGTAATTCCCATGCTACCTATTGCGTCGTTTTTCACGTTGTATGGTCTCTCATTGGTTTTATCAATTAATTGTACTGTCATCCTGGTTCCATTTCCAAAATTCAAATTCAATTTTGTATAAAATGGGATGGTATATCAAAAAACAGCTTTATCATCAACAAAATATTTATCTTACGTTGCAACGTTATCTCGCCAACCACCACTGACTCGGTCAACTCCATTTAAATCCTGCCAACAATGTACGTTATTATATCCTATTTGTTTCATTATAGTGTTTATTGGGATTTTTTGATCAAATCCATGCTCCATTAAAAGCATTCCACCCGGTAACAGATAATTGTAACTATTTCTGATTATGTATTGTAGATCAGCTAATCCATCTTGACCACTGGCTAGNNAATCTTATATCTCCCTGAGCGAGATGAGGGTCATCTTGGGCAATATAGGGGGGATTAGAGAGTATGGCATGATAAGATTGTGGTGGAAGGGACTTAAACCAATCGGAATGAAAAAATTGAATATTTGTTATACCAAGATTAGTTGCATTTTCCCTGGCTATTTTTAAAGCCTCAATGCTTATATCACAGGCAGTGATTTGCCACTGTGGCCTTTCGGTGGCTACCGCTAGAGCAACCGCGCCACTACCGGTTCCTAAATCTAAAATATGAGTTTCTGATGTGTCGGGAAGTAATTCTATAACCAGTTCAACCAGACGCTCTGTTTCATGGCGAGGAATTAAGGTATGAGGATTCACCTTTAGGCAAAGAGACCAGAATTCGCGGTGACCGGTAATATAAGCTATGGGTATTCCTCGCGCTCTTTGATAAATTAAATGCAAATACTCTTTTAATTGATCGTCACTCAGTATCTGATCGGGATGAGCATAAAGGTATGCTCTATTTTTACTCAATGAATGCATTAATAAAATCTCGGCATCCAGTCGAGGTTCTGGGCTTTCGACCTTAAGATGCTGCATGGCCTCGGTTAGTGCCATGCGAATATTAGTCATTGCGGCCAAGTTCGGCTAAAAGCTCTGCGTGATATTCTCGTTTTAAAGAATCAATCACTAATGACAAATTACCCTCCATCACATCATTAAGCTGGTAAATCGTAAGATTTATTCGATGATCCGTTAACCGTCCCTGAGGAAAATTATAGGTTCGAATTCGTTCGGAGCGATCCCCAGTTCCCACCAATGATTTTCGTGTTTGTGCCTGTTCTTTTTTTTGTTTGCTTTGCTCCGCATCAAGGAGTCGTGATTTAAGCAATGACATCGCCTTTGCCCGATTTTTATGTTGCGAGCGCTCATCCTGACACTCGACCACTACTCCTGTTGGGATGTGGGTTATTCGAATTGCAGAATCAGTCTTGTTCACATGCTGTCCACCCGCACCCGAGGAACGATAAGTATCTATTCGTAAATCATCCGCATTTATTTGTATGTCATCAATTTCCTCCACTTCCGGCATGATGGCGACAGTACAGGCAGAAGTATGGACACGGCCCTGGGATTCAGTTTCTGGCACGCGCTGTACGCGGTGTGCTCCAGATTCAAATTTTAATTGCGAATAAACGGCACTTCCCATGATGCGTGCGATGATTTCTTTATAACCCCCATGCTCACCATGATTCGCGCTGATTAATTCAAGTTGCCACCCCTGATTCTCAGCATATCGGCTGTACATACGGTATAAATCTCCGGCAAAAATGGCGGCTTCGTCGCCACCAGTTCCGGCTCGAACTTCCAGATAAATATTACGCTCATCATCGGGATCTTTGGGTATCAGGTGCCATTGTAACTCTTCATCTAAATCTTCAATCTGTTTTTTGGCTGCGCTTAATTCCTCTTCAGCCATCGCAGCGAGTTCTTTATCGTCCCCATTTAATAATTCTTCTAATGAGGTCAGGTTATCTTTGGCTTCGAGATAGGATTCATAACAATGAGCAACTGGTTCAAGTTGTGCGTATTCTTTTGATAACGATTTAAATTGATTTTGATCAGCGATTACAGATGCTTCAGATAACAAGCGTCCGACTTCCTGAAAGCGTTCCAACATTTGCTGGAGTTTAAACTCAAGAGATTTCTTCATAGGATGATTGGCACGTAGTAGTTGTATTAAAGAGGTATTGCGCTAAAGTAAGTAGATCCTCGCGCCCATCCCAGGCAATTTGTCTTAATCCGGAAGTTGGGTTATGCGTTAGTTTATTTACCAGGCGTTCGCTAAATTCATTTAAAACGCTGTCCTGACTTTGGCCAGAGGACAGTTTTTTTAAGGCCCGTTGTAATTCTTGTTTTGCCAGGTATTGCATTTGGTTTCGATAATCACAAATTACATCTTTCGCTCTAAGTGAGCGATGCCAACGAATGAAATTATCCAGCTCACCCTCAATCAGTTGTTCTGCTTGCAATGCTGCATGGCGACGTTCATTCATGCCTTTTTCTATTTTTAACTGCAGGTCATCGACATTATATAAAACGACATTATTTAATTCATTTACATTACTTTCAATGTCTCGAGGAACAGATAAATCGAGTAAAAACATCGGTGCATGGTTGCGTTGTTCCAGCGCATGCTCCACCAGACTCTTGTTAATAAATGGCAAGGGGCACGCAGTCGCAGAAATCACTACATCAGCCTGGCCCAGATATTGAGGTATATCGCCAATAGATAAAGTCTGTCCGCCAAAAACAGCAGCAAGTTTGTGAGCATTACCTGGTGTTCTGCTCGCTATCATAAACCGGTGTACCCCCTGCTGATGCAAATATTTTGCTACCAGAGAGGCTGTTTCACCAGAGCCGATTAAAAAGACATTTAGTGAGCTGTAATTTGAAAATAGCTGTCCGATTAATTGCACGGCAGCATAAGCTATGGATACAGGATTTGTACCAATACCACTTCGGGTTCTGATTCGTTTTGATGCACTGAAAATGTATTCAAAAACGGGTCGCAATTGTGATTTAACGCTACCCAGACGACATGCTTGTTGATACGCCTGTTTCATTTGTCCTAAAATTTGTGGCTCACCTATCATCATAGAATCGAGCCCACTGGCAACGCGAAGGGTATGTTTTATTCCCTCATTACCTTCGTGGAGATACCAGAAAGGGGTTAGTAACTCTGGGGCGATTTGGTGCTCTTGAGCAAGCCATCGAGAGATAACTTCTGGATTATGGGTGTCACAATAGATTTCAGTGCGGTTGCAGGTGGATAAAATAGCAGCTTCATTGACTTCAGGAACATTTAAAAGGCTGTGTAATAAGGAATCTTGCATAGTAGGGGGCAGAGCGACTTTTTCACGCACGTCTATTGGGGCTGTTTTATGATTAAGACCGCAAGCCACGAACACCATAAGCTATGATTATTTATTATTCGGATTAATTTACTATTATAACCGATTCAGCAGGAGATTTGTATGGTTTTACTGGATTAAATCCCAAATTCAGCTCCTGTTATCGCTTAATTTGTTCTATATATTAGTTATGGAGGTAATAAAAAAAACCAGAGTTTTCTAAAGTAGTTTTTTTATTTGCCGCCAACAATGATAGCCACTTTTTGAACAGTATGTGTGTAAACCGAAAAGGAGCATCTCATGGATATTATCCTGCAAGGCCAACATGATGGTCTTGAAGCTGTAGAAAGTCTGGATCGGGTTTTAAAGTTGTTTAAAGAACGATACAGTATAAGCGAGTTTCGAGAAATTCATTTAACGGTTACATTGGTTGATGATCAAGGAGACGAAGTAGAATTGATTGATAGTGAAACCAACCAACCTTATCGTATATTCGAAGTGTATCGCCAAGGTTATGAATTAACCGGAAGAAAAGGAATCCCAATGCTGCAACTGGTAGTGGATAATACAAAAGGCTGTTAGAGTAATTGTTAAAAATTATTTATTTCCTCTCATGACACAGGCAAGTACATTGCACTTTGTGAAAACATCAGTAAAAATAGATGCTGCACTCCTTATAAACCCTACCGAACTTTCAGGAATTAATTCATGATGATTGCTCTTCTGGCTCTCTTGCTTACTCTGATATTAGTTATAGGAGTCCATGAAGCAGGGCATGCTATTGCAGCACGTATTTTTGGCGTTACTATTAAAAAGATTTCCATTGGATTTGGCAGGCCATTAATGCAATGGCGGAGCAAAAACGGTTGCGATTGGGTATGGGGAATGTGGCCCTTAGGGGGCTATGTGCAATTGGCAAATACTCGAATTTCTCCTGAAGACTCTAGTCTTCATCATCATTGTTTTGATAAAAAGCCGATATGGATGCGTATTATTATTTTATTAGCAGGAGCCGTTGCTAATGTAATAGCTGCATGGATTGCGTTTGTTATTGTGTTTTCAATAGGGATGAATCACAAAGTGCCTCAAATCAAAGAGATTCAGGCAGGAAGCGTTGCTGCTCAATCCATGATGTTACCTGGAGATAAGATTGTGGCTATCGCAGGAAACAAAACTTCTTCCTGGCAAGAGGTAGGAAAAAATTTGGTCATATTATGGGGGAAAGACACTGTTCCGGTGACTCTTTCTCAGTCAGACAATAAGCTAAAAACTGTGGTAATTAATTTAAGTAATATACCTTTTGCAAGTAAAGATCGTTCGCTATTAAGTGCTGTCGGTATCACGCCTAATTCATCAGCAGGAACTGTCACTCTCCAGGCCACTTCATTTTATGAAGCAGTTATTATGGCTAACCAGGCCATTGGTAGTCTGATTTATTTTTTTATCATGATTATCAAACAATTAATTAGCGGTGCGATCCCTTTCTCAATTTTATTAGGACCTTTAGGAGTTCTGGCAGCTTCGGTATCTTCGCTGACTCAGGGGATCGTTGTTTTTCTGTTTTTCATTGCCAATTTAAGCCTGGCGATAGCTTTTGTTAATTTGTTGCCACTTCCTGGTTTGGATGGTGGCTCTATTATTTATGCGTTACTTGAGAAAATTCGCGGTAAGCCCGTTTCAGTCGCTTTGGAAGTTCTGGTTCATCGTTTAATGGTCATTGTTTTTTGCTTGATTCTAGTGCAATTATTGATGAATGATTTAGTGCGATTTGTCCATTAGTTATTCCTTTATTATTGTTCTCGCACAACACCAGATATCGACCCGTTCTACCCCTGCTTTTTTCAAAACAAACGCTAAAGCATTTGCAGTACTCCCGGTAGTTAATAAATCATCAATCAGAACTACATGAGAATAGGTAATTGGCTTGACCTGAAACGCATGGCGCAGGTTTTTTTGGCGTGCCTCTCCGTCAAGACTTGCCTGCGGTGCCGTATTAATGATTTTTTGGCAACTGTTTAAATCAAAAGGGGCTTTAAGAGTCCGAGCTAAATAGCGAGTTATTACCGCCGCCTGGTTAAATCCGCGTAATTTTAAGCGTTGAGGATGCATCGGCACTGGAATGAAACATGGTGCTCCTCTTGGTTTAAAATTCCAGGCATTGAGCATAAGCTGCCCCAGGAATGAGGTGAGATATAATCCATTATGATATTTAAACTGATGCAGTAAACTTCTAAGTGGTTCTTCAAATCGATAGGCAATTATAGCGCCATCAAAATGAGGTGGGGATTTGATGCATTGCCCGCATACCAAATAACTCGTGTCATATAAAGGCTGAGCACAACAGCAACAGGACTCTCCAATGGGCACAATGAATTCAACACAGTAGTTACATACTGCATGTGAGCTTTTATGAAATTGATTGCAAAGCACACAAATTGAAGGCAGCCGCAAACTCTGTGATATACTCGATAGTTTCTGACGCATGCGTGTTGGATTTCCTGTATTTAACTTTCCTGGTCGTAATGATGGCTGTCAAAATTGAAATTAGCAAGGCATTTAATAAGCATGCTGCTGACTATCAGCAATCTGCTAAAGCACAAATTGAAATTGGTGAACGCTTGTTTGACAGGCTGCAGTATTTAAAAATGCAACCCAAGCGGATATTGGACTTAGGATGTGGCCCAGGAACGTTCTCTCGCCAATTAGCTTTGAATTATCCGAAGGCTCAAATTGTAGGAGTGGATTTGGCTTATGGCATGCTTTTAGAAGCAAGAAAAAAGCATACCTGGAGACGCAAATGGCCGCTTCTAGCTGCAGATATGAATTTCCTGCCTTTTGCATCCGGGGTGTTCGATTTGGTCTTTGCTAATCAGGTCATTCATTGGGGTGGAGCGCTAGCTCCAGTCTTTCGCGAGCTAAATCGCGTCATGAGTGTTAATGGTTGCTTTATGTTTACAACACTTGGACCTGATACGTTTAAAGAACTAAAAACTGCCTGGGCAGATGCGAATCATTTTTCACATGTGAATGAATTTCCTGATATGCATGACGTTGGGGACTTATTAATGGCAGAGCATTTTTTAGAGCCAGTAATGGATATGGAATTTTTATCAATGCATTATGATGCATTGCCCAAATTAGTAAATGCGTTACAGATGCAGGGGGTGAGAAATATAAATCCTGGCAGGAATCCCGGGTTAACTGGCAAATCTTCCTGGAAAAAGTTTGAAGCAAATTACGGCAACTTACTGACTCCATCCGGAAAATACCCGCTTACCTATGAAGTGGTTTACGGTCATGCATGGAAAGGGGAGCAGCGCAAAGTGGGTAAGGGAATAGAGACTTTAATACCAATTAGTCACATTCAAAAGCGATAAGTTATCAATAAAGTTGCATTACTCACTGAAAAAAGGCTTGTCCAACTTATTTGGCGTGTTAAATTAATCCTATTACTATTTACATAGGTTGACTATGTTTTTCCCCTCACTTTCTCTTGAAATTAATAATCTTATTAACGCATCTTTCACTCATGAAGAATTTGATAGAATCAAAAGCGTATCGAAATTATGGTATCAAAATATATGGCGTAGATTTGGAGCGGAAGACCATCAAGATTTTTTATGGAGACTTAATAAAATACCTTACGAAATTAAAGAATTGGGTTTTGCCTGTAATTACTCCATATCTTATATGGAAGAGTTGGCGAATTTTGTAACGCTTACTCCCAATGAGTGTCAAAAGAAATTAATGTTACCTGAGGAGTGGGGCACATTAAATCCAAAGGAATGGAATGAGTACTTGACTGTTTATGGTTCGATTGTTTTATATCGTCAATTAATCCCTCTTGAGGATCTGTTGCGGCTAATAAAAGACGGCGGAAAGGTGGTCGTAAAAAATGTAATAATTACATTAGAGAAGGGTTGGTTCACTTGGCAAGAATTAAAAAAATTACCCAATGAATATATTACTTATGTATTGAGCAATAAGGCTTTAAGCGCGTTGAAACAAAATTTAATTACTCCTGCACAAATTTTATTGTTTAAAGATATTTGGTTTTTAAAATGTTTATTTGAGTTGGAAAATGGGTTAAATGTATTGCGTGAAGGGCTGTTAACCGCCCAGCAAATAATAGATCTACCAGATGCGGAATATCTTTATGATATTTTGTCTTCAGAGGGAGTTACTGCGTTACGTCAAAAACTGATTACTCCGCAACAAGTGGCATTGTTAAAAAAGAATTTTGCTCATTATCTATTTGGGATGGGTAATGGAAAAGGAATTGCTCTTTTAGAAAAAAACCCAGGTATTATTGAGGAGATAGTTAACATGCCTAATCTTGACACTTTAATGTCCAGGGCTAACTTATGATGTAATTGAAGGGAATAGTTCTCTGTTCGATCATCACCTTATTTATGTATTAAATATAGTCTTAATGTGTTTTTTAAGGTACAATGAGGTTTGTAAATTTTCAAGAACCTACCTCATGCCAATTCCAGAATTTGACGAAATCGTAGATTATGTAAACTACCATTATTATTCAAAACCAATGACGGTAGTGAATATAAAACGCCTGCAAATCCCCTTTCCACATCCACTTCGGGATTTGAAAACACCAGATGGCGCTCGATTCTCGGTGAGGGCTTCACATGGGCTTCTTCATGCTCTGTCTGCAGCAAATCTAATTGATAAAGTCGATGAGTATTATAGTAAATATGTTCCGGATTATGCGGATTTTATGAATGATTCCGTTAGATATTTTGGCATTGAACGAGAGAAGCTTATTCAATTGATTAAAATTGCCGTACTGTTTCATGATGCCGGACGGCAAGGAGACGGAATGGATTTATGGGATCCTGCAAGTGGTCTCGCTTGTAAAAATTATTTAATAGAGCAATGTGATATTGCCGAATACCTGGCAATAATAATTGCCGATACTATTGTGTATAAAGATGATAAAGACAAGTATGTTGATAAACATTCATCGAGGCTTTCTTTAATTGATTTTTTTAGACAATTAGTCAATATGGCTGATACATTAGAAGTTATTCGCACCCGACATGAATTTAAACCCGAGTTTCTGCCTCTTGCAAAATATGTAACACCCCAGCAAATGGTTAATGAAATTATCCCCGGGTTGATAGTTCCGCATCGAGAGCATATAGTGAAACAAGGCCGGTTTTCAAAGAAAGGTCTGATTTCCTACGAGTCGAAAGGGTTTAGGTATGAGGACACTAATTTTAAATCAAATCCTGGTAAAAATTTTGATGCCATGGCCATTGCCTATAAAGAAACCGTTGAGGAACATCAATTATCCATTTTAAATATTAATGAAAATAATCTGGATGAGGTTTTTGAAAAAGCTATTAGAGGAATAAACACCTATCAGAATGAAAATAAAGTGGGAATCAAGTTTTTCCATGGTGGTTTTTTTGCTCCGAGATATCATGGTAAAACGGGTTCTGACAGAGCTGCTTATTATGAAAGAATTTTAAATGATCCACAAACCTCATCAGCAAAAAAGTTAAAAGCGTTATATGCTCTTTTCGCCAGTCATGACGGAGCCACTTTACAAGAAGAAGTATTAAGAAGTTTCAATCAAACCAATCTTTCTTTGGTTAAATTACAAATTGCCGATTTATTAAAAAACTATTATTCAGTACAAAATCTTAATACAGATATTAAAGATCATGTTTTAAAGGCAAATGGTGTTAAAGCAATGATTTAATGGTTGGGTCAGCCCCCGTATTACGACTTCGTCTAATACGGGCTACACTCACAATTTTGAAAAATTGGATAATCCGTAGCCTGTATTAGACGAAGTCGTAATACAGGGAGTATCCTCCAGAATTACTCTTCACGAAACGGTGTAAGTTAAACCTCAACTAATTACTGCTGCCGGTAATAATTAATATCATTTTGCAAATCTGCAACTCTTTTTTTAGTCATTTCTAAAAAACAACCGTCGGTAATTACATAAGATAAAGATCCTTGATAATTCTGAAATGCTTGCCAAGCACAATCCGTGTCGCGAAATTGAATCCAGGCTCGNNCTCGCTGTGATTTTTTTAAGGTTTCCTGTCCTGCTGGAGGTAATAGGGTTAATAAAGTTGCATATTTGTTGTTTAAATCTGTATCAGCGATTTTATATGCTTTACTAATGCAATCACGCATTGAAAAAGTAGTTTCCTCATTAGAGCACTCTATAACATTGGGTTGTGATTTTACTGACAGAGAAAGTATTAAAAATAGGGTAAAAACAATAGGCTTCAAATGCGTCATTATTCTTCCTTGTATTTTTGAGAAGATTTCATCTATTTTGAATAATTATAGTTCCTGATTCTGGATGTGTAAAAATTGAATATAAATTATAATAAATACAATTAGTTAATTTATTATAATGATATTGGTGCTTTTTAAAAAAGTCTCTTTGTTAGGTACAATAGCAACAGTTTGGATATCAAATAAAAATTCAAGATAATGAATATCAAATGCCCCTTAAATCAAGGGGCTTTTTTTAAAAACTCTTCTGTTAACTCATTGATATCGTTCACCACTTGAACCCGATTGGTGGAGAAAATAGATCGTGAGGTATTTGTTGTTAAGGAGCTGTCTTTCATTACTTGCTCGCGCAGTAAACGCACCGCTGTTGTGGAGTCGGGATAATCCCTTATTGATTTTTTAGCCTCTTCAATATATTGCCCCAAATGTGCTATTTTATGTTTATATAATGCTTCGTTTTTGAAAAAGCCTCGAGAGCGGATCTCAAGATTGGCTAAAACCTTGGCAAGTCTCTCCAGATAGCGATCAATGTCCAAGGCTGGCTGCTTATTCAAACAAACATCGGTTAATTGTTTATGGAGCTGCTGCCATTCTCGTTGCGATTGAGTTTGTGCACGTAAATTAAATCCGGTATTTTGGGCAAGAATTGGATCAAGAGTTCGTTTAATATCAGTAAGCAATTCAGGGGTATTCGGTAGCGCATCAAGGGTGTTAATAAATCCTTGAATGGCAGCTATTTTTTCAATAGCTCCCGGATGATTTCTCTGATAATGCACATTTTGTAATCGAAGCTTGGTTTGCTGTAGGAAACTTTTAACTGCACCTTTTACCAGGTCATTATTTATATGATCTCCTGATTCCTTATGTACTTTTGCTTTTGCTGCAACCGTTACCACAAAATCTTTGATCCGGGTCAGAGATCCCTGGACTTCGGGGTTAGTGAGAAGTGGCCCATATAGAGAAGTTGCTTTTATAAAAAGATGGACACTATCCTGAAGCGTATTTTCTCCTTTCCCATCCGTTTTAATCAAGCCATTCATCTGGTGCAAAAGTGATTTGTCTTCAGAATTTAAATTTGGAATTTTGGTTAAAAGGGTCAGTTGATGCGAAATAAGATCTGTTAATGCGGTAGTTAACTCTTGGTGTTCTGCAGCAGGAATATCGAGCGACACGTTATTTAAAGCTAACTGATAATAGGTAAGTAAATCGAGTTGATCTGGCTTAATGATGTTTTTCTTCATGGACTGTGTAAGGCTTGAAGCATAGCCCTGTTTCACTAGTAAGGCAGGTATGCCCGCATCAATTGCTGTTACCAGTTTTTCTTGCTCAACTGATGCCCGATGCGTGTGCAGCCAACCCTTTAATGAATCATTAACCAGTTTGGATTGTTGTAATCGGTCTTTAAAAATATTTTGATCATGGTTCAATTCCAGATAAGTATCGGTACGACTCTTTTTCTTCACAGGCTCTGCGGGTTGATCTGCAGCCACCTCCACGACATCTTGCGACTTTTTATACCGGTAAATTTGTTCGTTATCGACAGCAGGATTCACCTCGAGACCGCAGTCTGCACACTGTCCTTTGAATAAATCTTCAAGTTGTTTTTGGTATATAATCAATTGTTCATCAAACAACGTGTGATTCAATTTACCCTCAGTGTATCGCACATAAGGATTAGGGTATTTACCGTCCGGATCGAGATCGGCCAGAACTTCATTCCACAAACGTTCAGCACGCTCGATAAATAATGTTTTTTCCTGTCTTAAAACATCTTTCAGTTCTGGTTGTTTGCTAATTTCCAGTTCAAACTGGTTTTCAAAATAGATAATTATAGAACGAACCTGAGTGGAAACCTGGCGCTCCAAAGCTGCCTCGTCATCCATTTTCTCCATTAATTCTTCCAGGAGATTCAATTTGTCTTTACGATTTTTTATATTAGGGGAAAGACCATGTTCCTGAGCTATGGTATCTAAATTAAAAATTCCTAAAGTCTCGCCCGCTTTACCATCTCGAGCGGACCGACCCTGTAATTGACGACGATTCCGATAACGTTCCAAATGCGTTTCTATAACTAATAGTCGCTCTGCCAGCTGGCTTAATTTCTGTTCATTTGCTGTTCCTTGCAAAGATGCTTTGGGCGTCTTAATGTCAACGCCTCTACCTGCTAAAGGAGTTACTACAGTAATTTGCCCCGCGTTTTTAGCTCTATCCACCATTTTAGCGAATTCAATGGGATCATCTGCATTAATAGCATGAATGACTTGGACTTTTCCAGGATACCGTTTCTCTAGCTCTGAATTCCAAAGTTCAGCTTGTTCAATACTCGCACAGGAGACCATCACCGGTTGATGGCGCGCTTTATCCAAGGCACGAGTAATTGCTTTTAATTGATTGTTTCCACTAAACCAGAACGAGGTGTTGTCATCACAGAATAAAGTAGGTAAGTAATGCAGACGGCTTTGCTTACGGGGAGGAATATTCAACATTGTATCTATTGCTAATGTGGTTCGCACTTCATCAAGCTCATGTCGACTACCCGCAGTCCCGGTGGCGCCAATAATACGACCAAATTTTTTGAAGAAAGAGTGGCTGTTTTGACTGTCTACTGCTTCAATCTGGTTATCACAAGAAAATGGTGGCATTCCATTTTCGTTTCCTGGTTTAAATTGACTAATAGATTCTTGATATTGTTTATTCAAACGGGCATGTAGGGCTTGTTGAACCCCATAACTAAGTGTCGCTTCTTTATCCTCTATGTGAGCTTCGATGACGTGTGCTTCGGAAATAGTTTCTTTCTTTCCGTGAACCTCCCGATCACGACGTCGCACTATAAAATCGTCATTTTCCTTTAACTGTTTGGCCAAACATGCAGCATCAAGCAATTGGCTCAGTTTTTCATTACTCAAGCGTTGCTCACCTATTTTATATAACTCTGGCTCTCTGGCCTTTATATAGTTACGAAATAGGATAATGTCTTCCTTCTCAGTGACATATAAATTTTTAAACTCTGGAAGTTCAATAAAATCATTTGTCAGAGGATATACCCACTCCAATGGGTTAATAAAAGGATCTTCTTTACTTTCAGAAAAATTAAAGGCGTTTTTATTATCGAAAAATTCGGCATCGACTTCGTCACAAACGACCACTTGTTGCGCAGGTTTAGGCAATTCCACATGTTCTACAATTTTTAATCGTGAATCGTATAAAGACTTGTCTGAGGCAGTGGAGTAAACGACAGTTGGTTTTTTGTAATGGTTTTCCGGCGTTCCTGCTCGTACTAAAGCCACTGGAATGTTTAAATAATTATAAAATTCTTTACATTCCTGATAGTCTCGCTCCGTTAACAACTTGTTACGAGAACATACTGTGACATGGGTTGAGTCGTTACCAAAGGAATAAGCCATGGCTGCCATTAAGGCTAAAGTGGTCGTTTTACCTTGGCCCGTCTGTATTTGTAATAATAAATTACCCTCAAATACTTGCCCACAAAGAACACTAACAATTTGGGATGGATAGGGATATTTACCCGTACTGCGGAAAAACACTTCACATAATACTGCCAAACCTTCAATGCGCGCCTTTACATCCCCAGTTTTACTGCGAAGGCGGCACTGTTCAAAGTATGTATCCAGCTCTTTACGCCGAAACTGATTTAAAGGTTTTGATACGCCATTAATGGTTAGGGGATAGTCATTTCCTATTGNNGCAGAGGATAATCTTTACCTATTGATAATATGTAAGTAGCCGCATCAATTAATTTTTGCTGATCCGAACTGATTATCTTATGTTCGCTAAGCAAATCCTTGATTTCATTAGTGAAACCAACGATACCTTGAGTTTGATAATGGTTAAGAATTTTTTGGCGATTACCGAATGGATCCAGCTCATAATCTTTGACCCATTGCTCTATCTGAGGTTGAGGAGCAGCGACTGCTGTTTGTAACGCCATGAAGCCCGGAGCGGGCTTATAACGATATAAATCATCAGCAAGATACCAGAGTACATTGAGCTCAATCAAGCGATTTATGAGTGTTACCTGTTCGTCCATGGTGGCTGTTTCTTCGGGACGTTCCCACGCACTATTATGGAGAATGCGGATAATTGCTTCTTTCTCATTACTGCTTTTTGTGAGAAGGTCATTCAATTTGGTGAGATTTTGTATTCCTGGTATTGGTTTTTCCAATTGCTTGTCCATGTATGCAATTAAGTTATCTTTTTGTTGCGGAGGACTTTCTTTTAAAAGTGTAAAAATGTGAGTGAGATCCTTCAATTCACCTTGTTCTGCTAAACTGATGACCTTTGAAAAGNNAAAAGAGCGAATGATTTTGTGGAATAAGATCATGGATTTCTAATAATTTATCTAGCTTTCCCTTGGCATTCTTCTGTGCCTCTTCCTCTTCTTTATTTGCACCAACTAACCCGATTTCAGCCAGCTTCAACAGTTCACTAGCAGATAATTTTGCACCTTTTTCTTGCAAGGTTTTTAAAATTGATAAAGTAAAAACACGATTATTATCATTGATAACATTAAATATTACGGTTAAAAGAGCCTGCGAGTCCTTCATCTTTGGAAGGGTATTCATTAGAACCGTCAAATTTTTTAAAGACAAACGATGGGCAAACTTTTCTTTGTATTGAGAAAAGTATTCTTGCTTATAAAGAAAACTGATAAAAGCATTACGTTGATTGCTCTCATTAAATGTGTTTCTGAGAGCCTCAAGGAAATCTTTAGTCTCCTCCTGATGTCGAAAGCTTTCATTCAATTCTATAGCTATCTTTACCCCTTTGAGAGATGGGATAAAATTTATCAGGAAACGATTCAAAACCTCTCCCAGACGAATTTGCTGATCATTATTATCCTGCAGTCGCTGATTGATTTTTAGGCTTTGTAGGGATTGAGTTACTTCGCTATGAAGGATATCTATAAAATATTTATTTAAAGATTTAATTACTTGTTGTTTGAACTGCCCTAGTACTAATTTGTTAAGCAAGGGGCGAACGATAAAGAGCATTGGGAGTTTTTGCTGAGTATGCGCAAGGGGGTCTTCAATAAAAGAAACCAGATCCTGTATGGAATTCAGGACAAGTTTAATTCCATCTGATGAAGCTTCATTTTTAATTTGTTCTAATTGGCTAATCATCAGATTAATCTTTCCGGCGAATACATTAAGGAGTTCACTAGCTAAAGCTACCAAATCTTTCTTGTATCCCGATAAATCAAATCCGGCGAAACTTATTTTTTGATTTTCCTGATTTGAGTCAATTTTTTGCGTTAAATCTTTCTGTGCTTGTTCATTAGTCTCAGGATTCTGCTCTTTTTTTAACAGCTCCTCGACATATTTTTCAGGATTTTTTAACTGGTTTTGGAGCGAATCTAACGTCATTTTAAGTTCGTTAGTAAATTGACTCATCCCAAGCAGAAACCCTGTCATTTTTTGTGACAAGTCATCGCAATTGAACTCAAGCTGAGGTACCTTTTTTTTGCTTAGAAACATCAGCTCTTCTTTTACTAGCTTGTTTATATTTGGTTCTTTCTTCAATTCATCTATTAATCTTAGGGCATCTGCTATTTGAATTGGGCGAGACTCCTGATTATTTATTTGCTTTAAGCCCGCTGCCAAGTGAAGTAAAAAATCCTCAGTTAACCCAGGATCATCTAGTGACGGCAGCAAATCAGATAAATTATTCCATTGACTCACATCAATGATGCTTGCCAGATAAACCAGAATCTGTTTTTTATGGTCAGGATAGTGATAAATTGTATTAAGAAACGTGATGAATTGAGTTAAATCAGCTTCTGTAGGTTTGGTTTGTAATAAGTTAAACCTGATAATAAAATCGTATACCACTACACCATGTTCTCTGGCAGCTTTAAAGAGTACATTTAAAGTCGGTAAATTAGTGCTAAATTTTAATAAATTGGTAAATTCATAAATGGTTGGTTTTGGGTAAACCATATAATTAACTTCGAGTATCGTTTGGAGATTTAGGGTCGAGACTCGAGCTTGCTTAATAAGACTAATTAATTGCTGGCAATCCTGGATGGGATTTCGTCCCTCTTTTAGTACACGATCTCCGGTTGCACAAATGGCCATTAGCAAAAGCATCGGTTTGCATAATAAGCTGCCCTGTGTATTCTGGTCAATTTCCTGCACTAATTGAACATAAGTAGAATAGGGAAAGGCATATTGTTGGATGCCGATATATCGATAGAAATAAGGTTGTAGGTTAGAAGGGAGGTTTAGTCGCTCCATTGTTGAATAAAGATCCGCCAAATTAATCGCGTAATCAATTTGATTGAGTCGCTTTAGGTATAGGTCATCAATGTCATCCAGATCATTTATATTTATATGGTCGCGCTTATCTCTATAACGAGTCGAATCTTCAGCTGTTACTTTAACAAAAATTTCCAGATTACCATCATAGGTTACTCGTAAATGTTGTTGGTATTCTGGTGCATAAAATGCATGACCACCATCCAATATTGTATTTAGAATATCATTTTGAGATTTAACATACATGTAAGGTGCTAATCGGTATCCATCCTTGGTTGGCAGGTTGTAATCCACACCAGCGACGGGCACATATTTAATTTGTCTTACTCCCTCTCTTTCAGGGGGGGTGGGTATATATTTCTTATATCTGTACCAATCAATAAGTTGCGATTTGGGAGTTAAATCCATAGCTCGAGTAATGAGTTGATAGGGTCTATGGCGTTCACTGATCAGTGCGGTAGTAAATCCCTGCATGCTAAAATCCAGTCCTTCAAGATGCTTTATTTGTTCATGAGGATTTTGTGCATTCTGTAATAAAGTAAGAAGGCGTCTATAGGTCAGTTTGATATTATTACTACCTTCTATCGGGCAGGGTATGGGAAGGATTAAGTCTCCATCGATTTTTTTAAGTTCGGCAAAAAAATACCGATGCGCATTAACTAAATCCATTAAGTCACATACTTCATTATGCTGGGCATGCTGTTCAATTAAAGTTTGCCACCATGTTTTCTGTTCAGCGGGCATGGTAATAAGATAATCCATTGCCGCAAAGGCACCAAGATCACCATTTCTCTTAGGCATCTGATTCACTAATGAGTTCCAATCGTTGGACTTATCAAGGAATGCATTCTTAAATAATTCATAATGCCCAGAAGCAAAGATTTTATTTAAGTGGCTTAATAATTGAACCACAGTATTCGCACCATTTTTCAACAAAACGGATCGTAATCCTTGAATATTTTGACTGGTAAATTTAAATTTGGTTAAAGGTAAATTGGATAAATCAATGTCAGGAGCTTCGAGTTTTATTAAATGGATTAACGCCTCCAGTTGTTGCTCCGGACTCGCTTTGGAGCCTGGAGCAAGTTGTCTAAACGCTTTATGGTTTTGTTTAATAAAGTCAGAGTAATGTGCTTCGTCAAAGCGTTCTTCATCATAAAAAGGATAGAGTTGTCCTACGTCGCCTGCCGGTATAGGGGAAGGGAGGGGATGAATTTGAGGGCTTAATGGGGAATCTGTACGCTGGTCACCTGATTTAAGTAATTGTTTATCGAAATAAAGAATGGATTTTTTGATTACAGTTCTATCAATTTTTGTTTCATTGACTGTAAAATTGAACCCATTAGGTAGATCGTTAAAATTTACTCCAAAACTAAATTGCTCTTCATGATCCAGGATGAGACGCATAGTGGCTTCTGGGACATGAGTAATCCTTGCCTTTGGATCAACCACCCGATCATGATGGGCTCCTACTAAATTTTCCCATACCTGCTTTACTTTTTCCAAAGGTATTTTATCTGTAACCAAAAAACGCAGATTATCTTTGTCAATTAGGTATCCCAGTGCTTTTATATCTACAATATTGGCTTGTTGTTCCTGGTGTTGTTCGAGACGTTGTTGCTGTTGGTTAATTTGGGCTTGTCGTTGCTGGAAAATATCCTGATTCAATTGTTGCTGATTTTGTTGTTGATGCTCTTGTTGGTGAGCCTGTTGATGTTGATGATGATATTGTCGTTGCGTTTGGGCTTGCATTTTTTTACCCTGAAGCAACATTTGTTTTGCCCGTCTTATCTTTTTATCCACAGCTACAGGCACATTGTCATTATTTAATGCGATGTCATGGATACCTTTTTTACGGCGGNNGATACAAATTCTCTAATTGCAGGTTAATATTTTTACTTTCTTTAGTGGCTTCGGGAAATTGGAAAGAGACCCAATAAGCTTTTTTCATTTCTAAAATGGAGTTGATCAGGTGAATACCTGATTGCAAGTTGACTGCAGGCTGGACTGCGGAAATATTAATTTTTTGCCCTTCACCCAAGTTGCCAATAGTCTTTTTTAATTCAATATAAGCAGGGTTATCTGGACTAAAGTCCAACAATTTATCAGGAAGCAATTCTAATGTTAATTCTTGAGACTGTTGATTATACTGGGGTGTAAAGTAATTTAATTCATTCTCAGCCAGTTTGCGTTTGACCTGATACTCTACTTCCAGCGCTTTTTGCTCTGGATTATCTCCCATATATTTAAGCTCGAGGTTAATTCCTTTTTCTTTAGCATACTGGATTACCTCGGGTACATTGAAAGCCAGATTCTTGTCCGACCAGACTATATGAATATTTTTTTCTTGCTGATACTGCTCTATTTGTTCTTTGAGTTCTGTAAAAAAATTTTGAGGATTATCTCCTTTCCAATTGAGCTCCATAAAATTGGAATTTTCAGGTAGAGCGACAATCTCAAATGACATAAATACCTCTTTGTGCGTTCTTTTAGTAAATGTTAGCAAAAATTTATTAAGTAAGTATTAAATGAGGTCATATTTGATGTATAAGATTCATGCATTTTGAATTTTTGATAATTGCCAGGGTGATGCTAGTAAAAATGTGAGATTGAAGTGTGGGCTTGATTGGACATTGGTGTATTGTTTTCCTAGCTGCTTGGGCACTGCAAAATCTATCGAAATAGACTGATTGTCTTTATGATCGGAATAATTTATTCCAAATATGGCCTAACTAATCAATGCAACAATTAATAATCCAATTGCAATAAAACCTAATAAAGCAAGGGCCAAATTGCCTCCTGGAACCATACGACTTTCAGGAGTGATTAATTGACATTTTTGCCGACCTTTCCAGGCCATGATCGATGGGAGCAGAAGTAATAAAATCACACAGCACACTCCTGCATAACTTAAAGCATGCAGATAAATACCGGGGTTGACTAAAACCACAGCTAATGGGGGAATAAAAGTAAGGGCCAGAGTATAACGTCCTTGCGTCCCGGATTTTTTTAATTTTAAGCCATCGGCACGAAAATCAAATAAACCTAAGGACACCCCTAGAAATGCTGTGACCATACAAATTGAGGTGAAAAAACCAAAAAATCCACCTATCCATTGGCTTTGCACGGATTGATTTAATGCCTCGGTTAACCCACTGGTAGCATGTTCCGAGGTCATTAATGCCATCAGGCCGTTATCGCCTTCCCGCGCAACAACACCCATAATTACTGCATCCCAGATAATGTAGCAAAAAAGAGGAATTAATGAGCCAAATAAAATGACTCGTCTAAGGCTTTTAATGTCATCGGCAAAATAATCTCTCAAGCTTGGGACTATTGAGGCAAAACCAAATGAAGTGACTAAAATCATTAAAGTACCCGTAAATGCTCGAGCTGATCNNGTCGGAGATACATGAGGACTTATTATGGCCACCAACAATACATATACTCCCAATTTGCCAAACATAAGTCCACGGTTGACATAATCTACGGAACGAATGCCGTTATAAACAATAAGACTAAATAATGCGGTAAAAATAATAGAGGTGACCCAGGCAGGTAACTCGATGTGAGCCTTGTGTAAAATACTGTTAAAAACATCGCTGCCCCCCGAGATATAAGCAGACAAAAGGGTGTAGAGTAAAAAGAGATAGGTTATCCAGGCAATTACCTGTCCTGGCAGACCTAAAGTTGATTTGGCCATGGAAATCATATTACTGCCTGCTGGAAGTCGAAGATTAACCTCAAGGACCAATAACGCTCCAGCGGTCATAACCAGCCAACAGAAGACCAAAAAAAACAATGAGTTAGAAAAGCCTACCTCAGCAGTGGATACAGGCAATGCAAGCATCCCTCCACCGATTGAAGTACCGACAATTAGAAGTATCCCACCTATCAATTTTGAATTAAGCAATTGATCAAATCCAAAAATAGAGCAATAATAGCTCAATATGTTACTTTGTTCATCATCTAAAGTCAACTGGTCTGGTGATGAACTGCGTTGGTTTTATTATAACAACAGTATTATCTCGTGAATTAATAATAACGCTGAGGCAACGATTACGATTACCTGCGTCCATTTTCCACCCGGCACTAAAAATACCGAGGAGTATCGCTTTCTACCAAAATAACACATTAAAGCAGGTAAAAGTAGTAGGAGGATAACGCAGAAAATACCGGCATAATTTAATGCTCGAATGTATGCTCCAGGATAATAAATTACGATTAGTAAAGGAGGAATAAAGGTAAGCAGGAATAAGCCAATACCATGACTTCCTTTTTCACGTAACTTTAAGCCATCGGCGAGAAAACTGTAGAGGCAAAGTGATACACCGAGGAATGCGGTTAACATGCAGATTGATGTAAAAAAATGAAACAAAGCCGAAATAGTTGAATTTTGTACTTTATTCGATAATATACCTGCTAAAGCGCTTGTCGTTCGAGGGTTCGTTATTAATTGCTCCAGGCCATTCTCACCGCCTGAGGGAAGAGTACCCATAATTACGGCATCCCAGGCGATATAGCAGACTAAAGGAATCAACGAGCCGATCAGTATCACCTTTTTTAAGGTTTTTATATCATCATCGAAATAGTCGCGTAGATTCGGAACAATTATGGCGAAGCCAAAGGAGGTAATTAAAATCATTATCGAGCCACCGATATATTTCATATTTCCATGATTGAAAAAATCAAGATTGATATAGGGCGCAATAAGAACAATAAGTACAAAATATACTGCTAATTTACCAAACATTAAGCCGCGATTGGCTAAATCTACATAGCGAATACCTCCATAGACTACTAAACCAAAAGCTAGAGTAAAGAGGGTACTTGCTTGCCAAGGATCAAGATGAAGGTTAATTTTTGCGAGTAAACTATTCAGAACGTCTGCGCCACCAGAAATATAAGCAGATAATAGCGTGTACAATAAAAACAGATAACTTATCCAGGCTACTAATAAACCGTAGTTACCTAAAGTTGCAGCAGCCATTGATACCATATGCTTGCCTTTAGGAAGATATAGATTGGCCTCAAGAATAAAAAAAGCCCCTAATGTCATAAAGGCCCAACAAATGAATAGAAATAACGAAGATTGCCAAAAGCCCGTTGCGGCATTTGCTACAGGGAGTGCTAACATGCCGCCGCCAATAGATGTACCTACTATAAGCAGAACGCCACCAATAAATCGAGAATGCATTTTCTTACAACCTTTATTTTGTATACATTATGGGGGTTCGGGCTTGTGCCACTAAACCGGTAAACCATTGAATTTCTATCCTTCTATTTTGTGCACTTCCGTGAATGAGTTTATTGTCCGCTACATCATTTTTATCACCGTAGCCTTCTGCTTTTAATCGAACAGAGCGCACACCATTAGCCCATAAATAAGTAAGCATGGTCTCAGCTTGAGCTTGCGATAATTTCTTTTTATGTTCCCGAGAGCCAACATTATCTGTAAATGCTGCTACATAAACGGGGCTTAAAGGATATAAACGTAGTAATCGAATAATATTATTGAGGCCGGGATAGCAAATTTCATTCAGCCTAGGACTCATAAAAATGTAATACTTAGGGGTGGGAACGATTAATGTCATCGTATCACCGTATTCAACAAACTGAATGTCCTGTCTTTTAAGTTCTTTGATAATGCTTGGTTTACTGTCCTTGTAGGCTCCGCTAACTGCTCCTACCGTGCCCCCTACTGCGGCTCCAATTACCGTGCCTGTTAAAGTACCTCCCGCAACAGCTCCAATCACAGAGCCTACAGCAACTCCTTGGGCTGCTCTGCGCGCACTCCGGTTATCTGGTTTGAAATTATTATAAGGTGGTTGAAAGCAACCGCTAAGCAGACTAATCATTAATCCTAGACTCAGGATTTTTGTTTTAGCTAAAGTTAATGACATATTCAGCTCAATAATCAATGATTTCATCATTATTAAGCATCTGGTTTAATTTCGCAATGCAACAAGGTATATATCTTGTGAGATCTGGTATTAACTGTCGGATGAGATTTCTGGATCCCTCGAAC
>DEHS01000035.1 GCA_002352055.1 Legionellaceae bacterium UBA2794
TTCGCAATTCGGGAAGGTGGCCGCACTGTAGGTGCCGGTGTTGTTGCGAAAATCATAGAATAAATGTGTTAAAGTGTGTTGGCATAAACTGAGCTGGTTTATGCCAATTAAAATTAGGCCAGTAGCTCAATTGGCANNATATGAAAAGTTTAAACAACGAGCAAAATAGCATTAAAGATGTAATGTCTTGGATAGCTGTAGTATTAGTTACTGCAGGTGCATTTTTCTGCACTTATTATTATAATTTCTCAGGTCCAATTAAATCCATCTTATGGTTGGGTTGGTTTGTTCTATCTCTTTTTCTTTTTTATCTGACAACAACCGGTCAACAAGTATTCCTTTTCGCTCAGGAAGCAAAAATTGAGCTGCTAAAGGTGGTTTGGCCAACTCGTCAAGAAACAATACAAACAACAACTATTGTTATGGTCATGGTTACATTGACTGGATTTATACTCTGGGGAGTTGATTCAGTGATGATGTGGGCAATTGCAAAAATAACACATTTAGGGTGAATCCGGTGGACGAACACAAAGCAAAACAGTGGTACGTTGTGCATGCCTATTCAGGATACGAAAATTTTGTTATGCGTGAAATAACTTCTCGAGCGTTGCATCATAATCTCCAAGATAAAATTGGTGAGGTCGTTGTACCATCAGAAGAAGTTGTTGAAATGCGTTCTGGACAAAAGCGTAAAAGTACACGTAAGTTTTTCCCAGGTTATGTCTTGGTTAATATGATAATGGATGACCAAACATGGCATATGGTCAGAGCAATACCTCGAGTTCTTGGATTTATAGGCGGTACGAGTCAAACACCTACTCCTATTACTGATAAAGAAGCTCAAGCTATTATGCAAAGAGTTGAGGATGGGGTTACCAAGCCAAGACCGAAAGTACTCTTTGAACCTGGAGAAGTTATTAGAGTTAAAGAAGGTCCTTTTGTAGACTTTAATGGGGTAGTTGAAGAAGTCAATTATGAAAAAAACAGGTTAAGGGTAGCAGTATTAATATTTGGACGCTCGACCCCTGTTGAACTTGAATTTAGTCAAGTAGAGAAAACCTAGTAAGGTTCACTCAATTCTGCACGGATTAATTATATTAAAAATATATATTAGATGTTTTATTAAAATTTTTAAACCGGGAAGCTAGAACATAAAGATAGCTTAAAGTTATCAATAAACGCTAGTGTTTGACCCATAAGGAGTAGAAATGGCCAAAAAAGTAGAAGCATATATAAAGCTACAAATTCCAGCTGGAAAAGCTAATCCAAGTCCACCTGTTGGTCCTGCTTTAGGACAACGCGGTGTTAACATCATGGAATTTTGTAAGGCATTTAACGCTGCAACTCAACATATGGAGCAGGGTTTACCAACTCCAGTTGTTATTACAGTATATAGTGATCGTAGTTTTACCTTTATTACTAAAACACCACCTGCTTCAGTTCTATTGAAAAAAGCAGCAGGCATACAAAGTGGCAGTGGTACACCTAATACTAAGAAAGTAGCTAAACTAAACGTCAGTCAACTTGAAGAAATTGCAAAGCTTAAGGCACCTGATTTGACCGCAGCAGATTTAGCGGCAGCTGTCAGAAGTATTGCGGGAACGGCGCGAAGCATGGGTATTGAAGTTGAAGGTTTGGAATAAGGGGTTTACTATGTCGAAGTTTACAAAAAAACAGAAAAAAATTGCAGAAGCAGTAAAGTTAAATCATCTTTACTCTGTAAATGATGCAGTCCAATTGCTAAAAAAGTTTGCATCTGAAAAGTTCCGCGAAAGTCTGGATATAAGTGTTAACCTAGGTGTTGACCCGCGGAAGTCTGATCAGGTAGTGCGGTCCTCAACAAACCTACCTAAAGGAACTGGGAAAACTGTTCGAGTGGCAGTATTTGCCCAAGGTGAAAATGCAACTAAAGCTAAAGCTGCTGGAGCTGATATTGTTGGATTTGAAGACCTGGCTGATAAAATTAAAGCGGGAACTATGGATTTTGATGTTGTTATTGCAACACCTGATGCGATGCGTATTGTGGGTCAGTTAGGTCAGATTTTAGGTCCAAGAGGTTTAATGCCTAATCCTAAAGTTGGAACTGTTACAACCAACGTAGAAGCAGCTGTTAATGATGCCAAGTCAGGTCAAGTGCGTTATAGAACAGATAAAAACGGTATAATTCATTGTTCCGTTGGCAAAGCAGATTTTGCTGCAGAAGATATAATGGAAAATATTATTGCACTCATTAATGACCTTAAAAAAGCTAAGCCTACTTCGTCTAAAGGACAATATTTGAAGAAAATATCTCTGTCAACTACTATGGGGCCTGGATTACCTATTGATATATCTTCAATACCTGTGTAATATACATACCCATTTTCAAGAATTCACGGCATAGATTTGGTTCGATGTCGTCGAAGACCGCAGGTGCTTAGGCTTAATTTCCTGCGCAGACGGTGAACCGGCTCCGAGTAATCTGAGACGGCCACCATAACTGTCAAATCCAAGTGATTTGTACACATTAGGAGGTCAGTAACGTGACGTTAAATTTAGCTGGAAAAAAAGCTGTAGTAGAAGAAGTGACTGCAGTCGCCTCTAAAGCTATTTCCGCAGTAGTTGCTGATTATCGTGGTTTAACTGTAAATCAAATGACGCATTTACGTAGTGAAGCACGCAAATCCGGTGTTTATCTTCGAGTTGTTCGTAATACTTTGACACGAAGAGCATTTAAAGACACTGAATTTGAATGTTTAAATGACCAGTTGGTTGGACCTTTATTTATTGCTATGTCATTGGAAGCACCAAGTGATGCAGCAAGACTGCTTAAAGAATTCGCCAAAACATTTGATAAACTTGAGATTAAAGCATTATCGGTAGGTGGCAAGGTTTACAACGCAAATCAAATTGATGTTGTTGCTAGCCTTCCAACACGTGATGAGGCAATCGCCAAGTTAATGTATGTAATGAAAGCGCCAATTGAGAAATTTGTTCGTACTCTTGCTGAGCCACATGCAAAATTAGTGAGAACTATAGCAGCAGTGAAAGATCAAAAAGCAGGATAACCCTTTAATCATTAATCAATTTATATATTAGGAGCTAGTAATGGCTGTGTCAAAAAATGAAATATTAGATACAATCTCCAACATGTCAGTAATGGAAGTTGTAGAGTTAATCGAAGCTATGGAAGAAAAATTCAACGTATCTGCCGCTGCTGCTGCAGTTGCTGTTGCAGCACCAGCTGCCGCTTCCGCTGCTGCTGAAGAGCAAACAGAATTTAACGTTGTTATGACCAGTTTTGGTGCTAACAAAGTAAACGTTATTAAAGTAATCCGTAGCTTGACTGGTCTTGGCTTAAAAGAAGCTAAAGATTTAGTAGAAGGCGCTCCATCTACTGTTAAAGAAGGTGTATCTAAAGATGAAGCCGCTAGTATCAAGAAAGAACTTGAAGAAGCTGGCGCTACAGTAGAAGTTAAATAATTAAGTTATAAAAGTTATATAGGACCCAGCCATGTTTACATGGCTGGGTTTACGTGTTTGAAGTCATTAATAATTTACAGAGGAACCACCATGGCCGTTGCAGAAGCTAAACCTCAATATTCACATGCTGAGAAAAAACGATTTCGCAAAAGCTTTGGTAAGCAGACCGATAAAATGGCAATACCAAATCTGCTGGAAATTCAACTGAAATCTTATAGAGATTTCCTTCAGGCTGATAGCAAAATGAGCGAACACCTGAATACTGGATTACATGCAGCATTTTCATCAGTATTTCCAATTGAAAGTTTTTCTGGTAATGCACGCCTTGAATATGTCGGTTACAAATTGGGTGAGCCCGCATTCGATGTTCGGGAATGTAAATTAAGAGGCTTGACCTATTCTGCTCCATTAAGAGTTAAAATAAGACTTGTTGTTCTTGATAAAGAAGCAAGCGATGACCCTAAGCCAATTAAAGATATTAGAGAACAAGATGTATTTATGGGGGAAATACCCCTAATGACAGATGTGGGTACATTTGTCGTAAATGGTACCGAGCGTGTTGTAGTATCACAATTGCATCGTTCGCCTGGTGTTATATTTGAACATGATAAAGGTAAAACTCATTCCTCAGGAAAGTTACTTTATTCTGCTCGAATTATTCCTTATCGTGGATCATGGTTGGATTTTGAATTTGATCCAAAAGATTGTGTTTATGTTCGTATTGACAGAAGAAGAAAGTTACCTGTAACCATCCTGCTTAGAGCTTTAGGTTACGAAGCAGAAGATATTCTGGGTGAGTTTTTTGATATCACCAGTTGCCACTTAAAAAATGGTGAATATCATATTGATCTTATTCCTCAGAGATTGCGCGGTGAAATAGCATCTTTTGATATTTTAGTACCTGAAACAGGTGAATTAATAGTTGAGCAAGGCAGAAGAATAACAGCACGACACATCAAACAGATGGAAAAGTGCCAAATGAAAGATCTCATTGTACCCAGAGATTATTTAATAGGAAAAACACTTGCTAAAAATATTGTAGATACCCTGACCGGTGAGTTTATTGCGCAAGCCAATGATGAAATTACCGAAGACATGCTCGATGTAATGGCAAATAATGGCATTCTTCAAATAGATATGATTTATACCAATGATTTAGATCATGGTTCCTATATATCTGATACTTTGAAAATAGATCCAACATCATCGCAACTGGAAGCATTGGTTGAAATTTACCGAATGATGAGACCTGGTGAGCCGCCAACAAAAGAAGCGGCCGAAGCCTTATTTAAAAACCTGTTTTTTGTTGATGATCGTTATGATCTATCAGCAGTCGGCCGTATGAAATTTAACAGACGAGTTGGCAGAAAAAATGATGATGGTCCCGGCACATTAACAAAAGAAGATATCATGTCTGTAATTAAGACTTTGATAGATATTCGCAATGGTATCGGTATGGTGGATGACATTGATCATCTGGGTAACCGTAGAGTTCGTAGCGTTGGTGAGATGGCCGAAAACCAATTTCGTGTGGGTCTAGTACGTGTAGAACGTGCGGTCAAAGAACGTTTGAGTCTTGTTGAATCCGAGAATTTAATGCCTCAGGATTTGATTAATGCGAAGCCGGTTTCAGCTGCGGTTAAAGAGTTTTTTGGTTCAAGTCAGTTATCCCAATTTATGGACCAAGTGAATCCTTTATCAGGCGTGACACATAAGCGCCGTGTTTCAGCATTAGGCCCAGGTGGATTGACACGGGAACGTGCAGGTTTTGAAGTTCGCGACGTACATACAACTCATTACGGTAGAGTTTGTCCTATTGAAACTCCTGAAGGTCCGAATATCGGTTTAATAAACTCATTATCAGTATACGCCAGGACCAATGATTATGGCTTTATCGAGACCCCTTGCCGTAAAGTGGTTGATGGTAGAGTAACTGATGAGATTGAATATTTATCTGCAATTGAAGAAGTTGATCAGTACATTGCACAGTCTAGTGTAACCTTGGATGCTGAAGGAAATATACTTGCTGACTTGGTACCTTGTCGCCATCAAAACGAATTTTCGTTAACAACTCCAGATAAAATTAATTATATGGATNNTTGATTCCTTTCCTTGAACATGACGATGCGAACAGAGCTTTGATGGGCTCCAACATGCAACGTCAGGCAGTCCCAACATTACGTTCTGAAAAGCCATTAGTTGGAACTGGAATGGAGCGTATTGTTGCATCCGACTCAGGAGTTTCTGTTGTTGCGAAACGAGGCGGTGTAATTGATTTGGTTGATGCTTCAAGGATTGTGGTTCGAGTGAATGATGATGAGACTACTGCTGGTGAAACGGGTGTCGATATTTATAACCTCACTAAATATTTCCGATCAAATCAGGATACATGTATTAATCAGCGTCCTATCGTCTCCACTGGAGATCGCATACAGAGAGGGGATGTGTTAGCAGATGGTCCATGTACTGATATGGGTGAGTTGGCTTTAGGACAAAATCTATTAGTCGCTTTTATGCCTTGGAACGGATATAACTTTGAGGATTCGATTCTCATTTCTGAACGTATTGTTCAAGAAGACAGATTTACTACAATTCATATTGAAGAGTTAACCTGTATTGCACGTGATACTAAGCTTGGAACTGAAGAGATTACCGCTGACATTCCTAATGTAGGGGAGTCTGCCCTATCCAATCTTGATGAATCAGGAGTTGTTTATATCGGAGCGGAAGTTAACGCTGGCGATATTCTGGTTGGTAAAGTAACCCCTAAAGGTGAAACACAGCTAACACCTGAAGAGAAATTATTAAGAGCAATATTCGGTGAAAAAGCTTCTGATGTAAAAGATTCATCACTTCGTGTACCTTCAGGAATGAATGGAACCGTAATTGATGTTCAAGTCTTTACTCGCGATGGCCTCGAAAAAGATACTCGAGCTAAAAGCATTGAAGAAGAGCATTTAGCCCGTGTTAGAAAAGACTTAATCGATGAGCGTCGCATACGAGAAGAAGATATTTATCACCGCGTGGCTTCCTTACTTCTAGACAAAGAAGCTACCGGCGGCCCCTCTAATTTAAAACCCGGAACTATAATCAAGCAGGATTATCTTGATAAAGTAGGTAGAGAAAAGTGGTTTGATATCCGATTGGATAATGATGCTGTAAGCCAACAATTGGAGCAGCAATCTAAGCAACTGGAACTACTCACTAAAGAGATGGAAAAACGGTTTAATGACAGTCGTAAAAAAATAATCCAGGGAGACGATTTAGCACCAGGTGTTTTAAAAATTGTAAAAGTATATCTTGCCGTGAAACGCAGAATTCAACCAGGTGACAAGATGGCTGGTCGACATGGTAACAAAGGGGTTATCTCTATTGTTGTACCTATTGAAGATATGCCTCATATGGAAGATGGAACTGCAGTTGACATCGTACTCAATCCCTTGGGCGTACCGTCTCGTATGAATATTGGACAGGTTCTGGAGACGCATCTTGGTCTGGCGGCAAAAGGTTTAGGGCATANNAGTGGCACAAATGCTCGATACTAAAAAATCAGGCGATGAAATTAAATCGTTCCTTCACAGTATATATAATCATGATGAGATTAAACGTGTAAATCTTGATTGTTTAAATGAAGAGGAGTTGTTCCGTCTTGCTGACAATTTAAGAGCTGGTGTTCCAATGGCAACTCCGGTATTTGATGGAGCTTCAGAAGAAGAAATCAAGAGAATGTTACAATTGGCAGATCTTCCTTCTGATGGTAAGACCACGCTAATTGATGGAAGAACCGGTAGCAAGTTTGATAATAAAGTTACTGTTGGTTACATGTACATGTTGAAACTGAATCACTTAGTTGATGATAAAATGCATGCACGTTCCACCGGTTCTTACGNNGGTGAAATGGAGGTGTGGGCACTTGAAGCATATGGTGCTGCATATACATTACAGGAAATGTTAACTGTAAAATCAGATGACGTTGGAGGTAGAACGAAGATCTACAAAAATATAGTCGATGGAGACCATCGTATGGACCCAGGAATGCCAGAATCTTTTAATGTATTGTTGAAAGAAATTAGAGCACTGGGAATTGATATCGAATTAGATCACGATTAACTGTTCAGCGATACACACTGACTAACCAATTTTTGGAGGCATAGACTTGGCTACTCTAAGCAACGACCCAATGAGAAAAGCACCTGTAATGAGTGATTTACTAGGGATTCTCAAACAACAGGGACAAAGTGAAGAATTTGATGCAATTAAAATTGCATTAGCTTCACCTGAATTAATAAGATCTTGGTCTTATGGTGAAGTAAAAAAACCTGAGACCATCAATTATCGTACTTTTAAACCAGAACGTGACGGCTTATTTTGTGCTAAAACTTTTGGTCCAGTAAAAGACTATGAGTGTTTATGTGGTAAATACAAACGCTTAAAACATCGTGGCGTTATTTGCGAAAAATGCGGTGTAGAACTCGCATTAGCAAAAGTCAGACGGGAAAGAATGGGACACATTGAGCTCGCTAGTCCTGTGGCACATATTTGGTTCCTGAAATCCCTACCCTCCCGAATCGGTTTATTATTAGACATGACTTTGCGGGATATAGAACGTGTATTATATTTTGAAGCATTTGTAGTAGTAGATCCTGGCATGACAGAACTTGAGCGTGGACAATTGCTCAATGATGAAGTTTATCTAGACGCTATGGAACAATATGGTGATGAATTTGATGCGCGTATGGGTGCTGAAGCCATTCGTGATTTATTGCGACAAATAGACCTCGAAGAAGAGATCAAAAATTTACGTGAAGAATTACCAACAACTAATTCTGAAACAAAAATCAAAAAAATAACCAAGCGACTAAAATTATTAGAAGCTTTTTATGAGTCAGGGAACAAACCTGAGTGGATGATTATGGACGTTTTACCCGTTCTTCCACCAGACTTAAGACCTTTGGTTCCTCTTGATGGTGGTCGGTTTGCTACGTCTGACTTAAATGATTTATATCGTCGTGTTATTAACAGAAATAATCGTCTGAAACGCTTATTGGACTTAAACGCTCCCGATATTATTGTACGTAACGAAAAGCGAATGCTACAGGAATCTGTTGACGCGCTCCTTGATAATGGTCGTCGAGGACGAGCAATTACCGGGACTAATAAAAGACCTTTAAAATCATTAGCTGATATGATTAAAGGAAAGCAAGGACGTTTTAGACAGAACTTGCTAGGTAAGCGAGTAGACTACTCAGGACGTTCCGTTATTGTGGTTGGACCGACATTAAGATTACATCAATGTGGACTACCTAAAAAAATGGCTTTAGAGCTGTTTAAACCCTTTATATTTTCAAAGCTGGAATTTAGAGGGCTTGCAACTACTATTAAAGCTGCCAAGAAAATGGTTGAGCGTGAAGAGGCGGTGGTTTGGGATATTCTTGATGATGTAATTCGTGAGCATCCGATTCTTTTANNGACTTTGACGGTGACCAAATGGCGGTACACGTTCCGCTAACATTAGAAGCTCAGTTAGAAGCTCGTTCACTAATGATGTCCACCAATAACATTTTATCCCCTGCAAGTGGTGAACCAATTATTGTTCCCAGTCAGGACGTGGTACTTGGATTATATTATCTGACACGTGAAAAAGTGAATGCTTTAGGTGAAGGTAAAATTTACGTTAGTGCCCAGGAAGCCCAGAATTTTTATGAAGCGGGTCATTTGGATATTCATGCGAAAATTAAAATTCGTATGCTTAAAGAAGAGGAAGGTTCTACGGAGTATCACCTAGTAGAAACTACTGTTGGCCGGGCAATCCTTGCTGAAATTTTACCTAAGGGTATGCCATTTGCAAACATTAACCGTACCATGACCAAGAAAGTAATTTCGAAAGTTATTGATGGTTGTTATCGAAATTTCGGTTTGAAAGAAACGGTTATATTTGCAGACCAGTTAATGTATACCGGATTTAAATATGCCAGCCGATCAGGAATCTCAATTGGTATTGAAGATATGGAAATTCCTGAAGATAAAGCTGCTATTATTGAGCATGCTGATAACGAAGTTCGCGAAATCGAATCCCAATTCCGTTCAGGCTTGGTAACGAATGGTGAACGATATAATAAAGTTATTGATATTTGGTCTAGAACCAACGAATTAGTCGCCAAGTCAATGATGACAAAAATTGCTACTGAAGAGGTGGTTAATGCAAAAGGTGAAACGGTTAGACAGGAATCATTTAACCCCATCTTTATGATGGCTGATTCGGGAGCTAGGGGTTCTGCAGCCCAGATTCGTCAATTAGCAGGTATGCGAGGATTGATGGCGGCACCTGACGGATCCATTATTGAAACTCCAATTACTGCAAATTTCCGAGAAGGTTTAAATGTATTCCAATACTTTATTTCCACTCACGGAGCACGTAAAGGTCTGGCAGATACCGCATTAAAAACTGCAAACTCTGGATATTTGACCAGACGTTTGGTGGATGTTGCCCAAGACGTTGTCATTACTGAAGATGATTGCGGTGTGGAAACAGGTATTCTGATGCAGCCACTAATTGAAGGTGGTGATATTGTTGAGCCTTTACATGAACGAGTACTTGGACGTGTAGTAGCCGCTGATGTTTATATTCCAAATCAAACAGAACCAGTGGTTAAAGCCGGAACTTTGTTGGATGAGGAATGGGTAGAGAGCCTTGAAAAGCAAGGTGTTGACCAGATCATGGTTCGCTCTCCTATTACATGCCAGACCCGCTTTGGTTTATGTGCCGCTTGCTATGGAAGAGATCTGGCTCGTGGACATAAAGTAAATACGGGTGAGGCAGTAGGTATTATTGCTGCACAGTCTATCGGTGAGCCAGGTACTCAGTTAACCATGCGTACCTTCCACATTGGTGGAGCCGCGTCCAGAGCTACAGCTGCTAATAATATCCAGATAAAAACTAAAGGGGTTATTCGATTACATAACATTAAAACAGTAACTCATGAGAATAAAAATCTGGTTGCAGTATCTCGTTCTGGAGAAGTAACAATTGTTGACGAGTTTGGTCGTGAGCGTGAGCGATATAAGTTACCTTATGGTGCAGTAATTTCTGCACAAGATAATTCCAGCGTAGAGGCTGGTCAAGTAATTGCTACCTGGGATCCGCATACTCACCCGGTAATTTCAGAAGTGACTGGTAATTTAAAGTTTGTTGACTTGATAGATGGCATGACCATGAATCGACAGACTGATGAGCTTACTGGTTTAAGTAATATTGTAATTATCGATGCAAAACAGCGCAGTGCTGCTGGTCGCGATTTACGGCCGATGGTAAAACTGGTTACAAGTGAAGGAGAAGATATTTTCCTTGCTGGTACCAACGTTCCTGCGCAATATTATTTACCAGTTGACGCTATCGTTAATTTTGAAGATGGTGGTCTAGTGGGCATTGGTGACGTTATTGCACGTATTCCTCAAGAGCGTTCTAAAACACGTGATATTACCGGGGGTCTGCCACGCGTAGCTGACTTGTTTGAAGCACGTAAACCCAAGGACTCAGCGGTAATGGCTGAAGTTTCTGGTCTTGTTAATTTTGGAAAGGAAACCAAAGGAAAACGAAGATTAATTATTAACGTTTCTGAAGATCAGTGTCATGAAGAATTGATTCCAAAATGGCGTCATATTTCTGTGTTTGAAGGAGAGCACGTGGAACGTGGCGAGCTAATCGCAGAGGGAGCACTTAATCCTCATGATATATTGCGATTACTTGGTGTTGGTGCTTTGGCAAATTATATTGTAAATGAAGTTCAAGACGTATATCGCTTGCAGGGTGTAAAAATCAATGACAAGCATATTGAAACAATAGTTCGGCAAATGTTACGTAAACGAGTGATAACTTTTGCTGGCGATTCAAAGTTCCTAGTAGGTGAGCAAATTGAGGAAAGTGTTATGCTTCAAGAGAATGACCGACTCATTGCCGAAGGAAAACAGGTTGCTCGAGGTACACCAATTTTATTAGGTATTACCAAAGCATCTTTAGCTACAGAATCATTTATTTCAGCAGCCTCTTTCCAAGAGACAACGCGTGTTTTAACTGAAGCTGCAGTTAGTGGAAAAGTAGATGATTTACGTGGTTTGAAAGAAAACGTGATGGTGGGACGTCTCATTCCTGCGGGAACTGGATACACTTATCATCAAAGCCGAAAGGCAAAAAGAGCGAGAGCTGCAGCAGGTGGTGACCATGCAACGCATACAGTTACTGCAAGTGATGTTGAACACGCGTTAAGTGAAGCACTCAACGCGGATAATCATGATCATTAGTCTGGATTCAAAAACGGCAGGTTTAAACTTGACAAATCTGCCGTTCCTATATAGAATCCGGCCTCCTTATGCATTCGAAATATTCACAAGTGACAGATCGGAGTTAAGTACAAATGGCTACTATTAATCAGTTAGTAAGAAAGCCTCGTGTGGACGTAAAGAAAAAAAGTAACGTACCAGCACTAGAGTCATGTCCACAAAGACGCGGAGTATGTACTCGCGTTTATACTACTACACCCAAAAAACCTAACTCAGCAATGAGAAAGGTGGCACGTGTACGTTTAACCAATGGATTTGAAGTATCATCATATATTGGTGGTGAAGGCCATAACCTGCAAGAGCATTCCGTGGTATTAATTCGGGGTGGACGGGTTAAAGACTTACCTGGTGTGCGCTATCACACAGTCAGGGGTAGTTTAGATACATCAGGAGTTAGCGATCGTAAGCAAGGTCGTTCTAAATACGGTACAAAAAAACCTAAAGATAAAAAATAACTGATTGTAGGAAATTGAGATGCCAAGAAGAAGAGAAGTCCCCAAACGTGAAATTTTGCCAGATCCGAAACATCATAGTGAGCTGTTAGCAAAATTTATTAACGTATTAATGGTCAGTGGTAAGAAATCAACTGCTGAGAAAATTATTTATGGTGCTTTATCTGTAATGGAAGAGCGCGTTAAAAAATCTAAAAAGTCCGACGAAGACGGTGAATCAGGTTCGGCTGGTGAGTCAGGATCTGGCACTAATTCAGGAACCATACTTCGGTATTTTGAAGATGCGTTAGATAATGTTCGACCGAGCGTTGAAGTGCGATCACGACGTGTCGGTGGAGCTACATATCAAGTTCCTGTTGAAGTACGTCATGACCGTAGTATCGCCCTTGGAATGCGTTGGATAGTCCAAGCTGCCCGAAGCCGTGGTGAGAAAGGTATGATGTTGCGTCTGGCAGGTGAATTAATGGATGCTTTTGAAAGTAAAGGCTCGGCGGTTAAAAAGCGAGAAGATACTCATAAAATGGCAAAAGCTAACCAAGCGTTCGCGCATTTTAGATGGAATTAGAGAGGTAATACGTGTCAACTACTCCACTAAAACTCTATCGAAACATAGGCATTGCTGCACACGTTGATGCTGGTAAAACAACAACAACTGAGCGGGTACTCTATTATACAGGTATGTCACACAAGATTGGTGAAGTACATGATGGAGCTGCCACTATGGATTGGATGGTCCAGGAGCAGGAGCGCGGTATTACGATAACCTCAGCAGCAACAACTTGCTACTGGTCCGGGATGGATAAACAGTTCGAACCGCATCGAATTAATATTATTGATACTCCTGGACACGTCGACTTTATGATTGAAGTCGAGCGATCTCTTCGAGTCTTAGATGGTGCAGTCGTTGTTTTTGACTCAGTTTCTGGAGTTGAACCTCAATCTGAAACTGTATGGCGACAAGCGAATAAATATGGTGTTCCTCGAATTGTATTCGTTAACAAAATGGATAGAATGGGAGCTAATTTTCATCGTGTTGTTACCCAGATAAAGCAACGCCTAGGTTCAAGCCCTGTTGTTGTGCAAATTCCTATTGGAGCTGAAGAGGATTTTAAAGGTGTAATTGACATCATCAAAATGAAAGCAATACATTGGGATGAAGATAATAAAGGTATGACCTTTAAATACGTTGATATTCCAAAAGAGCTTCAAAATGAATGCGAAGAGTATAGAACTTTGGTGGTTGAAGCTGCTGCAGAAGCTTCTGAAGATCTAATGGAAAAATATCTTGAAGGTGAAGATTTTACTGAGGCTGAAATTAAGCAAGCATTACGTCAATTGACAGTTACCAATAAAGTGGTGCCTGTTTTTTGTGGTTCTGCTTTTAAAAATAAAGGTGTTCAGGCTGTACTTGATGGTGTTATTGAGTATTTACCTTCACCATTAGATATTCCTGATATTCAAGGATTGAATGAAGATGGTGAAGAAACGCATCGTGAAACGAGTTATGATGCACCATTTTCAGCTTTGGCTTTTAAAATTGCCACTGATCCCTTTGTAGGAACTTTAACTTATTTCCGCGCCTATTCAGGTGTAGTTAAATGCGGTGATACATTATTGAATTCAGTTAAAGGTAAAAAAGAAAGAATTGGTCGTTTATTGCAAATGCACGCTAATTCCCGCGAAGAAATTAAAGAAGTTAGAGCTGGAGATATTGCAGCTGCGGTAGGTCTTAAAACTGTAATGACTGGTGATACTCTATGTGATGTTGATAATCCGGTGATATTAGAGCGTATGGATTTTCCAGATCCCGTAATCGCGGTTGCTGTTGAACCCAGAACAAAGGCAGATCAGGAAAAAATGGGTATTGCTTTAAGCAAACTCGCCCAAGAAGACCCTTCTTTCAGAGTTCATACTGATGAAGAGTCAGGTCAAACGATCATTGAAGGGATGGGTGAACTTCATCTCGAAATTATTGTTGACCGTATGAGAAGAGAGTTCAATGTTGAAGCGAATGTAGGTAAACCACAAGTTGCTTATCGTGAAACTTTGAAACAAACAGTAGAGCAAGAAGGAAAGTTTGTGAGACAATCAGGTGGCCGTGGACAATACGGACATGTTTGGTTGAAAATTGAGCCCCAAGAAGCCGGAAAAGGCTACGAGTTTATCAACGCAATTGTAGGTGGAGTCATTCCAAAGGAATATATTCCAGCTGTTGATAAAGGGGTTCAGGAACAATTACAAAATGGTGTTATTGCTGGTTACCCGGTAGTGGATGTTAAAGTAACTCTATTTGATGGTTCTTTCCATGAGGTAGATTCAAGTGAAATGGCATTTAAAATTGCTGGTTCTCAGTGTTTCAAGCAAGGTGCCTTAAAAGCAAAGCCAGTATTGCTTGAGCCAATTATGGCAGTAGAAGTTGTTACTCCTGAAGACTATATGGGCGATGTTATGGGTGACCTAAACAGACGCCGTGGTTTAGTACAAGGGATGGAAGATTCTCCGGCAGGTAAAATTGTCAGAGCTGAAGTACCGCTTGCAGAGATGTTTGGTTATTCGACTGATTTACGTTCTGCTACTCAAGGAAGAGCAACATACACGATGGAATTTTCTAAGTATGCTGAAGCACCAAACAATATTGCTGAGGCAATTATCAAGAAACAATAAAAGTTAATGAGGTTATTGAAATGGCGAAGGAAAAATTTGAACGTACAAAGCCACACGTTAATGTGGGCACAATTGGTCACGTAGATCATGGTAAAACTACGTTAACTGCTGCGATTACAACGATCATGGCGAAGAAGTTTGGTGGTACAGCTAAGGCGTATGATCAAATTGATGCTGCACCAGAAGAAAGAGAGCGTGGTATTACAATTTCTACAGCTCACGTTGAATATGAATCAGCGAACAGACATTATGCCCACGTTGACTGTCCAGGCCACGCGGATTATGTTAAGAACATGATTACGGGTGCTGCTCAAATGGACGGCGCTATTTTAGTAGTATCAGCTGCTGATGGTCCAATGCCCCAAACGAGAGAACATATATTACTATCTCGTCAGGTAGGCGTACCCTACATAGTAGTTTTTATGAACAAAGCGGATATGGTTGATGATGCTGAGTTATTAGAGCTTGTTGAGATGGAAGTACGTGATCTGTTAAGCAGCTATGATTTCCCAGGCGATGACATACCGATTGTTGTTGGTTCTGCGCTAAAAGCATTAGAAGGTGATACGAGTGATATTGGTGTACCTGCGATTGAAAAGCTAGTTGAAACGCTGGATGCCTATATACCTGAACCTGTACGGATGATTGACAAAGCATTTTTGTTACCGATTGAAGACGTATTCTCTATATCTGGACGAGGAACAGTAGTAACTGGCCGAGTTGAGAGTGGTATCGTCAAAGTAGGTGAAGAAGTTGAGATTGTTGGTATTCATGATACACAGAAGACTATTTGTACTGGTGTTGAAATGTTCCGCAAACTTCTTGATGAAGGACGTGCGGGAGATAACGTAGGCGTATTATTACGTGGAACAAAACGTGATGAAGTGGAGCGTGGTCAAGTATTGGCTAAGCCTGGTTCAATTAAGCCGCATACTAAGTTTGAAGCAGAAGTGTACGTATTGTCAAAAGAAGAAGGGGGTCGTCATACTCCATTTTTCAATGGTTATCGTCCACAATTCTATTTCAGAACAACAGACGTAACAGGTACTTGTGATTTACCTGAAGGAATTGAAATGGTAATGCCTGGAGATAACGTACAGCTCGTTGTCAATCTGCATGCACCAATTGCGATGACTGAAGGGTTACGTTTCGCAATTCGGGAAGGTGGCCGTACTGTAGGCGCCGGTGTTGTCGCTAAAATAATTGAGTAATTATAATGAGTAGCAATCAAAATATTAAAATAAGATTAAAGTCATTTGATCATCGATTAATTGATTTATCTACAAGAGAAATTGTAGAAACAGCAAAACGTACTGGCGCCCAAATTCGTGGCCCAATACCATTGCCAATTCGCAAAGAAAAATTTACCGTATTGACATCACCGCATGTTAATAAAGATGCTCGTGATCAATACGAATTACGTACTCATAAACGCCTGGTCGTTATTGTTCATCCAACTGAAAAAACAGTAGATGCATTGATGAAATTGGATCTGGCTGCTGGAGTTGATGTTCAGATTAGCCTTGATGACTAAATGTTAGGGTGAAGGATATTAAAGAGGTGTTACAATGATGATCGGTTTATTAGGCCGTAAAATCGGTATGACGCGTGTATTCACAGCAGAAGGAGTTTCGGTTCCTGTTTCTGTAGTTGAAGTGCACCCAAATCGTGTTTCCCAGATCAAAACTGCTGAAAACGATGGTTATTCAGCTGTTCAATTAACTGGCGGAACAAAAAAAGCGAACAAAGTAAGCAAGCCTCAGGCTGGACACTTTGCAAAAGCTGAAATTGAAGCCGGTGATTTGCAAATGGAGTTTAGAATTGACTCTGAAGATGCATTTCAATTAGGACAGGTTCTCTCTGTTGCTGATGTTTTTACTGCCGGGCAACACGTTGATGTATCTGGAGTGAGTAAAGGTAAAGGCTTTGCTGGAACCGTAAAACGATATAATTTTAGAACTCAAGATGCTACTCATGGTAATTCCAGATCACATCGAGTTCCTGGATCTATTGGTCAGAACCAAACTCCTGGACGTGTATTTAAAGGCAAAAAAATGGCCGGCCATATGGGTAATGTCCGTTGTACAGTTCAAACACTTGAACTTGTGCGGGTTGATGCTGAAAGAAACTTGCTTCTAATCAAAGGTGCTATTCCCGGTGCTCCTGGAACACGAATAGAAGTTAAGCCTGCAGCTAAAAAGCAAGCAAGAGGTGAGTGATGGAAATTACTATTATTGATACTAAAGCGCAATTACAGCTGAATAAAGATGTTTTTGCTTATGCTTACAACGAAGGTCTTGTACATCAAGCTGTTGTAACTTATATGAACAATGCTCGAAGTGGCAACAGTGCTCAAAAGACTCGTGCAGAAGTCAGGGGTGGTGGCAAAAAGCCTTGGAATCAAAAAGGAACTGGTCGAGCTCGAGCAGGAACAATTCGAAGCCCTATATGGCGCAGTGGTGGGGTAACATTCGCATCTAAAAAGCGAGATTACTCACAAAAACTTAATAAAAAAATGTACAAACGTGCATTACGTAGTATAATCTCCGAACTTTGTCGTACTGGCAACCTGGTAGTCGTTAGTGATTTCCAATGTGATAGCCATAAAACAAAAGACTTTATTAACAAAATGAATCAAATGAATATTAAAAATGCATTGATCATAATGAATGAAGTTGGAGAAAGTGAATATTTAGGTTCAAGAAACTTAATTAATTACGATATCTGTGATGTTACAACTATAGATCCTGTTTCCTTACTCAGATTTGAAAAAGTTGTTGTTACAGAAGCTGCAATTAAAAAAATTGAGGAACAGTTACAATGAATGCTGAGAGATTGATGATGGTTCTACGTGAACCACATACTTCTGAAAAGGCTACTGTTATGGCCGATAAGTTTAAACAGTTCACTTTCAAAGTACTGAAAACTGCAACTAAAACTGAAATTAAAATGGCTGTAGAGCATATTTTCAATGTAAAAGTTAAAAATGTCTCAATAATCAACGTGAAGGGTAAGGCAAAACGCTTTAAACAGACTAGTGGTAAGCGTAGCGACTGGAAAAAGGCCTTTGTATCACTTCATGCTGATCAAGATATTGACTTTACAGTTACCGAATAAGGCAGATTAAGATGGCACTATTAAAATCTAAACCGACTTCGCCTGGTAAACGTGGCGAAATTCGCGTTGTTCATCACAATATCCATAAAGGAAAACCACTTGCTTCTTTAGTTGAAAAACTAAAAAAAACAGGCGGTCGTAATAATCATGGTCGAATCACGGTAAGGCATATTGGAGGCGGACAACGTCAAAAATATCGTTTAGTTGATTTCAAACGTGATAAAGATGGTATTACAGGAAAGGTAGAACGTTTAGAGTATGATCCAAACCGAACTGCGTTGATTGCCTTAATTACCTATATAGATGGCGAGAAAAGATATATTATAGCTCCTGCTAATTTAGAAGTAGGTGCAACTGTTGTTTCTGGTGCAGATTCACCAATTAGTGTAGGTAATTGTTTGCCTCTAAAAAATATACCTGTAGGTACAACTATTCATTGCGTTGAAATGAAAGCAGGTAAAGGTGCTCAAATGTTACGTAGTGCCGGATGTAGTGGACAGCTTGTCGCGAAAGAAGGCGTTTATGCAACGTTACGTCTACGTTCAGGTGAAATGCGTAAAATTCATGTATTATGTCGCGCTGTTATCGGCGAAGTAAGTAATAGTGAGCATAGTCTACGTTCATTAGGAAAAGCAGGTGCTAAACGTTGGAGAGGTATACGCCCAACAGTTCGAGGGGTTGCAATGAACCCTGTTGATCACCCACATGGTGGTGGTGAAGGTCGAACTTCTGGAGGAAGACATCCTGTATCGCCTTGGGGAGTACCTACTAAGGGATATAAAACCAGAAGTAATAAGCGGACTGATAGTTTTATTGTCAGACGTCGTAAAAAGAAATAATTATTGAGAGGATATCAAGTGGCTCGTTCTATAAGAAAAGGTCCATTTATCGACCATCATTTGATCAGCAAAGTTATTTCTGCAATTGAAACTAAATCAAAAAAACCAATTAAAACTTGGTCTAGACGTTCAACAATCGTTCCTGAAATGATTGATTTAACTATTGCTGTTCATAACGGCAAAGATCACGTTCCTGTATATATTACAGATAATATGGTTGGTCATAAACTAGGTGAGTTTGCCATGACTCGTACATTCAAAGGCCATTCTGGTGACAGAAAAGCTAAAGGCAAGTAAGAGGATACGATGGAAGTTACAGCTAAGTTAAAAGGTGCTCCTTTATCTGCTCAAAAAGGCAGATTAGTAGCCGATATGATACGAAATATGAACGTATCTGGTGCACTTGATGTCCTCAAGTTTACACCAAAAAAAGGTGCTCAATTAATGCTCAAGTTATTAGAGTCAGCAATTGCTAATGCTGAAAATAATAATGGTGCAGATATTGATGATCTGAAAGTGGGTATGGTATGCGTTGACGAGGCTGCAACTTTAAAACGCATTAGTCCCAGAGCTAAGGGTCGAGCAAATCGAATTTGCAAACGTACCTGCCATATCACTATTAAAGTGTCTGACGAGGAATAGCAATGGGACAAAAAGTTAATCCAATAGGCATACGCCTTGGAATTATTAAAGATTGGAACTCTAAGTGGTTCGCTGGTAAACGGTATGCTGAGTTTTTAATTCAAGACATTAAATTGCGTAATGAATTAAAAAAGAAATTGATGTCAGCAGCTGTAAGCAAGATATTGATTGAACGTCCAGCAAATAATGCTGTTGTAACCATTCAAACCGCTAGACCTGGTGTTATTATAGGTAAAAAAGGCGGTGGCATTGAGACTTTAAGAAAAGAGATTTCAGCAAAATTAGGTGTTCCTGTTCATCTGAATATTGAAGAAGTTAAGAAGCCAGAGCTGGATTCTACTCTTGTGGCCGAAAGTGTCGCACAGCAATTGGAACAAAGAGTTATGTTCCGTAGAGCTATGAAGCGTGCTGTTACTTCTGCTTTAAAATCAGGAGCTAAAGGTATAAAGATTTGCGTTAGTGGTCGTTTAGGTGGTGCTGAGATTGCACGAAGCGAATGGTATCGTGAAGGACGTGTTCCCTTACATACCTTTAGAGCTGATATCGATTACGGTACTGCGGAATCTAAAACTACCTACGGAATTATTGGTGTAAAAGTCTGGATCTTCAAGGGCGAAATTCTCCCGCAAAAGAAAAGATTGTCAGACAGCGCCCAGTGAGTGAGGATTAAGAATCATGTTACAACCAAAGCGTACTAAATACCGCAAACAAATGAAAGGGCGTAATAGAGGTCTAGCGTTACGCGGTAGTTCAATTAGTTTCGGACAATTTGGTCTTAAAGCATTAGAACGCGGTCGTTTAACTGCCCGACAAATCGAAGCAGCTCGACGTGCGATGACTCGTCACATTAAACGTGGTGGAAAAATTTGGATCCGCGTATTTCCAGACAAGCCTATTACACAAAAGCCATTGGAAGTAAGGCAAGGTAAAGGTAAAGGAAGTGTTGAATATTGGGTTGCGCAAATACAGCCTGGAAAGGTTTTATTCGAAATGGAAGGAGTATCAAGAGAACTTGCTATAGAAGCATTTGATCTTGCTAAAGCAAAGCTTCCTTTCAAAGTAATGTTTGAAGAACGGACGGTAATGTAATGAAAAAGATAGATGAATTACGCAATTTGACAACAGAAGAATTGCAAACAGAATTGCTTTCATTACGTAAAGAACAATTTAATTTACGAATGAAAAAAGCAAGTGGCTCACTAGATAAAACACATCTCATTACTATGGTGCGTAAATCAGTGGCAAGAGTAAAAACAATGTTGACTGAAAAGGCAGGTAATTGACATGTCTACTAGTGAATCAAATGCCAGGACAATGGTTGGAAAAGTAGTTAGCGATAAAATGGATAAAACTATAGTTGTGATGATTGAACGTACTGTAAAACATCCCAAATATGGAAAAATCATGAAGCGAAGAACAAAAATTCATGCTCATGATGAGAATCAGGTTTGCGAAATCGGCAATACTGTTAAAGTCCGTGAATCAAGACCACTCTCTAAAACGAAAAGTTGGGTATTAGTCGAAGTAATTTCTTAATCAACTGTGTTGATTTACTTTCAAAACCCTAAAAGGCCTGATATAATCAGCAACCTTTTTCTGGTCGAAATTAGAGCTGGAGAATAAAATGATCCAAATGCAGACAGTGCTCGAAGTGGCTGACAACAGCGGAGCACGAAAGGTAATGTGTATTAAAGTACTTGGTGGGTCCCACAGACGATATGCTCGTGTTGGTGATGTTATCAAAGTAAGTATTAAAGATGCCATTCCTAGAAGTAAAGTAAAAAAAGGTGCTGTAATGAAAGCCGTAGTTGTGCGAACAGCACAAGGCGTAAGAAGAGACGATGGATCTTTAATACGTTTTGACGGAAATGCAGCTGTACTTTTAAATAACCAAAACGAGCCAATTGGTACTCGTATATTTGGCCCCGTTACTCGCGAGCTACGAGAGAGATTTATGAAGATAATATCTCTGGCTGCTGAAGTTTTGTGAGAAGGATTAAATATGAAACGCATTAAAACAGGCGATGAAGTAATTATTACCGCCGGTAAAAGTAAAGGTCATGTAGGTAAGATCCTGCGGGTTGAAGATGAGCGTGTTGTTGTTGAAGGTGGAAACTTGATTAAAAAACATGTCAAGGGGAACCCACAACAACCTGAAAACAAAGGTGGAATTATTACTCGTGAAGCTCCACTTCATGTTTCAAATGTTGCTCATTATAATCCTGTTACTAAAAAAGCGGATAAAGTTGGCTTTAAGTATCTAGAAAATGATGGCGTTAGTAAAAAAGTCAGATACTTTAAATCTAATGATGAAATTATTGACCGTGTTTAATTAGGTGATTGAAATGGCTAGACTTAAAGAATTTTATAATAAAGACGTTGTCAATAAGATGATGGAACAGTTCAACTATTCCAGCGTTATGGAAGTACCTAAAGTATTAAAAATTACTTTAAATATGGGCGTTGGAGAAGCTGTTGGTGACAAGAAAGTAATGAATCATGCTGTTGAAGATATGACTCTAATTTCTGGTCAAAAACCTGTAGTAACTAAAGCTAAAAAATCGCTTGCTGGATTCAAGATCAGAGAAGGATGGCCTATTGGTTGTAAGGTCACTTTGAGACGTGAGCGTATGTATGAGTTTTTAGATCGATTAATTTCTGTTACTTTACCTCGTGTTAGAGATTTTCGTGGATTAAATCCCAAATCTTTTGATGGTACTGGTAATTACAGTATGGGAATACAAGAGCAAATCGTATTTCCTGAAATTGATTTCGATAAAACAGATGGTATAAGAGGTTTAGACATTTGTATAACTACAAGTGCTAAAACAAACGAAGAAGCTAAAGCTTTATTAGAAGCATTTAATCTTCCACTGAAAGATAGAGATAGAAAATAAAAGGGTGAAATTGTGGCTAAAAAATCAATGCTTGTGAGAGAGTTAAAGCGTGGAAAACTGGTTGCTAAATACAGACAGCGCAGAAACGAATTAAAACAATTGATTAAATCATCTGATGATTTCCAGGTAATTATGGATAGTCAGGCAAAACTAGCGAAATTACCAGTTAATTCAAATCCTGTTCGCCATAGTACACGATGTCAATCTTGTGGAAGACCACATGCAGTTTATCGTAAGTTCAGTCTTTGCAGAATTTGTTTAAGACAACAGCTAATGATTGGCAACGTACCCGGCGGAAGAAAATCGAGCTGGTAAATTATTTTGATTGGAGAACGATTGTGAGTATGCATGATCCAGTTGCTGATATGCTGACTAGAATTAGAAATGGTCAACAAGCGAAACATCAGCAGATAACATTAGTTTCTTCTAAGTTAAAAGAAGAAATTGCCCGTGTTTTAAAAGAAGAGGGTTATATTGAAAACTTCTTTGTAGAAACATTGGATAACAACCTTAAGTCGATAACTTTAAAACTGAAATACTATCATGGTAGACCAGTTATTGAGTTAATCAAAAGAATAAGTCGTCCCGGGTTAAGAGTTTACAAATCATATAAAGATTTGTCATCAATCCCTGGATTTGGTGTGGCAATATTATCTACATCTAAAGGTATAATGACACATATATCTGCAAAGTTAAAAGGTGTTGGTGGCGAAGTCATTTGTGAAGTGGCTTAATACTTGCGAGGAATGATATGTCTAGAGTAGCAAAAACCCCAGTTGTTCAACCTGCAAATGTTGAGGTAGCACTTGCCGAAGGAACAATAACTGTTAAAGGGCCCAAAGGAACACTAACCCAAAATATTAATCGGTTAGTCAGTATAACTAAGAATAAAGAAGCGAATCAGTTAGAGTTTGCTCCATCAACCAATGATCCCAAAGCGTGGGCACAGGCTGGTACAGCTAGAGCATTGGTTAGTAATATGGTTCATGGTGTTACTGAAGGATTTGTTGTGACACTTGAGTTGGTTGGTGTTGGTTACAGAGCACAAGCCAAGGAAAAATCAATTACTTTATCATTAGGTTTTTCACATCCTATTGAATATGTGTTACGTCCTGGTGTTTCAGTTGAGACTCCTAACAATACAACTATTCTGCTTAAAGGTGTTGATAAGCAACTTTTGGGACAAGTAGCTTCTGAAATACGAGCATTTAGACCCCCTGAACCCTATAAAGGGAAAGGTGTTAGATATGCTGGCGAAGTAATTGTTCGAAAAGAAGCGAAAAAGAAATAAGGTATAAGAAATGAATAAGCAAAACTCGCGTAATAGACGTGGATTAAAGGCAAAGGCTTTAATTCGTAAATCGGGTAGAGCAAGATTAGTTGTTTATAGAAGTGGTGTTCATATCTATTCTCAAATAGTTCAAGCTGATACACTCGGTGATAAAGTATTAGTTGTGTGTTCAACTAATGATAAAGAATTAAAAAGCAGTTTATCCGGAAAATGCAAAGTAGACCAAGCCTCTATAGTTGGTAAGTTATTAGGTAAACGCGCCAGTGAAAAGGGCATTACCCAAGTTGCATTTGATCGTGCTGGTTACAGATATCATGGCCGAGTGAAAGCCCTTGCTGAAGGTGCTCGCGAAGCTGGATTAGATTTTTAAGGAACGATTATGGCATCATTCGAAGAGTCAGCTAAGTCAGATGGCTTACAAGAGAAACTCGTACAAGTTAGACGTAATGCTAAAGTTGTAAAGGGTGGTCGTGTTTTTAGCTTTTCTGTCCTTGTCGTTGTTGGTGATGGGAAAGGAAGAATTGGTTATGGGTTAGGAAAGGCAAAGGAAGTTCCAATCGCAATACAGAAAGCGATGGATCAAGCTAAAAAGAATATGGTTTATATTCCTCTTTCTGGAACTACAATTCATCATGAGATAACCTGGAATTTCGGTGCTTCCAAAGTATTCATGAAACCAGCAAGTGAAGGTACAGGTATTATTGCTGGTGGCGCTATGAGAGCGGTGCTTGAAGTACTGGGTGTACAGAATATTCTTGCAAAAAGCATTGGTTCTACCAATCCAAGTAATATTGTACGTGCAACGATTGGTGGGTTAACCAACATAGGTACTCCTGATTACGTAGCAGCCAAACGTGGTAAAACTGTTGAAGAAGTGATGGCGGACTAATTATGGAAAAGAAAATTAAAATTACCCTGGTTAAGAGCATTATAGGCAGAAAACCCAAACACGTATTAATTGCCAAACAATTAGGTTTAGGCAAGACAAATTCCAGTGTATCGCATAATGACACACCAGCGATTCGTGGACTTGTTAATGCCATTGATTACTTACTGCTAGTTGAGGAGAGTGTATAATGAATTTAAATTCACTATCACCGGATCCAGGTTCAAGACGTCCTAAAAGACGTTTAGGTCGTGGTATCGGTTCAGGACTAGGTAAAACTAGTGGTAAAGGTCATAAAGGTCAAAAAGCAAGAGCTGGTGGCTACCATAAGGTTGGTTTTGAAGGCGGGCAAATGCCTATTCAAAGACGTCTTCCTAAAATGGGCTTTAAATCTCGTGTTGCAAAAACAGTTGATCAAGTATGCTTAAGCGAACTTGAAAAGCTTACTGCTGAAATTATTGATTTGCAAATATTGCGTGAATCAGGCCTTATTACTAGCGGTATAAGAGATGTCAAAGTTATCCTCTCTGGTGAATTAACTAAAGCCATTAAAATTAAAGGCTTAAGAGTCACTAAAGGCGCTCGTTCAGCGATTGAAGGGTTGGGCGGAAGTATAGAAGAGTGACTATGAAAAACCAAAAGCATAATGGCAGCCAATCACGTGGTGGATTGGCCGAGTTAAAATCAAGGTTAATATTTGTTATAATTGGTATTTTAGTTTATCGATTAGGGGCACACATACCGGTTCCTGGACTCGATCCAACAAAATTAGCTAATTTTTTTAATGAGCAACAGAATACAATCTTTGGCCTGTTTAATATGTTTTCTGGTGGCGCCTTATCTCGTGTTACTGTTTTTGCTATCGGGATTATGCCTTATATTTCTGCCTCCATTATCATACAACTATTCTCGGTTGTCTCTCCCAAACTGGAGCAACTGAAAAAAGAAGGTGAATCTGGTCGTAGAAAAATTAACCAATATACGCGTTACCTTACTTTGATACTGTCTATATTTCAGTCATTAGGAATGGCGCGATGGTTAGCTGGACAACAGATTGCTTTGCAACCAGACTTTTCATTTTATTTTACTGCTGTAGTTACGTTGGTAACCGGCACGATGTTTTTGATGTGGCTAGGTGAGCAAATTACAGAAAAGGGTGTTGGAAATGGCATATCTCTAATAATTTTCTCTGGAATTGTATCAAGTATGCCGGTAGCTATTGCATCTGTACTTCAACAGGTTAAAGAAGGACAAATGCAAGCACTGACGCTGATTATTGTCGCGGTTGTGGTAGTAGTAGTTACTGGTTTTGTTGTCTTTATGGAGCGTGCCCAACGGCGAATTAGAGTCAATTACGCACAAAGGACTCAGGGTAGGAAAGTCTATGCGGCACAGACTAGCCATTTACCATTAAAAATAAATATGTCTGGAGTTATACCACCTATATTTGCTTCCAGTATCATTTTATTACCTGCTACACTCGCACAGTTCTTCTCTCATACCAAAGGTATGGGCTGGCTGTCTGATGTAGGAATGGCATTATCACCTGGACAACCTTTGTATTTAATTGTATATGCAGCGGCAATATTATTTTTTGCTTTCTTCTATGCTGCATTAGTGTTTAATCCTAAGGATACAGCTGAAAACTTGAAAAAATCTGGCGCTTATATACCAGGAATCAGACCAGGTGAGCAAACCACAAAGTATATCGATTCGGTCATGACTCGTCTTACTTTGGTTGGTGCTATTTATTTGGTTCTTGTGTGCTTGTTGCCACAGATTTTGATGTATGCATGGCATGTTCCTTTTTATTTTGGTGGTACATCATTGCTGATTATCGTGGTTGTTATTATGGATTTTGTAGCTCAAATTCAGGCCCATCTAATGACACAGCAATATGATTCTTTAATGAAAAAGGCTAATTTTAAAGGTACGAAACTACCTGGTCTACTATGATTTTTATCGGAGTTAGGAATGAAAGTAAGAGCATCAGTAAAGCGAATTTGTCGCAATTGCAAAATTATAAAAAGAAGTGGCACTATACGTGTAATTTGTAAAGATGCCCGACATAAACAAAGACAAGGTTAATATCTACTTGATTTTGATTTACAAAAATAGTATTCTTCTGTCCCTTTCGACAGAACAAAATAACGTTCGGAGAAGCTAATGGCTCGTATTGCAGGAGTTAACATACCTGATCACAAACATGTGGTAATCGCTTTAACAGCAATATATGGTATTGGAAAAACTACATCATTAAAATTATGTAAAACAGTTGATATTGATCCTTCAGCAAAAGTGTCACAATTAACAGACGCTCAATTAGAGTCTTTAAGAATTGAAATCACCAAAATAACAGTAGAAGGTGATTTGCGTCGTGTTGTAACAATGAATATAAAACGATTAATGGATCTGGGCTGTTACAGAGGTTTAAGACATCGTCGAGGATTGCCTTTACGTGGACAACGTACGAAAACAAATGCTCGTACTAGAAAAGGTCGTAGAAAAGGCACCAGTAATTGATTTTTCATGTAGGAAAATAAGATGGCACAAAATAAGTCAAAGCAGCAAAAAGTTAGGAAAAAAGCGAAGCGTGTTGTAACAGATGGTATCGTACACGTTCATGCGTCTTTTAATAATACTATTGTTACCTTTACTGACAGACAAGGTAATGCGCTATGTTGGGCGACATCTGGTGGCTCTGGATTCAGAGGCTCAAGAAAAAGTACTCCTTATGCAGCTCAGATTGCAGCTGAACGTGCTGGTGAAGTTGCGAAAGAATACGGCATGAAAAGTGTCGATGTAAGGGTTGACGGTCCTGGTCCCGGAAGAGAGTCCACTATTAGGCAATTAATAGCCCAGGATTTTAAAATTAGTTCAATAACCGATGTTACTGGCATACCACATAATGGTTGCAAGCCACCTAAAAAACGTCGCGTATAAGATTCAGGAGTAATTAATGGCTAGATATCTTGGTCCAAAATGTAAATTATCACGACGTGAAGGTTGTGACTTATTACTTAAAAGTGGTGTTCGTGATCACAAGTCCAAATGTAAATCTGAAAAATTACCTGGACAACATGGCGATAAAAAACCGCGTTTAAATGGTTATGGAATCCAACTTAGAGAGAAGCAAAAGATTCGAAGACTTTATGGTGTTCTTGAAAAGCAATTCAGAAACTACTATAAAATGGCTGCTCGTCAAAAAGGTTCAACAGGTGAAAACCTAATGTCCCTATTGGAAAGACGTCTTGATAATGTTGTATACCGTATGGGTTTTGCAAGTACCCGTGCTGAGGCGAGACAGTTAGTTACGCATAAAGCAATACTTGTAAACGATAAAGTAGTTAACGTTCCTTCTTTTTTAGTTAATCCAGGGGATAGCCTATCTGTTCGTCAAAAAGCTAAAAGTCAAGGCCGCGTTCAGGCTGCACTAGCTTTATCTGAACAAAGAGCTCCATGTGATTGGATTACTGTAGATACTGCGTCCTTTAAAGGAACCTTCTCTACAGCACCAACGTTAACTGACTTATCTTCAGACTACAACGTTAATCTAGTTGTAGAACTTTACTCTAAGTAAGCCCGGAGAGATAGCTGAATGTATACTGAAATCAATGAAATGCTGACGCCCAAAGTCCTCAAGGTACAGGCTGAGTCACCATATAAAGCTAGAATAGTTCTAGAGCCTTTAGAGCGAGGATTCGGTCACACTCTCGGCAATGCTTTGAGACGTATATTATTGTCATCTATGCCTGGTAGTGCGATAACCGAAGCGTCAATTGAGGGTGTTTTGCACGAATACAGTACTATAGAGGGTGTTCAGGAAGATGTTGTTGATTTATTGCTAAACCTTAAACTGGTAGCTATTAAATTGACTGTAGGAGATGAAGCACAGATCACTCTTAATAAACAGGGCCCCTGTCAAGTTACAGCTGGTGATATTCAATTAACACATGGCCAGGAAATTATTAATCCTGAACTGGTTATTGCCAATCTCAATGAGAAAGGTAAACTGAATATGACTTTAAAAGTTCAGAGAGGAATAGGGTTTCATAATACTGATGCATTTATGAAACATCTTGACGATGAAGTTGAGAAGAAAACTGTCGGCAAACTTAAGATTGATAACAGTTTCTCTCCTGTAAAAAAAGTTGCATATTTTGTAGATAGTGCCCGGGTAGAAAACCGAACTGATCTTGATAAGTTAACAATAGAATTAGAGACAAATGGAACTATTGATGCTGAAGAAGCCATCAAAATCTCTGCCAGTATTCTTCAGAGACAGCTCCATTCTTTTGTAGACATGAAGTTTGAAGAATCACGTTCTGATAATAAAGAGCGCAATGACTTTGACCCTGTTTTATTACGTTCTGTTGATGACCTGGAGTTAACTGTTCGATCTGCTAATTGCTTAAAAGCAGAAAACATTCATTATATTGGCGATTTAGTTCAAAGAACTGAAAATGAATTGCTTAAAACACCTAATCTCGGTAAGAAATCTTTAACTGAAATCAAAGATGTTTTAGCATCCCGTTCTTTATCGCTTGGAATGAAACTTGAGAATTGGCCGCCAGCTAGTCTTGGCGAGTAATATTTAGGAGTCTTTGTTATGCGTCACCGTAATTCGGGCCGTAGTTTTAGCCGTACAAGTAGCCATCGTAAAGCCATGTTTTCTAACATGTGCTGTTCTTTAATTGAGCACGAGTTGATTAAAACAACTCTGCCTAAAGCTAAAGACCTACGTCGTTACATTGAGCCTTTAATTACTGTTAGTAAGGCTGATTCAGTTGCATCACGTCGTCATGCTTTTGATATTTTACGTTCAAAAGTTGCTGTTGGTAAATTATTTACCGATCTTGGACCACGTTTTGTAGAGCGTCCAGGTGGATATGTCCGTATCATAAAATGTGGTTATAGAGAAGGTGATAACGCTCCTATGGCTATAGTTGAGTTGATGGATAGACCAGTTGCTAATGCTGATACTGATGAGTAATTTTTGTACTATATATCAAGCCCGCTTTTAGCGGGTTTTTTTTTAAAGTTTACTAACTAGTAATTAATCCTAAACCTGGTGGTCTATTCCATCAATAAGCTATGTTTTTATTTTCCCTATATACTCTTTTGGTATTAATAACCTTATAGATAAACTTAGTGTTTCGAGTTGCTTTTGGATTTATTAAGTCACATTGAGGAGCAAAGCAAGCTTATACAATCCTCATACATCAATCTTATGGGGGCAATGAACTAGTGCTTTCCTATCCGTTACAGCAATATTTTCTATTTGTCTTGATAAATCAAACTTATTTTAAGATCATTATCTGCTTTTATACTTTCCGTTGTGGGCTCTGCGACAGGTTTAATACAGAAAGATAATAAAGCAAATTTTCTACAATTTAGATTTTGCGAGAATTAGCTATATCATTCGCTCTCCTATCCTCATAATCTTAAAGGCCTTTTCATTAAAGGGGAATGCTATTTACTTACCGTGATGATGCCTACCATATGTGTAACATCAAATCTGTTAGTTACAGTTTAGTCCCAATAACTGTAGCATTGTCGTTTAAATAGCGAATCATAACATCTGGAGGTAATCATTTTATCAATGAAAGCTAAGAGTAATGATGAAATTAACTGCTGGCATTAGTATTAAGTCAAAGGGAAGCTAAATGGTTAATTAGATTTTTGTATCGCCTGCTATGCTAATTACAATATACCAATTAATCGTGCATGACATAACTTAATAGCAGAGAGCATATATTTTTCCCTGTTAACCAAAACACAATCCTCGTGCCCACTCTGATACTATTTAGCAAGTAATTTTAGACTTAATATTTTGTTCCTAATAATCAGAAGGATAAATTGTTAAGAAAATTAAAAAAAATTTCACGAAAGTTATCAAATTTGGCAACTGTGAATAGGATTCAAGTATATTAACAGCTGTAGGTGTTGTGATAATTAAGATAAATAATGATGTTGTTACCCTCTAATTTAGAGGGCAACATTATGGTGTATTTCTAAAATGGAATGTCATCGTCTAATTGATCGAAAGCATCCTGCGCCGCCTGCGATGGCTGATGTTGTCTCGGTGCATTTTGATGTTGTGCGGGTGCTGATTGTTGTGTTTGATTCATATCGTCATAATTTGATGAACCGCCACCTTTACTATCGAGCATCTGAATATCTGATGCAATTATCTCGGTGGTGTATTTATCCTGACCTTGTTGATCTTGCCATTTACGAGTACGTAAACTTCCTTCAACGTATAATTTAGACCCTTTACGTACATACTCTCCTGCTATTTCACCCAGACGGTTAAAACATACAACGCGGTGCCATTCTGTACGATCTTGTTTTTCACCAGTAGTTTTATCCTTCCATGATTCACTGGTTGCTACAGACAGAGTGGTTACTGCGTTACCATTGGGTAAATATCGCACATCCGGGTCAACACCAACGTTGCCTACCAGGATGACTTTATTTATTCCTCTTGCCATTTATTATCTCCTGCGAAAGTTAGATAAATAGTATACCTAATTTGTCGTTTATTGCGTAGCCACTGTACTCAATATAATTATATTAATGGAGCAGTGTTGTCATTAATCACATCCTGCGCTGTTCCAGGGTGATAATGTTCTTTATCTATGCGTAAATAGAGTACCTTTTCTTCACTTGCAAAAAAAACTTCTTTGATTCCTGAGACATTCAATAATTTTTGTTTTAAAACAGGATTGAGTTTGTCGCTAGGTTCACCCGTGTAAGGAATAATTAATGTAGTAAGGTAAACATTTGGTTTCATAAACCACGCAAAAGCAAACCAGACGAAGCTTATAAAAGCGTTCCCAATAAATATACCGGTGCTATTGGTCCATTGAAAAAGCACTCCTGCCAAAGTGCCTCCTGCAAAGATACCTAAAAACTGTCCCGTCGAGTACACACCCATTGCTGTGCCCTTATTATTGGGATTAGCCTGCTTCGAAACCAGTGAAGGAAGTGATGCTTCCAGGATATTGAATGCAATAAAATAGATAAACATTAAGAAACACAGACTTAGCCAGTTGGCATGAGTATATGCCAGTAACAGTTGACTTATAAGGGTTGCTAAAACGGCCATCAGAAAAACAGGTTTCATTAATTTCTTTTTTTCAGCCAAAATAATAAAGGGAATCATTGCCAGAAAAGAACAAAACATCAATGGCAGGTAAAAATGCCATTGCTGAGATAAATGACCTTCCTTTATTTGCTGAGTCAAAATCATTGGAATAGCAAAAAAAGTCGATGTTAATATAAAATGTTGGCAAAAAATTCCAAGATTGAGTCGTAGCAAATGTTGGTTAGTGAGTACAGTTTTAAACAGTGCTGGATTAGTTTCACTGTCCGAATGAAATCGTTCCTTTTGAGGGGTAGGAATGACCAGATGAAGCAAAATAATTCCTAAAATTGCCAGAACTGTTGTGAGATAAAAAATTCCTGCAAGGCCATAACGATGTGATAATGCCGGACTAATAATCATCGCCAGACTAAATGATACCCCAATAGTCATACCTATAACGGCCATAGCTTTGGTACGTTGTTCATCAGGGGTGAGATCCGCAAGCAATGCGATGAGCACACTTCCTATCGCACCAGTTCCTTGCAAGGTTCTCGCTAATATCATTCCCCCTATGGAGCTGCTTAACGCACCAATCAGGCTACCGCATGCGAACAGGATTAAGCCTATTGTAATCACCGGTTTTCTACCCAATTTATCGGATAACATACCAAATGGAATCTGTAATAACCCTTGAGTTAAACCATACCCTCCCAAGGCAATGCCGATTAAAGCAGGAGTAGCTCCATCCAATGCTGAAGCATAGATAGTAAATACTGGAATAAGTAAAAATAATCCCAACATTCTAAATGAAAAAATAGTCGCAATGGGAAAAACAGTTTTAGACCAGGAATACTTCATTAGTTTTTTATGACAATACGATGATTAACAGATGGTACAAAGTTAGGACTTCATAAACAAGGAAATTTATAAATTAACCTTAAAACAACCGATATATTTACTTATATGAATATTTTATTCATTTAATCGTTATAGCTAGTCGTTTATTAGAGCGTCTCTCTGAATACCCTGACATTGACAGATGTGCTAATTCACGTTAGTTTTATCCCCTTTTTTATACTTTAAGGACTACCTTAAATGAGTTCTGTATTTGCTGGAAAAGTAAGTTTAATCACTGGTGGTGCTCGCGGTATTGGTAGAGCTACTGCTTTAAAATTAGCTCAAGCCGGTAGCGATATTGCTATTGTATATTACAACAGTTCAGACGAAGCCCAGCAGCTTGTGGCAGAAATTCAGTCTATGGGACGAAAAGCAGTAGCCTTACAGGCAAATGTTGCGGATCATCAGTCGGTTAAAGAACTGTTTAGCCAATTTCGAAACAATTTTGATCATCTGAATTTTTTAATCAGTAATGCGGCCAGTGGTGTATTAAAACCTGCGTTACAAATGTCCACGAAGCATTGGCGCTGGTGCATGGAAACAAATGCCTTAGCCTTAAATCATCTGGTTAGTGAAGGACGAGAGTTAATGCCTAAAAACAGCCGTGTATTAGCTTTATCGAGTCTGGGAGCATCTCGGGCGATACCTAATTATGCGTTCATAGGTGCCTCAAAAGCAGCATTGGAAGCTTTAGTTCGCTCTTTAAGTCTGGAATTGGCACCTTTTGGTATTACGGTGAATACGATATCTGCTGGAGTGGTAGATACCGATGCATTAAAACATTTCCCTAATCGGAAGCAATTACTGGATGAGTATCAGGCTCATGCTTTGGCTGACCGACCATTGACGCCGCAAGATGTGGCAGATGCGGTATATTTATTATGTCTGCCTGAGGCAGCAATGATTAATGCTCATACCTTATTTGTTGATGCAGGCTACAGTAGAGTAGGCTAAATTTTAAACTTTTCGAGATCAATAGATATAAAGCTTTTTTTTATGATATAATTTGCAGCTTTGATCTAGGTCAGTCCTGAGGAAGAATGATGAATGTAGCTGGCGTTTACCCTAAAGTAAGGGAAATTATTGCTGATGTATTGGTTATTGATGAAGATGAAGTATCTTTAAACAGCCGTTTAATAACGGATTTGGGTGCGGAATCCATTGATTTCCTTGATTTGGTTTTTCAGTTAGAAAAAGAGTTTAAAATTAAAATTCCACGTGGACAATTAGAAAAAAATGCACGCGGTGATTTGGCAGAAGATGAATTTGAGAAAGGCGGCACGTTGACTGCAGCGGGTCTTGAGGCCTTAAAAAGTTATTTAAGCGAGGTACCTGCTGATCAGTTTAAAACAAATATGAAAGTTAATGAAATTCCTATGTTGTTTACTGTTGAGACCTTCTGCAAATTAGTACTAGCTGCAGTGAGTGAACAGCATGCCGCTGCTCCGGTTGCCTGATGTCGTTTCTCTTTGTAGATAGAATAGTACAATTATCCCCTGGTGAATTAATCCGGGGGGTAAAGCATATAACCCACGATGATCCTTACTTGACTTCTGATGATCAAGGTATCCCCTGTTTCGTTCCCTCGCTAATAGGTGAAACTCTTGGACAATTAGCTGCCTGGAATGTGATGCATTATAACGAATTCACCCAGCGCCCAGTGGCAGGAGTTGTCTCTAGTGCTCAATTGCATCGCCCGGCATACGTGGGTGACACGTTATTACTTGAGTCTTATATAGACGTTCTTGATGATAAAGCAGTTCAATATCATAGCGTCGCTCGTATAGTGGATGAGCCAGTATTCACAATTGAAGGAGCTTTGGGGCCTTTACTACCGATGGCTGATTTTATTGAAGATGAGCTAATCAGACAGCAATTTGCAGAAATATATCGTCCAACTGATTGGACTGTATATAGCAATGCCTGCAGCGCTCTGAAATCCATAAAGCCATTATCCATCAAGGAATTAAACGTAACTCCAATGACCTTTGACCGGATAATTGAAAGTGTTCCTGGAGTAAGCATGATTGCCGAAAAGCGTATCACGCGATCTGCTCGTTATTTTGCGGATCACTTTCCTAAGAAACCGGTTTTACCGATGACGGTGTTGCTTGAATGTAAATTAAATTTGGCACGGGAATTTATTAGGGACGCTGGCTTTTCCACGTCATATAAAGTGAGTAAGCTGCGTAAAATAAAGATGAATGAGTTCGTTCAGCCGGGGGACATCCTTACCTGTCATGTTAAGTTAAAGCACCAAACCTCAGATGAAGTGGTTTTATCTTATCGCAGTGAAGTAAATGACAAACGTGTCTGCGTAGTAGAAGTCGTATTGATTCCAAAAGGTAAATAATATGAATAAAAGACGAGTAGCGATTACTGGTTTAGGGGTGGTATCACCTTTGGGGCATACTGTAGAAACTACTTGGCAAAACTTAATGGATGGTCACTCAGGAGTGGCTTCTATTTCTCATTTTGATGCCAGTGCATTTCCTACCCATATTGCTGCAGAAGTTAAACATTTTACTCCCGACGCTTCATTAGTTAATAAACACACACGGTTTGCCATGTCATTTACTCATTATGCTCTTGAAGCAGCGCGTCAGGCTTTTGCTGATGCGGGAGTGCTTCCTACGGCCCAAAATGCATCGCGCTGGGGTGTTGTGGCTGGTAGCGGAATGATGACCGCTGAATTTGATTATTTAAATCGTTTTCAACAGGCTTGTGCTTTGGATGGAGTGGTTGATTGGAATCGGTTGCAGGATAAGGCCAATGAGTTTTATCGGTTAGTTGATTTTGGAAAAACCACTTCTAACTCGGGATTGTCATTACTTATTCAGCAATTTGGTCTTAAAGGGTACGCCTCATCGGTACATACAGCGTGTGCGTCTGGGGGACAGGCATTGGGATTAGCGATGCAGGTTATACGTCGTGGTGAGGCTGATTTTATGTTGGCGGGTGGCTTTGATTCCATGATAAACCCTCTTGGGTTATCTAGTTTCTGTCTTTTAGGAGCTCTATCTACCTATAATGATACGCCTGCAACTGCTAGCCGTCCTTTTGATGGGACCCGCAATGGATTTGTACTCGGTGAAGGAGCAGCATTCTTAATTCTTGAAGAGTGGGAAAAAGCAAAGGCTCGCGGAGCACATATTTATGCGGAGCTTGCGGGGGAAGGTAATTCCTTAAGCTCTTATCGTATCACCGATTCTCACCCTAACGGGGACGGCGCTATTCAGGCTATAGAGCGAGCTTTAGCCGATGCTGGAGTCAAGCCAAGTGAAGTAGATTATATTAATGCGCATGGCACTTCGACTAAAATGAATGATTTAAGCGAAACTAACGCTATTAAAGCAGTTTTTGGTGATCGGGTTGCTAACTTACCTACTAGCTCAACAAAAAGTCAAACCGGACATTTGATTGCCGCTGCCGGCGCTCTGGAAGCGGTGCTTTCGGTAAAAGCGATAGAGCAGGCTCGCATACCAAAAACGGCTAATTTGACCACTCCCGATCCTGAATGTGATTTGGATTATGTCGTTGATGGTCCACGTGAAAAATCTCTGGGGGTTGTAATATCTAATTCTTTTGGTTTTGGCGGATCAAATAGCTGCCTGTTGTTTAAGCATCCTGAGTTTGAAGGAGCCAATTAATGAGTAGCGAGAATCGAGTATTTATCACTGGACGTAGTGCACTGACATCCGTGGGTGCCACTGCTGATAACACATGGAATGCTATTTTAAATGGTGAAACCGGAATTGCCGAGATTGGTGATTGGGACATTTCCCAATGGTCTCATCGACTGGGTGGTGAATTAAAAGAGTTTCAACCGGCAAAAATGTTACCTGACCGCAAATTGATTAAAGTAATATCGCGCCAGGATGTTATGGGGATACATGCTGCAGTTCAAGCGGTAGAACACAGTCAAATGATTGCTTATCGAGACTCGCTTGATTCGCAAGAAGATTTTAACGAACAAACAGCCGTATATGTGGGATCTCCAGGAAACAAATACTTTCAACAATATGATTTTTTACCCTTGTTAGCTAAAACGAATGAGAACATGCAGCAGTTTGCCAATCAATTGTTTGACGAAGTTCATCCTACTTGGCTACTTCGAATCTTGCCTAATAATGTTCTTGCTTACGCTGGTATTACCTATGGATTTAAAGGTCCGAATCATAATATAACCAATCATGCAGTAGGAGGAACTCAAGCATTATTGGAAGCCTACCATGCCATCCGAAGCGGACAGGCTGATCGTGCAGTAGTCGTGGCATATGATATGGGTGTAGAGCCGCAAGCATTATTTTATTATGAACGGTTAGGGGTTTTAAGTCCAAATCATTTAAGGCCTTTCGATGCCGCGCATAATGGCACGATTTTAGCAGATGGAGCCGCAGCACTGGTATTGGAAAGTGAGGCAAGCGTCAAATCCCGTAGTGCTCAGTGTTATGGTGAAGTGTTGGGTGGATTATCTGCAAGCGAAGCGGCAGGATTANNTTCCCTGGAAGCAGAGGGCCAACAGCTATCAGACTTAATGCAGCGCACTCTGGATCTTACCGGTATACCTGCAGAGGATATTGGCATCATTGTAGCCCATGGTAATGGAAACAGTCAGTCCGACAATAGTGAGGCTCATGCAATTCAATCAATCTCAGGGCTTGAGAAAAAACCAATCACTGCTTTTAAATGGTCAATGGGCCATACGTTATGTGCATCAGGATTATTGGACGCAGTTATGACTACTTACGCGCTGGAAAACCAATGTGCTCCGGGAATCGCTAATTTAAACCAACCGGCTCCGGCTATGGATAATCTACCTTTAAGCGCGGAACATCAATCGTTAGAAGCAAAGTGTGCGTTGGTGATTAATCGTGGTTTTGCCAGTATGAATACCACTCTTGTGATTAAAGCCTGTGACTAATTTAGCAGAACAAATCAATGGATTACCTGTAAGTTGGGCAGGAAGATTTCTTTATCGATTTATTCCTTATCGACGACGATTAATTCTGGCAAATATTAGTCAGGTATTCCAGGAGCGATTAAGCAACCAGGAAAAAAAACATTTAGCCAAAGCTTATTATTCACATCTGGCAACTTCGCTTAAAGAGGCATTACTATTACGGTTTCTGACTGAAAAAATGTTAAAGAATAAAGTGGACGTTATCGGCCATGAGAAAATGCTGGCTGTAGTGGCGCAGCAAAAAGGAGTGTTAGTAGTAACTGGTCATTTTGGTAATTGGGAATTTGCTCCTCTTGGGGGCATATTAAGTTTTAAAGAATTCAAAGGTCAATTCCATTTTATTCGTCGGACCCTGCGATTTAAAGCATTAGAACGAATTATGTTCAAGAATTATTATCAGGCCGGATTAAATGTCATTCCCAAAAAAAACTCTCTTGAACAGGTTTGTGTTGCTCTCGAACAGAATCATGCGGTTATTTTTGTACTTGATCAGCACGCATCTCTAGTTAATAGGGACGGTATTGCGGTCGAGTTTTTTGGTAAAAAAGCAGGGACTTATCGCAGTTTGGCTACTCTTGCACGTCACACGGGTGTGCCCGTTGTTCCGGCAGCGGGGTATCGATTACCAAACGGTAATCATGTTCTTGAGTTTTATGATCCCATTCCTTGGAAAGATTATGAAACTACTCAAGAATCGTTGTATCAAAATACTTTGGCTTATAATCAGGCATTGGAACGTATTATTCTGGCTAATCCAGCTCAGTGGAACTGGATGCATAAACGCTGGAAACTTTGAGTGGTGCTTTGGTGAGTTTGCCTGGGGACGCAGAGATTTCAAGGTTTTATGAGTTTGTTGCCCCATATGTGCTTCTAAATTTTACTTAGATTTCTGGATCCCTCGGTCGAGCCGAGGGACGTAGTGGCTTTACTGTTCTATGAGTTTGTTGAGACGTTAGGGCTTCAAGATTCAATTAGTTTGCTTGACCACATCCTTAAATTACTACGTCCCGCGACTTGTTCGCGGGATTCAGGGATTTTTATCTTAAAGCTTGTTCTCAGGATGAGGCTTCATCTATTTTATTTTATGCCATAATTAATGAATAATAATTCGATACTATGGGTGGTATCATAAGATCACTTATTGAAGCATACAAAAGGAAGGATCCTTCGGCTCGGAGTGGGCTTGAAATTATTTTACTTTATCCGGGGGTTAGGGCTTTATTTTTTCATCGAGCAGCGCATTTTCTATATAAAAATAAAGTACCGTTTTTTCCGAGATTAATTGCGGAGTGCTCCAGATGGCTCTCGGGAATTGAAATCCACCCAGGAGCTGTAATTGGTAAAAATGTAGTAATTGACCATGGAATGGGAATCGTTATTGGTGAAACCGCCATTGTTGCAGATGACGTGCTTATTTTTCATGGTGTAACTTTAGGATCCACTCATTTTAAGGAAGGGAAGCGTCATCCTACTATTGAATCAGGAGCAATTCTTGGGGCAGGCTCTAAAATTTTAGGTGATATTGTTATTGGTCATGATGCTCGGATCGGAGCTAATTCAGTAGTATTAATGTCGGTGCCTCAGAATGTAAGTGTTGCCGGAATTCCTGCGAAAATTATCAGTAAAGGTAGTCAGGAGTTTGAAGAATGGAATTTTGATTATTATATTTAAGGATGAATATGCGTATTTATAACGACATAACTAAAACCATTGGCAAAACACCATTGGTGAGATTACAACGTCTTACTAAAGATTTACCCGTTGATTTCTTGTTGAAACTGGAGTTTTTTAATCCCTTGGGATCAGTAAAAGATCGTATTGGAATCAGTATGATTGAGCAGGCAGAATTAGATGGCACGCTTAAACCTGGGGATGAAATTATTGAAGCCACTAGTGGAAATACCGGTATTTCTTTAGCCTTCATCTGTGCTTCTAAAAATTATCCCCTTACATTAGTCATGCCTGAAACCATGTCGATGGAGCGCAGAGTTTTATTATTAACGTTGGGCGCAAAAATCATATTAACTCCAGGCCCTCTGGGAATGCGTGGAGCAGTGGGCAAAGTAAGGGAGTTATTGGCGAAAAATCCAAAACTGTTTCACCCCAGTCAATTTGATAATCCAAGCAACCCGGCAATACATCGGGAAACCACAGCCCTTGAAATCTGGCACGATACGGATGGTCTTGTAGACATTGTAGTTAGTGGCGTAGGGACAGGAGGCACCCTGAGCGGTGTTGGTGAAGTCTTAAAAGGAAAAAAACCATCGGTAGAAATTGTTGCTGTAGAGCCTGATGAGTCAGCGGTAATTTCTGGAGAAAAACCCGGACCTCATAAAATTCAAGGTATTGGAGCAGGTTTTATTCCAAAAAACTTGAATATGGATTATGTCGATTATATTGAACGAGTCAACAGCCAGGAAGCGATTGATATGGCACGTCGAGTTATTCGAGAGGAAGGAATCCCTGTCGGTATCAGCTCGGGGGCGGCAATTATTGCCGGTTTGCGTATCGCCGAGAATAAAGCGAATAAAGGTAAAACAATTGTGGTTATTATTCCTAGTTATACTGAGCGTTATTTATCGACTGCTCTGGTTGAAGAAGAGCGACTGGGAGCTCAAAACCTGGTAACTCAGACCGTAGATGAGCAGTATTTATAGTTCAATTTTAGTGTTCTTAATGATTTCATATTAGAACACTAAAGTTCAAATTCAGGGGGACGTAAAATACCACTATAGTTAATAAATTTTTTTCGTTACTATTCCCCTGCATGTATTAATTTTTTTGCTATACAGGGAGTTGTAATGAAAAATAAAGATATTAGCAATCTGTTAAAATCATATGATGAAAATAAGGGTAGTTTTAGAACGTATATTAAAGACGAACCACACATCCGTGATTTACGAAATTTCGAGATTGAGGTTTCGGGTGATGAGAGGGACCTTACAGGTAAGGAATTGGTTGCATTATGTTCCATTATCCTAAGCAAAAACGACAGGACAATGAACTCAGAAAGCAGTAAGACGTTTACGGTCCTGGCCGATTATTTTGGTGGGTATGATACCCTGGAATTCCTGAAAAGTAATGAATTATTGGTGGATGAGTATTTGGTTTTTTTTGCGAAATATGCTTCAGATAACAAAGAATTAATCACCCAAATAATTATTATCATTGGTAAACTGTTCACGAGCACTCATTGGATGAGCATGTCTGATTATTTGGCTTTTTTTATAGATGCTTTTCAGAAAACTTCTATTAAGGAAAATCGCGGAGCTCTGCTTAAGTTCTTTGAAACTATTGTCTTTGCAAACACTATTGAAGCCAGGGTAACAGGTATTTTGTTTATAGAGCATCTAAAAAATAAAAAAATATTGGATCATTTAATTAATCATATCATCAATTTAAATAAAATTATTTTCCACATGAGTCAAGTATGTCCAGAGCTCATTACTCTAGATAATCTGCGTACTCTGGTACTTCTAAATAACCCTGATTTTTTTTATCACGATTTTTCAAAGATTAGCGCGAGTCAGGAACATTTAGATCTTTGTATCAGTATTGATAATAAAAATTACCAGAGTCCCTATGCGTTAAATATTATTCGCGTTTTCCTTAACGCACAGTGGGATTGGAAACCCTATCTTGAGGAAATTTTAAATTTTGATACCGACAGTGGTAAGAAAGTTTATTCAGCCATAAATAAATTACATGAGCTGATCCCCGAAGCTTCGGATAATTTAGATTCAATTGTGGCGTCAATAATTCAATACCCTTTACATAGCAGTGATCTGATTGAAGCTATTAAGGCCTTAAATAGATTGCATTTACCCGCTACCAATTGGGAGATATTAGCTGTCAATCCGCAACACGCACTCGTACTTGCTGAATTATTTGGAAAACTTCATCCCATTAAAGGCTATGATGCGGATTTAGCTCAGACTTTTATGAGGAACTCACCTGAACGGGCACCAAAAATGCTGCAAATCATGGAGTGCCTCAATGAAAATAATTTGTTTACCTATGCCAATGTATATCGGGTTTTTGAAACAGCTATTGTGCATGAAAATACTGTAGAACTTTTTAAAACACTAACTCAAAACAATCTACTAACCAGACAGGACATTCTAACCGGCCTTTTTGATAAAGCGGCTCAGATTTCAATTATTCTTGATGTAGTGAATATATTACTCAGGATTAAAAAATTGGATTTACGTAATTTGATTTTTTTAACGGCATCTCCTGAAACTGCTGATACTAGGTTCAGAGGAAAATTTAGTAAGTGGAATGAAGAGAAAGAAAATCTTGATAAAGAGAAACATTCTAACCCTCAATCTAAAAAAGAACTGCGGTTTTTTGCTAATAATGATCAGGAGGAGCTAAACTGTGCCCAAAAATCCAATACCCCTCAGGATTCACAAATTAGTGCACATACAATCTGAGTATTCATCAACAAGAGCCTCCTCAAATTGAGGCTCTTTTAATTAGGGAGTATTATTATTGTTGGTACCGGTTACCGAAGGTAATACTTCCTTTTCTTTATTAAAACTGAAAAGGGTTGCTGATATTGATGAAATATTGGTGAATAAGTCTTGAGCGAATTGCTGGACTTTTTCCGAAAGATTCGTTTTTTTCTCCGTTGATTTAGTAGTTGGGGATTCTGGTAAAGGATTTGGCAAACTCATAGTCATCTCACGGGTGAATTTTTCGAAATGTAGGGAGTCGTTATTGCATAGTTCAAGAAAGGGTTCAAGTTCTATCAACACTTCTTGACGGACTATTAATTCCAGTAAGCATTTACGATTCTCTATAAATAACTCTTGATGTTCCATTAGTTGAAAACCTAGTTGCCTGTCTTTTTTTGCCTCTAATATTAATCGATGAAAAAAGAGGTGCAGTTCATAGCGCCTTTTATATTCCTCTGCAGGTTTTTTTTGTAAGGAAAATAATTTAATAGCATTTATAATTTCCGCGAAACGCTCCCGGGTTATTTCCTGTTTTTCGCGTAATAGTTGTAATAATTCTTTTTTGGGCTTAGCTGCTAAGTCAGGCTCATTGTTAACCGGGTTACTTCTAGCAATACCCAGAGTCGCCGGTGCAACATAGAACGGTACCTTAGGTGAAAAAAATCCACTCCATCCATACATCCAACATCGTTTAAACCATTGTATGATACGCGCAAAAAAACCGGTATGTTTATTAGATTCTAATTCGAATAAGGCCTCTGCTTTTGCCTGGGTGGCAATGCTTCTTTTTTCTTGTTCCGTTTTTGGGTTGAGTTTTGCAAGGGCTAAATTACATAGGTCAATTACCTGCTTATAATTCGAGGCCCCACCTTTAAGACCAAAATGGTGAATTGTTTTATTGATATTATAGATAAGCAGGGTATAGCTTATTTCTTGATCAAGTAGTGTCGAACAGGCTAAAAATGAATTGAATAAAACTTCTCTTATAGGGAAATCAAGCTCCATGTTATTCATTAACTTTGCAGTGTGCTGTAACGCGTGTTGATAGGGAATCTTATTGTTTTCTCGTTCAAAAAATTGAAGGTAATCTAAAATTAATTGACTTAATTTATCCGTAGACCCCTTATAGTGGACTAGGAAATAATCGAGAGTTGAGAGCTGATATGTGCCATTTGTTAATAGATTTACTAGTCGGCTCTCTTTGATTTGTTCCTCATGTTTCAGAGTTGTTTTCGTTTGGCTCTTAATAATGGGTAATAAAATGGATCCATTAATCTGGCCTGAGCTATAGAATAAGTCTGTAATTCCTGTTTGGGCATGATATCTAAGAGACTCATTAATGATGCGAGTCACTTCATCATTAAATTGAATCAAAGGATTTTTAGCCGTTAATTTTAGTTCCATGAGCATTTGCACCGCTATTAAAGAGAACTCATGGTTTTTTTTCGTTAAGATTGGAATTATTTTTTCGATGTAAACGCTGTAAGCTTCTGATTGATGACCATGGATATATAAGCCTGCAGCTAAAATAAATAATGACTCATTGGTGTATTCATACAATAAATTGTGCTTCGGATTAAATAAGTCTAAATGACGAACAATCAGTTCAAACAGTTTTTGTACGGGTTCTGATTGCATTTTTTTAATGACTTTTTTTAAAACGGGCTCAGCTTCTTTAAAGAAATGGGCTAACATGAATTGGGCATTAGGCATGTTAGAATAATGTTTTAACCAGTAACTAATTACATTAGGATCAGGGTGCTGCTTGATAAGATAATGAACCTGATTTTGCGATAATTGATGAAAATGAGGAATGGAATATAGAAGATTTACCGCTGTCTCTGCAGGTAGTTTAGCAATGCTCTCTTCGGTCAGGTGTTCTGTAGCTATTTGATATATTAATCTGTTCAAGCGTGGGGGTTCGTGAGTTTCTTTGGCAATTTGTATTAATAACGATCTACCATCTAGAGCGTCAAGACTGCTTTGTTGAGATAACAGGTGACGTATTAACAGGGATTTTAAATGAGGGTTATTTGCCCGCTTAATTAGTGTAAGTAAATCTCTAACCTCAAAATTACTGGATGTTAAATTGGCTACGAATTTTTTCTGGTTTTGTGGCTCATTAACAATGTTTGCCACATACTCCTCATTATTTATTGCTATGAGAAGCAAGTCTAAATTAAAAGGGTTATTTTGTCCCATGCTGCTCTCCTGCGAGATGGATTTGGTGACGCTATGAGAAGGTGCTGACAAGGAATATTGTTTTATTTTTTTTTGAATTATTTTGGAGAGCCATTGTTTTTGCTCATCAGCTAGAGGGGTATCGGTACAAAGCTGTAATAAATTGAAGAGCTGATGACTCTCTCCCGCCTGCGCTATGAGGTTAAGAATTTGAGGCGTATTGTTTAATTGGTTTTTAGTTAATTGGTGCACCCAATTTATTATTCCTGCAGACAGGATAGTCTGATCATGATTGTTTAAAAAAGCGAGCCAGCATAACCAATGGTAATGGATATTGGGATATTTTATTAGTTGCTCGACATTCATGTTATCTATTAGTTGATGGTACCGATTGAGGTTCATGTCACCTTGATTTCTCAACCATAATTTACCTTGCTCTAATGAATGACCTGTTGCTTTTTCAACGGTAATGACAGACGCATACAGGCTGGTATCTGCGCAAAAATATTGCCAGTTCAATGAATCCTGTGAGTTGATTGAATGAGGCCGGTCGTGTAGCTCTGTAATTGGCTTATTAAAAAAAGCCAGGCGCTGCAGCGCTAAAAGGCTTATTACATCCTTTTCGGAGAGTTGTTGGAGACGTGCGGGTGATATTTGCGTTAATTCTAATCGTGGTGAGGAATTTTCCTCAGTAAGGAGCAATTGCATTGCTTCGGTCAAGTATTCCATACAACGTTTATTATGTTTTGAATTAATAAGGGCTTCTAGTAGCGGCGAATAGGTTTCAGGAAATTTGACTGCAGCCTTGATGATTTCCTCAATCAATTGAGAATCAAGAAAATTAATGTTTTTCTCCAAAATATGGGGCTCTATCGTCAATGTTTTAAGAAGAGGGGCTGGACGGTAATCGTTTGGAGAAAATAACGTCAGATAAGAATTAAAACACTTTACCAGAGTATCGCTGCCAATAAACTTCTGCTCACGGGTGAGGAAATAAAGTCGCTCATCATTATCAAAATCCGCATGATAACCAAAGCCGAGAAAAAACAGATCATTTAATCGCATGGATACATGATTGAGTCTTTCTTGCATTTGGTGTAAGTCTTGTTCTACCCACTCGATATCCTGATATTTACTCAAATCATCTGTCAGAAAAAGTGCCGTCATTTGAGGCTCGGTTAATTTTATAACTTTGAGCTCCAGGGTAAATAAGGCGAGCTCCTTGAGGAAGCTTAAATTTAAAAACTCGGTTACCCTCAGTAATTGATTTAATAATTTAAAATCCCAGGATAGTAACTGATAGATTAAATCCCTGCAGGTTTCTGTTTTTTTTAATTGGGTTAGTTGTGATTGAATAGATAAACAATCCTGTTCTTGGGTCCAAAAATCTTTAATTAGTTTTACAAGAGAATTTAAAGGGATGGTTGCTAGATAATTTTTTAATTTATTGTCCTCAATCAAGGCGGATATGGGTGAAAAAAGAGCAGTCAAAAAAAGCCATTTATTGAAATGCTCATTATTAACCAATTCTGAATTTGTACTTATAATATTGAAGAGCTGAGCAAAACGTTCTTTTGGATATATATTTTGTTTTGATAAAGATTCAGCTTGGAGAGTGTGTGCAGAGCGTAAAAGTGTGCTGTCCTCTAAACTCAGTACGTTTTTGTCTGGGTTTATTTTCAGTGACAGGGGTGATTCGGGTTGGAAATAATCATAAATCCGCGGAACGGAATAATGGCGCATGGCTTTAAGGTGTTCCTGATGGAGTTTTATCGTATTTTTTATAGTCTGAGCATGGTCTGGGCTCACCGGGGATAGGGCTTCTGCGTATTGAATTAAATAGGGAAAGAAACCGGTTGTTTTAACGGGGTTTTTATAAATTAAGAGTGGGTGTAAATAATTCTTGTAGAACTCTGTCTGCTGTATTGCCTGAATTACCTCAAATGAATTGGAAGTAGTATAGAAATGAATGGCGGTGAGAAAACCCTGGCTGATTAAATTTAATTGATAGTGCCACTGAGCCGATAATAATAAAGGAAGAAGGACTTCTTCTCCATCCTTAAACGGATAAAGTAATTCTGAAAGGTGTTGCATTCTATGAGCAGTAGTTAATTCCTTTTTTAAAGCACGTACTTGATCTTTGGCGGTCAGGTATTTAAAGAATTGGACATGCGACGGCTTCTGGGGTGAAGAGGTTAAATAGTTACCTCGAACCAGTTTATATAAGTAACTGTCCGGATTAATGGGCATATCTAAAGTCGGATTAGCTAAATAGTCATAGAGAAAATCACCATAATAAATTTTTTCCTCCAAAACCTCATTTAGCAATTTTTGGTGTTCTTCTTTTATTGTGAAATTAGCCAACATCGCCAGAGCGGGAGAGGTAATGAACCATTCACCCAATTTTTGACTCAACATAGCTGCAGTCTTACCATAAAGAGTAAAAAGCAAGGCGACGCAATTGATGCGAGATGTTATAGGAGTTTGGCTGTTGAGGAGATTAATTATTTGACCAGAAGTCGAGATGGTTTCCCCTATTACTTGCCATTGCTCTGGGAGCAAAGCATCGATACCCTTTGGATGAGTGAGCAATTCTTTAGCTAAAAGCCATGAGTTATTTTGCTGGGTAAATATAAGATATAAATCATTTGGATTGAGGGTGTCTGTTAACAAGGAAAAAGATTGGAGATGTACTTCACACAAAGGATACCTTGCCAGAATCTGATTGGCGAGAGCAATACGATTTTCAGGGCTGAGCCAGTTTTTAAAAAAGAACATAAATCTATCATTGTTTAGATTTTGTGGTGGATTTAACAACAGTATCTTTAAAAAATTTTGCATTAACTCATGATCTTTGAGAGGACTGTTTAGAGAAGGTGAACCAGCATCAATAATAAGGTAGGTCAGGGGATGGTCGTTAATATGAGCCTGAAGGGTAGTAAAATCTGTATTTTTGAGCCATATTATTGCAGTAGTAATAAATGCCGGCTCATTGAATATCAACTGATTCCAGTGATAGTCTCGATGAGTAAAAGCATTGAGGATGCTCAAAGTGAGTTGTTTTAATTCATGGTAATTGGTTTGCTGATGGATTAATGAATGAAGCAGGCGTAAATAGTGACTTACTAAAGCCGTGTCTTCCAAATTATTAGAGGACATATCGGTCGATCTATTTAGAATAAGAACATTTAGAACATGAAGTACCGTTGTATTTAAATGAGCAGACATAATGTGAGGAATGGTTGATTTTAAAAATTGATTTACCCATTCTGAACTATGGTTTTTGATCAATTGATGCAGACAAACAAACTGACTCGCACAATCAGATTCTGTTGCTAATTCCCGAAATATTTTGGCAATGACTAAAGGATTATCAAAAAAGGGTTCTTCCAGAATATTATTAATTAAATCTTCGTTTTGAGGTAAGGATTGGAATATTTTTCCAAAGTTAATTTGCTCTAATCCCTTGCTCCCAATAATCAAATGAAACCAATCTCGGCCAATTTTCATGAGTTGTTCTAATGGGGTGTTTTTGATAATCCATACCCACTCCACTTCACTTAATTGGGGGAAGTATACGGAGAATGCTGCATTTTGAGTGATCAATTGGTAAGTCTGAATGCTTAAATTGGGATTGTTCTCAGCAAGGTTTACTTTATTTATCAATTGCTTAATAAACACTACTTGGTTATCAAGTGATAGACTACCAAGCCAATTTGCTGCGTGAGTCCAATTACTCAACGTTGTTTGATGTAGGGAATGAATAAGCAGGGTTATGAGTAGTTGATGGTTCATTGTTAAGGAAAGTGTACCAGCAGTTTTTGCAAGCCATAAGGCACCATGGTGTGGATCTTTGGTTAAACACTCTTCTTCAGCAAGTAAAGGGATTACTGAGTCGAAAAGACCATCGACAGGTTTAATAAACATCTTGCGAAACACATTATCATCATAAAGCCTGCCGGGATGGATTAATTTCCAACATGCATGTTTTAGAGCACTTACATTAGAGTTTCTAACCTCTTTTCTATTTATTTCCGAATAATGCAGATTAGTGAACAGCTCATGTAATTGGTGGGGATGTGAGTAAAAATAATGAAGCCAGGTTAGTGCGATATTATTAATTTTTTCAGGGTCAATTACTCGCCAATTAAGCACTTTATCAATACGTAATTGCAATGCGTCAGCAATATAGGATCTATTAATTAATGCTAATGCCGAAAATCGGTGATTAGGTACACTTAATTGATAAACGCATTCAGGAGATAATAAAAGATAATCTATTAAAGCATCAGCAAAAGGTTTTGATGACCATTCATGAATGCTTGTTGTCGATTTATTCTTTAGTCGTTCACAAAAGATCAGTAATAACTGATGTAACGTTGCTTTAAACTCACTATTTAACGTTACTTTATGAAGTAATATTTCAATTAAATTTAATAAATGGTTGTCGTCTAGTGAGTTAATTAATTCTAACAGTAAATGTGGCTCAATGGTTGGTGTATTACTGATAAGGTAGAATAATTGGGGTCGATTTTCTTTGCTCGCAAAAAATTGTTTTAGGCTGTTCGTATTTTTATTTACAGCATGCACTGAGCTCATTAAATAAAGAGCAAGAAGCTCGTCATTGGTTAGCAGTTGAAGGAGAGAAAGTGTATGCTGGGTCTTTTCTTTTTGATTCATAATGAATTCAAAACAATAAGGTAATAAAACAGTTCGGTTTTTATAAAGTTTAATTAAAATGTGCAACCAGAGACTTTGATGCTCTGCGCTTTTTAGATGATTTAATATGGCTTTAATGATTCGCTCTTCTTCGGCCGGAGGGCATACTTTAAGTTGTGCGGCTAATTCCTTTAATAATTCTAAGGGCGACTCGGAGCCATTTAAATACCCACAAAATACATCAATAAAATCAGAAAATACTTCATGTTTCGTGCCATAATCCTGTTGTCCAAGTACAATCAAATGCCCACAAATACCAGCTAACTGAAGTGGTTTGATTTTTTTTAAACACGCTTTTCGCAAGTCCCGATTAGTCGTTTTACTTGAAGTTAAAAAATTTATCGTTAATGTATGATCGCAATCATCAGCGGCATCAAGACAGCTTGTTACTCTATTTATCTCATTGGTTATGACATAAAGGGCATCTAGCAGTTTAATTTTACGGGAAGATATATGATGATGTATTGGGGAGGCATTAACATATTCTTTAAAATATTTTTGTAATTCTTCTCTGGGTAGTTTGGCGAGAGTAAGTTCTAATTTATTATGGGCAAGATTATAAAATTGGGTATCATTCCAGTTAAAAAGACTATTTTTAGTTAACAAGCAAAGTACCTTTTTGCGATGGTCTTCGTCGCTCATTGGCGCCTCTAATAATTGACTCATTATCATATTTGCTAATTGAGGTGATTCACTCAAATATTGGTGCAGGGTTTCTTCATTTCTGGATGCTTTAATTGCAAGGTACAAGAGAAAATAGGCGTAATTTTTTTGATGGATGATCTGTCCTAATAACTCCGCTTTTTCCTTACCCTCTAGTTTTAAAAGTAACGCTGGAACTTGCGGATAATCCAGTGGAATTGGATAATTAAGTAACATGATGATGAGTTTGGTGGTATGTACGTTTTTTTCAGGTAAATCAGCAACATAATGAATTAATGTGTTGAGGATTGGGGCGTTTTTATCAACGGTGCTTAATAATCGGGAAAATAACTCGTTTTTGATTTCAGTTGGCAACTTAGCCAATATTGCCAGCAAAGTATGATGATCATAATGAGTTTCCACCGCAGTAATCAGGGAGATAAGCGCCTGTTCCCAGGAAGTGCGATTATCAGTTTCAGTATTTAATTGCGTAATTATTAATTCACAGGCGGCGATATCTTTATTCGCCATCGGTGCAACAAAATCGACCATCGATCCTCCTTGACCATTTACTTTAATGCCCACTTATTTTTTAAAAAATTTTATAAAAGCTGGCTGTCCGTTCTTTTGAAAAGGGAATTTGGTAAATATTGATTAGAATGTTGGGGATTTGTTCAGGATAACTCTTTCGAAAAAAAATTCAAGGACATTTATTTGTCGAAACCCAAGTCAAAGAATCTCACCCTTAATAGAGGTACTTCTATATGTGTTGCTCAAAGAATGAATTAATAAATTTTAATCTGCATTTGTTTGATTTTTCCGATATTAATGCGGGTGGAGAAATTGTAAACACCGCCCTAGAAATTTAAATTAATTAGGATTTTTTTATATTTCCTTTTTATAATCCACTTCAATGATTAATAATTTTTACCAAACTAGTTGATTTATGCCAATTCACACTTTTAATAATCCTGGTCTTTACAGCCAGAATAATGCTCTTCAATATAATTTTACGATGCAGTTATTAGGTAAAATTTTCATTGCCCCTGAATCGAGAATATTGGATTTAGGGTGTGGAGATGGGCTGATAACCAATGAGGTTGCTAAAATTGTAGAAGAAGGAGTTGTTGTTGGAACTGATATTTCTAATCAAATGATTTCATATGCAAACCAAAATTACACGATGCAGAGAAATTTATGTTTTTATCAAATGGATGCTTCTAAGAATACATTCTGCAATGAATTTGATGTGATCACTTCATTTAATTGTCTGCATTGGGTAAAAAATCAAGAAGCAGTAATTAAAGGTATTGTTCGCGCATCGCAACCCGGAGCGCAAGTAATTTTATTATTTTCTCATCGAAAGTCCCTATACCACACAGTACTGGACAAGGTTTGTTCAAATAATAAATGGGGGAAATCTTTTTTAAAATATGTTAATCCACGATACTTTTTTGATTTAGCATTTTATAAAGATTTATTAATTAAGTCAGGGTTGGAAATCATTGAGCTAAAAGAAGATGAAATGATTTACCATTTTAAAACGCCCTCGCAGCTTAAGATGTTCTTTTCTGCATCAGGAGCACAAATGAAATTAATACCTTATTATCTCCGAGATGATTTTTTAAATGATTTTGTGACTTATTATAAACAGGAAAGTCAACTTACAGTTCATAAGGAAATTCCAGTAGGATTTTGGTGTTTACAAATCATTGCTAGATTACCGGAATGAGTATTGGATAAATTTTCGTGTGTTGTGCTCCAGCAAAAAAAGGTTAACCTGACCACTGAGCTAACAGTAATATCTCCATGTAACTCAATTTAACAATTGAGATAATTTGCTTTCGTGGTAGCCATGAATGGTTGTCCGTCTTCACGGGCTTAGGTATCCCTCAAAATTTTAAGCGCATTTGTCATGCATAATGTTTTTTGTCATCCCCGCGCAGGCGGGGAGCTGCGTTCACATTTGAA
>DEHS01000087.1 GCA_002352055.1 Legionellaceae bacterium UBA2794
TCAAAATCTATTAGACCACGTCATAATATCGCTCTTTGGGAATATAATCAAAGTGATAATGGATGGCTATTCTAATAATGTTCCATCGCATTTTAGAAAGTAATTTTTAGTGGCTAATGAATAATTCAACTATGAGTACTAAAAAAACAATAAAGATTATTTAAGCAAAGTTGTGATAGATGATAAACCTTCAGCTTTGAAGATCAAAGGTAACAGCCCTTAAAAATAAATTGCTATAAATAACCATAGACTACGTATCACAGACTATAAGTGATATAGTTTTAAAAAATATGGATCCAGGAGGGATAATTGTGACGTTTATAAAGGGATGTAACGGCAAATTTGATAAAGACAAATATCAAATTGAATATGATTTATTTAAGGAAAAAATGTTAGCCGGATTGAATGTTACAGAAAAATTAGTGACTACCACAATAGAATCTTTTTTAGAGCCAACGGATATTCATTACGAACTAATCAAAGCTTTAACCGAGCAGACAAAAGCAAATTTAAACTTACTTGAACAAGCTATAATGCCCATGACTCTTGATTTATATGAATATACAATCAAATTATTACAATTTCATGCTCCAAAAGATCAATATAAAATATTAACTCAAAAAAAAGGTAACAAAGATTTATTTACAACTATATTTAGAAAACTATCTAAGGCTTTCACTATTTCAATTTCCTTGATAAATGGAAATCAGAATTTCGAAACATTATATAACTATTTCGCGAAATCCACCCCAATGCTTATTCAAGATAAATTACAACAAAAACATCATATTATAGATCCTGTTCTTTTGAGCGGGTTTGTAGAGTGTCGTAATAGATATGGGCTTTTCCTTGAGAATGCTTATAACTCTGAAAAAAAGTACAATGAGTTATTAAACAAGTTAAATTCATTTGAACAAAAAGAGTTTATTTCAAAATGGACTGAAATCAGGAAATTGATTACCGAAAATCACTTGTTGCCTAGCCAACTAGAAAATAATGCAAAAAATTTATCACAAAATTCGAACACCTTTTTTTCCTTTCCCCCCAATTCTTTAGACCAGGATGTTCTTGAACAAATGATTAAGCAAAAAGTTCAAGAATTATTATTTCCTAATAAATTGACTATATCGGATAACAATACCAACCAATTTAATCCCATATTTTAGATTTTAGATAAAACAATGATATATAAACGTATTTGTATCAGAGTCTCATGCAAAATTAACACTGTTCGGTTATCTAGATGAAACTATAGGAAATTGATCTTTTAGGTTTGCTCATTTAAGGAATATAATCAGATGGTTTTTGTAAGCATCTGATTATATTCTTACAATCAAAGTGATTTAATATGCTTATTGATGGTTATATTATTATCATGTTCTGATTGGACTTCTGGTCTCCCCTTGCTGGTTGCAAATAAAGAAAAATAATCCTGCACTTTTTGCCGGTCTAACTTAGAATCAGCTCGAATATTTGAATACTGTGAATGTTCTTCAATTCCAACTTCAGTTTTTTCACCACGGCTAATCGCTTTCTCAAATTTTCGGTGGATATCATTACATACTGCAAGTAATTCATATGCATTTGATGAATCACGATTGGTTTGCCCATATTTAGCCAAATCGCGTATTCCAGTATTCTCCTCAATTTTCTTGTACCCTCCATGGATCAAGGTGCTAATTCCTCGTGTAATGGGTTTTAAGAGCCAAGTAAGTGGAGTTGTACTTAATTCAATGACTCCCCTTAACATACTAAAAAGCCCATCCCCAAGATACCGGGGCTTGAGCGTAAAAATACCAAATAAGGTTTTGCCTAATCCTATGAATAAGCTGGCCATTCCAACTAGTGGTTGTCTAAAATCCTGAGCCAATTGTGTATTACTCTTGTAAGGTTTAAAATAGTCAACAAAAATCTTGGCAATTTTTTTTGCAGTATGATGTAGTGGAACATAATCAAGTTGCGCGAAAGTCACAAGATCGTATTTACGATGTGGAAATGGACGCCAGCTGGAATTAACTTTTTCATTTAAATAATCATGAGTATAATGATTAAAATAGTCATCGATGACAGAGCGACCCTCATAATGTTCATCAGGGTATGAAGCATTTAAAGCGCCCTTCACGACATTCATAGCATTCATAAAACTTCTAATTTGCCAAAAACTGTATTTTCCAACCTCTCTGATCTTTTTAGGGGAAAAATCTTTTAAAAACCAGGATTGATATTCATCAAGTTTCTTATCCATGGCATGTTTATTTTTAAATGAATCTTTAATAGGTGATGCCATTATTGTTAAAAATTTAGCAGTTGCTTCAAGTCCTGCATTTAAACCTTTAAAATAGGATAGCCCCAGTGCAGCATCCCCCTTTAAAACCACACGAGCATCATTTCGTACACTCACTATATTTTTAGCATGAGTTGCAGGCGCTTCATTTACGCTAATACGAACAGAACTTAAATCAATTTCTTGACTTATTGACGTGGTGTCAACAATTTTATGGCTAAGGTACTCACTAAGAAATGCCCATAATTGTTGAGGCATTGTAATATCATTTCGATTTTTACTTTCATAGGGCATTATTGGATTTTTGGATGTTGCATTTTGTAATGATAAATAGTCTTTTCTTGAAATCATCATTTGCATGGTTATAGGTGTTTTGCCTGTTGCCGGATCAAAATGGCCAACATATTCATTGGCAATTAACCCCTTTCTACTCATCAGCTGATAAAATTGTTCTACACGAATACCAGGTGCTTTTTCTTCACCACTAACTTCGTACCGCAATTGCAACACAAAATCAAATTCATGCTTTACCTGATTGTTTTCAGAAAATAACGCTTTACTCACTGTGCTATGAGTACCGTCAGCGCCGATAATTAGACTGAGATTAGGATATTCATCTTTTATCGTCTGATTAATTTCCTCTTCTTTTACTTCATTATTGGTTCTAATTTCAACGCCAATTTGCTTAGCCAATTGAGTGAACGTCTCTTGTAATTTATTGGTGCGAATATGGGGATCTTTTTTTAATTGAGTTAACAATTCGGATAAAACAGGGTCATTCTCACTACCAGTAGCCTTTATAATTGCTTCTAATTGTTTCGCTTGCATTACTAAAGTATGACTCCTTTGCTACTGTTCATACTTTTCAAGCACTGCTATATTTAAGGCAGGATTTAAGCGTTTCAATCCCCAAGCATTAATAAGCCCTATTGGCCCCGCACCTACTACTAACACATCAGTATCACCAGCCATAATAACCCACCTAAGTTTAAAATTAACCAATTGTATCATATAAAGAGCACAAAATGATTATTGTTTCTATAACTCAGGCTTATATATTCCTTAGTAGTGGATGTAAAATTGAAATTGCATCGACCACAATATCGAAAATATTGTTTCTTCTAAACAATCACATAAATGAATGGCTAGGGGTTTTCTTGAATTTTTATTAGCCAATGGGCGCGTAAGCCAAGCAAAGACTCACTAATACGAACATGGATAAATTCCTGATTCCTTTGATTCCTAATCATAAAACTCATCGCACAATGCAGGTGAAGCTCCAACTTTACTGGTGAATTTCGCTGACTGAAATCAACCTGAGCAAAATCTATTGCTAATGTTAAACTAGGACGTGCAATTATTTTCTTTAAAGATTCAAGCAGGTAGGATTCGATTAAGTGAATAAGATTACCCGTATCATTTTCTGAAACACTTATGTTTTCGTTCCAGACATGAAAATCAGCCGTTTTGGACAAGGAAGTAAAATCAGGGCAGTACGTGCTATTATTTATATCATTATATTCTTTCTCGGGACAGTGAGCCCAAGTGATGCGGTTATCCTCTTCCAGGCGAACCATCCCTTGATAAAAACGGCCATTAAAATGGTTACTTAAAGCAAAACAATAAGCACCAGTGTGCTGAATAAAAACGGTATCCCCTTTCTTTAGATTCGCAAGATCAGTACGCTCAAGAATAACATCTCCAGCAAAACACAAAGGCCCCCCTAAAGAATCACTGCCGTTATTCGACAATGGTCTATGTTCCTGATTTAAAATTTGATGAGGAGTTCTTAAGGCAATTTGGTTGATTAATTGATCGCAGCCTACGTCAATTATACCCCACCTTTTCCCGCGTATTTGCTTGAGTTGCCTGATCTTAGTTATTAACCCCATTGTATTTCCAATCAAGGAATTACCGGGCTCTACCATATAAATTTTATGTTTATGCATTAATGGACTTAACCGTTCAGCTAAAGCCGAAATATCGGGAAAAAAATCTTCCTCCGTATAGGGAATACCTAATCCCCCTCCTATATTAATAATCTCGATTTTTTGTCCTTTGTATTGTAATTTTTGAGCTATTTCGTGCAAATATTGAATCATTACTGCAAAATTTTCCAAATTATTAATTCGACTGCCTGCATGCATGTGAAGACCGCGAATTTTTAACGGCAATTCCTTTAATAATAATAAATCCTCAGCGGCAATGCCGAACTTCGCCTGCGATGATCCATGTGCCAGGATTTTTTGTGCTTCAGTGGACTGTTGCGCGGAGAGATTAATCGCAGGATTGATACGGATTAGAACATCACCAGAGAAGGATTCTGAATTAATTTCCTCTGCCAGCTCATACAAAAACTCTAAAGAATCTATAACCACTTTGCCTTTATTTTTTAAGAGAAACAGAGCTAAATCCAAATCAGGGCACGGAGTGTTGTAAATAATGCGATCAATAGTGATACCGGCCTGTTGCGCCAGATTAACCTCTGCGTTGCTGGCACAGTCAGCTCCACACCCTAATTTGTTGAGTTCCTGTAAAACGGCAAGCGATGGATTTGCTTTAACCGGATACGCAATACGCGCAGCTTCTCCCACCAATTTTAAATACGCAGCTACATTTCTTTTCAACTGCTGCGGATTAAATACATAAAGTGGTGTTCCAAATTGCTTCCCCAGCGCTGCAAAATCAATGTTTTTGGACCATTGCTCCATAAATTATTCCTTTTTAACCACGGGAATGGCATAAACGACCTCACCACTCATGAGTCCTTCAATGGTAAAGTTCATAGTATAAATAATCCGATTAAAATTACTGGTTTTATTGTTCAATTTCATATGTACGTTATAGATACCTCCCTCACGCGCCGGTGAAATCGATTGGATTCTTTTTTCATGATGCTTCATCAGATAAAATTCTCCATGCTTTTCTTCCAGCTGATTATCCCAACAGGCAAAAATAACCCCCAGTTGAGCTGTATAGATAGTTGGAAGGATGGTATTAGTCAGCTTAAGGTGAGATTTATTTGAAGTACTATTATTTGATTCTATTTCAGCCTTAATCCCCTGTGGCGAAATAGAGGTTTTCCTAATTTTATAATTTATAGTTTCGTATGGACTATTCATCCAATCCGGAATTATTGGTGCAATGGCCGATCGTTTAAGGTTTATTTTCAAAACCGGACTTATAAGCTTCACGTTCTGTTTTAACTGGATGAAAAAGACTGCTTTTCCACGAAATGCACCATCCATCACCGAAAAATCCATCTCGTAAATAAAACCCAACCCATTAGATTGTGGCTCTCCCATTTCCATAAAGATTGGAATATTTGTCGATATTCTTATCGGTTTAATATAGCTCTGGGTTAATTCCTGCAATTGAATCGATTCCACGGAATCTGCAGGGTAATACTGGTGAACAAAAGTAGTGAACATTTGAATTAGGGCTACTTTGCAATTGAATATATTTAAATGAAACATTTTATCTGAAGGCATAAAGTAGCGTGTGACATCGATTAACGCAGTAATTTGCTTCGAATTTAAAACCATTGACGTCAACTGGAGTGTCTCTTCCTGATAACCGTGGTCAAGAAATGTTGAAAGCCATGATTCCCGAATGATTAACGGTTTATAATTTACATCCTTTATAACAGAGGCGACCGTATTCCATTTATTTTGCATCTTTAAGGCAGATTCCAATAGTTGATCCACCGTACGACATTCGTAGACAAGGTCTACGGGTAAGGAACAATGAAGATAATCCTCTAGATCATGAACCAGCGATACTGCATGTATGGAATCCAAACCAAGACTTTGCAATGCTTTTTGAGTGTCTACAATAGGCTTAGGTATTAGCCTTTTTTGATGTAACCAATTTCCTATCCATTTCAATAACCCCTCTTTTTCTTCATTTAAATAGAGTGATACGTTAAGAGATGACGGTCGTTTCCCCTCGTCACCCCTCTCTGTTTTCTGGTATCCAGATTTAAATATTGGATCATCGCTTTGTTCCATTTGTCCTGGAAACGATTGTTCGAGCCAGCCAATACTTTGTTCATAGGGTATTGAATTTTTATTAAATAGCAGTCGAGGCTCTTTATGAGCTATGTTGTGAGTCAAAATATCAAGTTCCTGTTTCCAGAGTGTCTTTGCCCACAAAGCAGTATCCGAATCAGCTCTTTCGGGCAAAGCCGCGTATAAGCTAATATAACTAATGACAACTCCCAGATGATACCTTAACAAGGTTATTCCAGAAGAACCGACTATTTCCAAGGCTTGTTCTTTCCATTCCTTAACATGAAGCGGAAATGAAGTGAATTCTTCTTGAACTTGATTGGAGGCTTGCAAAAAATTCAGAATCATTGTTAATTTGTCCGGTTTTTCCAATACTAATGCTCCAAGGTAATCAAAAAGCACCTCAGATGTTCCTTCAAAAATTCGCATAACCCGCGCATCACGCATTATTTGGGCAATGCCATTTATTTCAAGATAACCCCTTCCACCCAAAACCTGCATGCATTGATCAGTTATTTTCCATAAAAATTCAGTACTAAGCAGTTTATTAACCAATGCGAGTTCGACGGGAAGCGGCTCACCATTATCGATTTTATCGATACAATTTTGTAATAAATATTCAGTAGCACTTATCGAGAAATACATGTCATTGATTCGTTTTATCCAGAGTGGATTCTCAACTAATAACCCAGTTGCAATGGTACGATGCTGACTAAACCGGGTCGCTATCTGAACGCAGCGTTTCATAGCACCAAGGCACAAAGAGGCCATACCTAAGCGAGAATGAGTTAAAGTTTCTTCTGCGATAACTAATCCTTCACCAGGCCGTCCAAGAATATACTCAGGTGCTACATATACGTTTTCAAAATGAATGTGATTTTGCGACATTGCTTTAAGACCCATAGTAATAGACTCATCACCCTGACGTATTCCGGGAAGATCAGTGGGTACCGCAAATGCAGTGATACCTAAAAGCTGATTTTTATGATCGTACGCTTTGGCAAAAACATTAATAATGCCCGACCATGCAGCCGAGCCAGACAAGCACTTAGTACCATTAATAATCCAGCCTCCCTCTTCAACCGCTTTTGCCGTGGTTTGAATTTGATGTACGTCAGAACCTGCGGCCGGTTCTGTTAAAGCAAAAGCAGCCAGGTCATGTCCCTGAGCCAGCAAGGGAATATATTTTTCTCGAACACTTGAATTGCCATAACGAAATAAAGGATAGATATTAGAATTAGCCAAACCAACAAAGATCCCAAGAGATAAATTAATTGCTGAGATTTGTTCCAACAATCGGAAACTTTGGCGAAAGTTTAAACCTAACCCCCCCATTGATTTAGGTATTTGCAAGCCAAATAATCCTTTTTGAGCAAAATGCAACATGATATGCGGAGGAATACATCGGCGTTCGTCCATAATAAAAGGGTTAATTCGTTTTACACCATACTCCCGCAACCAGTTGGTTAAAGATTCTTCAATTCCCTGTTCACTAACTGATAAAAGCGGATGCGAAGATTCCTCATCCTCCTCAACCAGGCTACTGGACCAAGTGTAAAGAACTTTAAATCCACCCTGCATTAGGGCATTTTTGGAGGCTTGTCTTTGTAATTTACCGCTTGATGTTTTTAATAAAGAGTGAGCACGTACTAAATGTATTTCATGCAATCGAACATCGCATTCTTCACTCACATGAGCATTTATTTGGGCAATAATTTTGCCAAAGTCCTCANNTAACTCCGCAATTACTATAAGCTTCTCAGTATCCTCTCTTTGTATTCCAACCGCGACGACACAGCCTGTACGTATTCGCGGATGCGCAGCAGCTACTGCTTCTTCAATAGGATGCGGGTAGAAATTCTCGCCGCGAATTATAATCAGATCTTTAATTCTTCCAGTTACAAAGAGATGACCTTCATGCACAAGGCCCAAGTCTCCAGTCCGGAGAAATGGACCTTGATTATCAGTAGTATATGCATTAAAGACAGATTTGTTTAATAGCTCTTTATCTTTACCCCAGTATCCTGTGGCATTAGAATCCCCCTGTACCCAGATCTCCCCAACCTGATTTTCAGGTTGTTTCACCAAAGTCTCAGGATCTACTATTAGAACCTTCTCGAACTTATTGATTATCCCACTGCTGACGATACACTCACTATCCTCTTTATCCGAAGCTTTAATAAGCCCTCCTGAGGACAAACCGTTTTTTGGAATAAATAGCTCTGTGTTAGATTGACCTAAATGATTCCCCACCACAAACAAAGTTGTTTCAGCCATTCCATAACAACAATAAAATGCAGACTTGTTAAATCCACAGGGTTCAAATCGATCACTAAAAGAATTTATGGTTTTCGAACTAATCGGTTCTGCACCATTGAAAGCGGTTCTCCATGTAGATAAATCTAAATCCGTTAAACACGCATCCGGAGTATTTTGAACGCAAAGCTGATAGGCAAAATTTGGGCCGCCAGAAATGGTTACCCGATATTCTGAAATAGATTTAACCCAGACAGAAGGATTTTTTATAAACTCAAATGGAGAGATTAAAACATCCTCAAAATTGCTAAAAAGTGGTTGCAGGATTCCACCTATGAGACCCATATCATGAAATTGGGGCAGCCAGTTAAACATAATGTCGTCTTCATCTAGCACCATCGAGTTTTTGATTAATAAGGAATTATGATACAGATTGTGATGGCTCACCATCACCCCTTTTATGCCTCCGGTCGAGCCTGAAGTATATTGCAGAAATCCTATCTCATTGAGTTTAGGTTTCGGCAAATTATTATCTTTTTCATCAGGTAACGAATCAGTACATATAAAAGTTGAATTCTTGAAAAATTGTTCTTCAGAGTGCTGCATATTTCGTTGAATTTTATTATAAGTGTTCTCTGTGGTTAATAGAACCTGGGCAGAACAGTCAGAAATAATATTTTTCAACCTTACTGCAGTTCGTTTTGAAACGGGCGGATAGGACGGAACGGCAATTACATGAGCGGCAAAACACCCGAGTAATGCTGCAATAAATTCGAATCCAGGCGGATAAACCAGTATCGCTCGTTGACCAATTAATTTTTCTTTATCAAGCGCCACAGCAATGGTAGAAACCCGTTCGTATAGTTGTTTATAAGTTATTGTTTGCACAGGAGTGCCAGGTTCAATAAAGCGATAAATAATTTTGTGCGGGTAAAGCTCGGCTCTTTTTTCTAATAATGTAACAAAATCAATTACATCTTTAATAAACTCCATTGTCACGCTCCTTTTATCCACAATATTGCTATTATTCAGTGAGCGTTTGATGGTCCAATGACGAGCAAATTATAAATAATTGAGGCACCAAGATCAATGTATGTTATATTGGGCATTATTCAGATCATGGTGTGTTTGAGTTAATTCCAAAGCTCGTAAACTTTGATTAAATATCCATTGCACTATTCGGCGGAAATGATACTTAATATTGATTATAAAAGGTCAAATGAATACAATGACGCAACTCATCTAATTTATTGATTCATATGCGATTACTTTTAGCTATATTCTTACCATTTACAGTGTTTTTCACCATCGGACGACCACTAGCAGGAATTATTTGTTTGATATTACAAATAACACTAATAGGATGGATACCTGCTGCTTTATGGGCTGTATATGCCCTTTCCCAATTTAATACTGAAAGAAAAATTCGTGAATTAAATAGAAATAGATAATTTTCAGGGATTATTTAGCTTATTTTTAAAATACACAGTTAATGCACCATCCATCAGGCACTTTAAAAATATTTTGGACAAAATAAGATCACATATGGTATTATAAGAACAATCTGTTTAGCCCGAGGTACATATGACGATTATCCCTGATTCAATTGACCACTTGATTAGTCTGTTAAATGAAAATAATCCAATAATTACGCGTATTCTAATACCAGAAAACCAATTTAAAGATATATCTTCAACGCAAGAAAAGGCTATTTGCAAGGGATTAGAAAATAACACAACCCTTTGTCGATTGATTGTTTCGGAAAATAGATTAGATGGCAAGTTTTTGAATGACATTAAAGAAGCCCTTACGAAAAACAATACATTAGTTGAGTTCGTATACGACAAATACGACCACAATCAACAAACAATTGACTCAATTCAAGAAAAAATCTCAAGCAATCGAGAGCATGTTATTCATGAAACCTTTACACCGCAATCCACAAAATGTGTTTCGAACACAAACAGTGAAGTTGCATTGACTCTTTATGCAAGGGAAATAATATTAGATAAAGGTGATGCGAATCTACTTTATGCTCTTATTTTACAGCACCCATGTTTATTAACTATGCCTGACCCTCTGTTTAAAGGGTTGCTATTAAACGCTGTGGACAGCGGGAATATTGACTGCGCAAAAGTGATTTTACAACTCGGGGCTCAGTTCAAGGTCGAAGTATATGATCTTCACAAGTCACTAATTAATGCAGTACGTTCTAATGATATCGTATTAACAGCATTACTATTAAAAAATGGTTCGAATGTACATATACAAACTGATGGCTTTACACTCCTACATGATGCGCAGTCTGTCGAAATCGCATCCTTGTTAATCGATTATGGGGCAGACCTATTTCACACAGTAAAACCTGAGGAATCAACAGAAGTAATATATCATGGAAATACAGTGTTACATTCTATTTTTAGGCATATGCCAAATCCTGATTTAGTTCAATATCTTCTGAACCGCGGGATACCAGTCAATGCACAAAATAACGATGGCAATACAGCACTACACATGTTATCCCGTACTCGGAAATTTACAAACGAAAGTTTATATCAAATATTATTGGACCAAAATATTAATCTATTGTTAAAGGCTGGGGCCAACCCCCTCATTAAAGACAATACAGAAGCTACTCCCTTAGACCTTGCTAGAAGGTTCGAGAATAATGTTTCCTTATGGGCCTCAATAGTACGCGATTATGTAAAAACAAGAGATAGGATCAACTTTATTAATAAAGGAATTCAATACCAAAACATTAATAATAAAATTCAGTCCCAAGGCTTTTTTGGAGCACCGCGTGATATTTTGCAAAAAATTGCTTTTATGGTCATTTCAGCTGACTCTCTGGATAAGGATACTGGTGAGGCTCTAGCGCGACATATGTTTAAGGGTTAATAGCCTTGTGTATTTAATGTGAATAGCAACCCAGCTATTAACCAATGCTTAAAAGCATCTATCACGTCTGGGTGGTATGGTGATGTGTTGAGTTCAAATCTAGAATTTCTTTATCTAGTAGGACGTAGAATAGTTTAATAGGGTTTACATTGATAAATGATTAGTTAAATCGATAAAAATTAATTGATATGATTAATAAATGATCATATAATAATATTTTTAATCTAAATTTCTCCATTATGTCAAATATCTACAGTGAGTTGTGTCTGGCAATAGAGCAAGGCGAAATCTTACGAGTCAATAAGATTGTTGATCATATTCTTAATCAAAATAATTTTACTGAGATAAAGTTAATTTATGATAACTACACTGCCAATAAGGATCAATTCCAAACACTTTATAACCGGGATAACTTACTTTCTAAATTAAGTGAAGATGACATTACAACCTTAAAAATGAATATTGATCGTTGTATTTGCAGTATTCTTATAAAATATCAAACGTTGACACAACTCGACCAGCGGCTGAAAAGGAAAAATAGCGAGCCTCTTCTAGATGAACCTGCTGCAAAAAAAAATAAGGTTAATCATGATGGTACGGATGAACTGCAAATAGCAATACAAGCGGATAGCTATAAAATACTTAATAATTTGGGATTTTCACCCAATCAGATCAACTCTATTTTCNNTTATACCAGTGAAGATCTGGCGGTTGACGTACAAAACATTGTCACTCTTAAAACCTTTTATAAAATCAGTGATGCTACTATTTGCAATTTTTTAGTTAAACATAAATCCCTCTTTGATTTATGTGATACCATTAAAAAATTATATGAGTTAGAGTTACCCACAAATACACCTTCCAAGCTCACCTCTCAGCAAATACACAACATGATTAAAACGGATAAATTCTTTTATAATAGTCAATTTCTAGCTCAAAACTGGGAAAACATAGATAAAGAAANNCCTTAGAAGAAATAATAAAAATTATCAAAGTTTACAGTGTAGGTGATTTACCATTCATATTTTTTTATTTACCTGCACTTAGAGCCAAAAAATGCCCGCTCCATTGTGTTAAAAACATAAATAATCAAACTCAGAAAAAAAATTTAGAATTACTATACCTAAATTTTGATGAAATGGAAGAATATGGTTGGGGTAAAATCGAAAATAAGAGATACCAATCCCTTGCTGCTCAATTTAAAAAGAAATGTTCTGATTACTCTCTTGAAGCCAGCACATACCCCTCAAATGAATTTGCGAATACAAACAATTATCAAGATATACCCTACTATAATAGCGGAGCGTGCCAGGATCCTTATTTCAATTATAACTGTAATACAGAGATGCCAATTCAATCCTCAGAGCTCTCGTATGAACCGATTGATACCACCTGCGCTTATACGCAAGGCTATCAAAATTCGGTAATACACTCTTCAAATGTTACTATTCAACTCTTTATTAATAATTATACCTTGGAAAATAACACCCTCCCTAACCCCAATATTTGGGAATCTGATTCATCATCGCATCCAATTACTACTGATTTTTTCGATGAGAAATCCTATTTCTCACAATGTGATCCGCTACCTCAGAAACATTTCAATAATGAATCTCATTATCCCATGCAATCTATCGACCCGGGTCAACTTGGTGAAAATACCACCGAGTGTCACATGGCATCAGAAACCGATGTTCCAGTAATTGATTCGCCGATTACGCCAATAAGGTACCGTTTTTTTACGAGTAGGAATAGAAATGAGAATGCACAAACAGGTCAATTGGAACATGAGATTTTTAACTTTCCTGATACGTATCCATACTAAACATTAGTGAGGATGAAATTCAGTAGTGCGGGTCCAATATTAAATCTTATGCATGGAATCTTTAGTCTTTGATTTAAACTCACTGAGCATCCAATAGATCCAATTCGCTAGAAATATTTCCTCCTGATAAAATACCAACAATTTTTTTATATTCCGATTGGGATGCAAGCTGTACACTTGCGGCAGCAGCGCAAGCAGCTGCCCCCTCACAGAGTAATTTATTACCTTGTAACAACATATGAATCATCTGTTTTATACTTACTAAATCAACTACGATGCTATCGGAGATTAAGGATTTTAACGAATCGAATACGAATGGCAACACTTCCGGGGTGCCAATGGCATCCACGAATGACTGCAATCTGTTTATTGAGCAAGGCTTTCCATCCTGTAACGACTTTTTTAAAGGCGCTGCTGTTTCAGGTTCACAAGTAAAAAGAGCAACATCTGGCTTTAATTGGCGCAAGGCTGTGCCAACCCCAATGCTCAATCCACCCACTCCAAAAGGAATGACTACTGCTTCAACATCGGGCATGTCCTCAATAATTTCCTGGGCTATGCTCGCATAACCCTTAAGTAACGAAAAATTGGATGCAGGATGGATAAAAATTCCAGTCTCAGGATCGTGGGAGCAATCTTCAGTGACCATTTGCCAAATCGTTTGATAGGGTAATTCGATAATTTCGGCACCAAGATTCCTGACGCTCTCTTTTTTAACATGAGGGGCAGAGTCAGGTATAAACAGTTTACACGGTATACTCAAACGATGTGCCGCATAAGCAACCACTTGCGCCATGTTCCCTGCACTTGCAGCGGACAGACCACCTTTTAAAATGTTGCGATCCGCATCTTCAATAACTTGCGCGACTCCTCGAATTTTGTATGAGCCAAATATTTGCAAGTTTTCCGGTTTTAAAAAGATACGGGAATTGCAGCGCTTATCTTCCAAAAAAGGAAGCAGTGGTGTGCGAATGATGTGTTTTTTTATTTGATTGATACCAAAGTTCATACCCTAACCCGTAACCCATACCTGTTCAACCCGGTCTTTACGAATAGCGTAAATTTTTTGATGCAAAAAACCCATGGCATCAGTATAACCTGGAATGAGCACTAGCTTATCACCATAAGATAACGCCACAGGCTTGCCTTCATCAATTGCGGCTATTTTAGTGTGCTCTGCACTCAAACCAATGACCTGTAAATCCTTGCGATCACGTGGCTGAGGCAAACCACCAAATGGATGCCACCCGGCAGACTTGAAACCGGCATTACCTATTGCACGGCTTTGATCTGTTGGAACACTAATAATTTGTGTTAATAATAAGGCCCCCATCAAATGAGCATGGTTTTTCAAATGAGCTTTATGATAGTAGAGTAAATCACCAATTGCTCCACCGCCCGCCTGAATCTCATTTAAAATCCCAATATCAAGACAATCGATATAATTACAGCTTCCACCACCACTAACTACTTTTACAGGGATTCCTTCTGCTTCAATTAAAGCTTTTGCTTTAGCCAGAATATCGTGAGCAATCCGGGTTTCTGTGGTTTTAGTTTCAGGTGAAAGAATTGGGGTATGCCCTTCATATCCGGTTATTCCGGAAAAGACAACAGCTTTGGAAGTTTTCTCAACCTCGTAAGCATACTTGGCCAGAGTGACCGCATCATTTATGGTGGTACCGCAGCGATTGTGATTAATATTTAACTCAATCAGGACCTCAATTGGGGTAATAATTTCCCATTGTTTAATAGCAGCTACCAATTTGCGTAAATAATCAATATTGTCTACTGCTACGCGCAATTTCTTTATTTTTTTTGCTAATAATGCCAGTCGGGTTAGTTCTTCTGCACAGCCTACCTGATTTGCCAGGTAAATATCTTCGATGCCCTTATCTGCAAAATGCTCTGCCTCAGTGAGGGTTAATAATACAACACCTGTTGCGCCTCTATCGATAATATAGCGCGATAAATCCGGGGATTTATGTGCTTTGGACGGTATCCTCCAATGAATGCCCTGAGTGATTATTTTATCGCGTATTAACATAATATTGTGATCAACAATATCAAGATCAATCATAAATGCAGGTGTGGGGAGGGTATAAATCGACTGGCCTATCCAAGGGTTAATTTCTGGCTCTCGTTGTGACTTTATTACCTCACATTTATGTTGCGATTCACTCCAGGAAGTGAGCTCAATCCACATACCCCATGGTGAAACAAGAAATGTCGAGGTACAGACTTCTCCACGAAGTGGAAATTGCATCGGGGGATCCTGGATAAAACGCACCCCTGGCCATTTTGGAATCACCTGCTCTTTAATATGGTTAATCACCCTCTCTATATTTTTTACGCTAAAGGATATGTAACTGTTACCCATATCACTAAATTTGTGCCAACCCAACTCTCCATCCCGAAGAGGTTGATCAGGGGATTTCCACTCAAAAAGCTCAATGTATTGTGTTAATGCCTGCTCACCGCACTTTAACATAATCACGTGAGGCATATATGATTCAGGGTGTACCCCAAACAAGCGATCCCAACCCCGTTCGACTGCATTGGGTATTGGTTCGCGTTTTACTTCCCAATCAAATTCTGCATCAAATACTTCTATTAAAAAATCTGCTGCCAGCTGGGCATTTGGCACGACCAGACCCACATGATCCATACCCATATTAGTTGGGATTCCCTTTCCCTTATACATAATGGATATCCACAGTTCCCGTTTCATAATCATGGATGGGTGGGCTTTGAATACTTAGAAATAAGGTTTTGGTCTTGGTGATAAATCCATGAGCTGATTTTGCTGGAATATCTAGTCTCATGCCAGGTTGGTATGGCATTTGATTTTGATCAAGAATTAAGGTCCCCTCCCCAATTACCATATAAATTACAGCGCTGCTGTGCTCATGAAAATGGGGGTGATAAACAGTATTTTCTTGTAATTCAACTAATTCCACTATTTCCTCAGTACTCTGAGTTGATAGATTAGGATTGTGCTTATTTATGATGGATTGATTGACTTTAAAAGTACCCAATTTGAATAAATCAAAGCGTTCGATTGATTGAAATCGTTCGTTTTCAATTGGAAAATGAGGTATTTTTTCTAAAATTTTGTATTGATTACTCATGAAAATCCTTATGCAGCTCAGGTAATACTATCCATTTATGAACCAAAATCCTGACGGTGCCAACCCATACAAATTGATGATTTTAACCGACGTTGACTATGGATTATTGATAATCTTACCATAAAATAAATGGTGATATAATTAAGAAAGTACCTTTAATCGCTCATCATGACAAATTCCACTCGAAGATTGGAATCTTTGTTCTTAACTATAAATCAAAAATTATCTGGAATTGAATTATTTACAAATAGCACAAAACCTATGAATGAATTTATTACCTGTTGTAAGAATAACCTTATAGATAACGTCTAAACTTGATCTATTGAATAAAAAATAATAGCGTTCTATTTATGGCGGAAATTATATCCAAGCGTTGCTATTATGATTTTCCCGTATAAAATAACGCTCAATTAGACTTGAACGTTATTTGTGCAAAAAGTGAAGGATACATGAAAGAGATATGGGTTTATCCCAAAGGTAGCGCCACTATTTATCATGGATCCCTCCCGGAAGATTGGGAAAGCAAGCTAGAGGATTTTCACCCCACATACACTAAAAAAGGGCTACTCGAAACGCTGACTTTTCCTGATGGGATAACAATTGAGCGGATCACGAAACCTGTATTAAGCCAACGTGCTCCTGTATGGGTTTTCCCCCAAGGTAGCAGTACCCTCTATCAAGGTGCTTTACCGGGGGGTTGGGAAACCCGAACAGAAGAGTTTTACCCCACCTATAATAAAAATAACCTCCTAAAGACACTGACCTTTCTCGATAACAAAGATCAGATGGTGACGATTGAGTGCATCACAAAGCAGGTATTAAACCAGCGAGCTTCATTATGGGTCTGCCCAAAGGGAAGTAACCAGATTTACCTAAGTCCTTTTCCGGAGGATTGGCAAGATCGACTAGAAGCTTATCATCCTACCTACAATAAAAAAGGCCTTCTGGAGACTTTGACCTTTCTTGATACCAATAATGAGACGGTAACGGTTGAGTGCATCACGAAGCAGGTATTAAATCAGCGTGCTACAGTTTGGGTCTGCCCTCAAGGTTCCGATCACATTTATCAAGGATTGGTTCCAGATAATTGGCAAACCCGGATAGACGAGTATCGCCCAACCTATAAAAAAAGACGCCTTGAAACACTGACCTTCTCTAATGATCAGGGCCATATGGTGACGATTGAGAGTGTTGCGAAAATGGCATTAACCAAGCGCGCGACGGTTTGGGTTTGCCCCAAGGGCAGTAACAGGATTTATGAAGAAGCATTTCCGGAAGACTGGCAAACCCGGATAAAAGAATATCAACCCACGTACAATAAAAATAACCTCCTGGAGACCCTTACCTTTTCTAATAGCAAGGAGGAAATAGTAACGGTTGAGTGTATTTCGAAGCAGGTATTAAGCAAGCGCTCCTCGGTGGTTTGGGTTTGTCCCAAGGGCAGCGTCACCCTCTATAAAGGAACGTTTCCAAAAGGCTGGCAATCACGACTGGAAGAATTTCACCACACCAATAATAAAAATGGCCTCGTGGAGACTCTGACTTTTCTTGGTGACGATGAACTTATGATTACTGTTGAGTGCATCACAAAACAAGTATTAAACGAACGTACGGGCGTCTGGGTTTACCCTAAAGGCAGCGACACTGTTTATGAAGGTTCCTTTCCGGAGGATTGGCAGACCCGACTAAATGATTATCGCCCCACCTATAATAGAAATGGTCTTTTGGAAACATTAACATTTCCCAACAGCAATGGGCAGATGGTAACCGTTGAATGTGTTGCGAAAGTGATATTAAAACAGCGCTCTCCCGTATGGGTCTGTCCCAAAGGCAGCGACAACATTTTCAACGGATCGTTTCCGGAAGGCTGGCAAACCCGGATTGAAGAATATCACCCTACCTATAATAAGAATGGCATCGTGGAAACACTCACTTTTACTGATGATAACGAGAAACCGGTCGTCATTGAGTGCATTACGAAAATGGTGTTAAAACAGCGCACTGCGGTATGGGTTTGTCCGAAGGGTAGCGACAGCATTTATCCGGATACCATCCCGGAGGATTGGGAAAACAGGTTAGAGGAGTATCAGCCCACATATAATAAAAAAGACCTCATTAAAACACTGACTTTTATTAATGCCAATAAGCAAAAGGTGACGATTGAGTGTATCACGAAACAGACATTAAGTCAGCGATCAGCGGTATGGGTCTACCCAAAAGGAAGCAGCTGCCTGTATGAAGGATTTTTTCCGGAGAATTGGCAAACCCGGTTAGCGGAATATGAAACCACTTACACTAAAAATAACCTTATAAAGACACTTACATTTGCAGATGGAAATGGAAAGACTGTTACTGTCGAACGCATCGCACAAAACACTTTAAGAAAACGTATAGATAAAGAAACGAATAATACGAATAAAGCTCAGAGCTCAAGAAAAAGAAAAGCTGAACCTCTGGTTCATCCCGAACGTAAAAAACAAAAACTTACTCTGGAGCGTGAACACGAATTAACTGAACATCATATCGAACTACAAGAAACACCATCAGCAGCACCTCCTGTGGTCAATTTAACAATTGGACAAGCTGTTAAATACCATTTTTTTTCCAGCAAACAAAACAATACGAATGCGCAACAGAATTCATTTGAAGAAGAATTTGGTCCATCTCCTGATGAAAAATATTCACTCTAATGCTAAAGATAAAAATCGAAAAATAAGTTCCTGAGAGCTAGGCTATAACTTGCATCCTATTGGTAACTTTATGATTTGATTCGATGAAAACAGGAGTAACCAAGGGAGTAGCACCCTTTCTTCACTTCACTTAATTGATTTTTTTAAACATGTTAATTTTTAAAACGTATCGGTGACTGCCTTTATTCCATGTGTTGATTTTGTGATTGTTCTGTATAAAATGACGTACACCAAGGATTGCGAGTATTTACTCAAAAAGGGAGCATTTATGAATGAGATATGGGTTTATCCCAGAGGCAGCGACACAGTGTATCAAGGCACCTTCCCAGAGGATTTGAAAGAAAAGCTAGAAAAGTATTCTCCCACTTACAATGAACAGGGCCTGCTGGAGACACTTACTTTCCCCCGCAGCGACGGACAGATGATGACCGTTGAGTGTATTACGATGCAAACGTTAAATCTGCGAGCAGGAATATGGGTCTGCCCTAAGGGCAGCAACACCATTTATCAAGGGCCTTTTCCGGAACACTGGAAAACCAGGCTAGAAGAGTTTTTCCCTACCTTTAATAATAATGGCTTCCTGGATACATTGACGTTTCTTAACGGCAGTGGACTGAAGGTGACGATTGAGTGCATCACAAAACAAACATTATTCCAACGCGCTACGGTATGTATTTCCCCCAAGGGCAGCAGCACCATATATCAAGGCTCATTCCCGGAGGATTGGCAAACACAACTAACGAAGTATCAACCCACCTATACTAGAAAAGGGCTGCTTGCGACACTGACATTTATTAATGAAGACAGGCAACCGGTGACGATTGAGTTCGTCAACAAACACCTATTAAACAACCGTATTACAGTTTGGGTTTGCCCTAAGGGTAGCAACATCATTTACCAAGGATTGTTTCCGGAGGACTGGGAAACCCATATAAATGAGTATCGCCCTACCTACAATAAAAACGGTCTGCTTAAAACGCTAACCTTTTCTGACCCTAATGGACAAACAGTAACCGTTGAGCGCGTGACCCAACATAGATTAAGCCACCGTGCTTCGATCTGGGTCTGGCCCAAGAGCAGCAATACTATTTATCAAGGTCCGTTCCCAGAGGATTGGCAAACTAGGATAGAGGAATATCAACCTACCTATGATAAAAATGACCTTCTAGAGACGCTAACATTTCCTGCCACCAACGAGCAAACGGTAACGATTGAGTGTATTACAAAAGCAATATTGAATCAGCGTGCGGCGGGGATATGGGTGTACCCCAAGGGTAGCGACAGCATTTATAAGGGCTTCATACCAGAGGATTGGCAAACCCGAACAGATAAGTATCAACCTACTTACAAAAAGGGCATTCTGAAAACATTGACCTTTCCACTGGCCAGTAAACAGATGGTGACAATTGAGTGCATCTCGAAACAGACATTAAACCAGCGAGCTCCAGTATGGGTCTGCCCCAAAGGAAGCAGCATCGTATATAAAGGATTGATTCCACATAATTGGCAAACATGGCCAACTGAGTATCAAGCCACTTACAATGGAAAAAGCCTTATAAAAACACTCACATTCGATGATGAAAACGGACAGGCAGTGACTATCGAGTGCATTACGCAAAACACATTAAAAAAGCGTATCGTTGCCAATAATTCGAATAAAGCTCAGAGCTCAAGAAAAAGAAAAGCTGAACACCTGGTTTATCCCCAGAATAAAAAGCAAAAACTCACCCTTGAGTGTGAATCAGAATTAACAGAACACCATATCGAATTACCACAAACACCACCAGCAGCAACTCCTGTGGTCAATTTGCCGACTTGGCAAACTAATAAATTCCATTTTTTTACCAGCAATCATAATAACACCAATGCGCAACAGAATTCATTTGAAGAAGAATTTTGGCAGGCACCTGATGATTATTATTCATTCTCATCTTAGGACGACAGGATCTTTTCCCAGTGGTTACATAGTCGGACAAAAGACTATCAACCCCCTAAACTAAAAAAGGAACTTCAAAGTTATGATTTATTTTTTAACCAGATGTTGATATTGTATCTATTTTGTTTAAAATAAGGCTCAATCAAATTTGAGCGCTATTTGCGCAAACAGTGAGGTATACATGAGTGAGATTTGGGTTTATCCAAAGGGCAGCAACATTATTTATAAGGGTACCTTCCCAGAAGGTTGGGAAAATAGGCTAGAGAAATACTCTCCTACTTACAATAAAAATGGCTTTTTGGAAACACTGAGCTTGCCAGGGGACGATGGAAATGTGATAACAATTGAACGCATTTCGAGACAGCTATTAAATCATCGTACAACAATTTGGGTCTACCCTAAAGGAAGCGACACCATTTATCAAGGATCTTTTCCTGATGACTGGGAAACCCGATTAGAACAATATAACCCCACTTACAATAAAGACCTTTTGGAGACAATTACCATTCCCGTCAAAGAAGGAGAGATGATTACAGTTGAGCGCATTACGAAAGCAACATGTATCAAACGGGCTACGGTATGGGTTTACCCTCGAGGCAGCGACAGGTTATATCAGGGGTCTTTTCCTGAAGATTGGGAAAGCCGGCTGGAAGAATATAACGCCACTTACAATAAAAATAATTTCGTTGAGACACTCACCTTTCCTAATGATAGTAACGAGATAATAACGATTGAGTGTATTACAAAAGCAGTATTAATGTATCGTGAGGCCATATGGGTATACCCCGAAGGCAGCGACAAGGTGTATCAAGGGTCCTTCCCAGAAGACTTGGAAAACCGGCTCGAAGAGCATCATCCTACCTATACGAAACAAGGTCTCTTGAAAACTCTAACTTTTCGTAATACCGACGAACAGACGGTGACGGTTGAATGCATCACCAAAACAGCATTAATCAAACGGGCACAAGTATGGGTCTGCCCCAAGGGAAGCAACACCCTTTTTATGGGCACCTTTCCAGAGGATTGGGAAAACAGGGTTGAAGAATATCAACCTACATTCAACAAAAAAGGTCTTTTAAAAACATTAACCTTTATGAGTGACAAGAAAAAAAAGGTAACCGTTGAGTGCATTTCGAAAACGGTATTAACCCACCGTACTGCGGTCTGGGTTTACCCCAAAGGAAGCGACGTCATCTACAGAGGTACGTTTCCAAGAGACTGGGAAGCCCAGCTAGGAATATATAAACCTACTTACAACAAAGAGGGTCACCTGGAGACCCTGACATTTCCCGACGATACCGAGCAAATGGTAACAATTGAGTGCATCACGAAACAGAAATTAAAAGAACGTGCTCTTATTTGGGTCTGCCCTATGGGTAGCGACAATGTTTATCAAGGATCGGTTCCGCAAGACTTGCAAACCCATTTAGAAAAGTATCAACCGGTTTATACTAAAAAAAGAGTCCTAAAAACAATTACTTTTCTCGATGACAACGAACAAATGGTAACGGTTGAATGTATCACAAAGAAGGCATTGATTAAGCGTGAGAGAATCTGGGTATGCCCCAAAGGCAGCAGCACCATCTATCAAGGATCGTTGCCAGAAAATTGGCAAGACCGGATTGCGGAATATCATCCGACCTACACCAAAAACGGACTCCTCGAGACACTTACTTTTGTTAATGACAACTGTCAGCGGGTAACCGTTGAGTACATCACAAGACACGTATTAAATCAACGCGCTGACGTGGTATGGGTCTCTCCAAAAGGTAGTAACTCCATTTATCAGAACCCTTTTCCAAAAGGTTGGGAAAACAAGATTGAGGATTTTAAACCGACCTACAATAAAATGAACCGTCTGGAGACACTAAATTTTCCCGTGAGCAACGGACAAACGGTCACTGTGGAGTGCATCACGAAGCAGGCATTTAAAAAACGAGGCCCTTCGGTCTGGGTCTATCCCGAGGGTAGTAGCGCCATTTATCAAACTCCCTTCCCTAAGGACTGGCAAACCCGCCTAGCGGAATATCAGCCCACCTATACTAAAAATGGATTCATAGATACATTATCTTTTCGAGGTGAAAATGAGCAGTTGATGACCATCGAATTCATTACGCAAAACACCTTAAACAAGCGGAAAAATAATGAATCCCCCAAGAGTACACCCAAAACTCAGAACGCGAGAAAAAGAAAAGCAGAACCCCCTTCTCATACGAAGGCTAAAAAACCAAAATTAACGCACGAATCTGAAATAATGAACGGTTCTACTTTCACTGAAGAATATTCATCCTCTAATGATTTAACACAAAACCTGCAGCAGGAAATGGGAGATGAAATGGATTGCATTATGCAAAAGGCGCGTCCTGGGGTTAATTTATCGATTGAAACGGGGATTACCAATTACGGTTTCTTTTCAAGTAGGGTTAAGAACAACAACAATAATGACAATGACAATGATAAACAAAGCCAATTAGAGGATTTTTTTAATTTCCAGGATTAGATCGTAACGAATAGTACTATGAGTTAGATGCAAGTTCCCGAGGACCAGGCAAAGATTAAACAAAGATCAATTGCCTGCTTCCAAGGTTACTTCAGTTTAAAGATTCTGCCACCTTAATCATGGCGAAAAAAATATTAGTTTGTAATTATTTTCTTAATGTTTTTTGATTTTCGAACATGAAATAAAGCAGGTAATACCTCACATTGAATACACTGAAAAGCTTCCTCGTTATATTTGATAATATAAAACCATCCATATAAAAAACCAGAGTTATAAATTTATGAAATAATCGATCAAACATCCTATTTTCTTTACATCATTACAAAATTAAATTCACAGGCATCATCAATATCATTCAATAGATGGTAATAATGCAATGCTTTATGGCATATTTATATGATTTGATGTTTGAACCTGCATTGAGCGGTTTTTCGTAAAAAAGAGTGAATAAACAATGAGGGAAATATGGATTTATCCTAAAGGAAGCAACACTGTGTTCCAAGGAACCTTTCCGGAAGATTGGAAAAACCGGCTAGAAGAGTATCAACCCATATATGATAAAAGGGGCTTACTGAAGACAATCACCTTTCGCGAGGACACTGGGCAATTAATAACTATTGAGTGCATTTCGAAATCCACATTTAAACAGCGTGCCGCGGTATGGGTTTTTCCCAAAGGTACTGCTAGCATTTATCAAGATACATTCCCGGAAGATTGGGAAACCCGAATAGAAGAGTATTGCCCAACCTTTAATAAAAAAGGCTTACTGGAAACACTAACATTGCCTAATGGAAAAGGGCAGATGATTACAATTGAATGTATTACGAGAATAGCATTAAGCAAGCGTGCTGATGCAGTTTGGGTCTCACCCAAAAATAGTGACACTGTATATCAAGGATCTTTCCCAAAGGACTGGCAAACCCGAGTAGATGATTATAGCCCCACTTACAATAAAGTAGGTCTCCTGGATACCTTAACCTTTCCTGATGGAGAGGGACAGATGGTGACGGTTCAGCGCATTACGAAACAAGTATTATACCAGCGCTCCGCAGTCTGGGTCTGCCCCAAAGGTAGCAGCAGCATTTTTAAAGGCCACTTCCCTGAGGATTGGGAAACCCGACTAGAGGATTATAAGCCCACTTACCATAAAAAAGGTTACGTGGAGACACTGACCTTTCCTGATGGCAAGGGGCAGATGGTGACAGTTGAGTGCATCGGGAAACAGGCCTTAATCAGACGTGCAGCAGTATGGGTTTGCCCTAAGGGCAGTAATACTATTTATCAGGGCACCTTTCCTGAGGATTGGGAAAACAAAATAGAAGAGTATCAACCCACTTACAATAAAAACGGCCTCCTGGAGACTCTCACCTTTCAATGCGACAATGGGCAGATAACGGTTGAGTGCATCACAAAACAGCTATTCAACAGGCGATCTGCAGTATGGGTCTACCCCCAAGGCAGCGACACCATTTATCAAGGCCCCTTCCCTGAAGACTGGGAAGCACGTCTTGAGGAATATCAGCCCACCTATACTAAAAAAGGCCTTCTCGAGACACTGACTTTTCCTATCAGTAACGGGGAAACGGTAAAGATTGAGTGCATCACAGTACGGATTTTAAAAGAGAGAGCTCCGATCTGGGTTTGTCCAAGGGATAGTGACCGGTTGTATCAAGGCTCGTTTCCTGAAAACTGGCAATCACGAATAGAAGAGTATNNGAAGAGTATAACCCCACTTACACTAAAAATGGCCTTCTGGACACATTGACCCTTCCGGGCAGTAAGGGACAGGTGGTGACGGTTCAGCGTATTACTAAACAATTGTTATACCAACGTTCGGCAGTATGGGTCTGCCCTAAAGGTAGTGCTACGATTTATCAAGGCCCCTTCCCTGATGATTGGGAAAGCCGGCTAGAGAATTATCAACCCACTCATCATAAAAAAGGCTATCTAGAGACACTAACATTCCCTGATAGTACCGGTCAAATAATAACGATTGAGTGCATTACGAAACAGACATTACATCGGCGTGCTTCGATTTGGGTCTACCCTATGGACAGCGACTATTTATATACAGCATCACTCCCGGAAGACTGGCAAACCCAGCTAGAAAAGTATCATCCTACTTACAATAAAAAGGGCCTACTGAAGTCATTGACTGTTCCTAATGAGACCCAGCAAATGATACCTATCGAGTACATTTCACAAAACACCTTAACAAAAAGACAATCTAATCAAGCTGCCAGTTCGCCCAAAGCTCAAATCTCGAGAAAAAGAAAAGCAGCCCCCATAACTCATCCCCAGCCTAAAAAACAGAAATTTGCGATCGAACCCATTGATGAAAATAACTTTGATTTACAGGTAGCGCCAGAAAACGTTCTTCCAGCAATGAATCCACTGATAGTGCCAAAGAGATACCATTTTTTCACGAGTAAAAACAGAAATGAGAGCACTCAATCAAGTCAACTAGAAAAGGAATTATTGGACTTTTTTGATATGGATCTATCTTGAAAAATAGTAAGTAGGTCATATCACCGGAACCAGTTAATTTCATCTGAAGGAATTCAGACACGAAAGAATCTTGATGCCTATTTAAAGTTTTTGGATACAAGGGGTATTGGGTCAAAAGAACCCAACCTTGAAAGGCTATGACAAACTTACATCGGTGCAATTATCCAGAGTTCCTATCTTCATTTAAAATAAACGATGCGTTTTTTGAAATAGATGCCTATACGTATAAATTATACATTGGAATATTAAATTGGATTTAGGAACAAAATAAAGTTCAAGTTTTACTCATATTTGCCGATAATATGCATAACATGCTGTACTTTTGCGTTCAAGGCAGAAAAATGGATGGATAAGAACGATGTAGAAGAATCGATATTCAAGGAGTTAACCGAGATTCTGTATAATAATCTTAAGTTAGGTCTTATTGCGATATTTTTGCACGCAACGATTCTGCTTATTTTTCTGTTAGGAGTAGTGGACACCCGATATCTGGTCTGGTGGTATCTAATAATCAGTCTGAATTTAATTGGTGGGATTTTTGCAACGTCATGGTACCAATCCACTAAAAACGATTTGAGCATGATTAAATATCACTACTATTTTTATATCGCAGGCTCCAGCATTACGGCGTTAATGCTAGGAATTATAAGCAGCCTTTTAATGCCACATGACATGGCACACCAAGCGTTGGTGATGATGGGTCTCATTGGCATTACCGGTGCCTCGGTACAAAACCTCCATGCAAGCTATCTCGCAGCCGGCTGTTTTCTTTTATTCTCATTAGCTCCCTTCTTAATATGGCTGTTAATACAAATTTCCCAAAATAATACGATTTTCATTGGAATATTTATTCTTACCGTGGTTTATTGTATTTACCTGGCAGTGGATATTCGAACTGGTTATAAAACTTTAGCAAATAATATCAAATTAAAACATGAGAATCTTCGTTTATCAGTTATTGATGCACTAACTGGACTCTTTAATCGCCATTCACTTCATGACACCCTGTATAGACTTATTGAGCAGTCAAAAAGGTATAACAAGCAATTTAGTATCATTTTATTCGATATTGACCATTTTAAATTAATTAATGACCAGTTTGGTCATAATGCCGGAGACATTGTTTTAGAAAAAATTGGTGACCTCCTCAAACTATTTTTTAGAGAAACTGATTTTTTCTTTCGCTATGGAGGGGAGGAGTTTTTGATAATTCTGGACGAAAGTAATCTGGAGAATGCGGTCAAACGCATTGATGAATTTCGCAAATTGATTAAAAACCATCAATTCCAGTTTACTGCACATGAGCATAGAAAAATATCTATTTCCAGCGGTGTTGCCACTTTTCCTGAACACGGAGACACGCCAGAGCTTTTAATTCAGTCTGCTGATGAAGCTCTTTATAGAGCTAAAAAGAATGGTCGTGATATCGTGTATCGTGCTAAATCAATTGAGATTTAATAAAGTGGAACGCACCCTTATTTCCTTTCAAGTAAGCCAAAAAATTATACGCCAAGTGAAATATCAAATAAGTGAATAATATCATTAGCTTAAAATAAATTGTAATTTAACCTGACATAGTTAATACTTTACAAATATTTGCAGCACTAATTACATTTAATAAGCATGATGCGTTTTTTGTTTGTATATTTATCTTTTTTTTGCACATTATCCCACGGAAATATTGGAGCAAGAATTTTAAAAAACTACCAATCCCATTTGTATGCCCTTCCGGTTATTCAGCAAGAACATTTCGCTGTTCGTATGTATGCTTTAACTAACAATGAGGTCTATTTAAACCCGATAATCAACTATATTTATTTACTTGCAGGACGTTATAAATATCTTGTTAAGAATATAAACAATAAGACTTACATGGAAAATGAAAACAAAAGACTGTTATTAATAAGCGATTTAGATACGGATAAAGCTAAATCCCGGAAGGAGAAAAGCCTGAAATTTCCCAACATTGCCTATTATCTCAATCTTTTGATTTTAACGAATAAAATACACTCCTATCATCTCCAGGGGACTCCTCTTTTTCCAGATACTTCTATTGCCATAAACTTCCTGAAATCCAGGGAGTTCGAACTTCAAAACTTCATTCTTGATCATAAGAACATCAAAATATATGGCGCTCAATTGATCAATTATGTTTATTTTCTCTATGACTTGGGGATCAGTGATTTACGTAAATCTTATGCTGATGAATTTCAAAAAATCTTTCCCAACAAAAAAGATTACCAACTGTCTAACGAGCAATATTCGGCGAAAATTTATGGAATGACACATTTTATTATCAGCGCGAGCCGTTTTTATCAAAAGGAATTAAATCCTCATTCGTTCGAATGGATAACCTACTATTTTAGAGACCATATCGATGAAATAATTAATCGAACAGAAAACGATGTGATTGTAGAAGTTGGTGTGAGCTTAAGACTCGTTCAAAACAGCGATATTCGCACGGTTAATAAAATTAAATCTTATCTGGATAAGGTATATAGCAGAACCTACCGTATGATCCCTGATAAAAAGAATTCATATGATCTCATTAAAGGAGAACATCGAAATATCCTGACCATCATGCTTTTTAATTGGCCTGACCAACTAACCCCTACTCCTAATTCCTTAATTCAAACCATGCTGAAACAAAATTTTATTTTGACACATGATGGTACTAAACTTATTTATGGAATTGGAGTGCCCTACTAATAGCTCGCTTATAACCAGAAGACTCTTACCCAAACATATAATAAGGACATACCAATTATGGGAATGATTACAAACCCAAAAAACAAACGAATTTGAGTTTTATTTTCAGCAGAAGCCTGATAATACTTTTTGAGTTTGGCAAACAATCCCATGACCTGTCCTCTGACTATGAATCCTTACGACACTTAAAGCAAATAATTGCTATTAGGTGATCCCCTACTAGACTTAAATATATACCATAAATGCGGGGTTTTATGACTCATTTCAATGAATTGCTCATGATTGTAATCATAGGTCTTTTGCTAGGGATAGTCCAATATCTCGTTATGGACCCCTTACTTAGTCTTATATGTAATTTTATCTTAATAGTCTGCTTCGTGATTTATATTATGCAATTTTTTGGAGTTATAAATAAGATTCTCCCATCTCCACGCTTATTTAAGTAGTAACTCAAGTTTGTCTTTAGCTTTAAAAAGGATTATCAATGAAAAAAAGCTTCAATAAAGTGTATAGACTTTCAAATTACACAGTGACCCCCCACTTGATGAGCAACGTTTCATTGGAAATTGATTTAACTAAAAAACCTGTTCAGTGCAAAGCGCTCATAGTCTTCACACCAAATCCTGCTGCATCGCAAAACGTGGCTCATATAGAGCTGAATGGTGAAAATATGTTACTGATTTCACTATTAGTCAATAATAAAAAAGTACATGCTGATGACTTTGAGGTAACAGATCACTCTTTAATTATTAAAAACATCCCAAAAAATGAACCATTCACGGTCAAAACCACCACCCTTTTGGGTGAAAACTCGGACCTTTTTGGTCTATATGAAACTGAAGGTATCTATCTGATTAAAGCTGAAACTGAAGGATTAAGACGAGTATTTTACTGCCATGATCGACCCGATAACCAAGCGATTTACCGCACGGTGATTATTGCCGCTAAAGACCGTTACCCTGTTTTGCTTTCCAATGGTAAATTAATTGCCACTGAGGATTTGGAACATGGTAACCATAAAGTGACCTGGTTAGATGAAGTGCCTAAGCCTAGTTACTTATTTGCAATGGTCGCAGGATCTCTTCAGCGCTCAGCAACCTGTTTTACTACCCGATCGGGTCGCCAATTACCACTTGAATTTTATGTTCCTGCACATGCAACCGCTCAATGTCAATTTGCAAAAGAGGTACTTAAATCAGCAATGGCCTGGGATGAACGTACTTTCAATCTAGAGTGTGATTTAAAACAACATATGATTGCTGGGGTTGAAAAGTATGCTTCAGGAGCATCAGAACCCCCAGGACTTAATTTATTTAACACGATTAACCTTTACGCCAGCAAACAAACTAAAACCGATTTGGGAATGTTGCGGGTTTTGGAAGTAGTTGCCCATGAGTTTTTCCATTATTGGTCAGGGAACCGAGTAACTATAAGGGACTGGTTTAATTTACCGTTTAAAGAGGGGTTAACTACATTTAGAACAGCACTGTTTCGTGAAGACCTGTTTGGAACCGATCTTATTCGAATTTTGGATGGAAAAAATCGGGAAGAACGTGCACCACGACAAAATTCATACACAGCAGTACGTAGCTTATATACTGCCGCAGCTTATGAAAAAAGCGCTGATATATTTCGTATGATCATGCTTACCATTGGTCGCGAACACTTTCATAAAGGGATGATGCTTTTTTTTCAGGAATATGATGGTCAATCAGTGACTTTAGAGGATGTTCTACATTCATTAACTGATTATAGTGGACTCAATATTAATGCTTTTTTACCGTGGTTTACCGAGTCAGGAATTCCAGAGGTCCGAATAAGTGATGAATACAACTCAGAAAATAAATCTTATACATTAAAAATAAAGGTAATTGGTGGTAAATCACGTCCGATACCCTGCGTAATTGGACTATTGGACTGCTGGGGTAACGAAATATTATCTGATTATACGTTACTTATAGATAAACCAGCGATGGAGTTTCATTTTCATGATATCTCGTCCCGCCCCATTCCCTCATTATTACGAAGCTTTTCTGCGCCAGTGTATATAAAGCATAAGGTTGAATTAAATGAGTTAATGGTGTTAATTCAATACGACACCAACCATTATAACCGTTATGAAGCAGCAAGGACCCTAATCATAGAGTTCCTCACTTCAAGAGATTATGATCCTGACTCTTTGCCTTCCGAATTTTTTGCTACATATCGATCGATATTATATGATAAAACAATTGATCCCTGGATATTAGCCCGTATCATAGCACTACCAACGGAAGAGGACTTAATCGCATCCTTACCCAATACCAATTTTGAACAGATAATTAAGGGTCTTAAAAAGATTCGTATCGCCATAGCCAATGAATTAAAAAATGACCTGCTTAACGTATATGGCCAAATAACAAATCATCAGTACATCAAACCAGCCGATTTTAGTATCTTCGACATCCGTGAAGCGGGTATCAGAAAGTTAAGGGACGCTTGCTATTCATATTTTCAATATACTGATTATAATCGTACCAAATTTAATCTTATTAAGCGATTTAATGAGGCATTAGGACATAACATGCCAGAGACTATTTCTGCTCTTACGATACTCACTGATATGAATTGTCCCGAAGTGATTACTTTATATGAGGAATTTTATAATTATTGGAAAGCTAATAACCAATGTATCAATTATTGGTTTAATATTCAGGCATCCGCACATCATGAATATGTTGTTGATATTGTGCGATCATTAACTCAGCACCCCGCTTTTGATCTGCAAAATCCCAATAAAGTATGTGCCGTATTTACGCCTTTTATTTGTAATCCATACGGGTTTCATCAAGCGTCAGGGAAAGGATATCAGTTGGTCGCTGAAATCATAATTAAACTGGATAAAATAAACCCTCCGTTAGCCGCCCATTTTGCCCAGAATTTTGTAAACTGGAAAAAATATGATGATAAAAGACAACAATTGATGCTTGAGGGGATTGCTTTAATTAATGCGGAGTCCGTCTCGATCGATGTCAAGAATGTTGTTCAAAACGAATTAAATCATTAATTCAATTATATTTTATCCAGATGATGATTATTTAAAGATCCCCTATATGGAATAGTAGCTAATAATGGCATTTTTAAATGATTTTTTAACGTAGTTATATTTTCATCAAGCAACATCATTTCAGGGTCAAGACAATTCGCAATCCACCCAATAGATTCTATTTGATTCAATTTTAAAACGGCATCAGTTAATAAGGCATGATTGATACAACCAAGTCGCATTCCAACAACCAATATCACGGGGATTCTCGCCATACGCAAAAAATCAATCCATGTTTCCTGATCATTTAATGGAACCATCAACCCACCGGCTCCTTCGATAAAGAGTCGCTTAACGCGAGGCCGATTAAGATTGAGGCAATAGTTAACCACTTCACTGACATTTACTGAACTCCCCTCTAAATTTGCGGCCAAATGTGGCGAGACAGCGGCCTTAAATCGCCAGGGATTGATCACATCCATAGTTAAATCCTGTAGCTGCTGCAAATTTAAGGCATCAGAATTAATTAAATGACCGTCAACCGTGCTACATCCGCTAGCAATTGGTTTTATTGCAGCTGATTGAGCAAAATAATGAAGCAGTTCAGAGGTTACATAAGTTTTACCACAATCTGTATCTGTACCCGTAATAAAATAGCGTTTCATTGAATAAATCCTGTCAGTTCCGTTATAAATAAATCAGTTTCAGATAAAAAAGGCATATGTGCGGATTTGTTAAAGATTTTATATTTAAAATCAGGGTAGTGACTTTGCATTACATTCATTGTTTTCACAGGCGTGATGGAGTCCAATCGCCCAAACATATAATATACGGGGATGTTAATTGACTTTAATTTCTCTCTCAAATCCCAACGATGCAAGATATTTAAACCTGAGGCTAGCCCCGATTCAGAAGGCGGAATCCCTAAAGAGAAACTGACATTATTCTCCTGAAGTTGTAATAAAAGAAAATTTTGGAGCGTTTGTTTACTGTCACGACTTAAATTTGAGAAAAACTGAGTAAATACATTTGGCGCTATGCCAGGCCATAAATCATCGGTAGGAAATCGCGGTGATGAGGCGATATTTAAGAGTTTCAAAACTCGGGCAGGCTCTTCAATTGCAAGACGCGTCGCGTATAATCCACCTAAAGACCACCCTGCCAAAGCAAAGTTGGTTGGCAATTTTTTTAATAAATCAGATTTAAATTCATCCCAATTCATCATTGGGGTTAAACCAAAGCCGGGTAGATCGACGAGATACACATGGTATGATTTAATTAAATAAGGCAATAAACTATGCCAAATAGAGCCATCAAATCCCCAGCCATGAAAGAAAACTAGAGGAGTTCCCCTCCCTTCATTATAAATATTGACGTTCATGGAGGATATGCAATTGTTTGAATAGTTCATTAATTTGCTCAGGTTGATGTGTGTAATTCAAAATCAGACGTAATCCTGTCTCAGGAACACGAACAGTCGGTGTACGAATTGGGGAACAGCCAAAACCTTTAGTACGCAAAGCTTGGGCATAGCGCATGGCTTTATGGGGGCACCCTAATTGTAGTTGTTGGATCGGTGTATTTGAAATCGTCCACTTCAATGGTGATGAGGCAATCTGCTCTTTAAAGTGACAGACTAAAGAATTGAGTTTCTCTCGTCTCTCATCCGCAGCAGCAACCAATTCAACCGTTTTTAATAGTCCATAACAGAGCGCAGGGCTTATGGCGGTTGAATAAATAAGCGAACGCCCCGCCTGTAACAATGCTTCAATCAAATCAATGCGCCCAGCAACCAATGCTCCTTGACCAGCAAGAGCCTTACCAAAGGGTATGATCCGCAAAGGAACATCATTTTGAGATAATCCCCAGGAAGCCACACATCCTTTCCCATTCTCGCCCAAAACCCCATAGGAATGTGCTTCATCAACAATTAACATGGCATTATTCATATTGCATAAAGCGGAAATGGTCAATAGAGGAGCAATTTGGCCGCTCATGCTAAAAATTCCCTCAGTCATAACCGCATCTGCACCTGATTGCGTCAGTTTTCTGGTCAAGTCATTCACATCATTATGTCTATACCGGGAAAAACTGACTCCGGATAAAGCGAGTCCATCATAAACCGATGCATGAATACCCTTATCAATAAGACAATGCGCATCAATTGCACCAAGCAACGCAGTCACAGCCAGATTAGCGGCATAGCCGGACGAAAATATAATACAAGCATCTACTTCGAGTAATTGGGCAAACGTCTGTTCCAGATCCTGATGGCAGGAATGATATCCTGCAAGAAACATCGAGCCACCGCTTCCCGCAGGGAATAGTTTATAACCCTGTTTATATGCTTCTGCTATCTGAGCATTGTTTCTTAATGAAAGGTAATCATTGCTTTCAAAAGATACCAGCCCATCATTTGCAACAGTTCGAGTACGTAATAGTCCGCGACATACTAACTGCGCATTATAGGCCTGAATTTTCTCAGCGATACCCATTAAACCAACTCTGTAAGACCAAGTTTATTAAAGAGCGCCTTATCTTTGTCGCGTTGCGGGTTTTCCTCAGTTAATAATCGGTCCCCTATAAACACTGAATTAGCGCCAGCGTAATAGCAGAGCGCCTGCAACTCATCACTCATTTGAGTTCTTCCCGCGGTAAGGCGAATCATACTCTCTGGCATTAAAATACGCGCCGTGGCAATTGTTCTCACTAATTCAATACCCTCTACTTGCTCTGCTTTTGCAAGCCGGGTACCCTCAACGGGAATTAAACGATTGATTGGGATACTTTCGGGTGGTGACTCAAGATTGACTAATGTATGCAAGAATTCGATCCGATCGGCCNNCACAACACACGTTAATCCCGGCTGACCGCACATTATTTAACGTATCTATTCGATCGCTAAATTGACGCGTGGTAACTACTTTTTCGTAAAAAGAAGGTGATGTATCGATATTATGGTTGTAATAATCCAGACCGGCCTCTTTTAAATCACATGCCTGTTTCTGATTAAGCATGCCCAAAGTCATGCAGGTTTCTAAACCTAAAGCCTTAACTCCCTGAATCATATGTTTTAATTCAGGCATGACTTTCTCAGGCGGACATCTCCATGCAGCTCCCATGCAAAACCGAGTGGCGCCACTGTCTTTTGCTTCCTGTGCCTTCTTTAAAACAGCATCAACTGACATGAGTTGTTCTTTTTCAACATGGGTCTTGGCAAGACCACTTTGAGAGCAATAACCACAATCCTCCGGACAGGCACCCGTTTTTATGCTCAATAATGTAGCAAATTGCAGCGAATTGGCATCATGATGATTTAAATGTATGGAATGTGCTTCGTGGAGCAAATTATTAAAGGGCTGTTGGTAAATGACTGAAATTTCCTCGATGGTCCAGTTTTTTTTTGAATCGTTCACCTCTGCCCCCTATTATTTTTATTGATGAACATGATAAAGTGACGCGCAAACTTGTCAACCAAAATATTTGAAAATGGTCAACGTAAAGGAACTCATAGCGCGCAATTTAAACCATGTGTGGCATCCATGCAGTCAAATGAAAGATTTTGAACAATATCCGCCACTGGTTATTAACAGTGCTAAAGACTGTTACTTATATACCAATGAAGGAAAACTAATTGATGCAATATCCAGCTGGTGGTGTAAATCACTAGGGCATGGTCACCCTGCTGTTCTAGCTGCGATTCAAGAGCAAATGAGTAAATTCGAACATGTAATTGGAGCCAATACAACTCATGCGGCCTTAGTTGAACTTGCCGAAGAATTAGCGCAAATTACCGGAAAACAACATGTATTTTTCGCCAGTGACGGTTCCAGTGCTGTAGAAATTGCAATGAAGCTTGCCATTCATGGCGCACAGATTAAAGGATATAAAAACAGAAAAGAATTTATTGCCCTAAAAAATGGTTATCATGGTGAAACCCTGGCTACCATGAGCGTGAGTGATTTGGGGATCTATAAAGCGCCTTACGAATCATTGAGCCTAACCTGTCATTTTATCGAGAATATACCTTATGTGAGTGGCGTAACCGATCCTTTATGGACCAATTCAGAAGCCTGTTGGAGTCGCGTTCAACACCAATTAGATTCAGTAAGTGAGCATGCCTGCGCGATCATTCTGGAGCCGATAATTCAGGGGGCTGGTGGAATGCTGCTCTATAGTGCGGATTTTTTAAAAAAACTGGCAGCCTGGGCCAAAAAAAGGGATATCTTTTTAATTGCCGATGAAATCATGACGGGTCTAGGAAGAACGGGTGAATGGCTTGCCTCTCATCATGCGGGAATTGAACCCGATATGATCTGTTTATCAAAAGGACTTACCTCAGGCTCAATACCCCTGAGTTGCGTCATGATCGATAATTCAATACATGATTTATTTTATGATGATTATCAAAGTGGTAATTCCTTTTTACACTCGCATACTTATAGCGGCAACCCCCTTGCAGTCTGCGCCGCTTTGGCCACTGTTCGCACGATGAAAAGAGAAGAAATAATTACTCAATCTAAGGCTCTGGGTAAAACCATGCTAGAGCACCTCACTTCTGTCGCTGTGAATTCAAACAAACTTGAGAACGTTCGTGGTATAGGTGCCGTAGTAGCCGCAGATCTGATTTATGATGGACATGCACGATTGGGAAAAGAAATAGCCCAACACGCTTTAAAGTATGGTGCTCTATTGCGTCCTATTGGAAACACTTTATACTGGCTTCCCCCCTTAAATACCAAGATAGAAATAATTGGGCAATTAGCAGAAATAACATTAAACTCTATAGAGGCGGCTTACAAAAAAGTGCACCAGAATGCATCAACTATTGCAACAGGCAGGATTTACCTATAAAAAATTCAAAATAATTTGGGTAATAATTACTATTGCAGTGCTTTTAACCTCTTTATACATTAATAAGCAGATTTATTCTAAGCGAATTTACCGGGATCTCTCTCAAGTTGCATCAAGTATAAGTAATAATGTGGATGGGCTTATCGAAGATCTATTACAAGAAGTTTATACTTTACCCATCTCAGGCATGAAACTTACCAGGTGCTCAACGGATTTAGCATCGCTTTTGGAACACATCATTCTAAATGACATCAAAATTTCTGCCTTAATCATTAGTTCTAAAGAGAGACAAATTATTTGCTCCACTCTTCCGCAACATGAACTGGTTACACCAACTTCGCCTTATCCTCGCAGCTTAAGTGGTCCCTACAATTTCCCTGTATTTGATCATCCACTGTATCTGGTGCAACAAAAAATTGGCAATTATATTATGGCTATTCTGGTTCAATCTTTGATATTTGAGAATGCATTGAGAACTTCAAGCGATCTTGTAAGCGAGGTTTTTTTATATAATTCCATGCAGAAGCAAAAAATTATCGAAATTAAGCAGAATAAACGTCATTTTTGGGTACCAAGCAATCCAACCTCTTTCCCGATTGGGAAACATTCGATTATAGCTGCCGTGAACGACAATTTACAAAGTATTAATGGAGTACTGGTTGGTGTTGTCGGTAATCAAAAAACCCTTATTTATAATTTATGGCTGAGTCAAATCTTGTTAACCTTATGGATTTTAACATTTTTTTATTTACTCGGTTACGTCCTTGGCAATTTGTTTAAACATAAATACTCTCTCCATGGCGTTATGAAATCTGGGGTCAGGAATAAAGAATTTTATCCAGAATATCAACCTGTTTACGACCAACAAATGAAAGCATATGTTGGCGCGGAACTTTTATTAAGATGGCAAGACCGCTATCATCAAATAATAATGCCCGATTATTTTATACATGAAGCAGAACAATCAGGGATAATAATCCCTATTACCCTACAAATTGCAGAGATTGCTTTTAAAGAAACAGCTCTGATATTTAAGGAGAATCCTCAATTTCATCTGGCCATTAATATCAGCTCGTTCCATTTTATCGACCCCACTTTTTTCAAAAAATTATCTCTTTTAATGAAAAATTATGACATTAAACCCCATAACATAATATTTGAAATCACAGAAAGGGATTTATTGAATAAGAATGATTATATATATACGGATAAAATGCATCAGCTGCGCTCAGAGGGGTATTCCCTGGCAGTTGACGACTATGGCACGGGACATGCAAGTATTAATTACTTACAACATTTTCCTTTTAACTATTTGAAGATTGATAAATTATTTATTCAGGCGATAGGAACTAAAGCCCTCACTGAATCATTAAATGATGCCATCATCCGTATGGCTCAGCAGTTAAGTTTAACCATTATTGCCGAAGGTGTTGAAACCAGTGAGCAAGTGAATTATTTAAGAACTAATAATGTGCGGTACTTGCAAGGATGGTATTTTTCTAAAGCACTGGATAGTACTCAATTGTATATGCTGTTAAGAAGGAGAGAACAATGAGCCTTAAACATAATTTAGTATTCGTGCTATTAATCCTGATGCCGATCAGCACAATTATTGCCGCCCCGATGACACCAGGGAATTATTGGCAATGTACCACATATGATAATCAGAGTAAGCAATGGTCTGCGCGAAACGTATATCAAAAAATGGCACTTAATATTGCCTATGAAATGTGTAAAAAAGAAAGTCAAAATCCTGCCAGTTGTAAATCTTCCATTAATGAGTGCGAAGGATTTAACCAAGGTATCAGTATTAGTCCCCAATGGAGATGCACCGCAATAGACAGAGAGGCGATAGCCTGGCAAAGCAACTTTTACACCCTTCGGGATGATGCAGCGTTTGCTGCTAAAGATTATTGTATGGCCAATAGCCAAGTTCCTGAGACCTGCTATCTCAATTTTGTCACCTGTAGAAACTTTAACGAAGGGGCCGCTCTCTAATGATTTATTGTGTTGGTTTGACGGGTAATATTGCAAGCGGTAAAAGTACTGTGGCACAAATTTTTACTGATCTGGGTATTGATGTAATTAATGCGGATCATATAGCAAAAGAATTAACGGTTAAAAATTCTCAGGCTTTGAAAGAAATAGTCACTCATTTTGGGATTGGGGTGCTCAATGATGAAGGACAACTGAATCGTCGCGTATTGAGAGAATTGATTTTTAATAATTCTTTGGAGCGGCTTTGGCTTGAAAATTTACTCCATCCATTAATTCGTGCGCAGATTCATCAAAAAATTAAATTATGTGTTTCGCCTTATTGTGTTATCGAAATCCCTCTATTGACAGATAGGGATCATTATCCTTATTTTAATCGGGTTCTTCTTATTACTGCCTCTTTGGCTACCCAAATAAAACGGGTGATGCTTCGCGATCAATGCAGCGCAACTCATGCCAATGCCATCCTCATGTCGCAACCTGAGTTAAAGGAGCGATTTAAATTAGCGGATGATGTGGTTATAAATGATGGCGATATTGCCGATTTAAAAGATGAAATCGACAGCCTGCACGAGAAATATCTCAACGAGGCTAGCAGCTCTCTACCTCGATAAAAATCACCGGCGCGATACTCCTGTAGACAATGAAATTAACGCAGGTAGAATACCGGATGAATCACCAGTTTAAAGTATGATTTAAGGAAATATATGCCCCCACCTGATAAATATGCTATTGCCCCTCTTCGTTCATCAGCAGTAGTTAAAGTCGCTAACAATACGTATATTTACTATGAACAACGTGGTAACGTAAATGGGCCTACGGTTGTCTACAATCATGGCGGACCTGGGGGCTCTTCAACCCCGGAAGACAGTCAATGGTTTGATCCTGAGTATTTTAATATCATTCTTTATGATCAGCGAGGAACAGGTAAATCATTTCCCTCAATTAAATCTTTGGATACGGACCCTGCACAATTCTCTGCGCTCACCATTGATGACATGGCAGCCGATCTTGAAGTGCTAAGGGAAGCACTGGGGATTAAGCAATGGTTAGTTTTCGGTGGTTCCTGGGGCTCTACACTTTCTTTATATTATGCGGCAAAGTACCCAAAAGCGGTAAGTGGTGTTATCGCTTATGGCATATTTTTAAATAAACCCGAAGAAATGAGCCAGTATTTTGATCCCCAAATTATTAAAGAGCGTTTTCCTGAATCTGGTGCTGAGGCTTTAGCTGTTTTAAATTCTTATGCTCAATCAAAAGGTGTAATAATTAACCCTGATTCCCCAGAAAACCTGATGGAAACTTATTATCAGTTCTGCGTTAATGAAAATGATAGTAACGCTCAATATTTATGGACAGCATTTGAACGTTTTAATGATGAACCTACTCTGGAGTCTTTAGATAGTTTGCGGCGTATCCCAGACAAAATAGACTTAAGCGATCGAACCCATGCTGTATTTGAAAGCATCATTTTTAGACAGGCATATCACGGGTTTAATCTTTTGGCCAATGAGTTATTAATTAATCTTAAATCCATTGATGTGCGTATTATTCAAGGTATGTCAGATACGGAAGCACCTCCCATCTTTGCCAGACAGTTAGTCGATGCTTTATTAAAGTTTAAACCCAATCTCTATTATCAGTTTATCGAGGGGAAACATGGTGCCGATTCCTCAAAGGCAATGACGCAAACGTTACTGGAATGCACTGATTCATTTAAGGTACAAGGCCCTTTAAAGAGGACTTCCGAAGCAGCTCTGATAAATCACGGCCTATTTTGCATCAATAAAAGTCAGGAAGATAACTGCCCCAAACCAGAGGTAAGCACTTATTTGGCATAGACCGCGACTAAATCTCGGAACGTAGGTTTTTAGTTACTTAACTAAGGTGTGTTGACAATTACTTCTCCCTCCTATGTCCCTCGGCTTGTCCGAAGCATCCAGGAGATGCTTAAGTTAAAAATGCTGAATTAAAAATATTAATCCGTTGATTAATATGAGCAAAATCATAATATAACAGTCTGATAGTAAGTATAAAACGAGGTTGCAATGGTTAAACTTATGCTCAGTGATGAGCTTTGGTCGAAGCCAAGAGCGATCATGTTACAACACAGGATTGATGATAAGCCCACTCTGCGATGATATAGCCTAAAAACAAAATAAATCAGTCACTATAACATAAGGTAAATTCTTTTATTTTCAATATCTTTTATGATACTCTAACGAAAAACCAACCTTCGCACTTAGTATTTTGGGGCATCCAGAATAGCTGCTAATGTGCTTCTTATTCATTCGATAAGCTTAAAAATACCAGTGCAGAGGTCGGGAAAATGCTAAGGATGGCCTTAATATGTATGACAATGCAATAACCTTTCAGCTAGCAACGCACTTTCTATCCAGAATAGCTTTGCGACTTGAATTCCTTTTTAAAACGATAAATCAGGCATGTCATGAATCACATGAGGTAATTCATCGATTCGCTTTAAAAAATATTATAGAAATTATCGATATAGTTGAAAAGCCAGAGCTTAAAAGTCGTTTTATTAAAGAATTGATTCGAATTGAACATGTCTTAAAAAAACCACAAATGCCTGATAATGGAGCGTTATTTGATAAATTGGCCTCTCAAATACATATCTTAAATCACGTTCCAGGTCGTTTCAGTAATTCAATTCACGAGGATGAGTTTTTAAAAACGCTCCGACAAATTCATCATCCCAATACCAAAGAATGTGAGTTTAACTCACCTCACCTGGTATTATGGTTTGATTCTGATCCATTAATCAGACAAAAAACGATTAATCAATGGGTGAACTGTTTAAAAGATCTGGAGGATACGGTCACTATTTATTTGTCTTTATTACGTGAGTCAACTCAGTACATTCCCATTGTCGCCACCAACGGATTTTATCAACATAGCATTTCCCCTAAATTAGTAAACCATTTAATATTATTAAAAATGGATAAATTATTAGGTATAACTCCTAAATTACAATTGGGCCATCACAGTTTGACTATAAGACTTTATGAATTGACTACTGCTCGTGAAATCAGAGACAAAACCATACCCATGGAGATTGCCTTTTGCCAGATATAAGCGAACTTTAAAAGGAAATTTAAGAGATGAAATTAATCACTTTAAATATCTGGGGTGGGCATTTAAGAAATCCTTTACTCAAGTTCATCCATGAACACAAAGAAGTGGATATATTTTGTTTACAAGAAGTATACAATAATGCGCATCGCACCGTCAGCGATAAAGAAAGAGAGCTAAGTCTTAATATCTTTTCTGATTTACAAAAATTATTACCGGATCATCAGGCTTTCTTTAAACCTGCTGTCGAAAATGTTTACGGCATTGGCATGTTAATCAGAAATCATATTGATATTATTGGTGAAGGTGAAATTAATATTCATCAAAAGCAACATTATCCTGGTATTGGCCATAATCACAGCCGTAATTTGCAATGGATTGAATGCTCCTTTAACAATAAAATTTATTCTATTTTAAATATGCACGGATTATGGAATGGCAAAGGAAAAAAAGACAATCCAGAGCGCATTTGCCAATCACAACGTATACGTCAATTTATGGATACCATCAACACCCCTAAAATTTTATGCGGTGATTTTAACCTAAGACCGGATACGGTCAGCATGGAGTTGCTTGAAAAAGGGATGATTAATTTGATTACCAAAAATAAATTTCGTTCAACGCGCACTCGTTTTTATACAAAAGAAGAAAAATTTGCCGACTATATCCTTACTTCACCTGAAATTAAAGTGAACCATTTTACCGTAATGAATGATGAAGTTTCAGATCACTCCCCATTATTTTTGGATTTTGATTAATCAAAATGGTACCTGAAAAGACAGACCAGAAAAAGCAAGCATTGGATCTTTCGCAAATACTTCACGACACTTGCTGGCGACAATTGGCGATTTCATTGCATTGTAAAAAACAAAGAGGGAAATAAGAAACCGCTTTAGCTCAAACGAGAATCAGACACGCATAAGGCGTCATATAAAAGTGAAAGCCGAAGCCAATCCATTTGATCCTGGCTTTAAAGAGTACTTCAATAAGCGGGAAATGGATAAGAAAATAAGACTGCCACAATAACTGTACTGATTGGCTGAAGTCAATCAGCCTTAAGAGGGCTTGAGCGGTGTGCTGGGAAATTAGGCTGCTCCTCTTTGATCCTGCCCTAATATGTCGGACACCCTTCTAAGAGAGTAAATCTAAAGCAGAGGTGAAATATGAACAATAACAATCCAGAACAAAAAGTAATCAGAAAGAAATATAGCCCCCCAGTTTAAAGACCAAGCCCTTGAGCGAATAGCAAAAGATGGCATTCAAAAGATTCTTGGTCTGGCCGAATCACTTTTATACTCATAGAAGGAGCAGCGACAAAAAAGTGGTGATTCCCTTGAGAACAAAAATTACAACAAGCAAAGCCGGCGCGGTTAAAGAGAGAGAGGTCGCGGCTTGCTGAAGAGAATGCTTTTCTAAAAAAGGCGGCTGCGTAATTCGCGAAGGAATCAAAGTGAGGTACGCCATAGGAAGAATCGAGTCGATTTTAACTTAGTGGATACTATGATTGGCATTCTAGAAAACCCTCTCGTCGAGAATAGAAAAATCGGCAATTAGCTAAT
>DEHS01000086.1 GCA_002352055.1 Legionellaceae bacterium UBA2794
ACACAGTTATTTAAACACTACCTTGAAGAGTGTTAATACACCATATTCTTATTCATAGGTTTACCGTGACACTTGCCACGGTATAAAAATTTAACCTTACTAAACTCGAAGAGTAGCTGTTTCAGGCTCTTCCTCACTATTTGATGGTGTATGATAAGTTGTTTGTACGGGATTACTTTTAGGCTCCGGTACATCCATAACGTTATTATTTTCTTTAACTTTGTCTGATTCTATTTGTTTAGTTTGTTTTACATTTACAGCATTATCTAAAGCGATGCTACGGATATGCGTTGTCATATGATTAGCTAAGTTCATAATACTTTTAATAAAAGAGATAGGGTCTGATTTCGGATTAGAAACAGATTTATTATCATGTTCACCTGATTTTTCAGATTTTGGCTCAGGAAAAGATATATTAATATGTTCAAATAATTTTCTATCCAGTTTAATTGAATCACTTGCTCCATCTTTACCAGGAGTGATTAGCAGGTAATTCAGGAAATTTTTTGCACGTGAAACACAATAATCTATTTCCTCGAAATTCTCCTCTATTCCTAAGCACATGGTTAATTCGTGATGTAATTCAGAACCACCTAGATTTAGAAATCTAAAAGTCTTTGTGCTTTCCTTACTTAAAATATCTTTTTTATATTCAATATTAATTCCCCCACGGATAATGTATGAAAGCCCTAATAATGTAACAATTTGGTCACTTTCAAACATACTCGATTTGCTCTTAGAGCCCTTATTAGTTACAGGTAGGCTTTTGAGTATGTTAATAATATCTTTAATTAAGCCTACTTGCTCTTTTCTATCTAATTCATACCAGTGCAATTTGTTTTTCTTGGCAATTATCGTATTAATCGAAGTATTGATTGCTTTTTCAAAGTCTTCAAAAGACGTATAAGTAGTTTTAAACTCTTTAGGAGACTCGATCGATTGAAATGAAGACGAATACTCACATGTTTTATCCAATGATAATTCTATTTTCGCGAATAATTTTTCCTGCATGACATAATTTAACTTATAAAATTCTATAAGCCTATTTTTATCGATGTGACTGTATGTATGTTGATCTTTAAAACCTTTCAAGGGATTATTTTCGATGAAAGAACAGTTAAATAATTGGTTTAATTTTCGTTGCCAATTTAACAATTCCTGGGGTTGGGGTTTTTTTTGCTCCGTGATACCCAAAGTATTATTCAAACATTTTAATACATTTTTGTTCAACTTAGGTTGGTGAACTTCAAGATGATTTATAACGAGTAGTACCGTCGCATACATTTTTTCCATATTTTCGATGTATTCAGGGCTACTTTTTTTCAGGTTTTTTATTTTCTGTTCAATATCATTAATAGTCGCATCGATTAATTTAAATTCCACCTCGATGTCAGCTTTATTGATTTGCTCATTTCTGCGAATGACATCCCAATCATCATTAAATGTTTTTTTTAAACTTTCGAACTCTTTAAACTCAAACGTCATGTTAACCTCCAATATTCCATAAATGGATGATGTAAGTAATTTACAGAACTCAGTTTAAACTAAACTATCTCATTCGTCATGTATTTTCATTATACAAATCGTGGTGATAAAAATGGATTTCAATTCAATAGGTTAGGGATTTATAAAGTTGATTTTATAAAATGATACGCCAAATTGAGTAAAAGAATTANNTGATAAGTGTCATCACTAAATCTAATCTGCATAAAATTTTATTTGCACCATTAGGTTAATAAATAGCCAACATGCGCCATACACACATTACTTATCAGTATTGGAGTGGTTTCTCAGCTCATCCCATAGTAAAGTACACCGATTTTGTACCGGCAATGCAGATTATGGCGAAGTTATATTTTTATTATGCAGCAATGAATGCAGGCAAAAGCACCGTTTTATTGCAATCGAGTCATAATTATCGAGAGCGAGGCATGCTTACACTACTACTGACTCCCTCGATAGATACCCGTTTTGCTCAGGGGACTATTACTTCACGTATTGGTTTATCAGAAGAGGCGGCAATTTTTAACCCAGCAGATAACCTGTATGACATAGCGCTACTGTTACATAACAAGTCCCCTTTGGCATGCGTTTTTATTGATGAGGCGCAATTCTTAACCAAAGACCAAGTGTTTCAATTAACAGAAATTACTGATCAGCTATCCATCCCCGTATTGGCTTATGGGTTACGGACTGACTTCAAAGGAGAGCTATTTCCTGGAAGTCAGGCTCTTTTAGCCTGGGCTGATGAAATTGCGGAATTAAAAACTATTTGTCATTGCGGACGCAAAGCTACTATGAATGTGAGAATTAATCAGTATGGGGAAGTACTGGATGAAGGGGAGCAGGTTTTGATTGGAGGAAATGAGTCTTATATTTCTGTATGTCGTCTTCATTTCAAGCGTAAAGAAGCAAATTTCAAACATCAGTATAATATATTGTTCAATAAAGATACCAATCTACTTTAAAATTTGATATAATTTGCCGCAACTTTTAGACCTTGATTTAGGAGTAACAGTGTCACATTCTGCCGCAGTGGATTCGAGGGTTTTTGTACCTCGTGGTGACTTGATGGCATGGATTGTATGCCTCTCTGCTGGTCTCTTCTTTTTATATGAATTTTTTCAATTAAATATTTTTGATGTTATAAATCAACCCTTGCGCGATGAATTTCATTTGAATGCCACGCAATTAAGCTGGATGTCCAGTGCTTATTTGTGGGCAGATATTCTTTTTCTTCTCCCTGCTGGTATCATTCTGGATCGATTTTCAACTCGAACCGTTATTATTACCGCTATGATGGTTTGTGTCATAGGTACCGTAGGTTTTGCGTTAACTAGTTCATTTTTTCTTGCATCCTTTTTTCACTTCTTATCCGGTATAGGAAATGCGTTTTGCTTTTTATCCTGTATCGTCTTAGTATCACATTGGTTTCCTCCCCGAAGACAAGCTCTGGTTATAGGCTCTTTAGTAACTATGGCCTTTATCGGGGGCATGATGGCGCATACTCCATTCGCTTATCTTAATGAATTGTTTGGCTGGCGCCAGGCTCTGTTAATCGATGGTGCGGTGGGTGCTCTTTTACTGTTCTGGATTTATTTAATTGTTCAGGACAGACCCATTGGTGCCCCTGTTCGCAGTCAAGTCAGTCAGGGAAGTCCTTTTCCTGGTTTTATCAATGCTTTATCTAATCCACAAAATTGGCTTGCCGGTTTATTTACATCTTTTTTAAATTTGCCGATTATGGTTTTATGTGCTTTATGGGGGGCGACGTATCTCCAGGTAGTGCATGGTTTATCTGAGATTGCTGCAAGTAATGTAGTCAGTATGATATTTATAGGAAGTATTATTGGTTGTCCTGTTGTAGGATGGTTATCTGATACGCAAGGACGACGCAAACCTTTAATGATCATAGGTGCGGCCGCTACATTAATAACGGTTATCCCCTTGTTTCTGGATATGTCCTTATCCTCAGTAACTTTGAGTATCCTGTTTTTTGCTTTAGGATTTTTTACCAGCACCCAGGTAATTTCCTACCCGTTAATTGCGGAAAGTAATCCTGCAGATAATACTGGTGCTTCAACAGGAATAGCATCTGTGATTATTATGGGTGGTGGTGGCGTGGGTCAGGTATTATTTGGATGGCTAATGAGTCATCATGCAACTGCTTCAGGAATAAATTATTCTGTTGCTGATTTCCAATTTGCAATGTGGATATTTCCAATTGCGGCAATCGCAGCTTTAATCGCGGTGTTAATGACACGTGAAACATACTGCAAACGATAAGGTTGAGGAGTAGGTTAGTGATGCAAACAGTGGATAATTTAAATGTTTATGATGATTTTAAGTCCTCATTGTTACCTTGGCTTGTGTGTTTTGCCGCAACAATGTTTTTCTTCTATGAGTTTATTCAAGGGAACATGTTTGCATCGATAGCCGCAAATATCATGCAGGATTATCATATCCAGGCAGATAAAATGGCCTATTTATCCAGTATTTATTATTTATCTAATGTTATCTTTTTATTTATTGCCGGCATGGTTCTAGATCGATTTTCAATCAAAAATACTATATTAATCGCTATGTTTTTTTGTGTGGTGAGTACTTTTATTCTCGCTTTTTCGCATTCTTTTTATATTGCTTTGTTTTGTCGTTTTGTCACCGGGATTGGTAGTGCTTTTTGTTTTCTCGGCCCGGTACGATTAGCATCACATTGGTTCCCTCCTAAGCGAATGGCTTTAGTTACGGGTGCTATAGTTACTGTAGCGATGACTGGAGGAATGTTAGCGCAATATCCTTTAACCAAACTGGTAGCTTACGTCGGGTGGCGTCAGGCCGTGCAGGACGTGGGTATTTTGGGATTGGTCATGTTGGTATTTATGATCTTTTGGATTAAAGAGAGGCCTGAAGTTGCGGTGAAAGAAGAAGGAGAGCCTATTCAGGTTCTGGTGGCCGCGAAAAAGGCTTATTTAAATCCTCAGTATTTACGAGCTGCGTTTTACACAAGTTTGATGAATATGGCCATTGCCGTTTTTGGTGCAATGATGGGAACTTTATATCTGGAGCAACGTTTAGGTATTGGGGCTGAACAGGCAGCAATGATAAATGGGATGTTATTTTTTGGTGCAATCATAGGCGCTCCTTTAGTTGGATGGATATCTGACAAAGCAGGGTTAAGGATTTTGCCCATGAAAATTGGGGTACTTGCTTCTATGCTTACCTTGGTTGCTATTCTTTATTTGCCAGTTTCAGTATCGCAGATGACGATATTATTCTTTTTATTAGGGTTATTTACTTCAGCACAAGTAATTAGTTATGCACTTGTCGCAGAGAGTAGTTCTCCCATGATGACTGCGACTGCAGTGAGTGTCATATCCATTTTGACTCAAGGGGGCTACCTTGTTTATCAAAATTTATTCAGCACCTTATTAACAAAACAGGGTGGTATGCATCTAATCGATGGTATTCCTGTTTACAATCTGGCTGCCTATCAATATGCAGCAGTGATATTGCCCTTAGGATTATTAATTGCATATTTTATGCTATTTGGTTTAAGAGAAACTCGTTGCCAACAGGTTGAGCAATGAGGGGCTCGGGGCGCGTCTGTATTTTATTAATGGATTCATTTGGTATTGGTGCAAGTCTTGATGCCTCATCCTATGGGGACGAGGGCGCTAATACATTTATTCACATTCATGAGTTTTGTGAACGTGGACAGGGTGATACAGCCTATCGTCAGGGACCATTAACACTTCCCAATTTAGCCAAACGTGGTTTGTATCATGCTGCTGTAGCCAGCTCTGGCTTAAATTTTGTGGATTTATCTTCTTTACCCGAACCGCAGAGTTATTATGGGTACGCGGTAGAACAAAGCCTGGGTAAGGATACACCAAGTGGTCATTGGGAAATCGGTGGCGTTCCTGTGACTTTTGAATGGGGTTATTTTCCGGATCATCCCAAGTGTTTCCCTCCCGAATTAATTGAGGCTTTCCTTAATAAAACGGGTTTACCAGGTGTCTTGGGTGAAAAGCATGCTTCTGGCACGACCATCCTTGAAGAGTTAGGTGATGAGCATCTTCGCACGGGTAAACCTATAGTATATACCTCAGCCGATAGTGTATTCCAAATCGCAGCTCATGAAGAAGCATTTGGCTTGCAGCGACTCTACGACGTGTGCGCCATAGCTCGGGATTTAGTTGATGAATACCAAATTGGTCGGGTTATTGCCCGTCCTTTTACCGGAACTTCCGGCTCTTATAAGCGCACCGCAAATCGGAAAGATTATGCAACTTTACCTCCCGAACATACTTTATTGGATTATCTTAAAGAGGCAGGGCGGGAAGTAATTGCGATAGGTAAGATTGCGGATATTTATGCGCATCAGGGAATAACTCAAACAATTAAAGCGGATGGTAATATGGCTTTGTTTGATGCAACCCTTGCTGCAATGAATACTGCGCCCGCAGGAAGTCTTGTTTTTACTAATTTTGTGGATTTTGATTCCTCTTACGGGCATCGACGTGATACGGCAGGATACGCTCATGCATTGGAGCTTTTTGATAAACGTTTGCCTGAGCTTGATGCTTTACTAAAGCCTGATGATTTAGTGGTTATTGCCGCTGATCACGGATGCGATCCCACTCTTCCTGGATCGGATCATACTCGCGAACACATTCCCGCCCTGGTTTATGGACCTGGTCTTGGGAGTCGTTTTATCGGACGACGCGATACTTTTGCAGATATCGGTCAAAGTATCGCAGAGTATCTTGAGATAGATCCTTTAAATTACGGAATTTCATTTCTTAAAAAATAATAGGCAAGTTAGTTATATATAGAATTGGGCTATTCCTCTTCGTAGCCCATAATAGCAAAGCGTATTACGGGAGCATTTATCAAGCTCAGCAAGTGTCTTGCAACTCCCGTATTACGACTTCGTCTAATACGGGCTACGATTTTTTTGTAGCCCGTAATAGCAAAGCGTATTACGGGAAATTTATCAATTTCAACAGGTGCCATTTCATGTCCCATATTACCATTCCGTCTAATATGAGATACGAATAACATATCTAATTATTCCTAATTAGACGGTAACAACGAAGATTTCGTTTTAGTCATCTCATCTCGAAGATCTTCTTCGCGTCCTAAATAACGCAAGGGTTTTCCCGACATGATGTAATTCTCAATGTGTTCCAAACTAATATTTTTAGTTTCTGGCATGTATAAATAAGTGTAAATCAAGCCCAGGAAACAAATAATGGCATATAAGCCAAAAGTGTATTCAATCCCCAAGGTATGTTGCAAAAGAGGGAAACTAAAAATCACGATGGTATTAAATGTCCAGTTACTCATAGCGGACAGGCCCATCCCTGCGCCACGGACATGTAATGGGAAAATTTCTGCCATAGCAATATGAGGAATTGGGCCCACGCTAATTGCAAATGAGAAAATATAAACGGTCAAACAGATTACTGACAGATAAGCCATTCCTGCCACATGATTAAGGGAAAAGAGGCATAATGCAAACAGGCTAAGGCAGGTGCCAGCAAATCCAATAAGTAATAATTTACGTCGTCCTAATTTATCAACCGATAAAATTGCAATAACGGTGACTAATAAATTAACCAGACCTATGCCCATAGTTGCTAATATTTGGCCAGTTGCGCTATTCAAACCTAAATTTTTAAACAATTCGGGAGCAAAATAAATCACCACATTTATTCCACTTAATTGTTGCAGACAAAATAACATCGTTCCTAACAGCAAAACAGGTAATAATGGTCTTTTAAACAACAATAACCAGCTCCCTTGCTTTGGTTCATTCGCTAAAGTTGTCTCAATGTCCATCAACTCCTGATCAATATTATTATTATTCCTTAATCTCTTTAATGAACGCTTTGCAGCATCACGTTTATCAATACTGCATAGCCACCGGGGCGATTCAGGCATAAATAAGATACCAATGCTTAATATTAAAGCAGGTAAAGCACTTGAGGCAAACATGGCACGCCAGGCCTGATGCTCGATAAGCAAATAATTAACCGAATAGGAACAGACAATACCTATTGTCATCGCCAATTGATATATAGCTACAACAGCACCCCTGGCTTCACCTTTAGCAGTTTCAGCTAAATATAACGGAGTAAGAACTGATGCCATACCAATTGCAAGACCTAAAACAAGACGCGATAGCACTAAAATTGCTATAGAGTTCGCAAGACCTGCTCCTAAAGCGCCGAAGAAAAAAAGAAATCCGGCACAGGATAATAAGGTACGACGACCAAATCGTCTGGCTCCTTTTGTCGCCATAAACATTCCAATAATCATAGACCCAAATAAAGCGCCAAATGGTAAGGCTGAGGCCATAACCCCTATATGAGTTGCATTAAGATCAAAATGATTTTTTACCAAATCCAGGGATCCGGCAATAATTCCCTCATCGTAGCCAAATAAAAAACCTGCAACTGAGCCTATTATTGCAACTAACCAAGCCATGTAATACTCCTTTTAATTATCTATTTCCCATCACACAAACGATTTTAATTAACAAATAGTTGCCGTATTTACCCTCTGGCATAAATTAGATATCAACTCCCAATCACTCCTGTTAATAGCATCATCAGGAACTATCCAGGAGCCACCAACACATGAAACATTAGATAATGCTAAATAGTCTTTATAATTTTCTGCATTTATTCCACCGGTTGGACAAAATCGAACCTCAGGAAATGGACCATGAATAGAACGTAACATAGGGATACCGCCAGCTGCCGCTGCAGGAAAAAATTTAAAATGGGTATACCCCTCCTCCATCGCAGTCATAAGTTCTGAAACACTACTGACACCTGGTATTAAAGGAATTGATGCGCGCATGCCGGCACTCAGCAAAGTCTTGGTGAATCCAGGACTAATCGCAAATTTGGCTCCAGCCGCTATAGCCAGCTCGAGTTGCACAGGTGAAGTTACTGTTCCAACTCCTATTAACGCTTTGGGAAATGTTTGCGTTAATAATTGTAATGCATCTAATGCCACTGGTGTTCTGAGCGTGACCTCCATTACGTGAATATCCCCAGCAAAAAGTGCTCTTGCCAAAGGAATTGCGTGCTCTAAATTTTTAATCACGACAACAGGAATAACAGGTGATGCCGCAAATACGGCTGCTGGCTGAATGGACCAATCAGGACACGACATCGAACTCTCCAACTAATGATTGTTTTAAGTAAACCGCTGCACCTAGAATTCCAGGCTGTTCTGCAGTGACCACATAGGTCGGGATGAGGGAATTAAAATCGCTAAAGCGTCCTTTATCCTCGAAACGTAATCGAAACTCACTGTGATACATTAATGACAGGATTCTTGGGACAATACCACCGGCAATATAGACTCCGCCGAAGGAACTAAACGTTAAGGCCAAATCCCCGGCATATGTTCCTAAAATCGCAAAAAACTGTGCAATAGTTGCTTGCGCGATGGTGCACTGTTGCGTTAAGGCTTTATTTATAATCTCTGGAGCTGAGAGCGGATCTATTTCTTTTTGATAAAATGCGGTCAACGCTTTATAAAGATTTTCCAGACCTTGTCCTGATAGTAATCGCTCATAAGAAATATGACTGAAATTATTTTTAAGGTAATTAAAAATAAACCATTCCTGCTCCGTTTTAGCACCCCAATCGGCATGGCCACCTTCTCCTGCATAAGGGGTATAACCATGAGGGCCAGGTACCAAATAAGCCACTCCTAAACCCGTTCCCGCGCCTAAAACAACCTTAATTTTACCCGCATCCGAATACCCGTTTCCAATCTGAATTAGTTCATGATTTGCCAAAGCAGGCAAGCACATGGCGACAGCTGTAAAATCATTTATAACTTTAAACTCAAATAAGCCTAGCTGTTTTTTTAATTCTTTAATTGAAAATCGCCAATGACAATTAGTCATGCTGATGAGGTCATCCAGAACAGGACAAGCAATGGCTACAGCCACTCTTTGAATGTTTTCAAGAGATTGTTGTTTTGTATAAGCTGCTAAAACAGATTCAAAACTTGGAAAAGCAGCACAAGGATAAATTTCTATTTTATCCATCTGTAGTGTATTTAGATTGACTCGGCTAAATCGGGCAAATGTTCCACCAATATCAGCAACAATGGCGTAGTTCATAAGCCCTTCATTTACTTTAAGCATTCTCTTTTCCCATAAATAAACTGCATGCTCCCTGCTCAGCACCAGTAAATTGACTTCGTAAACTACCAAATAATTCACGACCCATGCCATAGCGTTGTTCCTCACTATTCATGGTGGCGCCCACTCTTAATGCAAGCTCGTCATCAGAAACCAACAACTGCAATATACCGCGATTAGCATCAATTCGAATCACATCATCGGTTTGGATTCGTGATATAGCACCACCATCACAGGCTTCAGGCGTGACGTGAATCGCTGCGGGAACTTTACCTGACGCCCCTGACATACGCCCATCAGTAACCAGGGCTACTTGATATCCCCGATCCATGAGTAATCCTAATTTAGGAGTAAGTTGATGTAATTCTGGCATACCACAGGCTTTAGGCCCTTGGAATCGGACAACAACAATACAATCCCTGTTTAATTTGCCGCTTTGAAATAATATCTCAAACTCTTCCTGACTGGCGCAAACGATAGCCGGTGCCTGAATCACCTCTTTTCCAGCGACTAGCCCCGAAGTTTTAATCACCGCCCGACCTATATTACCGCTTAATACTTGTAATCCACCATGTTCTTTAAAGGGCTTACTGACATCAGTAAGCACTTCATTATTTAATGAAGATGTGGGGCCGTCTACCCATACTAACAGGTCATTATCCATTAAAGGTTGTTTAGTGTATTTATCCAGACCGTGACCCATAACGGTATCCACATCGTGATGAATTAATCCCGCCTCAAGTAACGTGCGGGTAAAGTAGGCCATGCCACCAGCTCTTTGAAAATAATTAATATCAGCATGTCCATTAGGATAAATTTTGGTAATCATCGGCGTGACAGCGGATAGTTGTGAAAAGTCATCCCAGTTTACGATATAACCCGCCATTGAAGCTATTGCGATTAAATGCATGGTGTGATTGGTTGAACCACCGGAGGCCAATAATCCGACAATGCCGTTTACTATATTTTTAGCATCGAGAAGCTGGCCAATTGGCATATATCCTGGGCTGAGGTCAGTGAGCGTGAGAATTTGGCGTGATGCCTCGCGCGTTAATTCATCTCGTAATGGTGTACCCGGATTAATAAATGAGGAACCAGGTAATTGCAAACCCATCAATTCAATCACCAGTTGATTTGAGTTAGCAGTACCATAAAAGGTGCACGTCCCCGCTGTATGATAAGAGGCAGCCTCAACATCCAGTAACGCATTTTTATCCACTTTGCCTTCAGCATAGAGCTGACGTACCCGTGCTTTTTCTTGATTGGAAATGCCAGAAGGCATAGGGCCTGCAGGAACAAAGATAAAAGGCAAATGGCCAAAACTTAAAGCAGCCATTAATAAGCCAGGGACTATTTTATCGCAAATTCCAAGCAACAATCCACCATCGAACATATTATGAGATAACGCTATAGCTACGGACATTGCGATTACATCCCGACTGAGGAGACTCAGCTCCATTCCCGGCTGACCTTGAGTTATCCCGTCACACATAGCAGGTACTCCACCGGCAAATTGCGCCACTCCACCAGCTCGTTCAATAGCTTCTTTAATTATGTCAGGATAATTCACGTAAGGCTGATGCGCCGACAGCATTTCATTATAAGCAGAAATGATCGCAATATTAGCTTTTACCCCTGCACGTAAATCTGCTTTATTTTGTTTACTGCATACCGCAAACCCATGTGCTAAATTACCACAATGCAAAGCACCTCGCTGAGGTCCTTTAACACGTGCAGCTGTAATGCGCTCGAGGTATTTTAAACGAGAACCGGTGCTGCGGTTCCTGATATTAGCTGTAACTTGAGCAACAACGGGGTGCATAACATTCCTTATTATGGTGCATACATAACCTGCACATTAGCATTTTGGTTATTTAAAAAGGCACTTATGGGCATCAGTAGTGGATTACGCTCCGCCATTGCCTGATTCACCACGGTACGTTTTTTTGGTCCTATAACGTGTAGAAAAATGGTATGGCTATCAAGCAATCGTTTTTTTGATAAGCTTATTCTCTGATAGGGTGCTGTTCTGGGAGTAACCAAAAGTACGGGAGGGGCGTTATCATCCAATGCACTGTCTATCTCTTCGCTGCACGGAAATAAAGAAGCCGTATGCCCATCCTCACCCATTCCCAAAATAACTGCATCAAAAGAAGGCAATGAAGCAACTTTTTCTTGTACCTGCTTTAATAATAATACAGGATTCAATTGTTCTTCAAACAAACTAATGAAGTGTGCTTGCTTTGCCTGCTCCTGTATTAAATAATCCCTGACCAGGCGCTCATTACTTGCTGCATCATTCGTAGCAACACAGCGCTCATCTGCCAATAGGATTGTCACCTTATCCCAAGGCAAAACCTTCCTGGCTAAAATTTTGAATAACTCAACTGGCGTTTTCCCACCGGATACAACCAAATAAGCCTGTCCCCTTTGGTTAATCGCATCACAAAGTATCTTTTTAATTTGCTCTGCCAAATCCAGATTCAATAGCTGCGGATCGCTAAAACTATGAACATGCATCAAATTGTTCCTCTATATTTTCTTTGCTTTTAAATAAAGTGGTAGTTGCTATTGGCCCCCACGTTCCAGAAGGATAAGGATGAAGGGGAACATCAAGGCTCTTCCAGGAGTTTTTTATTCCATCTATCCAGGTCCAGGCTTGTTCAATTTCATCACGACTTACAAATAAGTACTGATTACCCTGAAAAATTTCCAGTAATAATCGCTCATAAGCATCTGGAATCGTTTGATTTTTAAGCAGATCATTAAAACTTAAATCCAGTTTACTCTCTTGTAGCTCCATGTCACGACCAAGTCCAGGAATTTTATTCATTACCCTTATTTCAATCCCTTCATCGGGCTGGAGTCGAATATGAAGCTGATTAGGGAACAATTCCTGATTTAATTCTTTAAAAATATTATGCGGTTGGTGCTTAAAGTAAATCACGACTTCAGTTTTCTTCTTTGCCAATCGTTTACCGGTAAGTAAATAAAAGGGAACACCTGACCAGCGCCAGTTGTCAACGTAGGCTTTTATGGCGACAAAAGTCTCTGTCATCGAATGGGGAACTGCTCCCTCTTCTTCAAGATAACCCGGTATAATCTGGTTATTAATTCGATGAGTCATATATTGTCCACGGACCGTATGATCAGCTACATTTTTCTCGTTTATGACCCGCAAGGACTTCAAAACCTTTAATTTTTCACTCCGAATATTTTCGGCGCTAAGCGTTAGCGGTGGCTCCATAGCTACCAACGAAAGTATTTGCAATAAATGGTTTTGCAACATATCTCTTACTTGCCCCGCATTATCATAATAGTTCCAACGCCCTTCAACTCCCACTTCTTCAGCGAGAGTTATTTCCACTTTTTCAATATTTTGTCTATCCCAATTGGTCGAAAATATAGCGTTAGCAAAACGTAAGACCAATAGATTTAGAACAGTTTCTTTACCTAAATAGTGATCAATCCGATAAATTTGATCCTCAGTAAAATAGTGTGCTACTTCGTTATTAATTGCTATAGATGATGGTAAATCCTGCCCAATCGGTTTTTCCAGGACCACCCGACAGTATTTATTACTTAAGCCTGCAATTGAAAGTCCCTGACAAACCTGGGCATATAAAGAAGGTGGAATAGCAAAATATGAAATGACAATCCGGTCACCCGCAGTCATGTAATCCGTTAATGTCAAATATTCATTGGGTTGCGATAAGTCAAGGGAACAATAGGAACATCGAGCGGCAAGGCGTGTCCAGGCAGTTTCATTGAATGTGCCTGAAGCAAATTTCTCTATAGATAAGCGAATCGACGCAAGGTAGTCACTTAAGGTAAGTTCATCACGAGCGCAACCAATAATACGCATATCCTCATGCAATAATTGATTACACTCCAATTGGTACAATGCTGGCAATAACTTACGGCAGGAAAGGTCACCCAAGGTGCCAAACAAGATAAAATCACACGGGTCACTAGAATCAGTTAAAGACATGTCCATCCCAAAACATTTATTAATTCATTGATACATATTACTTTGATTACATGAACCATCAATAGCACGTAATCATTATCTCCGGCTAGCCCTGCCTTGGAGAAATCGTACTCAATTCAAGAGCACTGGATCCCTCGGACAAGCCGAGGGACGTCGGACTCTTTCAATGTTAGCAAGTTGCTACAAAGTAGCCATGCTCCTTAAGTAACTAGTATCTTAATTGATATTCTTACTTAATTGATAATTTTCAAAGTAAATACTTCTCAATAGTTATAATTCCTAATAATTCTTACTTAATTTATAATTTTTATTAAATAGTAACTCGCAAAAACTATTAAGGTTCATAAACCATGGGTTTTGATTCCCAACGTCCCGCGACTCGACCGCGGGATCCAGTAATCTCATGCTAAAACCCACATCTCAGTTTCTCTTTGTCAAATACTAAAGCACTAGCCAATAGGCTTAAGTTTCAAAAACCATGGGTTTAAATTCCCAACGTCCCGCGGCTCGACCGCGGGATCCAGTGATCTCATGCTGAAAACCAGATCTCGGTTTGTTTTTGTCAAACGCTAAAGCACTAAACTAATAGGCTCAAGTGCGTTGAAAATACTAATTTTATGCATCGATTGTAATACATTTTTTTACGCTACACTAACCATTATTTTAGGCTACACTAACCATTATTTACAGTCACCATGGCTGGACTCTATCGATGCAATTATTAATCATGTCTTGCCTACAAATTGACACCAGATGAATACTTAAGTCCTATAATTGATATCAATAATAAAAACAGGAATAGCACTCTAAAGAAAGTTACTGGCTCATGAAACAACCAAATGCCCATAACTGCTGTACCCAATGCACCGATTCCTACCCATATAGCGTAAGCGGTTCCTATGGGCAAGGTCTGAACTGCTTTTGCTAATAAGACCATGCTCCCCACAATTGCCAAGGCAGTTAAGACACTCGGAGTAAATTTTGTAAAACCATGCGTATATTTTAAACCAATTGCCCAACACACTTCTAACAACCCTGCAAAGAACAAACTGACCCACGCTAGCAACATGACAATCCTTTTATTAAAATTGAGTTTATCTTACCCGCAGAATACGCACATAGTCCAGAGTACAGTTAGGGATAACAAATTAAATAACAATCAATAAATACAGACTTATGAGGTTGAGTAAATTGCAAAACCTAATTTTTATGCTATATCAAATAAAGAGAGATTTTTTATCAATTGATCTGGCTGGTATTTATATCCCGCACCCGCAGGTCACTATCAGGAGCCAACCGAATGCTGAATAAAAGATTTTCAGAGCGTCTTAATAAAGAACTTGACAGTATTGGTGTTCCTGAAGCGACAGGCGAAAGGATTGCGGTACTGGCAAAGTTGATTAAAGTGCCTAAGTTCAAAGCGGAAGCGTTACTTAGCGGAATAACCAGCCCTGATGAAGCGTTACTTAACACCTTAGCGGAAGAACTCGAGGTCAACGCGGATTGGTTATTGGGAAAAAGTGATTCTAAAAGTCATTAGCAATAGAGAAACCCTACAGCGATGTAGGGATCATGCTTATCCATGAAAACGATGATTTGGAGTACTGGGTTTGGCATTCTTTTCAATATATTCAATAATCTTACCGGCAATATTAATCCCAGTTGCCTTCTCTATACCCTCAAGACCTGGAGATGAATTAATTTCCAGGACGAGAGGTCCATGATTGGAACGAATTAAATCGACGCCCGCGACTTTTAAGCCCATGGTTTTCGCAGCGCTTATCGCAATGGCTCGTTCCTGAGGGGACAGTTTCACTTTGGCAGCCTTACCTCCCTGATGAACATTAGCGCGAAACTCACCTTCTTTTGCCTGACGTTTGACCGCAGCGACTACTTTATCGCCAATAACAAAGCAGCGTATGTCCGTGCCACGCGACTCTTCGATAAATTCTTGGACAAGAATATTGGCATGCATTTCTTTGAATGCATTAATTATGCTTACAGCAGATTGATGGCTATCAGCTAATATGACTCCTTTCCCTTGAGTCCCTTCTAGCAGTTTTATTACTAAAGGTGCACCGCCAACCATATGAATTAAGTCCTCCGTATCATCTGGAGATTGGGCAAAGCTGGTTAATGGCATGGGAATTCCCTTACGCGCTAATAATTGCAGCGAACGAAATTTATCTCTGGAGCGTGAAATAGCAATGGATTCATTCACGGTATACATTCCCATAGTTTCCATGTGGCGTAAAACCGCGGTGCCGTAATAGGTAGTCGAAGCCCCAATACGCGGAATGACGGCATCAAACAGAGGAAGTGATGCACCCCCTCGATAATGAACTTTAGGATTGGATGCGGCAACGTTCATATAGCAATAAAGAGGATTAATTATTTTGACCTCATGACCAGCCGCCTCACCTTCTGCTTTTAAGCGTTTATGTGAATATAAATGTGGGTTGGTGGCTAATATTGCAATTTTCATGAATGAATCATTCCTCAGTTTAATTCGTGCTTCTAATTAGAAGCCTAGTTTATAAAATCCAAAATCTCATCCTGATTAATCGAAATAAGATGATTAATTTTTAAACCCTAATAAAAAACAAATAGTTGCCGCTGAGAGAATAAATATAACACTATGTTCTGCAACAAATTTTCTTTGTTTAAAATATCAATTAGGATTAGTTCATCCATGAAGGGCGTCGCATGGTTATCCCACGCGACATGTTTCCAGGTTGTTATTACGAAACCATCAGCATGTAATCTTGCGCTAATAAATCAGCGTGATGTGGTGTTGTAAAGAAAGCATTTAATTCACCTTGGGGATTAAATAACATAACCGCTCCACTGTGTTGCACATCATAATTCTTCGGATCGTCACTCTCTTTATTCAGCACTTTAGCATAAGCAATACCCATTTCTCGGGTCATTATTTTGACTGATTTCTCTTCTCCTCGTGCGCCAAAGAAATCTGGATGGAATGATGCAACATAAGGTCCCAATTTTTCCAGTGAATCACGATCTGGATCAATTGAAATCATAACAACATGAGGCAGATCTTTAACTCCTTTTTCTTGCAAAATACGATACATTTTACCCAGCTCAGCCATGGTGGTTGGGCATAAATAACCGCAATTAGTAAATCCAAAGAATATTAAAGTCCATTGACCTTGTAAACTTGCGTTATCAAAAGGTTTTCCATCAGTGCCCGTTAAAGCAAATTGATTGATTGTGCGCGGATGTTCGAGATAAGTACCATGAAACTGGGTCACATCCAATTTTTTATTGGCATGAAGGTGTTGTGATACAAAAATTCCGGTAAATAAACCAGCAATAGCGAGCAATATTACAACTGTTAAAGTTATCCCTTTAATTTTCATCAGTAACCTCTTATAAATAATGATCTGTTATTAAACACACAAAAAGTAACATCAGGTAAACTATCGAAAAACGAAATGTTTGCATGGCTACCACTGCTTTTTCTGTTTGATATAATTTATGTGCCCAGTATAAAAAACGAAGGCCTAATACTAAAGCGCCCATTAGATAGAACCAGCCACTCATCCCTATGACAAATGGTAAAAAACTCACAACGAGTAACAGAATGGTATACAAGTAAATATTTAATTTAGTAAATTCAATACCATGTGTTACTGGAAGCATAGGAATTTGTGCATGCTTGTATTCTTCATAACGGTATATAGCTAAAGCCCAGAAATGGGGAGGGGTCCAGGTAAATATTATTAAGACCAATAATAAAGCCTGAGGATCCAACTGGTTAGTTATTGCAGTCCATCCTAACAAGGGTGGAGCTGCACCTGCTAAACCGCCAATAACAATATTCTGGGATGTCGCTCTTTTAAGATAACCAGTATAAACGCCAGCATAGCCGATTAAAGTTATAAAAGTAAGCAAGGCCGTTAATTTATTGACAAAAAGAGCTAAAATAGTTAACCCAATAACGCCGATAATTAAGGCAAATGAAAGTGCCTGTGAGACTGATACCCTTCCATGAGCTACGGGTCTTTTTTTAGTCCGCGCCATAATTGAATCGATATGACGATCCACCAGATGATTAATTGCTGCCGCACCGCCTGCGCACAGACCGATACCCACTAAAGTATTAATAATTAAGGTTAAAGGTATCCATCCTGGAGTTGCCAGATACATTCCGACTATTACAGTCAATAACATCAGTAATACGACTCGAGGTTTACAGAGCTCGATGTAATCTCGCCAATTTACCGATAAGCGCATCATATTTTCAGCATGCATTATTTTCTCTCCTCGTAAAATGCAACATACTAAAAATGGTAGCGAGTAATAAAGCGGCCACACCATTATGTGCAACGGCCACCTCGATAGGCAGCAAATAAATCACATTCATAATACCTAATACAAATTGAGCGCAGACCAGGATGATCAGCAGTAAAGCTAAAGCACGTAAATATCTTGCGTTGCTTCGTAGAAGAATTAATATCGATAATATTAAAACATAACTCGCTATAACTACTGCACCTATACGATGGACATACTGAATCCCTGCTCGAACCTCATTTTCCAGCAGGCCTCCTTGATAATTTGCACCGATAGATGCAAAAAGATTAAATCCTTTAGCAAGATGCAATTCAGGGAACCACACCCCATTACACATAGGAAATCCAATGCAGGCAATTCCGGCATAATTGGAGCTAACCCAGCCTCCCAATGCGATTTGTAGAAAAACCAATACTACGCCCAATCTTATCCAGGGACGCCATATGGGAAGATCATCGCCCCTTAAGGAACTCAATTGGAGTCTCAAACGAGATAAGCTGGCAACAATAAGCATACCACCCAAAAGATGTCCCATTACCACTACGGGTAATAGCTTTAAGGTCACTGTCCACATGCCCAAGGCCGCTTGAAACATGATAAGGAGCATTAAAGCAGCAGGAAGATGCCAGGGTAGAGCAAAGTCCTTAGTTCGTTTATAAAACACACAAAATCCAATGATAAATATCAGGACTGCTAAAGAACCAGCAGCATAGCGATGTGCCATCTCCGTCCATGCTTTATGTGATTCGATAGGAATTTGGGGGTAAGTGGACTGTGCTTTTTGTAACGCACTCTGCTTTGCAGGAAGCACCAGATGACCGTAACATCCAGGCCAGTCAGGACAACCAAGGCCCGCATCGGATAGTCGGGTGTAAGCCCCTAACATCACAACAAAAAGAGCCAGTAAAACAGCGATACTTGTTATTTTACGTATGAAATTTAGTTCCATGCACTTAACCATTTTTAGTTTCAGAGGTGTTTAATAACAGCTTTAAATCTTTATATACATCTTCAGGGTTAATCCGGGATGGATAGCTTAAAACCACATAATTATCAGGATTGGCAATGAATATTCGGGGATGATTAGACAAAGCCGTTAATTGGACTATTTCCCTACCTGTAAGCGTTGTGATATGAAAATCTCGCTCCTGAATCATATTTTGGCCCGCAGAACTTACATCAGCTGCATCATTTAGCAATAACGTTTGATCGACAAGATACAGCTTTCGCCCTAAAGCTAGGCGTACTCTTGCCAATTTATCCAACTCTTGCAAACACGGCTCATCACAATACTCTGGACTCCAAAGTAATATACGCCACTTGGATTTTCCATCCAGTGAGGTTAGGGGTAGTGGTTCTGATAATAAAGTGCCTTTATTTACTTTGGCTGTTCCTAGCCATTGCGGATGGTGATAAAAAAAATAGGCAGCAATACCGGGCATTGCAAACATTAGTGCCAGTAGTAACAGGATGTAATAATCAGATATGGATTTTTTCATTTATCTTTCTTCAGATTTAATGCTACAAATATAATAAGAATGACCAACGCCATGGCAAACCATTGCAGCGCATAGGCTATATGCCGCTGCGGAGGCATGGATACTATCGCCCATTCACGCACAAATCCATATGCATCTTGCTTATCCAAGCGAATGATAAACGGATAGACCTTCTTTTGCAAAACCTGGCTCACTAATTTTGTATCTATACGCTCAATAATCATCATTTTGTTTTCTTTTTCTTCTAATCCCACGCCTAAAATCCACTGTTTCATATTGGGAAAATACACACTACCCGCCACCTTTTGTTTTTCTTTAGGAATAAAAATCTTGGGGAATAATTGTCTGTTGCCATCACCCTGAATCCATCCTCTATCCACCATAACAACTGATCCGTCGTCCATTGATAAAGGGGAAAGCACATCATAGCCAAATTGATGCCGTTGATGCTGGTTATCCAGAAGAAAAATGGTCGGTAGATAAACCCCCTGAACGTGTATCCGCTGATATTGCTGAGGTACATTTTGTCTTGTACTCCACACCACAGGTTCTTTTTTTAATAAATTTTGTTGCGCCTCAACCATTTGCTTTTTTTCATCCGCACGTTGAATTTGCCAGAAGCCCAACCCTGTAAATAATGAAATAAAAAGGACAGCGAGAACTGTCATGAACCAATTCGGGGTGAAACGAAATTTAAAACAGGTTAAACTAGGCATCGTTTATTAATTGCTCATCAGGGTTGGCTAACTTCCTACTAAAGCCAGCGGTTTCCGGAGTATATCAAATGATCACCAAACTGTTCATCATTTTTATCATGATTATCATTGCAGCGTCACTTGCCAGCGGCTTGTTTTTTCTCGTTAAGGACTCAGGAAATTCAAAGCGAACGGTGAAGGCACTCACTTTAAGAATTGGCATTTCGCTGGCGCTATTTGTTCTTTTATTTGTGGGATTTAAATTGGGATGGATTAATCCTCATGGGATTTAGAGCTATTTTTAATCACAAAGGTCGATAATTAAACTAGCGCTATCTATACTTCAATCAAATGTAGTGTAAATGGTGGTGCCATGATAATACTGCTGTTCTTACTCTATTTTGCTCTGGGTTTGCAAATTGCTTACAAACCCAATGAAACCATCAAACTGCAATTTGTTTTTTGTCTTTTGCTCACCCTGGTCTCGTTTAATTTTCACAGTCATTTAATTGAAAACCTGGTGAAGCTATGAATAATCAACGCCTTTTGCATGAAATTGGCAACACAGCAGGGCTTCTGTTCGTTTGTATCGTTCTTGTAGTAATTTTTATCGAACAATTGGTTTATCACGATTTACCTTGTCCATTATGTCTTTTGCAACGCGTGTGCTTTATTGGAATTGGATTGTGTTTTTTGCTAAATTTACATTTAGGAATTCGACCTGCTCATTACGGATTCATGATTCTCGTCACATTTTTAGGCTTGGCGATCGCTGTCAGACAAATAACCCTGCATCTCGCACCCAACGATCCAGGCTATGGCATTCCTTTTTTAGGTATCCATCTTTATGTTTGGTCAGCCATAGCTTATGGAATCATTCTTATCCTCACCGCTGTGGCTCTGACTTTTGATAAGGGTTTTGCAAGAAATGTAACATTTAATAATAGAGGAATTAAAGTACTGACTACTTGTTTTCTTCTTTTAATCCTTGCCAATGCAATCAGTGCTTTTATTTAATGCGGGCCTCATATTTGCCCTGATACCCCTGTACATTACTATTTATTATCGTAAATTTACTGTAGAAAGCAAAAATTAAAAGAACTAACCTGAATTACCAATATCTGTTAGTTTTAAGAGTCAGGAATATAAACGTTAATAGATTATAATTTTCTTTAATCAGTGTATAAAATAAATAATTTTAGCGTTGAAAGGTTATTAAACAACGCTAAAGAAATTAAACAAGCAGTGCTGCATTTTTAGCTAGTTCTTCTTTTGAAGGTTTACTATCCCCACCATCACCACCACCTCCTCCACCGCCATCAGGAGATGATGGCGTGGAGGTAGGATTAGCACCCTCAGACGAAATATCGCCACCGCCACCAGCTGCGCTCGAAGCACCACTCTGGAGGGATCCCACTGCTTTCTGCCCGTAACCACCCAATTGTTTGTCAATCTGGCCTTGCGCATTTTGAGTTTCTTTTCCAGCTCCTTCGGTAGCTGATTTAACCTGATCACCCCATTGCGCCGATTCTTGCCCCAGACTTTCAGGACTTCCGCCTATCCAGCGCAATACTTTATCTGGCAGATAAGAAATTAAGGTGAATGCTTTCTGCACAATAATCAAATAGGTGGTGGTATATATCAGAATAGAGAAGAAATAAGCATAAATTCCAGCCCATTCCGTGTAGCCACCTGAACCCGACCCTCTAGGTCGCTCAGTTAAAGTATTTGTTGTATTGAATCCTTCAAACTTAAATCCACCTATGCTGGAGCCGCTGGTGTCACGAACATTACCGCCCTGAATAAATCCTATCGCGTTATCAAACCCCGCGTTAAGAACCCAAACGCCGACATAGGACAAGGCAATAGCCGAAATGTACCCTATGATCATCATGGCAGGCCTTAAAAACACGTTCATCAAAATCATAATAGCCGCTTCACCCTTACCAAAAGCATCATGTCCCTCAGGATGCGTGATGCCTAAGGCCACAATGGGTGCAGCAACCATGGCCTCTATGACGGAGATAAGCCAAGCGATAGTTCCCAGAGTGAATATAAGATAGGGAAGAATAGGAACGTAATAAGCAGTGGTAAAACCAACCCCCACCATGATTCCAATCCAGGCCATTAACAACGGCATGGCCAGGGCAATTAAGGCAAAGATAAATATACCAAATATAGGGATCAACGCACTGACTACGGCAATATTTAACAACATCATCCAAAGATTAGCTGAAAAATTAATGTACATAGAACCCATGTTTGCTAGGGCAACAATCGGATTCACTCCGGGTTGATTTATGGTCTGCATTCCTTTTTTGAAAATATCGGCCATTCCCTGCAATGGAATCATCAAAAACGCCATAATCACTTGATTGATGATTTGTTGGAAGATAGTCAGGAAGAAGTTATATATATTTCTTAATAACAGGTTATAAAAAAGATTACCTAACATTCTGCCCAGACAAAAAGAGAAGAAACCGATTTTAACGCGACCGCAATCAAACTCCTGCTCTTCGAGATAATACATCTGAGTATCAACACTGAAACTAATCAAATTGGCAAATTGCAACGGTTGTAATCCAGGTTGGCCGGGTAATTGCACCATCACTGAGTTGTTAATAAATCCATATACTGTTGATGAGGGTAATCCGCCAATAAGTGAACGCTGAGGATTGGGTTTTAAATCCGGTCGTGGCGTTGCCTGTTGCCTTGGTGTTAAATTAGTGCCATCAATAATGGTTTGAACTGCAGCAATCTGTGGGATAGTAGACGAATTCGTCTGAAACCAGGTACACAAAATTGGATATAATTTACAGGGTGTAGCAAGATTAGTCATATTAAAGGAACTATTATCAAGACCGGTATGCGCATCATTCGTGTCTGCATTAGTTACCGCATTCCCATTTAATTTAACCAGGTCGAAAAAGTAGGATCCAGCCATTATCCAACCCTGAGCATTGGCCTGAGCAATAAACTTGCGCGCATCGTTGGCAGATTGGACATCAAGGCGTGCCTTTATTAAATTCAAAGTAGGTCTCATGATGCTGTTATAATCAGCAATGGCTCCCTGAAACTCAGAGCCGCTAAATAAAGCACCACTAGCACTTCCCGAGGTGGTCGCCAATGGCCCCCAAATAACACAGTTATCTTTATAATTCGTACAAATTGTTCCGTTAGCTGTATAAGGGACACCAAATTGCTGAATTGCTGCACTGGAGAAATTTTTATTAGGACTGTTTCCGCTACTTGAATTGTTAATAGTTGAGAATGTCGGTGCGTTGTTAATTATAATCTGGGCTACAGAAGCAAGATCCATATACATCTGTTGAACGGCAATTGCACGCGACATTTGCGCGGTTTCCAACTGAGATGAGCTGATATTATTGACCCCACCCACTGATGCATTCTGACCGGTGGTGGCGGTAATATTACTTAAAGGACCAATCGAATTCCAGTTTAAGGTACCGCATATACCGTTTAATACAGAATAGGGCGAACTTTTAGAAAAATTGGGCATACCTACAGAATAGGATGCAGGCATAGAAGTGGCTTTTCTGGCTCGTGCTGAGGAGTCGGCATTATTCTGAATGGTCACTGCGTTAACCGTGCTGATGAAGTCAGGGACTGCCGTATTACAAAAAGTATTCATAATCCCTGTAGGATTTCCAAAACAGGGGCCTGCATTACTTTCTTTGGCATTGAGGTAATTTTGTCGTTGAGTTTGCAATTGTTTTTGCAAACCAAGCATACAAACCTGGCCTGTGAGAATTATTTGTGCACCGCCAGACACCCCCGAAGTTGCTGCTTGAGTCAACGCAATTGTAGGATTAGCCTGAGCCTGAATAATCACCCCGCCACGGTTTAAGTATCCTAATGCCGCCTCCCATATTTTATCTGCAGCCCCAACCCCCTGAACGACTATCCACATAACAAAGATTTGCATGAGACAATAGCCTGAGGCTTTAGGAATTAATAAAGCAAGACCCATGGTGGAACGAACGGGAATCCAGATAGAGGACCATTTCTGACCTAACATTTGCCCTTCATGAGCAGTATTCATCGTCGATACCATCAAGGTATACATGATAATAATACCACCGAGAGCTAAAACCGCTGAGTTAAAGACCCCGAACATGACACCCATTATCTGGCTGCCAGAGCCCCTTAATACCCCATCGACTATCCCAAATAAATTACCGAGAAATATTACCGAATAATCACTTGCTGGAGGAGCAAAACTCAGAGAGGAACCCTCAGCTGCAAAGACCAATACAGGAAACAGGGAAAGGAGTATTGCCGTTACCCATTTATTCATTCTTTCTCCCCCAACAGCCCTTGTCTGTACCATTCTTGAAAAGTACAGCCTAATTTACGAACTTTAATCTGAAAATACCAAAAGTGGTAACGAAATGCTAAAACCAGCGCGATCATCATCACGACCAGGCTAATTATGGTTGCTTTTATTGTACCGTAAAAAAGATGATAACCTGCATAAATTAGAATCAAAAAGGCAACAGTGGTCATTACTATACTTAGGCGATATAACGCTTTTTGCTTGAGCAATAAATCAGCATCGCTTAAATTAAACTGTTTTTGAGCGGCATCAAACGATTCTACCTGAGTATTTTTTTGCGGAACAAATAACCGACTGAATCCATTTACCAAAAATGAAGTAAACGATTTTAGCCTGTCCCAATCAAACCAGGCCCGCACATTAAAAATTCTTGAGAAAACTCGCCCTATTCTGGAGCCTGACCTCTTTTTCATAATTTTTACTTTTTAAGTAATGGACTTTTAAGCTTCATAATATACTATAGTAGTATGCAGTGGGTTAGTCCATCAATCGACGACCGTAAAAAAAGAGTAAAAAATGCCTGATCTTAGTCATGAAGCATCCGCTAAATACTGGTTTGAGTACCTGGATCCTATGATTTACCGGGTCATAACATTCATGGAAAGTGTGGAAGATTGGACTCTGGATGGAAATCCTGAATTTGAAGAAGCAATGGAGCAACTAGGCAATGAGCTGGATGATATTGAAAAGCTTGATTTAGGACTTTTAGCCGAAGAAGAAAAATTTATCCGTATCGTTGGAAATATCAAATCAGGCAGAGGATTACGCCTCCTGCAAGCCATTGATACCGTCCACCCTGGCAGCGCATCAAGAGTTTTGATTCATGCTGAAGAAACAAGTATTGGCAGCTTTGATCCCGCGGGTTTCTTTTTAAAACGAAATATTGTATTTGAACGTTTACGATTATTATCGCGAGTTTTTTGTCAATACCGCCTAAAACTTGTTTTACGTGCACTTGAAGGGGATGAATAAATGAGATTTTTGTCACGATTTGCTCTTGTAAACATACTATGTCTTAGCATTTCTCCCGCTATAGCGGATCCTTTACTTGGGGAGAGTTCAACCAATCAAAATAACAGCAGCAGCAATCAGGATCTGGTCGAATATTTACAAAACCTTGGGAGCTACCTGGGTTATGATTTAACTCAAAACCCTACTGAAACCGGAACGGTCAGCCAAGAACTATTAAATTTGCCGATTACCTCCCTCGCTGAAAATTTTGTATTCAGTACTTTTTTTGGGGCGATACCGGTTGCAATATTATCAGGTAATACTCAGTTTCAGTTCTTACCCAACAGTGCAGCAGGTGCGAGCACTATAAACAATATGGCCAATGCCACATATAATCTGCAGAATTTTTCAACTCCAGGGGGTCAACAGAGCGCTACCGTTACTGTAAGCCCTTTGATTGACCAACAGCAATATCAACAAGATCCAGTGAGCCAGGCCGTTTTAAATATTCTCGGTACGCCTGATTCGAGCTATTGTACTAACCCGGATGGCAGTTTTCAAAACCCTTGCAATCCGCCATCATTTCCTAATGCAGTCATTTCTCAATCACAAGTCATGGCGAATGTAATTGGGCCTTTGCCTTCTCCTGCCTTGCAGTTTTTAACTTATAACTACAATCAGCAATTAATAGGTCAACTCAACAGTAACTCCTTACTTGCTCCCTTGTTCTTCACCACCAACAATGCACAGTCGACTACAGGAAGTGCTAACCCAAATGCACAAAACCCAGGACTGACCGCACAGAACCAGGCGCAGCAAGCCGCGAATTTTATCCGTTATGTTTCAGGCTCCGTATCGCCTACTCCTCTACCTAAACAAAGTGACTATCAAAATCTCTTTTTGCAGGCCTTACCTCCCTCTGGAACCAAAGTAGATCCTGCGAAACAAGCACAAGCCCAAACCGCATTAACTAATTATTTCACAAGCTTACGAATTTATGCGGCGCAAAGCTCAGTCGGTCTGGGAAACCTTTATTACATCTTGTCTCGAAGACTGCCCCAAACCCCATCCGGCGATGGTAATGCTACAAGCCAGGCTTTAAGTGAATTTAATATGGCAACCTGGAGATTATTTAATCCTAAAGCCGGTGATAGTGGTGGTACAGGCACAGCCAGCAAACAGTGGGTAGATGGAATTAATGCAGCATCCCCCGCCACCGTGCAAAAAGAAATCGCGGTTTTGCTCGCTGAAATTAATTATCAAATGTATCTGGACCGCCAAATTCAAGAGCGAATTTTATTCACTAACAGCGTAATGCTCATGCAAAATACCAAAGCAGCACAACCGACTGCTGATTTTACCAATCAGCCAGATACCCCTCAAAATTAGTCCAATCGCTGGAACTCCCGTAATACGACTTCGTCTAT
>DEHS01000009.1 GCA_002352055.1 Legionellaceae bacterium UBA2794
GCGGTGCAGGCCTGCGTTGTCGCCGGTGCGGATGGAATTGATATGTTGTTGATCGGTATGGGTCATGGACTTGCGAAAATCTGGCGAAAGGTAAGCTGATTTTTGTGGAAAAAAGTACTTTTACCTGCCGGGNNAGACGAGTAGAGGGACGAGCGATTGCTTTTTTCAGGGAAGACTGGGGGCGAGCGATGTCATTGTACAAAGATATGAGACCTGAGACGAGCGATGATGTTTTTGGGAGAGGACTGGGCGCGAGCGGCAGATTCATCGTAAAAAGAGTGAAATGAAATCTGATATCGTGATCGAAAATGTCATGAATAAAATACTCCAACGTTCTAACTATATTCACTTGCCATGAAGCATTTATTGATTTTTTATTTTTTAGTTTTTCTGACTGCCTGTAAATCAAAAGACGAAAGCAATAGTCATGCCATTGCTGAAAAAGAATTATTGGGCTTTTGGGCGGATACGGCTTTTACATATAAATTTAATAAAGATGGCACGTTTGTTTTTAAATCTAAAGGGCATTATGGCAATTCCTCTGAATATGGTATATATACAATCTTAGATGATTTAATTCTTTTAGTCCCCAATACGGACTGGAAGGCTTTTGATGGTGTTTTGAAAACAAAATTAAAAATAATGAGTAGCAGTTGCATAAGAGATTTTAACGACCATTACTACTGCTTAGCAAACGATTTAGTGAATTATTACTCTGACCAAGTGAATGATTTTCAAGAAAAAACCATAGACATATTGACGGAATTGCCCGATGTGGTCAGTTTAAAACGAGATATTTTCAAGTACGACACAGATAAGGAGACTAATATAGTTATAGCTTATGTTGGGATAACGGTTATTGAAAAAAATGAATTTCACTCGTTTATATTAAAAAACACTAGCATGTTAAATAATAGGACATACTCATCATTTTTAGTAAAAAAGAACCCATTTGAAATCTATCAGTACAACTTAAAAGGAAATTCTTTGAGATTACTTTACAAGGCTGATTGAAAGAAAAAAATGTGGTAGTTCCCCCGCCGGCGCGGAGTCTTCTGCCACAAAAAAATAAAAAAATAATCGCCGGTAGCGATGTACACTATAAGGAGTCCCTGCTATCAACTCATCTTCAGACGAGTAGAGGGACGAGCGATNNCTTTTTTCAGGGAAGACTGGGGGGCGAGCGGTGAATAATAAAATTAAAACAGTGAGATTTATGAAATGGATATTTTTTCTAATTATATCGTGGATGTTGTATTTATCCTACTCTTGCAAAAACAAGAGTGATACAGTATCGAATATCATTCACCATGCTGAATCAAAAGAAATAATCNNGGGATACCATTTCCATTATTGATATAAAAACCGGAAAATTAGTATTGTACGAATACTATTCTGATGTCATTCATTCAAATTTTTTAACAATTAAGCAAATTGATGAGGCATTTAATACCATAGATAGCGTTACATATACCAATTTATTAATGCCCCCCGATATAAAGCCTATAGGAGACAATTTTATACAGTGTAAAATACCATTTCGAGCCGGCATGGGAGTTTATTTTGAAAAAACAATACTATTATCATCTGTAAATAATAAAACAACGGTCAGCCTGGATATTATAACCCACAATGAAGTAAATATAGGTGACGAATTTGAACAATATTTAGCGACAATATCTTATCAAGATTCCGTTATTTATCTAACAGAACAAAATACGTCAAAAAAGAATAAAAAATCCAAAATAAAAAATTTTACTCTAAACCTANNGAGAAGGGGGTGTTTTTTAACAACATGATAGGCAATGAAGAAAAGGAAAATATTTCAATAACTCTATATTTCTACTCTTATTTGTTCCAAAATAATAATTGGCTGCCCTCCCGTATCTGATATACAACCTGAGCTGCTCCTACGGCGAAGACCGACCGATGGCGGTGAATGATGCAGCGCCATTATTTCGGCATATATAGACAATATGATGAAAAACAAATGTTTATGTCATATATTTCGCATCTTTGCCTGAGAGAAGCAGCATATATTCCCGTCTGGAGACGGCCAGATAGGTGTCCCGGTCGGAGACCTGGGACGAGCGATGATGNNTCAGGGAAGACTGGGGGCGAGCGGTGAAGACTGGACGCGATCTGGGAAAAAACAAGGGGAAAATCATTGACTAATAAACTAACATGATTACAGAAATTATTAAAGAGTGCCTTGAAAAAGGGATATTAATTTGTTTGATTCTCGACTTGAGTGATTGGGAGACCGTCATCATTGGCAAGGTATTGTCTTTTGATGATAAAAATATATTGATTAATGAGGTAAATCCTTACGGCAAAATAATCAGAAAAAAAAGAAAGATTAAAATATCCCAAATTAAGGTACTCAGCCATAGCGATATATACGGCAAGGACTTGGATTTTCTTCATTCAAATGCGCTTATTAACTCTTCCAATATCTCCTTAAAGGCGGTTATACTAATTTTTGCATCCATTGTTAATCAAATTTTGGTATTAATGACCGGGCGTTTTTTTTGTTTTGCTACCGAAAACACCCGATACCGGCAATGTCGGCAGGAAGAAAAACCTGACTTGACGAAGTGGTAAAAATCAGTCCATTAATCTTTTCGGAATGAACGGGGAGTATTCAAAAAAGTGTG
>DEHS01000004.1 GCA_002352055.1 Legionellaceae bacterium UBA2794
GCAACTCTCTCAGCTTGCTTTTCGGGTGAATTAAAAAAAATCAAATTATCAATCGCCATTTTAAATTTTAATACATATTCATCGATTGTTTCAGACATGAGTAATAAATGTTGCATATCTTTATATTCGTCAGTATAAGTTGCCACGACAACTTTTCCACTTGCAAAATACTCCATCATTTTATGAGGACTAGCCAGCTGCTCTTTGTATTCATTCGCTTTATAGCATACCAATAAAACATCGCTTTCCAAAAGATAATCCTTAATAATCTCGCTGCTCACTCTACCAATAAACCGTACATTTTTATGATTATAAAAACGTCTGTACATGAGTCCTTGCCTGTCATACTCTCCTACCAGATTAAATTGAACTCCCTCGTTTTGCCTAATCAATTTTAGCAGTAATTCATGATCCAGGTAANNGTGTGGCAACAGGTTTTCCAGTTCTTTCATTGGCTTGAACTTTGAAAAAAGCACTCTGTGAAACACCATGGTGAATTTTATATACTTTCTTATTATAAACTTGAATTTTCCTTTTAATAAAATCTGTTGTACAGAAACAGATATCGGCTGAAATAGCAGCTTCTTTAACATGAAAATCCTGGTTTAAGTCAACTTGATGGTATATCTTCAGTCGATCTTTAGCAAAGCCCATGTCATAAAAACGGGAATTTTCAAAATTCCAAATCACATCGATTCTATAGTCCACCAATCTTTCTAATTTTTGCAAAAACCAGTAGTTAATCTGACGCCGTAAGTACCGCGGGAAAAAGCGCATACCCTTTAACTGGCCAGGATAGTTAATAACATATAAATGCTCGATTCCACTTTCAGCTATGCTAAGGTCTCTATGATTAGAGGCATCAGGCGGATTTAAAAAAAATACCCGGTTACCAGACCTTACTAACTCAACAGCATAATGATGCTTGCTTACTTTAATAAAGTCCCAGGCTTCAGGAGAAACAATAAGAATACTTTTCTGCTGGAAAGTAGGCTTTGGCACAATTAATTGTTACAGTTCAAGTATCCATTGAATAATTAACTAAAAACTTCTTCAGGTTTTTTAAAACAATCCACAACAATCTGTAAATGCACCACAAGAACAATTTATCCTCTAAATAAGCTGTCAATAGATATCCCCATCTGAAGATAACACTTATATATCGTGGATGTCTTAAAATTTACTTACTTTCTTGCCATTAATTGAGAAAGCTTTTTGCATATTATCTTAACCGAGTTAAAAATCACAACAATAAGATGATAGAGATAATATTGCCCTATAATTCATAAAATACTACAGCATTGAAATATCATTGTATTTACAAAACTGATGACACTATTGCTAATAATTCAGTATAATCCCTTGCATGATAAATTTTAGAACCTGAAAGCTTGGGATAAAATTTAGCAAATTCATTACAATAGTGTTCGTGCCCTTTAACAGAGTAAATAATATTAACACCTCCAAAGTAACTTGCCAATACAGATGTTCCGCCATGAACAGAAATGAAATATTTACTTGAGGCATATGCATATAATTGAAAATGATTATAATTATCATAATCGCAAGCATTCGCCTGAAAAAGATCATCCATTAAAATTATTCTGTCAGCAAACCTCTGCCTTAGCCTTTCTTTTTCCCCCAATTCAAGGACTTCACTGTTATCATTTATTATTTTGGCTGATTCAGGCCGGTTATAAATTATGGTGAATTTTTCAGAAAGGATGTTAATTAATTCAACTAATATCTCGTAATCAAAAAATGATATTGGTTTGTCTTCCCATTCAATATTATACCGGTTAGCTATTATAAGGATGGGTTTACTATAATTAAAGTTGTCATTCCGATAGAATTCTCTATATGGAACTTGTTTCCACTTACTCATTAAATACAGCAGACTATGATCCTGACTATTAGGAATCTCTATGTCATATTTAAAATCAACCCATACCCTTTTATCAAATCTTTCCTCATGGTCAGGCGAAAAAAAATAGAAAGCCTTTGTATCCTTTGATGAGATAGTCTTTAGAAGTGTTCCGTTTTTATAATGCCAGTAAGCAAACGGCACAACATACTTTAACTCAGGTCCAAATTCGCTGTCGTATTGGATAATTTTATATGGCTTTTTAATCACATAGTCCTTCCAGAAATATTTTAGTTGTATAAAGAAGTTAATGAAAAAATATCTTGTAAAAAACTTGTAAGGAGCTCTTGCAAAGGGAAAAAAAATAAAGGTTAACAATGTAGATACCTTAAATAAAATTCCCCGAAACATTATCTAAGTAATTTAATCGATGAGTTGATAAGAAATTAGGAAATAATTTTTTTGAATATTGCTTTCACCAATGGAAATGGATTGTAAGAACCTATTGAAACATTCCGAAGTCTGAAAAGGTACCATAACGTTTTAAGTTCAAACTTCCATTGATANNATTGATAGATAAAGTAATACTCGCCTTTCCAGTAAAGAAACCGGAAAAATATTTTGGAAGGAGTTGTATCAAATAAATTCTTACTCCTCTTCAGCCATTTTACAAAGAGATATCTAGCTCTCATCTTCTCGCTTCCGTCACTCACTAAGCTTGAAATATTGACACCACTCATTCTAAATATTAAATTAGCATCTTTAAGATGTACCATACTTTTCCTGGCAACAACTTTTAATAATGCGCTATGATCACTATGCCATCCCTTTGGATATTCTTCAAATAGTCCTACTTCCAGAAGTCTTCTTTTATTATAAATCACATCTCCTAGCGTACAATCATCTTCTCCCCTTACAAGACGATCGTAAAAACTATAACCGGATTCAATATACGGACGAACTTTTTTAGAAAAAGTAAAATCAAATTTATCATTTACCAAACGAACTATGCTTAATTTCAAAGCTTTAACATCTGGCGAAAACAATTCTGAGTTTAAAAAATTGTAAGCGGCATCTACTACTCCTGATGACAACATATCATCATCCGGCAAAAAACAAACCCACTCTTCCGATTTCACCATTTCGAAACATCTGTTCCAGTGTTTAGCAAGGCTTTCATGACCCAGGTTTTTCTCATAACGCTTATACACAAGGTTCAACCTTGAGGAATAGGCTGTTATAATTTCATTAATAGGATCAGGACTGGCATCATCCCCGATATAAACATTGAAATGCTTATTCGTTTGATCATCCAGTGACTGAAGCGTTTCAGACAGGTAAGTTCCTTTATAGGCAGGAATGATAATAGCAAGCTTGGGTTCCATTAAATTCTGCATTCCTCACCAGCAATGACACAGCACAGCATTGCATTTTTAAAACCGCTCAATTTGTAAAATTTAACCAATGGTTCTAACAAACTTTTCAATTCCGTTCTTCAACGCCTCTAAATAAGCAAGACCCCATTTTTGATCAGGCTCAAGATGATTACCCTCTGCCCACTCATTCCACGCATTGATAAAAAATAAATTTTCTTCTTCAGAATAGGGTCTGAAGTTTTGCAAAGAATGAAGAGTCCATAATTCAAATAATTCCGGGGTTGAGTTATTTAATATAAGGAATTCTGTTGATCTCCTGGCAGAATTGTCCCATCCCGGAGTTACCGTATGATAAAGTTTGTAATCAATTTTATTCTTTTGCTTTTCTAAAGAGGCATTCAAAATATCAGCATATTCCCTGATTACGCCAGCAGATATTTTGGATTTAACAGGATAGATTTTTGAGAGGTACTTATTGAAACGATACCTTATACTTCTACTAAGTATATCCAGAGATATACGATCTTTCAGAGTAGCAACCGGGGGTATGCTAATATGAGGTGGGAATTCAATAGCAGCGTCGAAACCATCCATATATTGTTTACCGACTGACATCTTTGACTCAAAACGGCATATATATAATTCAATCCCGTGTCTTCTGGCTTCTTCTCTCCACACTTCTATCGTATTATACACATCCGGTAAAAGGGTTGATCTGTATATAGCAAAAACCGGCTTGCCATCAATCTTTATATATCGGGAATCTTTAAAAAAAGGTATTAAATACCTAATATGCTGACAATCATCTTCCAAAGAATATTCCTGCTTTAGTAAAACCTCACTTTCATTACCATCCCAAACTTTGGTCCAGTTTTCATTGGCCCAGCAAAACATGAACGGCAGATCTTCCTTTGGATTTTTAAGCTTTCGCTCAATAGGTTCATGAAGCATACGCTTGCCATTAAACCAATAATGATAATAACAAAACCCATAAATACCATATTGCTTGGCCAGTGCCTCCTGTGCCAACCTTGCTTCTTCCAGGCGCAAATCATAAAATCCCAAATCTGCAGGTAAATGTGGCTGATAATGACCTTTAAAAAGAGGTTTAGCCTTGGCAACATTTGTCCATTCTGTGAACCCCTTTCCCCACCAGGCATCATTTTCAGGAATGGGATGAAATTGGGGTAAGTGAATGGCTATTGGACGAATTTTATAACTCATTTAGTAATATCCAAAATTTCATAAAAAATATTAATTACTTCACTCTCACTATGCCTTTTTAAAAATTTTTCTTTAGCGCATTTTCCCAAACGAATTCGGCCACTTATATCATTAGCAAGATCAGATATTGCTTTTGCAGCTAAATCGTTTCTTCCAAATGACACCCCTATTCCAGCGTCATTCCCAATAAATTCAATTGCTCCTCCTGATTCTTTGAAACAAATAACTGGCAATTCCATCATGGCAGCCTCCAAAACCACTAACGGATATGGATCTTCTCTCGATGAAAGCAAAAAAATGTCTGCAGCTACTAGTCTATTGAAAGGGTCACTTGTGGACTCTTCAATTAGTACACTGTCATTTAACCCATACTTTTCAATTTCATACAAAATTCTTCGATATTCTACTGTTGACTTATCAAATCCAACCCACAACCCTTTTATATTATTATTATAAGTCTTTGCTATGGAAAGTGTCTGAAAAAAAAGATCGGGGCCTTTTCTCCAATCCCCCGTTCCTAACCCCATGACAAGCACTTCGTCTTTTGCAATCCCGAGAGACACTCTGGTATCACTCCTTTTGTCTCTATACTGTTCAAATTTATCAGGTATAATATATGGCAGGTATTTTAAATTCGAAACTGGGATATCAAATTGATCAATAAGGCTGTTTCTGACTGCCTCAGATGGGTACAAGAAAATTTTTGTATGACTTAAAACCTTTTCGACTAGTTCAGGCTTTGTGAAATACTGAATAGCCTGGGGCAGCTCATGAACATAAGTATAAACTTTCGGATGTTTCTTTAAAATAAAATCCAAATCGCCATTGGTAATAGTATTGGAAATTATGAGGTCAAAAGAAAGAATATACTTTGTCAGCCTTTTCTTATAAAAACTTTGCAGTATTCTTCCTCTTTTTAAGACTTCTACTTTTCCAATCTTCCTGAATTCAGCTTCCAACACTCCACCCTTCTTTAATAAAAACTCAATTTTTAGTTCCTGTTTGGATACAATAGCCTTCGCTAAGTTTATTAATAATATAGGGGCGCCTGTCCGTGTAGCGTCATGAGAAATAAGTAATATTTTTTTCATAGTTAATGCCTAAAATAATTATATAAAAACCATAGGATGGTTTTTTTTGCATTATTTAAACACCACAGTAAAAACTTCCAAAAAAGCCTTGATTCACGAATAATATTTACTGCATCGATAGCGAGGTCCTTTTCTTTTATTTTACGCAAAAAAGGAATTGTTTTTCCGCATTCAAGTGCCTTTTGCTTAATACGATTATTTATTCTTGGACTCTGATTTCCAATACCATATAAATTAAAATCTTTGACACTTTTTAAAAAATAATACTCTTCAAACTTATCAAGTGACTTTTTTCTCAACTGTACAGTACCTTGTCCTTCATGCAATCTGAAGCAAGTAAGCACTTTTGGAATAATAAAACAGTCGCCCACAGTTAGTAGCCTTAACCACATATCCCAATCAATTAGCCATTTTAAGTCGGTTTTGAAATAACCAACATTAAGATCCCTTCTTCTAAACATTAGTGAAGTGGGCTCTCCTATCCAGTTATATGTTAGTAATGATTCTTCAGTTACTAAATTTCCTTGTTGAAGTCCGACAATGGGAAGCTTGAATTCCTTCAATTCAGTTGTCTTAATATTTCTATAGGAAGTTACTACTGAAACACCAGTGTTACTATCAAGTACCTGAACAAATTCAGCTAATGCCTCAGGGTATAAAATGTCATCTGAGCATAAAAATTTAATATACTCACCAGCACTATACAAAAGACATTGATTCCAGTTCCTTGCCATGCCAATATTCGTCTCATTCCGATAAATCCTTACTCTGCTGTCAACTGTATATTTCTGGATTATACCAAAACTGTTATCTGTTGAACAATTATCAACTATTATTAACTCAAAGTCCTGAAAGGTTTGATTCAATACACTTTCTACGGCTTCCTCAATATAAAGCTCACAATTATAAAGTGGTATAAGGATACTTACTTTTGGAAAACTCATTGATTCAAATGAATTTGCGTAGAATAGTAATTATATAATCATAGTGACTTTCATCCAATCCCGGCCAAACCCCTAACCAGAATGAACGGTTCATAATAATATCTGTATTGACAAGGTCACCCACAACCCTTTTTTCAATACCGGCATAAGCAGGTTGCCGCAGCAGGTTACCGGCAAACAACAGGCGGGTGCCGATCTTATTCTCCTCGAGATGCCTTACGAGGGTATTTCGGTCAATCGGGCTGCCATTACGGATTGTGAGCAAAAAGCCAAACCAGCTGGGCTCACTTCCGGGAGTGGGTTCCGGCAAAATGAAATGCTCTTCCAGCGGCTTCAATTTTTGGTAAAGCAATGAATAGTTTTCTCTTCGCCTGGTTACAAACTGATCAGCCTTTCTCAGCTGGCTTAAGCCTACCGCAGCCTGCATATCGGTTACCTTCAGGTTAAACCCGATATGCGAATAAGTATATTTATGATCATATCCGCAGGGTAGTTCGCCGAGGCAATGGTCAAACCGTTTGCCGCAGGTGTTATCCTTGCCCGGCTCGCACCAGCAGTCACGGCCCCAGTCACGAAAACTTTCCACTATTTTTTTAAAGGAAGCATTATTGATCAGCACAGCTCCTCCCTCTCCCATAGTAATATGATGGGCCGGATAAAAAGAGACAGTCGCCAGGTCTCCAAAGGTTCCGGTCTTTTTACCGTTATAGGTAGCACCCAGGGAGTCACAATCATCTTCTATTACCCACAGGTTATATTTTTTGGCCACTTCCATTACTACCGACAGGTTAAACGGGTTTCCCAGGGTATGGGCCAGCATGATGGCCTTTGTTTTGGACGTAATGGCTTCTTCGATTCGCTCAGCCTTTATATTGTATGTAGGAATATCTACATCGATGAACACCGGCACACAGCCAAACTGTATCATCGGGTTTACCGTAGTAGGAAAACCGGCTGCTACAGTAATCACTTCATCACCGGGCCGGATGGCCCTGTCGCCTAATTGNNGGCAGAAGATCCTGAATTCACCAATGCAGAAAAGCGGCTGCCGAAATAAGCAGCAAATTCCCTTTCAAAGGCATTACCATATCGGCCGGTAGTAAGCCAGCCATCAAGCATGGCATCTACTCCAAATAAAATATCATCCTCATCAAGGACTTTTCCAGTAACAGGAATATAATCCTTACCCGGCTCAATATTCTTATAAATATTTTTTCTTGCCACTTCAATTAGCAGCTCTTTTAGTTCTGATGTGTAATTTTTAAACTCCACTATTTCA
>DEHS01000038.1 GCA_002352055.1 Legionellaceae bacterium UBA2794
CAAGATGTGTAGAAGATTCAGGGACAAGCCGCGGTACGTAGAGAAGTGTTACGGAAAATATATATTATGGATGCCAGATTAATAACAAATAAACTTTATCTTAATCAGGCAAGTGCCAAATAATTACCAACGGGCTGTGCCGCTATTTCGCCAATCTGCAACTTTGCATTATGTCGGGCTTTACCATGCCATAGTTCTGCACCAAGATACATCACAGTTAGAACTATCGCAGCCGGCCAGCAAATAGCAAAGGTGGTAATCAGAATCATCGGCATTACGGTATTTTTAGTCATGGTAAAAATAAAATCAGATCGGGCGGTCTGGAATTCTTTTAATGCTATATTATACTTCTGCTCTGCTAATTTTTCAGGCACTAATGGCTTGTCAGGATTCCCATCTTGCACAAGTCTCATACTGCATAGCTGTGCCTCCTCTAAATACAAACTTTTTTCTTTATACAGTGCATAAACATCTCCTGAAAGATACATTGCCACTGCTACAGTACAAACAAAGAAAGAACTGGCAATTAAAATAGGGGCACTAACTAACATTGAGACGGTGAAGCCCATCATTAACAACGAAGCTGCCACCGCATTAAAATAAAATGCTGCTTGTTTTGTCTGCCATTTATACTCCAAGTCAGCTAATTGTTGGTTAAGAAGATTAATATGCTTTTCTCTTTCAACTGCATTGATGTTATTTACATAGTACTGCCTATCTTCCGTGTACTGAGCCTTTTTAGTCAAATAATCCTGTTTGGCTAAATTACAACGATATAACATCTGAAATACGTCATATCCTAAGAACACGGCGGTAATGAAACCTGCAGCAGGGCCAGAAATCCCAAATATCTGATTAAAGTTAGTAAGTAGATTAATGACTGACCAGACGACATCATTCATGAAATTACAATGTCTCTTGTACAGCTCAAATTTAAACCGCTCATAGCGGGAAGTAGGTTCGGGAGTATGAGCTTGTGTGGTTTTGTCAGTAATCAAATCTTTTACGAAGTCTTCGTTTAGGCGAATAGTATGCTTGTCATTAATTTGTTCAAACAATGCAATTTTTGCCTCATCATTAATTAAGTTTAATGGTAGAGCATCGCCTGAATAATTGATGTAATATAAACTCATCCCTTCAGGATTATTTCCAATCACAATATAACTTTTAAGGTATCCATTAACGGTATCTCGATCAGGAAGTTCATCTAGCTTATTAACATCACACCCTTGAATCAAACCCTTTTCTGCTTTCGTTGGAAAAAAAGTATGTTTGACTAAGAGGCCTGCGTCAATAATAAATCGTGTAAGGAAAAAACCCACACTGAAATAATTGATAACTCCTATTGGTGCTTTAAATACCGCAATTATTTTATCAACATCCGTATGAGTTCCTATAAGAGCATCCAATTTCTCTATCAGTTTTAATTCTTTAGCCAAATTTAAACTTTGGGTTAGAGTCAATCGGCAGAACGCCCAATAAAGACGACATAAGTTAGCAAAAGCCACATAATCCCGGACCTGAGATATATGTCCTGGAGCAGTGACTAAATTATTAAAAGAGGTTTTGATTGATTTTCTCAGTTTGAGAGAAAAACTGGCAGGTTCTTCTTGATTGGTAAATTGGTTAGTATTGAGAAAATTTTTTATTTCTGTTTTGAAATCTTCAAATTTTTTGGCGTTTTCTTTTTGGCCATATGCTTCATAGAAGCTATTAAGCATGGCAGCACAGTAATAGCAATACAACCAAAAGATATCATTATCGTGATTCTTATCTAACATTTTAAATAAGTCGTTAAATTCTGTTTCTATACGATTTTGATTTTGAATTAGGTATGCATAATTAATTGTTTCAACCCTTTCATCGACAGTATTTGTATTTCGGTTTTCTACCCTTGAGAACTCTTCAAAAAAAAGATGTTCATTTTTACGAAAAAATAAGCTTGCATCTGAATAGGGCATACTAATAGCTCACAAAAATTATACATGAAGTTTGATTTATAGTACGTTATCATCACCTTGTGTTTTTGACAAGCCCTTATTGTATTATTATTTTACACCCCATCATATATTTATTACCTCTTCACTCTGCTCAATACAAATACATCTTCCTACACCAAAGCAATTATCCATCAAGACTTTTTTATGAATTGTTGAGGCATTTGAAACCATGCCTGGGTATCTGTTTAAACGATATCGTTCTTACTTGATTATTTACGAAATGGTTACATTAGCTTACACTCCCTTAACTATACGCTGTCGGATAAGCTGACTTTGGAAATAAGGATAAGTTATGGGATTAGAACACATAATAATAAATAATGAATTATCACCAAGAACTCGTGCTTTAATCTCTACCTCCTCTTTTTCAGAGCTTAGAAATTATCTGCTCAGCAGGAGTCCATTAAAAACGATCATAGAGGAGATCAATCAGTTAATAGATCAGGAATACCTACGTGATAAAACGCGTTTTCTTGAAATACTTACAGATGAAGCCTATGCACTCCAAATAGCCAACGATGAAAATGATTTCCACCAGGATTCAATAGAGGAGAAAAATGACAAAGCCTTATTTATCTCTTATGGGGAAGAGTCCACCAATTTAGAAAATCAGCGAAACTATTTAAAAAAGGAGATTTTGCAAGGGAACAGTCAATTAGACATGATTGAAAGAAAAATCATGCAATTCAATCACATTTCCTATAATACACAAGCAATAACCATTCATACTCATGGGCATCCTAACGTCCATACACATGAAAATCCAAATCATTCTGTTTCTATCCATCATCGAACACAAAGCCATAGTCAACATTCTTCACAGGTGCATTTGATGGGCACACAAACCTGGAGCCATATTAATGAAATGACTGGGTTACAGAATGAATATTCTATTCAAAAAGGATTTATCATTGAATCAGAGCAAAAACTCAATGATGTGAATAAACGTTTGGCGAAGCTTGAAGACCTTAAAAGGGAGTTACCTCAACGCCTAAACATTCGAAAAATAAAACAACACGAACGTATTAATCGTGCCTTAATCCGGGAGCATAACAATAAATCACCAGAACAGCTTTCTCAAAAAAATAAATATGATTTAGAGATTAAAATGAAGCAACAAATCCATTCATTGGATGAGCAATTGCAAGATTTAAAACGCGAACTGTGGCGGAAAAGCTACCCTTGTTACCTGGAAAGTCTTAATAACCTCCTGCTATCAGGAGAACTTAATCATATGAAACTTGAGGAACGCGGGCCTTTAACAAAGATATTAAAGTACATGCAAGTGTATTCTTCAAAACAAAACGAGTTAGAGCGTTTATCACTATCCTATGACAGTCAAGTGAGGGAGCTCGAAAATATTAAAAGATCACAAAAAGGCAACACGGCCAAAATTTTATCAAACAGTAACACAGAGGAAAACTTGCATAAACAAAATAGATTTCTGATGCAAGAGGATAACCGATTAAATCATTTACTTGATCGGACCACTCAAAAAAGAAACACCGCTTTGTTTTGCTCTTTAGGAGGAGGGATAAGTACCGCCGCGAGTGCCGCAGCAATCACACTTTTGGTCATGAATCCCATAGTGTTTATAGTTCCAGGAATATTGTTATTAGCAACAATTGGTTCATTTTTATTTGCTGCTACTGTACACCGCGTGCAAAAATCAAACCTCGAGTACGATATCAACACGAATAACACCAGTAGAAAAAGAAATGATCTAACCATAAAGGGGTTAAAGACCCATTCTCAGGAACTACTAAATAGCAATCTTAGCTTAAAGAGGAATATAAGTGAGCGTGAACAAGAAATCTCAAATAAAAAAAATGAACTAAGTGCATTAGAAAGTTCACTAAAAGTGTTGCTCCAAAACGCAGAGTCAGTGGGAGAAATGCCTAAGTTCTCAATTCAAAGGGGTATTTTTGACGCGCAAGAGCCTTCTGCTCCTTGTATAACTGAATTAGATGAGCTCAAGGTGACACCTTATTAAAATTATTCAGATAGAATTTATAGCTCAAATAAGCTGATTATTTACCAATACAAAAACTGGAAAAAATTTTCCCGAGTAAATCATCAGAGGTAAATTCACCGGTAATTTCTGATAGCAATTGGTGTGCTAATCTCAGATCTTCTGCTAATAACTCACCGGCTCGATGGACGGCTAATTGGTTCTGTCCCGTAAGTAATACCGATTTTGCAGCGTCTAGCGCCTGGAGATGGCGACGTCGCGCTAAAAATTGGCCTTCTTCGGGTTGATAACCCACAACATTTTTAATCACCTTCTTCAGTTCATCCATTCCCGCACCGGATTTTGCTGAAATATATACAGTATGTTTCTCTATGCGAACGGGCAGGTCTTGTATGTCAATTTTATTAAAAACAGTAATAATTGGGACATGAGCAGGTAGCGATGTACGTATCTCTGCTAATAGGGGTGTGTGCTGTTCGGGATCTTTTAAATCGATTAGTAAAAGAACACAATCAGCCTTTTCTAATTCAAGCCAGGCACGTTTTATCCCTTCTTGTTCCACAAGATCATCACTAACCCTTAATCCTGCGGTATCAATAATGTGGAGCGGTATTTCATCAAGTAAAATATGCTCGCGCATCACATCACGAGTAGTGCCTGGAACATCGGTAACAATAGCTACATCACGACCGGCAAGGCTGTTAATTAAGGTCGACTTGCCTGCATTTGGTCTGCCAGCGATAACTATCGAAAGTCCTTCGCGTAAAATGACTCCCTGATTCGCCTGTGCGCGAATTAAATCTAATTCAGTAATTATAGTTTGTAGTAAATGAGCTACTTTACCATCGTTTAAAAAATCAATTTCTTCTTCCGGAAAATCTATCGCCGCTTCAACGTATAACCTTAAGGTTATTAATTGCTCATTGAGATGATTGATTTTATGTGAAAAATCGCCTTGTAGCGTTTTAAAAGCCATTCGGGCTGCTGTTTGTGAGCTGGCCTGAATTAAATCAGCAATCGCTTCGGCTTGCGTGAGGTCAATTTTATCGTTAAGAAAAGCTCGCTCAGAAAACTCTCCTGGTCTCGCTATACGGGCTCCTAAAGAAACGGACTCTTTTATCAGCATATCGAGAATTATGGGTGAACCATGAGCCTGAATTTCAATAACATCTTCGCCGGTAAATGAAGCTGGTGCTTTGAAATAAAGCATTATGCCTTGATCAGTTAGTTCCTTCTCACCCGTATAAAAGGAGCAAAAGCTGGCTAATCGTGGTTCCAGAGATTTATTACCATTGAGTTTTAGCGCGATGGTGTAGGCCTGTGGGCCAGATAGGCGAATGATGCCTACCCCACCGCGGCCGGGTGGGGTAGCTATAGCAACTATGGTATCTGATGACATCGTTATTTAGTGGTAGCAACCAGTTTTTTTACCGGTTTGTCATCAGAATATTTACGTGTAATGTACCATTGTTGCAATATGGATAAAGTGTTATTCACAATCCAGTACAATACTAAACCTGATGGAAAGTTCCAGAATAGACCAGTAAATAAAACGGGTAAAAACATCATTACTTTCGCCTGCATTGGATCTGGTGGCGCTGGATTTAATTTTTGCTGAATTAACATGGTCGCACCCATAATCAAAGGCAGGACATGATAAGGATCGGGCGATGCCAAATCTTTAATCCAGAAGATAAAAGGAGCTTGTCTTAATTCGACACTTTCCAATAATACCCAATAGAGCGCGATAAAAACCGGTATTTGAATGATTATCGGAAGACAGCCACCCAATGGATTCACTTTTTCCTGACGGTAAAGCTCCATCGTTGCCTGACTAATCTTAGCTTTGTCATCCCCATAACGTTCACGTAACGCTTGCAATTTAGGTTGTAATTTACGCATTCCAGCCATTGATTTGTAGCTGGTCGCGGATAAACGATAAAAAGCTAATTTTATTAATACCGTTACTAAAACGATAGACCAGCCCCAATTACCGACAAAATTATAAATTGCTTTCATTAAAGAAAATAACAGGGAAGAGACAAACCATAAAATGCCGTAATCAACTGTCAGGTCCAGTGAAGGGGAAATACTTTTTAACACGCTGGTAATTTCGGGGCCAATATACAATTTGGCTCCAATCTCTTTTTGCTGCTGGGGCTGAACCACTATAGTCTGACTTACAGATCCAATAGTAAAATCACCATTCATTGCACGAGTATAAAATTTATTCTCACTGTTAGCATGAGGAATCCAGGCGCTTAAAAAATAATGCTGCTGCATGGCAATCCAGCCACCTTTTGCATCTACATCCAGATTATTTTTGCTCATATCACCAAAACTGACTTTTTGGTACCGATTCACCCCTGGATTAGAATAGGAAGCTCCGGTAAATGAGCCGACATGAAAAATGCTTGATTTATCTTCTTTGGGGGAACTGCGTAAAAGCTGTGTATTTAAATAACCCTTCCACTCAGTAACACCATTATTGATTATTTTATAATTCACATTAACAAGATAACTGCCCTTAGTAAAAGTAAATTCCTTTTTAACCGCTAATCCATCCTCATTTTTACCATCAAGCGTAACAGTCAATTGATTTTGATCAGGATTTAATTGATAACTCTGTTGTGCTGTGGTGAATCCTAAATCCAGAGATTTGACATTCTGACCAGAGGAAATAAACAAACTGCTATTAGCAACATAACGTTCACCAGCATTATTTTGCAACAAAGGGAAAGGTTTATTTTTCTCTTCGACATTAAGCGGATATTCCAGCAATTGACCGTTAACGATGTCACCTTGTTTTAAATCTATAGCTACATCAAGGACATCCGTTTTAATCTGGACTAATTGAGCAGGATTCGATGCATTACTTTGTTCATCAGTAGTTGTCGAATGTATTGGTGCCGAACTCGGCTCATTCTGATTTATTTGCGGTAACAAATGACCTTCTTGAGTCAGCTGACTGGTTGGAGCTTGAGTCAAAGGAGGCTTGGCGGGATAATCTATCTGCCAGGTGTTCCAGAGTGATAAACCAATTAGCGCAAGCGCTGTATAAAGTACAATGCGTCGTATATCCATTAAAGCTTCTCATCATTAGGGAGTACAGGATCGTAACCACCACGCGACCAAGGGTGGCAACGTAATAATCGTTTAAGAGCCATCCAAAAACCTTTGCTAATACCATGGTATAAAATAGCACTTTCTGCATACCTGGAGCAACTAGGATAATATCGGCAGCTGGGTTTAATAAGCGGGGCAATCAAGTATTGATATAACTTAATAGGAAAGCAAACTATTTGTCGAAGCATGAGGTTAATTTTTCCCATGTTTTACCCAATCTGCAATTTATTGTTAAGTTTGTCTCTTTGGCTACACCATGTCTTGCCAGAAAAATCATATCCACAGCTGGAAGTTGGGTTTGGCGAAAACCTTCTCTTAACACTCGTTTAATTCGATTTCTGTCGTGAGCTTTAGCAATCATTTTTTTTGAAAGCGCAAGCCCAAGACGAGCATGACCTAGTTTATTTTCCCGAAACAGAAGAACAAACTCGGTTGTAACAATTTTTTTGGCTTGTTCAAACACATGATCATATTCAGTTTTTTTTAACAATCGTTGTGTTTTGGTAAAAGCATACACTAGGCGGAAAGACGCTTACGGCCTTTAGCACGACGGCGTTTAATAACTAATCTTCCAGCACGTGTAGCCATACGCTCACGAAAACCATGATCGCGTTTGCGTTTTAAATTACTGGGTTGAAAGGTGCGTTTCATGATGAACCTGTTATAAATTTATGAGGTTGGCAATGATAGATAACTTTGCAGCAACTGTCAAATTAGAATGTTGATTATTTTTATTTCATTTTTAGTTTAATTATGGAGCCAGTAATTATTATTAATTTATAAAATATTTAAATGATTTTTATTATAAGCATGAAAAAATCTGTGGATAATATTTTTTTAGTTAATTATATCAATAAGTTACATGATTTGTTTCTTGTTCAGAACTTCGGTACTATTATGTTTGTAATTGTTAGTAATTAACCAATACCTTATTTATCCTATTCTTATGCACGTTAATTGGATGTGTTTAATTGCTTCTTATCCACATCTTAAATTAACAAAATTAATCGATCCCCTAATCAGATCNNTGGATATTTATGCTAGTTATCATACGTAATTATTATAAGTTATTTATATATTAAAACCTTATTCTTATTATTAGTGAACGGATCTTCTGTTGATACTATTAATTTTATTATAATTTTCAATGGGTTAATTAATATTTAACTCTGTTAATAACCCTTCTTTTTCCTTGTGATCTAACTGTTGTTTATTTTAGAGTAGATTTAATTCATCTATTTATACTCAGCTTCTGATCCCTATTTAGCAATACTTATCCATAGCTTTCCCGTTCAAAGTTAAATTTTATTTTGTTCTATATTTGTGTGTTTACAGTGATGAATTTAAGCCGCTCAGGTTTTAATTATCTGTTTTTGTTGTGGATAACTTTGCGTTTTGCTTCGGGGTGGGTATAATCATCATGTTTAATAAGTGATTAATAAATACTCTTTTTGAATTTTAAACGTTAGTATCACTGTATTTAATCCTTAATTTTTTCTTTTAATTATCTTGCTGTCTCTGCTCATCAATGGCACTATTTATGGCCGTGGATAATTAGTTTTAACATTCTTTTTACCACCCTTATTTACTGAGGAGTTATGTTGTGTCGGCAACTGTTTGGCAAAAATGTTTAAGTTTATTGCAAGATGAGTATTCTGCTCAGCAATTTAATACCTGGTTACGACCACTACAGGCTCATACAGACGAACAGCGTTTGGTATTATTAGCGCCAAATCGTTTCGTAGTAGATTGGGTTAAAAAACATTTTTTTACCCGTATTGAAGAATTGATTAATCAATTTTGTGGTGAAGACATTAAAGCAATTTCTATTGAGATTGGCAGCAAAGCCATAGAGTCTGTTGCTCCTACAATTGAAACGTCTACCACTGTTACTAATAATAGTGTAGCTGTAGCTAAAGCGGCGACCAAAAAGGCGGTTGATTATAAAAGCAGTCATCTAAATAAAAAATTCATTTTTGATAGTTTTGTGGAAGGTAATTCTAATCAGTTAGCCCGCGCAGCTTCCATGCAAGTAGCTGAACGACCAGGGGATGCTTATAATCCTTTATTTATCTATGGTGGAGTAGGTCTGGGTAAAACCCATTTAATGCACGCTATAGGTAATAATATTTTAAAAAATAATCCTGAGGCAAAAGTTTTATATTTGCATTCGGAGCGTTTTGTTGCAGATATGGTCAAAGCCTTGCAAACGAATTCGATTAATGAATTTAAACGATTTTATCGTTCATTAAACGCGTTGCTTATCGATGATATTCAGTTTTTTGCTGGTAAAGATCGATCTCAAGAAGAGTTTTTTCATACCTTTAATGCCCTGCTTGAAGGACAACAGCAAATTATTCTAACCAGCGATCGTTATCCTAAAGAAATTGAAGGTATGGAAGAGCGACTTAAATCTCGGTTTGGTTGGGGGTTGACAGTGGCAGTGGAGCCTCCTGAACTTGAAACCAGAGTGGCTATTTTAATTAGTAAGGCAGAGCAATCAAATATTGAGCTTCCTTACGAAGTGGCTTTTTTTATTGCCAAGCGTATTCGCTCTAATGTTCGAGAACTTGAGGGAGCATTGAGACGGGTAATCGCTAATGCTCATTTCACTGGCAAGCCAATTACTATTGAATTTGTTCATGAAGCGTTACGCGATCTTTTAGCGCTTCAAGATAAATTGGTAACCATCGAAAACATCCAAAAGACAGTGGCAGAATATTATAAAGTTAAGGTGGCAGACATATTATCGAAACGAAGAAGTCGCTCTATAGCAAGACCTAGACAAATGGCAATGGCATTAAGTAAAGAGCTTACTAACCATAGTTTACCAGAAATTGGTGATCACTTTGGTGGTCGCGATCACACTACGGTAATTCATGCGTGCAGAAAAGTTAAAGAATTAGTGCAGGATGATAGTGATTTTGCCGAAGATTATAAAAATTTAATGAGAATTTTATCCTCTTGATTAGGAGTCTGTATTGTTCGAATTTGTGATAAAGAAGGAAGCTCTTCTTACGCCCTTGTTAACTGTAGCGGGCGCGGTTGATAAAAAACAATCATTAGCTATTTTATCTAATTTTTTATTAAAGTTAACAGATGGTTTACTGACTATCACTGCTACTGATCTTGAAATTGAAATGGCAGCAAGGGTGACTTGTGAGTCGAATAATTCTATTGGTAATATTACCGTTCCTGCAAAAAAATTCATCGATATTATTCGCTCGCTTGATGAAAACACCTGTCCGGTAATGTTTTGCGATAAAGGTATTCTTACCATTAAGCAAGGGCGAAGTTCTTTTAAGCTCACCACTTTGCCTGCAGAAAATTATCCTTTGAGTGACGATGAATGTAACGAAGTCGAAATTACCTTACCTCGTCTGGTTTTGTTACAGCTTCTGCAATCGACTCATTTTGCCATGTCGCAACAAGATGTACGTGTTTTTTTGAATGGATTATTTTTGGACTTTGAGCCTNNTTCAGCGGTAGCGACTGATGGTCATCGAATGGCTATTAACAGGTATAGTTGTAACATTAATAGCCAAAATAAGCTATTAATACCCAAGAAAGGTGTTCAGGAATTATTGCGCTTATTAAGTAGCGTAACCGATGAAAATGTATTGCTTGCTGCTGGAAAATCACATATCAAATTAATTACCAGTCAATATGTCTTTTTATCCAAATTAATTGAGGCACGCTTTCCTCCTTATGCCAAGGCCATTCCCCGTGCACAAGATAAGCATATTATTATTGATTGCGCTTCTTTAAAAAAATCATTATCCCGTATTGTAATTTTGGCCCATGAAAAATCAAAAGCTGTGATGCTTCATTTACAGCCGGGACAGTTGACATTAATTGCTAATAATAACGAGCAAGAGGAAGCAGTTGAAACGTTGATTGCTGAAACTGAAGGTGAAGAGATTAAAATTGGGTTAAATGCAACTTATTTATTGGACGTTTTATCTCACTTTGGTGATGGACAAATAAAATTATCGATGTCGACTACCGATAGCAGTATTTTAATTGAATCATTAGAGAATGAGCAGTACCAATATATTATTATGCCTATGAAGATATGATTCTAACAGAATTAAAAATACATCAATTACGAAATATCAAAACGGCTCATTTATTTCTAAACCCTCGATTTAATATAATTTGTGGTGCTAATGGCAGTGGCAAAACATCCTTATTAGAAGCGCTTTACGTTTTAAGCTGTGGGCATTCATTTCGTTCTCGAGAGATATCTCCCATTATTAGTAATCAATATGATTCACTTACTGTTTTTGCCCGGTCTCAGGATGAATCAACCATTAGTATCCAAAAGTCACTTTCTGAACCCTCTCTTATCAAGTTAAACAATCAATTTTGTTCCAGTACAAGTCAACTTGCTTATGCATTACCGTGCCAGGTTTTTTACTCTGATGTTTTCCAAATTATAGATGCAGGACCCTCGGTGAGACGCAGTGTCCTGGATTGGGGATTGTTTCACGTGAAACCTGAATATTTAAGCCTGTGGAAAAGTTACAAGCATGTTTTGAAACAGCGTAATGTATTATTGAAGAAAAATGCTCCTTTTGATCATTTTATCCCTTGGGATGATCAACTTTGTCATTATGCGGAACGTTTAGATAATTTGCGGCGTGAATATTTTTTACAATGGCAAATTCAATTTGCTAAGGTCCTGGAAGAGCTTACTAGTACGCGTTGTCGTATAGAGTATGCAAAGGGATGGGATAAAAAAAACACAGGTAAACCATTGAAAGAAGTTTTGGCGGAACAGTTTATTAGTGATAAACAAAAGACATATACTCAATACGGTGCCCATCAGGCTGACATTTTAATCGAAAGTGACGACGTAAAAGCAAAACACGTTTTGTCGCGGGGGCAACAAAAAATTATTCTGATTGCGTTAAAATTGGCGCAAGGTCTACTGCTACAAAAGGAATGCCTTTATCTTTTCGATGATCTCCCCGCTGAGCTTGACGAAGGTCATCAACACGCTTTATTAAAATTTCTTGAAGGTTTGGCCGGTCAATATGTAATGACCTGTTTAAGTAACACGGATTTGGTATCGCATCTTTCTCAAGGTCTTTTTAATCATCTATCTTTAAAAGATGGCGTATTGAGTTCGATTTAACGTGTTTCACGTGAAACATTTTAAAATCGTCTCTTTTGTGGCTTTCTATTTTTATATAAAATTAAATTCCATATAATTTAACCAAGTTTATTTGCGATTACCAATCACTATGTGACTGTTTGAACGTGACAGAATTTGCTCAGGCAATATACCTAATTGGATATAAACCTTGGGTAAATGGTGGTATAATAAGGTCATTCAAAAAATAGTACAAAACCGTTAAGAGGTTCCCTAATGAGCGTTGACGCCAGTTATGATTCAAATAATATTAAAGTCCTAAAGGGTTTAGATGCAGTAAGAAAAAGACCTGGTATGTACATCGGCGATACTGATGATGGTACCGGTCTTCATCATATGGTTTTTGAAGTGGTAGATAATTCTATTGACGAAGCTCTGGCTGGGCATTGTAAAGAAATATTTGTAACCATTCATTCGGACGAATCAGTTACTGTCAAAGATGATGGACGTGGAATACCGGTTGATATCCATAAGGAAGAGGGTCGCTCTGCTGCAGAAGTTATATTAACTATTTTGCATGCTGGAGGAAAGTTTGATGACAACTCTTATAAAGTATCGGGCGGTCTACATGGTGTGGGTGTTTCAGTAGTTAATGCCCTTTCTGAAGAACTTCATTTAACTGTTAGACGTCATGGCAGAATCCATGAACAGCATTACCGTCATGGAGTTCCTGATGCACCAATTGCGGAGACCGGAGATGCCAGTCATACAGGAACTCAAATTTGGTTCAAGCCCAGTGCGGAAACATTTACAAACATTGAATTTCATTATGATATTTTAGCGAAACGATTAAGGGAATTATCTTATCTGAATTCAGGTGTGTGCATCCATTTATTTGATGAACGCTCTCAACGTCAGGATACCTTTCATTACGAAGGAGGTATCAAAGCTTTCGTAGAGCACTTAAATAAAAATAAAACCCCTATTATTCCTGTTGTTTTTTCCATGACAGCAGAAAAAGATGGAATTGTGGTTGAGCTTTCCATGCAATGGAATGATTCTTACCAGGAAACAATCTTTTGCTTTACCAATAACATCCCCCAACGTGATGGTGGGACACACATGGCAGGATTTAGAGCCGCACTAACGCGTACCTTAAATAACTACATAGAAAGTGAAGGTTATGCCAAAAAAGCCAAGGTATCTCCAACGGGAGATGATGCGCGCGAAGGATTAACTGCAGTCTTATCAGTTAAAGTACCTGATCCGAAATTCTCTTCTCAAACTAAAGACAAGCTTGTCTCCTCAGAGGTTAAATCTGCAGTAGAATCCAGTGTTTCTGAGAAGTTCAATGACTTTTTATTGGAAAATCCAGCGGCAGCAAAAGCAATTGTAGCGAAAATTATTGATGCTGCTAGAGCCCGAGAAGCGGCTCGTCGTGCTCGAGAAATGACTCGCCGTAAAGGAGCGTTAGACATAGCCGGATTGCCTGGTAAATTGGCAGATTGTCAGGAAAAAGATCCTGCTTTATCAGAACTGTACCTAGTGGAGGGAGACTCAGCGGGTGGTTCAGCAAAACAGGGGCGAGATCGAAAGTTCCAAGCAATATTACCTCTTAAAGGTAAAATATTAAATGTGGAAAAAGCCCGGTTTGATAAAATGCTGGCGTCGCAAGAAGTCGCTACCCTCATTACTGCCTTGGGATGTGGTATTGGTCCGGATGAATATGATCCAGATAAAGTAAGGTATCACCGTATTATAATTATGACCGACGCGGACGTCGACGGATCGCATATTCGCACGTTATTACTGACTTTCTTTTACCGCCAAACTCGCGAGCTGGTTGAGCGAGGATATATTTATATTGCTCAGCCCCCTTTGTATAAAGTGAAACGGGGAAAGCAAGAGCAGTATGTTAAAGATGACGAGGCATTATTCGATTATCTGACTCAATCGGCCCTTGATGGCGCTGCTTTTTATCCCTCTCAGGCAGCACCTGCTATTACTGCTATGGCATTGGAAGAGTTAGTACAGCAGTTTCGCCGGGTAGAGAAAATTATTAAACGTTATAAACGCAGATATCCTACTGATATTTTAAAAAGAGTGGCTTATCTTCCTATTCTTCATAATGAAGATTTTAACCAGCGTGAGCTTATCGTTAACTGGTGTAAACAGTTGGATTTAAGCCTGCAACAGGTGGACTCCAAAACCGAGCAATATGTTGTAGCGGTGCATGAGCTTCCTGATTTAGAAATATATATTCCCCGAATTACTGTTACCCAACATGGGATGGATCATTATATTCCAATGAATGCTGAATTTTTCTATTCAAAAGATTATAAAGAAATTGTCAATTTAAGCTCTAAATTAGCCATTTTGGTAGATGAGGGTGCTTATGTAAAACGGGGCGAGAAAACGTTAGTAGTAGAGAATTTTGAACAGGCTTTGTCTTGGCTAATGGATGAGGCCAAAAAAGGCCAAACCATTCAGCGCTATAAAGGACTTGGTGAAATGAATCCTTCTCAGCTGTGGGAAACTACAATGGATCCCGCTGCAAGACGTATGTTGCAAGTGAGTATTGAAGATGCAGTGGCTGCTGACGAAATTTTCACTACTCTTATGGGGGATCATGTAGAGCCCAGAAGAGATTTTATCGAGTCAAATGCTCTTGATGCAGAAAATATTGATATTTAATCAGGATGACGATAATTAGTCTGACTGGTTTGATTGATTGTTTGGATGTTCCATTTGAGTAACTGCCTGAAATCCCGTATATGACTTCGTCTTATACGGGCTACGATTGGTGGTATTTTGTAGCCTGTATTAGACGAAGTCGTAATACAGGCTTTTTCAATCCTCAATGAAATTACTTCTTTCTAATTGATGTAAAAAGCGTTTAACATCCCGTAAAGTAAGGAATAAAATAATCAAAATCTTTAAGTGTGTATTAATAAAAATAAAACAGTCTTGTTAAATAACAGACCGTTTACAGTATTAATTTTAGAGAGTATTAACGGAAAAAAGTGAAGATAGCTTAGAAAAGTGCTGCGTCCCTGCAGCGAAGTACATCCCTTGTACTTGTCCCTAGGAGACATCCTGTCTGATGAAATCCGTGTCGTCCTTATGTGTATATTATAGATGCTNNAGATGCTGGTGAAAATCTGTCATCAGGTAGAGAGAGCAAGGATATGTAAGAGATTTCTCAATAAGGACTGGTCTTTCTCTGGAGTGATATCATTTGAAAGATGTCTCCTACAGTTTGTTAGGAGACATCTTTCTTTAAGATAAAATACCCAATGATTTAGTTATTTCTGTCAGTTTATTGAATATTATGGAATAAATTATACGAATGATCCTCTCCTTCCTCTATGGTTTTCAATTTTGAAGGATAAAATCTACTAGGATTAGACGAATGTGTATTAATTTTGCTTCCATGACTTATACCCTCTTTAACAGATTGAGGATTGTTCATGATTTGCGCAATTGTCATTAAAGGATTACTCTTATCATGAGCCGTAAAACGTATTCGTTCCAGATTTTTACTTATTTGACCTCTAATTTCCAGTGAGCACTCACTTAATTTTAATCCAATGGTTTCGCTATCATTCTTTATCAGCTCATGAAGGATGTAATGAAATCTATTGCAATCATCAGAATTGAAATTAACTGTGAAGAATAATTTAGGACTATCCGTTAACTTATTCTTAACTTCGTTCCGATAGATGATACTTTCCTCAATTTCTTCTTTTAATTTATCAATTGGGTTATCTTGTGCAAGAAATTTAGAATTTATAAAACCTAATTTTTTGTTTATATCACTAACAGCATTAGACAAACTTATTTTTTGTCCAATTGCTTCCCTATTTTTATCCAGTACGTCTTTTAATATTGATGAATATTTATTGCATTCATCTGGATCAAAAAGATCGTCTTTAAAGAATAATTCTGGAGTATCACTTAATAGATAGGTATCAATTTTATTAATAAAGTCTCTTGCCTCAGTAAATTCTGTGTTCAATTTTTCAATATATTCACTGTGAACTTGCGCATTAACATTAAGCGGCTCCAGTTTTCTAATGATAGAACTATAGATCTCTCGATCTGTTGCACTTAATTTTGAACCAATATCATCAATGTTATCTTTGATTAATTGCTCTAAGATATAGGGAAATTTGATACATTGAGCACCAGGAAAAGTGTTCTCAAAAAATGACTCGGGCTTTTCGCCTAACAGCTGGCGTTTTACCTGTGCAATTAAGCCAATCATTTCATTCAGTTTGTTTCTACAACTACTCTGACTGAGCGCGCTAGTTTTAACATGAGCCATTTTTTTGCTTATAGCGCTTAGTTTTTCAAGATTAGCATGACAGAGATTTATACCAATGGTTTTGATATTATTTTTCAAAAGTTCGTCTAATAAATAGGGAAATTCATTACACAAATCAGTTGGGAAGGATTCATCAAAAAAAGAATCTGGTTTCTGACCTAATAATTGAGATTTAACCTGTATGATTAAATCAAGCATACGAGTGTATTTCTCGCTCCATTCCTTATTATCAACATTATAACTTTGATCCAGTTTTTCGCGCATATTAAACAGCGTGTCGTTATCAAGCAGACATAATGTTATTCCATAGTCTCTAATGATCTGTTCCTGGTCGCTGTCATTATCCTCTGTTAGTACAAGTTTTTTCATCCGGTCGCACAAAGCAAAAGCCTGGGAAAGCTCATACTCCAATTTTCCACCTTTAAATAATCCTGCAACTTTTTGAGTAATTTCTGATCGATCGTCATCTCTGGTAGTAAATGCGATTTTAGTCGCGAGATTTAATTCAGGCTTATCAATAAAGGGTATAAAAAATAGGGCATTATTACGGCAGTTAGCTAAGTTAAATCGTTTGCTTAAGAAAAAATCTCCTGGTCTGTTTCCCAGTAGATGCTGTTCAATTTCACTTCGTAAAATAAATGCGTTACTAATTTTTTCGTGAAGGGTATTATTAGGAGCTAAAGATTTTGCTTTGTTATAAAATTTCTCAGCCTCTTTTTTTTGTTTCTCATCATTTAAATGAAATATCTCTTTATCTAAATGTCTTACCAGGTTTCTAGCAAGTGATGCTTCATTTTCTGTTAAAAGAGTTTCAACTAAACCTTGAAATTTTTCCAGGAAGCCATCCAGTTCAAGAAACATTTGTGGAGTTTTAGTGTTTATAGGATTACATAAAGCCATAATCTGGCTTTTTATCACAAAGGCTTGATTTAATATGGAATAAAAATCGGTTGCATTGTCATTTATTAGAGTGCGAAGAGGCTCAATATCATGATGAAGATTGTTCAACTCAGAGGCAGGACATTGCAGTATTAATTTGGTTGCCAATTCACATTTAGCGTCTATTGGCAGTTGATTTAGAGTATTTTGATTTTCAATCAACGATTTGTTGGTTATTAATTCCTCGTAGGGATTGGTTAAATTAATTAATTGCTGGTGCGTAAATTGTGTCATTTTGAATCTCCTTATAAAACATCACAGCGGGTATGAGTATGTGTGTGCATTTTTGCAGCGACCTCTATACTAACGGATTCATATTAAGCTGTCATGGAATTAGCTAAAGTTTTAGCGCACGTTGTCGAAAAAGTAATTAGATGCCCGTTTTTGCCTGTAAAAATTACAATAACAATAAGGAGTAGGCAATGTCCAAGAATCATTTATTACAAGATCCTTTTCTCAATGAATTACGCAAAGAAAAGGTGCCGGTTTCTGTTTTCCTGGTGAATGGTATTAAATTGCACGGTGTAGTTGATTCTTTTGACCAATATGTGGTGATGTTAAAGAACTCTATTACTCAAATGGTTTACAAACATGCTATTTCTACCGTGGTTCCCTCGCGTATGGTTAAAATTCCTACTGATGAATCTGGTGAGGAAGAAGGAACTGTGGCAGACTAGGTTCCTTTGATTTGAGGTAACGTAGTGTTTGAACGTCCGCAGGGTGGTGAACGTGCCATATTGGTACAATTAGCATTGCCAGGTATTGATGCTGATAAGGCCTTGGCTGAATTTGAAGAGCTGGCTTTATCAGCAAGCGCTCATATTTTGGAGAGTGTTTTGGGCACGCGTGCTAGTCCCGACGCCAAATATTATCTGGGCAAGGGCAAAGCGGAAGAAATTAGCCAGTTAGTTAAAGCGCTGGATGCAGAGCTGGTACTTATCAATCATGAATTGTCCCCCTCCCAGGAACGAAATCTGGAACGTTTGTTTGAATGTCGCGTTGTCGATCGAAGCGGTTTAATCCTGGATATTTTCGCTCAGCGAGCCCGTACCTTCGAAGGAAAGTTGCAAGTCGAGCTCGCGCAACTACAGCATTTATCTACTCGATTAATCCGGGGATGGACGCATCTTGAGCGACAAAAGGGTGGTATTGGTCTGCGAGGTCCCGGTGAAACGCAGTTAGAAACAGACCGACGCCTCTTACGCGAGCGTATTCGCTCCATTAATAAACGACTGGAAAAAGTTCGCTGCAGTCGCGATCAAAATCGTCAGGCTCGTAAAAAAGCAGCGATGCCAACGGTTTCCCTGGTAGGTTATACCAATGCGGGCAAATCCACTTTATTTAATTCATTAACGGGTGAAAGCATTTATGTTGCAAATCAACTATTTGCTACCCTTGATCCTACTATGAGAAAACTGGAACTTCCAGGATCTTCCGACGCCATATTAGCGGATACGGTGGGTTTTATCCGGGATTTACCCCATCATTTGGTGGAGGCTTTTCGCGCTACTTTAGAAGAAACCCAACAAGCTGATTTATTAGTGCATGTTATTGATATTTCCGATCCGCAGTGGCGTGATAATGTGTTTGCGGTAGAAAAAGTGTTGGATGAATTAGGGGTTAATGATATTCCAGTTATTCAGGTATTTAACAAAATTGATTTACAGGAAGGCTGGAAACCCAAAATTGATTACGTGGATGCATCGTGCAAGGTATGGATCTCGGCATATGCCAATTTGGGTCTTGATCTGTTGAAAGAGGCCATCGCAAGCCAGCTCCATGGTTCTGTGTTAATGCAAGACATTGTGTTAACAGCAAACCAGGCAAAGTTACGCGCGCAATTATACCAGCTAGGGGCAGTGTTGTCGGAATCAGTTAATGACGAAGGGGATTGGTTGTTAAAGATCCGAATTACAAGCGAGCAGAAAAAAAGACTGTTCCCTTGAACCTGATATTAACTAATCAGAGTTCCCTTCTCCCTCATGAGGGAGAAGGTGCCCGAAGGACGGATGAGGGCTGAGGTATCTCTTCATAATTTTATGCGCTTTATCATGCATAATGTTTGTTTTGTCGTCCCCGCGCAGGTGGGGAGCTGCGTTCACATT
>DEHS01000112.1 GCA_002352055.1 Legionellaceae bacterium UBA2794
CACGGATGCCAAAGCTTTGAATGTGGGTTGAAATCGCGCGGCTTTGGCATTGGTGCTGCGATCCGGAGTCTAATTCTTTACCGATAGTCAAATTTTTGAAAGGTCGGCAAGGTATTTTCTGTCCACGTAAATGATTTTGAGTTCTTGTCTTTCCTCTGAGTCTAACTTGGGGGTTCCATCTGGATTTTCGACCAACATCTGCATGAATAGCACAATACTGTCGTTCGTATTATTCATTTTATTTACTTTTTCTTCAAAATGCTTTAAAAGTAAATCTTGACTGACGTTGTCATCAAATTCCTCATTTTCTCCTTGAAAACTAAGCCTCTGAGAGTGACGAACTAGTGCATAAATAGTCATAATAATTTTACAGATGATGCTTTCGTGAATTGATTTTTAATTACAATATTTTCTTATCATTTCGGATGCGTTTGTAATGCCCAACTGAGAAGCCATTCTCCAGTCTGAACATGCGCTTTTATCTCTAAGGTTTGCTTTTGCATGACCACGAGCGTTGTAAGCATCTCCATCGTTTGGATTCAGCTCAATGGCTTTGGAATAATCTACGATTGCACCTTGGTAATCATTCAAACGGTATTTAACTGATCCGCGGTTGCTATAAGTATTTCCATCGTTTGGATCAAGTTCGATAGCTCTATTAAAATCTCTGATCGCTCCATAAAGATCACCAGATTTATCTTTTACCGTTCCCCTGTCTTGAAAGTCACTTGCATGGGTTGGGTCGAGTTCTATTGCTTTATTGAGGGCTTGAATTGCACCACTAAAATCACCTATCCGTCCTTTGATTGCCCCAAGACCAGAATAGCCGCTTGCATTCATTGGGTCGATCTCAATTAATCTATTAAAGTCTTTAATTGCACCAGCGAAGTCACCTAATGCACCTTTGACAAGACCTCGTATATCTAGGCCAAGCTCAAATTCAGGGTTAAGCTTTATCGCTTTGTCAAAATCTCTCAAGGAAGAACTATAATCGCCTAGCCAATATTTTTCAATTCCCCTGTTTATATAAGCATAAGAATTATTAGGGTCCATCTCAATAACTTTATTGAAATCACCAATTGCACCAGATCTGTCCCCAAGCTGGCTCTTGGCCATACCATTAAAAAGTAAATCGGAGACGTTAAATATTTCAATTTCATTATTGTACTGTTCTGCAATACTTGTTTTTTCCTTTTCTTCCTTCACATTATTGAGTTGGTGAGTCAAGGCAGATATTTTTGCATTTGCATTTTCAATTTGTTGTTTAAGTACTTCTAACTCTTTTACATGTTGTCTATCAGATCGCACTTGCTTAAGAGATTCTTCTAGGCTTTTGGGGTCAATCTTTATGGAAGCTTTCATCCAAAATGTCTCTCCATTCCAACGTTCTTCTAGAATTTCCAGTTTAGTAATCCCAGCACTTATCGTTGCAATGTTCTCGACAAAGTCTTGAGAAAACTTACCACCAACATCAGATGTTTTAAGGGTACTTTCACTTTGCACATAAACACCTATTTCATTCAATAGTTGTGAGCGTAATTGATTTATGGCGATAGCACGACAGGACACTTTGCTATCTATCTCACTAGCCTTGTAAGTGTATTCCTTAACAAAGGTCTGTTCTTGTGCAAAGATATTGTGAATGGTTAAGTAAATAAATATGAAAATTAGTATGCGGCTCATTATTGAATATTCAACTTTAATTAATCACTTCTCTAATAAATTATTCCTACTCTTCTTCATATACATTATAATCAATTTGCTGTTCCTTATATTCATCAATGATTTGTTGGGGCGTTCGCATTTCATATTTGAAGCTGAATAGTAATGACGCTACTTTTGATTCGGATAGGTGATACTTTCTCGAAATTGATTGAATTGTTTCTTTATAGTCTGTTATTGAGCTGTCTCTTAGACTTTGAATCTTATTAAAGAGAATATTATACTCGTTTAAATAATAGTCCTTAACAATTAGGTTTAAAGTGTCGAATGGTACTTTATTTGAAAGTGATAATAGATAAATCTTTTCCTTATTGTTAATTAACTCTTGCTGAACCAAGGTATATGAGACATCTGCACTGTCAATTTGCTTTACTTTGTCTTTGTCTTTTTTTGAATTACAACCAAGCGTGAGCATAATTAAAATTACTAGTTTAGTTATGATTTTCATAGGCTTCTCTTAATCATATAGATGAATTATTAGTAGTACTAATTAGTAAAAGATCTCCATACCCATTTCCCCCTCCAGTAACCTAAACCCATAGCGGTAACTCTGCGGCCCATAATGCTCTGCCGATGTGGTTTACTATTCATCCAACTTGTTACTGGGTCATACCCAACTGTTAGACATTCGGCACCAGTCCGATTAAAACGCTTTAAAAAATTTGTATTATGGACTAATCGCGAGGGCATCCAACGAGCCCAACTTTGCGCAGAACGTTCAAGCTTTTTATTGATTGGAATTGCAGGCATTCCAATTTTTTCACGTTCCATATTTATTCGATTATAAACTTGTTGTTTAGTTTCAATTGGATCGAATTGAGCAAAAGTATTAATAGTTGTAAGCCCAAACCATAACAAGACTGAAAAGGTCAGTTGAAATTTCACATCTTTCATTGCAGCACTCAAGTTTATCATTTGCTCTCACTTTGGCTCTTTTGCTTGCTTGGGTGGCGCGCGGGAAAGTGCGGCAAGCAAATGTGCCAATGTTCGAAGCACTGTATTTGTCCCGCGGCATTGTGCATAACGGTTGGCGGCTTGGCG
>DEHS01000093.1 GCA_002352055.1 Legionellaceae bacterium UBA2794
CGCCCTCCGCCGAGCTGGACGAGTTGTTCGCCACCGTCTTCCGGGTGCAGGACTTCGTGCTCAAGCTGCTCGTGGCCATCGGCGCGGCGACGCTCCTGATCGGCGGCTTGGTCTTCCTGCTCTCCCACCGGCTGCGCCGCGACGAGTTCGACCACCTGCGCCATCTCGGAGCCGATCCCGCGACGCTGCGGGCACTGATCGGCTTCGAGGCCGTCTTCGTGCTGGTCGCGAGTCTGGTCGTCGCGGCGGCAGGGCTGGGAGTGCTGAGTCTCCTCGCGCCGTGGATGGTGGAGCTAGGAGCCTTGTAGGGCGGGCGCTCCGCCTGCCCACGTCGTTCCGGGAAACCGGGGCAGCCGGAGCGGTCGCCCTACAGTCCCGCATCGGAGTTTTACCTTCGCGCCTTTTCGCCGCGCAACGCTTCGCGCAACACCGGCTCGAGGGCGTCGGCTTGGCGCATGAATCCGAGGTCGTTCGGGTGGGAGCCGTCGGTGGTTCCTTCGGTGTCGTCTCCGAGCAGGCTTTCGCCCTCGACGTAGTGGAGGCCCTTGACTCCGGAGGAGACGAGACGGTCGTAAGCCCGGACGAAGGCGCTGCGGCTGCCTTCGTGGCGCTTGGCCTTGGCGGGCATGATCCAGGCGTTGCCGTAGGTGCGGTCCTCGACGAGCACGATGGGTGTGTCGGGACGGGCTTCGCGGATTTGGCGTACGAGTGCTTCGGCGCGTTCGTCGACTTCGGCCTCGGTCATGTTGGGCAGGCAGTCGATCACGTAGACGGCGGCGTCGATCTCGGCGAGGAGAGCACCCACCTCGGGTTCCATCTTGCCGTTGCCGGAGAAGCCGAGATTGATGACCGGACGGTCGAGGCGACGGCCGAGAATGGCGGGGTGGGGCAGTCCGGGCCGAGATGCGCAGGCTCCGTGGGTGATTGAGGTTCCGTAGAATACGATGGGTTTTTCCTCCCGTGGTGCGATGGGTTGGAAGGCGGCTCCTTCCGGCACTCCGACCTCGATCTTGGTCGTCGAGTTGTAGAGCGGCAGGTAGGCGAGATAGGTGCGCAGCCCCGGAGCGAGCCCGGAGACGGTGTGGGTCGTCTCGACGCTGCTGGGGCGCGAGACTTCGACCCATTTCCATTTCCCCTCGTCGAGGGCGTAGAGATCGACTCCGCTGACGCCGGTGGCGGGCATGTGGGGCATGGCCAGATTGGCTCCGCCGACGGTGTGGCGGATCTGGATCGAGGTCGCGTCGGTGTTGAAGCGGAAGCTGAGCCCGGCGCTGTGGCGGGAGAGGCTCCACACGGGAGGCCGCACGGTCTTCTCCGCCTTGGCGGGGAGGCGGTCGTAGCGGGCCGCGAGGTCGGAGGCGGGCCAGCCTTGACCCTCCACGCCCCAGGTGGAGACATCGTGCCAGACGATGGCGGGCGCGGCTTCCTTTTTCTCCTCGGCGGAGAGGGAAAGGACGGCGAGGAGGGCGCTGCAAAGCAGGCCACGGCAGACGGAAACGGGGCGGTTCTTCATCGAAGCCGACAATGGAGCCGGAGCCGGGGAGTCGTCAATCCACGAAAGCGCCGCGCCTGCGTGCCTTTGGGTTCCAAGACCCTCTCCCGGACGGTGGGAGAAATGGTGCCCCGGCTAGGATTCGAACCTAGGACCAATTGATTAAGAGTCAACTGCTCTACCAACTGAGCTAACGACCCGAACAGGAACGGCGATTGTAGCAAGGCGCAATGCGCCTTTGAAACCCTCGCGGCGCGCTGCGCCGGAGAAATGGGGTGGCTGAGGGGACTCGAACCCCCGACATCTGGAATCACAATCCAGTACTCTAACCAGCTGAGCTACAGCCACCACGTGAAACCTTCCACGGCGGACGACGTTCCCGCCGGCACCGACCGGCGATTGGCGCGCCCGACAGGAATCGAACCTGCAACCGTCGGCTTAGAAGGCCGATGCTCTATCCAGATGAGCTACGGGCGCTTAAATTGGTCGGGGAGGAGGGATTCGAACCCCCGACATCCTGCTCCCAAAGCAGGCGCGCTACCAGACTGCGCTACACCCCGTTACCCGTCTCAAGGACAGAGCGCAGATATTACTAGCTGCAATGCATAAGGTCAATAACTTAATGATTAAATTTTTGTTCCTTTTTTAAAAAAAAATATTCTTTACACCTCTTAATTCAGAAGCTACTCAAATTAAATCAATTAAGAACGTCATCATTGACGACATCCCCAAAGCTTACGATATTGTAACAAAATATCTATTAATGTGTATTTACTGTAAAGTTAAATATGATATTGTGAGTGTTCTTTACTGTATCGTAAAGTATCTTTACAATAATCGAGGGAATACACATGCCTTTTTCAAATGATTTGGAAGTTAATAGCTTACACAGTATGGTTAAACCAAGCCCATATTCCTCAATGAATACACAACAAGCCACTTTAGCAATATTGAATGATTTTAATGAGCAAAGATCATCAATCATGACCAGCAGTTTTAATTGGCTCTTTAAACATCGTCTCGTAAAATCTAATGAATTTCGCCTGGTTGAGAAAAATGGAATTCCGGAATTAGTTGGCAGCACTTCAGTTCCTCTTCGACGTAAAAAATTATTAAATTTCCGTGATAGCAGCTCAACCTTAGGGATTTTCAATCAAAACACACCATTAATAGGAGCAAATGGGCACTACTTAATAAATGTTCCACCAGGGCATTACGCAAAAATCTTTGATGGTAACAAAGCAGTATTATTAGATTGCGGCCAACATGTAATTCATAGTGATAATTTCCGTTTTAACCCGCAAGAAGATTTGGTTAAACAAACCAATGATTATATAGCGCATAATGATCTGCATATTGTTCGTGTACCACAGGGCAAAGTAGCCGTAGTCAGGATAAATAATGAAACAATGTTTTTGGAACACCGAAAGGAGGCTTACCTTTTTAAAACCTTGCAATTTCAACTCCTCAAAACGGCCGATGATAAATTATTCGCTGATGCGAACAGTAAAATTCTGTATGCAGGTACGCATATCCGATTACTTCCTGATGCGGGTGAAGTAGGTGTATTAAATATTGGTGGCAGATTTAAAATTATTAAACCCGGTGAGGATAGTGCAGGACCTATTAACGAAGATATTGGTTCAGCCCGCTTTGATGGTTATCTACCAACAAGTTTACAGAATGTGGAATTCCCCAGCGAGTCAGTTCGCAGGAAAAATATTGATCAAGGAATCAGTAAGGAAAACGCCAACTTTGATTATTTTTATACGGCAGATCAAGTTAAAGTAGGGGTACGATTTTTAGTTAATTACCGAATCACTGATCCTGAAAAAACCCTGTCAACCCTCAAATTAGCTGACATTAGAAACCACATTGAATCTGTAGTAGCAGCGGACATGGGTAATGCCATTAAAAAAACCTCAATGCAGGATTTATTAGCTTCTGATTTTTCTAAAATCAAAGACCAGGCGTCAAATATCGCTACTCCTAATTTTAACCATTGGCAAGATGCTGTTAAAACGCAACTTAAAAAAGACTTATCGGAGTATGGTATTGAGCTCATTCGACTTAATATCGAAGAAGCTAAAATTTTAAATCAGGAAATAGAACAACAAATGTCACAGCAGGCAATTGCTTATGCTACAGCTCACGCACAAAAATTAGCGCTAAATGCTAATTTGGATATTAAACAGGCGGAGGCCGAACAACAACGGTTATTAGCACAAAAACAACAGGAAACTGAAGCGGAAATTAGAAAGATAAAAGCTGAGGCTACCTTAAACATTGCAAAACTGGATGCAGCCGCACTTCATATAAGTACGGATGCTGATGTATATAATCAAACTGAAAAGGCAAAGGTTTTAGAAAAAAGCCCGCAAGCAATGTTAATCAGTTTCTTGGAGCAATTTTGCAAAGCGTTGACTAATGGCCATTTTTCATCTGCACTTCCCCTAACTGATCTAAGTAATTTAATGTCTAATTTTATGGCGCAAATTGGGACAATTGTTGGTAAACAACCGCAATCAAATAATCTTTCTTTTTTTCCTAAAGAATTAGATATCTCGGCTAATGATAATATCAAAACAGCTGATGGTGCCGAAATTAACGCTTTTTAAGATTTTATAAGGACAATGCCGCTGTGAAAGCGGCATTTATAAAAAAACCTGGCACGGGTATAATATTTTTACATTTTCAGCTAGCATTAACCCCATATCATTTTGACCCATGCGACTATGAAAACCACCCTCTTACCCATTTTTGATAACCTTAATCAGTTACATAAAAATCATGAACATGCCATCTTGCCAGACCCTAAATTTCAATCAGATTTTATGTACACATTAAATTTTTTAAAAAGTTATACGGGTAGCCAGGGAACATTTAACAGCTATCGGAGAGAAGCAGAGCGTATTTTGCAGTGGAGTTGGTTAATTAAAAATAAAACAATCGCGGAGTTAAAGCGAGATGACATTGAACAATACATCCATTTTTGTCAAAATCCACCTAAAACATGGATAAGCCTGAAAAAAGTTCCACGTTTTATAGAACAACATGGATCTCGCATACCTAATAAAGAATGGCGCCCCTTTGTAGTTACCTTAGGTAAAAGTGCTATTAAAAGCGGACAAACCCCTTCGGTGGAGCAATTTAGTATTTCACAAGGTGCTACCCAGGAAATCTTTGCCATTCTTAGTACCTATTTTAACTTTCTAATTGCCGAAGAATACATCCCATCAAATCCTGTAGCACTTATACGACAAAAAAGTAAATTCATCCGTAAAAGACAACAGAACGCTCCCGTCCGCCGTTTAAGTCTTATCCAATGGAATGAGGTGCTTCATGCAGCAGAAGTTCTTGCGGCGGACTCTCCTGAAAAACACGAACGAACCCGGTTTATTCTGAGTATATTATTTGGCATGTATTTACGAATTTCCGAGCTGGCAGCCAGCGATCGCTGGATACCCAGCATGAATGACTTTGCTAAGGACAGCAATGGCCATTGGTGGTTTACCACTGTAGGCAAAGGCAATAAAGAGCGACAGGTCGCTGTCAGTGATGCCATGTTGGAAAGTCTAACGCGATGGAGACTATTTCTTGGACTCACTGCGCTCCCCTCTCCTGCAGATAATTCTCCTTTAATTCCTAAAATTCGTGGTAATGGTCCGATGAGTGATACCGCGCCTTTACGAAGAATTGTTCAGCAATGCTTCGACTTGGCAGCAGATCAGCTACGTCGAAAAGGAATGGCAGAGGAAGCGGATAACCTGCTGGCAGCAACAGTACATTGGTTAAGACACACTGGAATTTCGGAAGATGTAAAAATTCGGCCCCGAGAGCACGTTCGTGATGATGCCGGGCATAGTTCAAGTGCCACCACAGATCGCTATATAGATATTGAAAAGCAGGCGCGATATCAATCAGCCAGAAAAAAAACAATTGAACCCAGTGATTAACTTGTGAAGGTGATCCTGAATTATGGTACCATTAATTATTATTAAGATTTATGGTTCATCATGCTTACCTTACGGCATATAACGCTTTCTCGTGGCACTAAAATCCTTTTGGATAAAGCAAATGTTAGCCTTTATGAAAAACAAAAAATTGGCCTTATTGGACACAATGGGTGTGGAAAGTCTACTTTATTTGATTTATTACTGGGTAAATTAGTTGCAGACAGCGGTGATTTTCTAATCAATCCACAATTGAGTATCAGCCATTTATCACAACAACTGCCTGACAGTAATGATAAAGCACTGGATTTTGTCCTGGCAGGTGATACTTATTACATCAATTTACTTGATCGTCTCCATGCAGCAGAGCAATCAGGCCAGGATGACCAGGTTTTAGCATGTCATGAAGAATTAAGTCAAAGTGGAGGCTATAGTAAACCAGCGCAAGCTGCTGCCATTATGGCAGGTCTTGGATTTAATTCAGACGATCAAAGTGCTTCGGTTAACAGCTTCTCTGGAGGCTGGCGAATGCGTTTAAGTCTTGCACGCTGTTTAATGAAACCGGCAGCACTACTACTGCTAGACGAACCGACCAATCATCTCGACATGGAAGCAATATTCTGGCTTGAACGCTTTTTAAAACAAAGCCCCAGTACGATAATTCTCATTTCCCATGATCGTGAATTTCTGGATGCCTTCGTCACCCATATTCTTCATATAGAAAATCAGAGTTTAAATCTTTACACTGGGAATTACACCACGTTTGAAAAAACTCATGCCCAACAACTAGCCCTTCAGCAATTGATGCATGAAAAACAACAAGCGAAAATCACCCATTTGATGTCATTTGTTACTCGTTTCAAAGCAAAAGCGTCTAAGGCGAAGCAAGCGCAAAGTCGAGTAAAAGCCATAGAAAAAATGGAAATCATCGCTGCAGCACAGGCAGATTCACCTTTTTCGTTTGAATTTTTCCCCTGTCCACGTGCTGGCAATCCCTTGATTCAATGCAACCTTGTAGATGCAGGATATGAAAATCAAGCTGCCATTCTTAAAAAAATAAATTTATCTCTTAATCCTGGAGACAGAATTGCGTTATTAGGACCTAATGGTGAAGGAAAATCTACCTTAATAAAAACCCTTACCGGCTCTTTGCCTGTTTTAAATGGAAATATACATCGCTCACCTCATTTAAAAATCGGTTACTACGCACAACACCAACTCGAGCAACTTGATTGTAAATTAAGTCCTGTGGAAACCATCCAAACTCTATCCCCCGAAGCACGTGAACAAACAATTCGTGATTTTTTAGGTGGATTTAACTTTATTGGGGATATGGCAGTACAAGCTATCCATCATTTCTCAGGAGGAGAGAAAGCTCGTTTGGCTTTGGCCAAATTAGTCTGGCAAAAACCGAATTTATTATTGCTTGATGAGCCGACCAATCATCTGGATTTAGGAATGCGTGCCGCAATCGAGCTCGCATTACAAAGCTATGAGGGGGCTTTAATTCTAATATCGCATGACCGTCATATGCTTCAGACCAGTGTTGATAATTTTTACCTGGTTTATCAACAAAAAGTACATCCTTTTGATGGTGACCTGGATGACTATTATCTATGGTTGCAAACTAAAGCTACCGTATCGAAAGATAATATTCAGATACCAGCCGGAAATTTGTATAAAGAACGAAAGATAGTTCAAAATAAAATAAAAAAATTAGAGCAGCTAATGACAAAATATCAAACAGAGCTTGCGATGCTTGACGAGCAATTAGCGGACTCCGATCTTTACGAAGACAATGCTCATAAAACAAAATTGGATAAATTAATAAATGCCCGAGATAAAGCACATAATTTATTAAATGGAGTAGAAGAAGAATGGCTGGAACTCAACAACTTACTGGATGAAATGGTTAGTTAAATTTGGTTGAATATTTATAACGAATCAATATTTAAGTTAAGCTATCAAAAGTAGCTATTTCGAGCTTTATATTTGCTCAACAGATCAGGGTATTAGTTTGTGAATTAAACTGGATATTGATGGTTTAGATCTCTTTGAAGTTATGGTCTTCCTCTTGGTTTACGCGTTGTATATCTGTTCGTACGTGAATTCAGCACATCAGTAATGCTATGACCAGAGTTTGCATCCCTACCCCCTGAAATATTACTTATTTCTTCAGAGGCAAGTTTCTTACTGGACTTCCTCTCAGTTTTAGTAATTTTTTTCATAATAATTCCTAAATAATTCTTGCTACCTAATTATAGCAGTTTAAAAATCATAAATTGGTATATACAGGAATTAAACAATATAGGGCAGTTATGCAGTAGCTAATAGATTGAATTTATAAATTCTTGATTCAGGCAGAAATCAAATCCCCTTTCAGCAAATATGGGAGTTTACTTTTTGCATTCTAACTGTCCCAAAAATGATCGAGCGGCCAACTGTTCTGCTTTTCTGCGATTAGGCCCTTTACCATGAGAAATGTGCTTCAGTCCTTCAACGGAGCAGGTAACATAAAACATCTGATCATGTTCATCACCCTCAACTTTAACTAATGTATATTCAGGTAAGGCATGTTTTTGTGCTTGCAGGTATTCCTGAAGCTGTGTTTTAGCATCTTTTAAACAATCATTTAAATTTGGGTCCACAAGTCTGGAACGATAAAGATCTAAAATTACCTTCTGTGCCGCTTCAATTCCACCATCGAAATATACCGCAGCAAATACTGCCTCTAAAGCATCAGCCAGAATTGAAGCTCTGCGAAAACCGCCGCTTTTTAACTCGCCTTGTCCCAAGTATAGAAAATCACCTAAATCAAGTTCTTTGGCAATTTCAGCTAACATTTCACCCTTCACTAAAAAAGAGCGTAAACGACTGAGCTGCCCCTCACTTTGCTCTGGGAACTGATGAAATAATTCATTGGCAATTACAAAACTTAAAATTGAATCCCCCAGGAATTCAAAACGTTCGTAATTATCACTGCCGACGCTACAATGAGTCAGTGCCTGTTTTAAATAAGAAGTTTGCTTAAACTGATAGTTTAAGCGTCTGGATAATCTGTCTAGATCAATTTTCACAACTATCTATACCCTTAACTAATGAATCAGTCTGCCAATCTTAGACCAGCGTAGCGTTCCTGCTTTGCCGTTCCAGCTCATCCAGACTAAAAAGGCCTTTCCTCTTAAATAACTTTCAGGAACATATCCCCAGAATCTGCTGTCAGCACTGTCATCACGGTTGTCACCCATCATAAAATAGGAGCCTTCAGGGACTTCTATATCAAAATCAACTGCAGGTACATCTGCTCGGACGAAAATATCATGGATTACGCCATTTAAATTTTCTTTATATTTAGCCACCGCTTTACCGGAACTTTCATCCGTAGTGTATTCAACAAAAGTCTGCTTGGCTTCTTTTCCATTTACCGTTAACACTTTATTATGATAGCCAATTTTATCTCCAGGAACTCCAATAACCCTTTTTATATAATCATACGAAGGTTCAGGGGGCCAGCGAAATACTGCTATTTCCCCAGTTTTGGGATTAGCAACCGGCACAATCTTTTTTTCAACAACGGGAAGTCTAAAACCATAAGCGAATTTATTCACCGCAACAAAATCACCTACCAATAGTGTAGGTTCTAATGAGCCGGAGGGAATTCGAAATGGCTCAACTAAAAAAGAGCGAAGTAGCAGCACAATAAAGAAAACGGGAAAGAAGGAGCGTGAATATTCAATAATTTTCCCGGGTGCTTGCCCAGGTGCGCGACGCTTGGACCAAATAACCACATCGAGAAAATAGATAAACCCGGTTAGAAACGATAAAACCACTAAAATTAAAGCAAAATTCATAACAATGTCCCAATGTAAGCCAGAGAATCAGTTACCCGCTCTATCTAATTATTTTTTCTTGTCAGTTTGAAAAACAGCCATAAATGCTTCTTGCGGAATTTCAACATGTCCCACTTGCTTCATTCTTTTCTTCCCTGCTTTTTGTTTGTCTAACAATTTGCGTTTTCGTGACACATCACCACCATAACATTTAGCCGTCACATTTTTACGTAAGGCCTTAACGGATTGCCGAGCAATAATATGGCTTCCTAATGCAGCCTGAATAGCAACATCAAACATCTGACGCGGAATCAAATCTTTCATTTTTTCAGCGATGAGTTTACCTCGACTATGAGCTGCATCTCTATGCACAATAACCGCTAATGCATCCACTTTTTCGCTGTTAATCAGTATATCCATTTTTACCAAGTCAGCTTCCTGGAATCGTAAAAAGTTATAATCGAGAGAAGCATAACCACGGCTAACGGATTTTAACCGATCAAAAAAGTCTGAAACCACCTCACTCATTGGAATATCATAAGATACAGAAACCTGACGTCCGCTATAGGTCATGTTAACCTGAATACCGCGTCTCTCAACACATAAAGTAATGATTTGTCCTAAATAATCCTGAGGTACCAGTATGTTCGCTCTGACAATAGGCTCAAACATTTCTTTAATTTGCGGTATGGGTGGCAGATGGGAGGGATTATCAATTAATAATGTTTCGCCTTTAGTTGTAAGAATTTGATAAACCACAGTCGGTGCTGTTGAAATCAAATCCAGATTGTATTCACGTTCCAAGCGTTCCTGCACAATCTCCATATGCAACATGCCCAGGAATCCGCAACGAAAACCAAAACCCAAGGCTTCTGATGACTCAGGCTCATAAAATAATGAAGCGTCATTAAGGCTGAGTTTGGCCAAAGCTTCCCTAAAGGCCTCAAAATCATCGGAACTAATAGGAAATAAACCCGCATACACCTGAGGTTTGACCCGTTGAAAACCAGGTAATACCGATTGAGCTGGATTGCGATCGAGAGTTAAGGTATCTCCAACCGGTGCCCCTTGTATTTCTTTAATCCCTGCTACTACATATCCTACTTCTCCAGCCTGTAGGATATCTAACTTGGTTCGTTTTGGAGTAAAAATACCCACCTGATCTACTTCATAGGCTCGACCTGTAGACATAATCCGCATCTTGTCGCCTCTGCGAATAGCCCCGTTGACAATACGAACCAGCGATACCACTCCCAGATAGCTATCAAACCATGAGTCAATAATCAATGCCTGTAAGGGTGCATCCACATCACCTTCAGGAGGTGGTATCTGCGCGACTAAGGCTTCAAGGACATCGTCAACCCCGATGCCACTTTTCGCACTTACGCGTAACGCATCATGGGCATCGACACCAATAATATCTTCAATCTCAGCAATCACCCGGTCAGGCTCTGCCTGGGGTAAATCGATTTTATTTAATACAGGTAAAACATATAAGGACTGATCAATTGCGGTATAACACACGGCAACAGTTTGGGCCTCAACACCTTGAGCAGCATCAACGACTAAAATGGCCCCTTCACAGGCAGCAAGAGAGCGTGAGACTTCATAGCTAAAATCAACATGGCCTGGAGTATCAATAAAATTGAGAAGATAGGTTTTTCCATCCTTAGCGGTATAATTCAGTGAGACACATTGCGCTTTAATGGTTATTCCACGCTCACGTTCAATATCCATAGAATCAAGAACTTGCGAACTCATTTCACGCTCGGTTAATCCACCACAAATCTGGATAAATCGATCAGCTAATGTTGATTTGCCATGATCAATATGGGCAATAATTGAAAAATTACGGATCCGTTTTAAGTCGCTCAACTCGAAAACCCTTTTTGCAAATAGGCTGATTCTATCTTAAATGTTGCCGTGCAGAAAGTATTCAGTGATAATTCTGTTTGTGAAGTTCCTTTACTTAAGCCTAAAACTATCAGATCTGAATGTGTGGCAATGAGGATGGTTCATTTTTCAGATACTACAAAACCACTGATATTTTTATGAACTAATTGATTCATTATGTAAAAAATTTGCTAATAAATTATATTTTCACTAAAATTCAGCCTTTCGCTTAATATTTTAGGATGCACCATGCGACGAATTATCTGGCTGGGTCACGCAATTTTGCTTCTTCTTTCATTCTCTAGTAATGCAGACACTGCTTTTACCCAACGTAAAGATGTTCAGGCATTTATTAAAAACATGGTCAAAGAACACCATTTCAGCGCTAAAGAGCTCACTGAAACGATGAATCAGGTGCAAATACAACCTCAAATAATTGAATCCATGGAAAAACCTTATGAAAAAAAGAACTGGGATGTGTACAGAGATCTTTTTCTGACCCCACAAAGATTAAAAGGTGGTCTGGATTATTGGGCGGCTAATAAAGAAACTCTGGAAAAAGCACAAAAGCGATATGGCGTTCCTCCAGAAATAATTGTGGCTATACTGGGTGTTGAAACTTTGTACGGTGAACGTCAAGGAGAAAATCGAGTCCTTGATGCCTTATCCACTCTGGCTTTTAATTACCCTAAACGTGCTCCCTTTTTTACTAAAGAACTAAAAGAATACTTACTTTTGTGCCGTGAGCACCGCGTATCACCAACTTACTATAAAGGCTCTTACGCTGGAGCAATGGGTAAGCCTCAGTTTATGCCCAGTAGTTACCGCTATTATGCCGTAGATTTTGGCAATAAAGGGCATCGTGATTTAATAACTGACAATGGGGATTCGATTGCCAGTATTGCTAATTATTTTCATAAACACGGTTGGAGGTTAAATGAAGGGATAGCACAAAATGCAACACTTAAGGGGTGGCATTTTAAAAAATTACGCACCAATCCCAAAAGCGCTAATTACCAATACTCGCAACTGGAAGCAGCCGGTGTAAAACCCATTACGGCATCGCAATATCATCCCACCCGCGCAGCATTGATTGAACTTATGACCGCTGAAGGGAAAGAATATTGGCTAGCCTACCCTAATTTTTTTGTGATAACGCGCTATAATTCAAGCCCCCAATATGCACTGGTTGTTTATTTGCTATCGCAACAATTGAAACAGCAATGGGCTGAATTAAACTCTAAAAAACATCGAGCATATGTATGATTATAAATTCAATTCCATTATAGTCTTAAACTTGCTCATCGCCCAAGAACTAAGTAGAGTTTGACTCATGGATACTTGTTTTTTGTATACCCGACATCTTGACGCTAATGGATGTTTATGTCTCAAAATATTATCAAATGGAGAGCTTGTCTCTCCACCTGCATATCGTAACTTTGAAGAGATACGAAACTTACAACAAGATGCAAGAACTCTGATTATCGAGAGCACGAACAACGCCAGCCTTTTAGAACTTGAATTGCCATGGCTTCCGGATAGAAAGGCCCGAATTGCCATTCCATTTGCTTTGGAGGAAAAACTGGCGCAGCCTGTTGAAGAATTACATTTTGCATTTGATAAAACTCGATATCAGAATAAGCGATATTTAATTGTGGTTCTGGATAAAAAGCATTTAAATAATTTAATGGCGATCCTGGATGAACAACGAATAAATTTTGAAACAATCACCCTTGACTGGTTTGCGTTATCGTCTGAGCAATCATGCATTACGGAATCGGAGACACTAATTAACAGCTCCGATTTCAAGGGAGCACTTGATGGAGCTTTAGCGGTATCTTACCTTAAAAATCATCCACATATAGAACCCCTCTTATTTAAAGACAGCATGTGCATTAATTCTGACATTTTAGTGCAGACCACCGAAGAATTATCGTATACCTGGATAGCGAAAAAATTAATCCAAACAAATCCCTTAAATTTATGTCAGGGCGATTTTCAGCATGGAAACAGTTCGGATTGGATAAAAAAAGGATACCAATCCGCTGCACTTTTAGCGGGTATATGGTTATTAAGTATGGTCGTTTTTTCAGGAATAAAGTTGCATTTTTTAAAAAAACAAACAATCATCGTAGACGAACAAATCGCCCAAATTTATCGTGAGTTTTTCCCGGAAGCAAAGCAGGTAATCAGTCCCAAGTTTCGCATTAGCCAGCTATTGGGTACTAGCGCGAATAACCAAAATCGTTTTTGGTTATTATTAAACCAATTTTCGAAGGTGATGAGGGATACTCCAGGCACTATCGAACAATTAAGATTTCAAAATAAAACATTATCCGTTAAGTTATTATGCAATGATTTTGCAAGCCTTGAAGAGATAGAAAATAAATTAAAAAATTTACAACTTAAAGTAAATCAAACTCAAGCCGCTACGCGTGACCAGCATGTTATCGCTACCTTGGAGTTAACGTGAAGACTTATTTTCAGAGTTTAAATGAACGCGAAAAATGGATGATTATTGGTACCGGAGTTTGTTTATTCGTTTATATCTATTATTTTTTCCTTTATTCCCCTTTAAACGAAAAAATGAATCTGACGGCGACACAACTCACTGAAAAACAGGAAACACTGGAATGGATGAGGCGTGTTAAAGCACAAAAAAATACAACTAAAACTCGAAAAAAAGTTGAAAACAGCCAATTACTGACTTTATTAGCCAATCAACTCAAAGAAAATTCAACTATCAAATCACCATACCAATTACAGCAAACAGGGTCTGGTGACATTCAATTAACTTTTGACGACGTACCTTTTAAGCTGTTTATGGAATGGTTAATTAAAATGAATAATCAATATGCCATATCAATCAAACAATTTGATGCAGGGCAAACCCCTACACCAGGTGTGAGTAAATTAATGGTTATTATTACAGCTGCAGCCTGACAGTTATAAAGCCACCCTATTTGATTAGGACGTGAACATTTTAAAAGGTGGATTAATTAATACTCATTCAAACTACCTTGAACGCTGCCCCAGGTTTTAACTCCAGCACCCTGTTGGATATCAGGGGGTAATTCACTGAGCGCTTTTTGCGCAGCCTCGGCATTAGGGAACGTTCCATACAATCCTTTGTAATAAGGTTTACCATTTCGCTGATATTTCACTTGCGCCATTCGGTCGTTTTTAGGAGCCTTATATAATTTTTGCGCCACTTGTGCAGCCCTCTCATCATCAGCTACTTCAATAGTATAACCTTGAGGATTTTGACTGCTCACCCAGTTTCTGTCACGGTCTTTAAATGATACGGGAGAATGATAAGCCCCGACATGATAAGAATCTGGAACAGTAACCGACCCTTCATTTGGCTGATATCTATAACCAAAATTAGCCATTCGATAGTCATTTTGAGGGTATAATTGGTTTTGGTCATAAGTATAGGTTTGATAACTGGTATAGTTTTCATCTGAAACCATGCAGGAAGATAAATTAATGACACATAGCCCCACCATTATGAATTTATTTTTATTATTCATCACAATGTCCTCTTAATTATAATTTTTATTCTATTCTTCTTTATCGTTATCTGCCGACTTATGAAAAACTTTAGAAACTTGTGTTGTTTTAAAACAAACTATGGAATAAAGTATTGCCTTTAAATAACGCAGGACATTTATATGTGGACTCATCGCCGATCAGGACAGACGAATCAAAGAGGCTCCCAAGATCACCGTGATCCCTATGAGCGAGATAGAACAAGGGTTATTCATTGTCCTGCATTTCGACGTTTACAACGAAAAACCCAAATACTTGGAACTGATGAAGGTGATTTTCATCGCACGAGACTGACGCATTCTCTTGAAGTCGATTCTATTGGCCGCAGCATTGTCCGAAATTTGGCTATGAATCAAAACCAGGAGAATTTGTTAGGCAGCCTGTTACCGAATGATGATCTAGTGAGTGTTATTTGTCTGCTTCACGATATTGGCCACCCTCCCTTTGGTCATGGTGGTGAGGTGGCACTTAATTACATGATGCGGGATTACGGAGGATTTGAAGGCAATGGTCAAACCTTACGCTTATTAACAAAAGTTGAAAACAGCTATGGTGCTTTTGGTTTGGACTTAACCAGGCGAGCACTACTGGGTATCTTAAAATATCCTGTTAAACGTTCTTCTGTCGTCGCTCATACTCAACCCCCGATTCATGATTCCATTCATAAAACGATTAAAATCAATAACTGGTTACCCCCCAAGGCTTATTTTGATTGTGAACAGCCTGAAGTAGACTGGTTATTATCTCCCTTCTCAGGCCATGACCGGGAATTATTTCAATCTCTGGCACAACAACCTCAGGAAACTAAATCGGGTAAGTCTGCCT
>DEHS01000070.1:0-38120 GCA_002352055.1 Legionellaceae bacterium UBA2794
AAAACGTAACCGCATTATGTCGCCCGTCGCGCGGGTCAACATTGATATTACCAATATTAGAATTCGCTTCAGAAATCGCAGTCGCCAAAGCGGCCAAAACACCGCGCTCATTCGCTACATCAACCGTTATATCCACCCAATATTCTCCCTGAACCTGTTCATCCCAACGTAGGGCAATAAACTGATCAGGATTGCTGCGTGAAGTTTTTAAGGTGGGACAATCGCTGGCATGAACAATAATTCCTCTGCCCTGCTGGAATTTACCAACAATGCTATCACCAGGAATTGGCTGACAACATTCGCCAAAATGCACCACCATACCTTCAGTGCCTTTGATTGCCAAGGGGCGACTTTTACTTCCCTTATCGAGCTCATTCGAATCGTGAGCCACCACCAGACGCTTGGCAATAACCATAGACATTTGATTACCAATCCCTATTGCGTACAATAAATCATCGGGTGTTTTATAATGCAAATCACTAATTAACGCCTGTAATGATTCAGGAGGGACTTTTGCATAGTCGCTTGAAAGCTCAATAAGGGATTGCTCTAAAAGACGTTTGCCCAAAACAATCGACTCAACATGTTGTTGGCTTTTTAAGAAATGACGGATGTTAGAGCGGGCTTTACCAGTGACCACAAAATTAAGCCAAGCTGGACTCGGGTGAGCTGCTGGTGCCGTTATAATTTCAACAGTTTGACCGTTCGATAAAGGAATACTGAGTGGCACCAATCTCCTGTTTACTTTTGCTGCGACGCAGCTGTTTCCCACCCCGGAGTGTACTGTATAGGCGAAATCAACTGGCGTGGCTCCTTTAGGCAATTCCATGATATGCCCTTTGGGCGTGAATACATAAACCTCATCAGGGAAGAGATCAATTTTTACGTTTTCAATAAACTCCAAAGAATTACCGGTACTTCGCTGCATTTCCAATAAACTTTGCACCCACTCACGAGCTCGCAGCTGTGCTTCATTGACCTCTAAACCCGAGGATTTATAAATCCAGTGCGCAGCAACCCCGTTATCGGCTACTTTATCCATTTCACGTGTTCTGATTTGAACTTCCAGTGGAACGCCAAAAGGTCCGAATAAGGTAGTATGCAGCGATTGATACCCGTTCGCTTTGGGTATGCCGATATAATCTTTAAATCGCTGAGGCACGGGTTTGTAAGTACAATGCAATGCACCTAATATTCGATAACATGAATCAATATCTTCAGTGATAACCCGAAAGGCAAACACATCGGTAATTTCTGTAAATGAGGCTTTTTTCTGTCGCATTTTGCGATAAATGCTGTATAAATGCTTTTGTCGACCAAAAACCTGTTCGTAAGGAATTTTTAATTGAGCCAGTGCGTGTTGCAAATCTTTTTCAATAGTTTGGGTCAATTCGCGACGATTCCCTCGCGATTTTTCCACTGCGGACTTGATGGCGCGATACCGCATGGGATATAACGCCTGAAAACCAAGATCCTCAAGCCCCACATAAATTGAATGCATCCCTAAACGGTTAGCAATAGGTGCATAAATTTCGAGTGTTTCAATTGCTATTCGTCTGCGTTTGGCATAAGGCATAGCGCCAAGGGTCCGCATATTATGAAGGCGGTCCGCCAGTTTCACGATGATAACGCGAATGTCTTTGACCATGGCCAAAACCATTTTGCGAAAATTTTCCGCCTGGGCTTCTGCTTTGGATTCAAATTTGATTTTGGTAAGTTTAGTAACTCCGTCAACAAGGGCGGTGACGTCTTCCCCGAATTGACGGGTTAAATCTTCTTTACTTATGGAGGTATCTTCAACAACATCATGGAGCAAGGTCGCCATAATGGTTTGATAATCCAGACGCATACGAGCAAGAATAAGCGCTGCGGCTACTGGATGAGTAATATAAGGCTCGCCCGAACGACGCATTTGACCCTGGTGTGCTTTTTCAGCAACCAGAAACGCCTGGTAACATTTTTCTATTTGCGTCTGCTCAAGGTAGCATTTAAGCTCTTCATCGAGCTCCTTAAAGTAGCTCACGCAGTACTCCCTTATGTCCAACATGGCTATAATACCTCTCGTTGTTCAAATTATGGCTTTATGCTTCGCTTAATAATAAGTGCTTTGCTTAAATACCATAACTCAAACAGTCAGGTGGTATATCGAGGGCTTGCCTCATACTGCAAAGTCACCAATTATTCTTTATCTAATATATCAGCAGTAACGAATCCTTCAGCAATTTCACGCAATGCGACTACTGTCGGCTTGTCATTTTCCCATTCAACCATCGGCTGATCACCACGAACAGCAATTTGACGGGCGCGTTTTGTCGCTACCATCACTAATTCAAATCGATTTGCAACATGCTCCAAACAATCTTCAACGGTTACTCGTGCCATAAATCCTCCGGTCATTAAACAGAACGCTCTTTTGGCTCTGAGTTTTCTGTTTACAGCTCAAACCTTACATTTTACTGCGATGACAACAGGAATGAAAGCAATTTTGATTGTTTATTTACCTGACACTCCATTTTCAGGCGATTTGCAATCACAATAGCGCTTAATTCCATTGCCGCATGTTCAAAACTATCATTAACTATCAAATAATCAAATTCAGGATAATGGCTCAATTCATCTTGAGCCTTTTTCATCCGGTCACTAATTACTTCGTCTTTATCCTGCCGACGGTTCATCAACCGTTGCTTTAACTCCTCAAGAGAAGGCGGAATGATAAAAATACTGACCGCTTGCGGAAAAATACGCTTGATTTGCTCCGCCCCCTGCCAGTCTATATCTAATATAATATCAATACCCTGCTCGAGCCTGCTACTGATCTGCGCTACACTGGTACCATACAAATGATTAAATACTTTGGCGTGCTCAATGAACGCATTTTCTTCAATAAGTGACTTAAACTCACTCTCATCAACAAAAAAATAATCAACACCATGTTTTTCCCCGGGTCGCATAATTCGAGTCGTATGAGATATAGATACTTCAACACGGTCCAAGGTCTCTACCAATTTTCTCACCAGACTTGTTTTGCCTCCTCCAGAGGGTGCAGCAACAATGTATAAATTTCCAGAATAATTACCAGCCATTATGATCACTCAATATTTTGTATTTGCTCACGCATTTGCTCTATTAATACTTTCATCTCAACCGCAGACTGGGTTAATTCAGATGAATCTGATTTTGAACTGAGCGTGTTGGCCTCTCTGTTTAATTCCTGCATTAAAAAATCTAATCGTCTACCCGCCACTTTATCGCTTTGAAGTGTTCGCGTGACTTCTTTAATGTGGGTGTGCAATCTGTCCAGCTCCTCACTCACATCAAGCCGAGCCAAAATTATGGCAATTTCCTGTTCCAATCTAGCCTCTAATACTTCCAGCTGCACTGAATGCAAACGGGTGAGTAATTTATCTTTACTCTGTTGCGCAAGACCAGAAATTAAAATCCTGGCACGGGACACTTCGGCTTTTAATCCTTGCAAGCGATTTTCCACCAGAGTTTGCAAGGCCTTGCCCTCTGTAATTCTGGCCTGACTTAACTCCGCTACACTTTGCTCAAACAAAGATAGTGCGTGTTTCCCTATCTCTTCCATGTCCAATTGTCCTGATTCAACCACTCCAGGCCATGCTAAAACTTTACTGACGCTTAAATCATTAGCAAGCTGATGCGATGAGGACAATTGGTCTCCCATACTTACTATTGCATTAACCATACCTATATTAATAAGCATAGACTGATTATCGGCACTTGTATTCTGATATTTGAGTTGACACTCCAGTTTCCCGCGATTAATTTTATCCCGTAGTACTGCTCTCAGTTGAGTTTCAAGAAAACGAAGCGATTCTGGCAAACGAAAGGAGACATCCAGATAACGATGATTAACAGACCGTATTTCCCAGGACAGATTGCCTCCAGCTATCTGTTTTTGCGTGCGGGCAAAAGCCGTCATACTATGGATCATATAATTCCCATCTAGTAACTTTGCGCGAATATACCGCAATTTAACTTATTTTGACAGAGATCCGTTCACGAATTAATCATGTTGATATCATTAATTATTTATATAAAACGCCATTTAATGTAACAAATTGTAATAACACCAAGAGTGCATCAAAATCAATTAAGAGCTATACTTGCCATTTTTCCGAGGATCTATCCATGCGCCCTAGTAACCGTGAAGCCAATCAACTCCGTCCAATTAAAATAACACGAAACTTTACCAATCATGCGGAAGGTTCTGTATTAGTAGAATTCGGTCAAACCCGAGTTTTATGTAATGCTTCTGTTATTGATGGCGTACCGCGTTTTATAAAGGGAAAAAATCAAGGCTGGGTTACTGCAGAGTACGGTATGTTACCGCGGGCAACTCACAGCCGCAGCGATCGTGAAGCCAGTAAAGGCAAGCAAGGGGGCAGGACACTAGAAATTCAACGATTGATTGGTCGCTCGTTAAGAACTTGTATTGATTTGAAAGTTATTGGCGAACACACCATAACTCTTGATTGTGACGTCATTCAGGCCGATGGTGGAACCCGCACCGCAGCGATAACAGGTGCCTGCGTTGCAATGAAAGATGCTATAAACTGGATGGTTCAAAGAGAAAAAATACGTAAAGTTCCTGTATTTAATTATGTTGCAGCAGTATCTGTAGGTATTTATCGCGGACAACCTGTACTGGATTTGGATTATGCTGAAGATGTACTTGCCGAAACCGATATGAATGTTGTGATGAATGAAGAAGGTCATTTTATTGAAATTCAAGGCACTGCAGAAGACAGACATTTTAACCGTGATCAATTAAACAGTATGCTTGCTCTTGCAGAAATTGGAATTCCTCAATTAATTGAATTACAAAAGAACGCTTAATCCTGATTCGTGCTCTTGGGGGCAATCTCCTCAAGGAGAGACGTCGTTTTAACAGAAATAAATTTCTGTCCATAAATTACCCCTCTAGATACCTCGGTCAAGCCGAGGTACGTAGGGCTTTTTAATAGGGCACAGGGTTTTTTAATGGCTACTTCGCTTTAAACAAATAATTCTACTAAGATTAACCCCTGCATCCCTCGGTCAAGCCAAGGGACGTAGGATTTATTTAGGGATTCGTCGCTTAAATTAGCCCTTTCTACACAAAACCCTACGTCCCTCGGCTTGACCGAGGGATCCAGGAGTCTTTTTATCAGGATATAATCTATATCTAAAATCACTCAAAATCAAAAATTAGGTAAACTCAGTAAACACCTGCAAACTGCCTCTTAAAATCCTAAATCTAAAATGTTACAACGTCCCTGTCCAATAGACCTTTATTAACCGTCGTCTCCAAAGCGGTTTGCATAGAAATTGTCTTCTCTGCTATTAATTTCATTAAATGCTGCTCCAGAGTCAGCATTCCATGTATTTGTCCGGTTTGCATTGCGGAGTAAATTTGCGGTAATTTATCTTCACGAATCAGATTACGAATAGCATTGGTGCAACGAAGTATTTCAACTGCAGCTACTCGACCAGGGTTAATTGTTCTAATGAGTTTTTGTGCGATTACCATCTGTAAAGATTCAGACAGTTGTGATCGAACCATAGATTTTTCCTCGGTTGGAAATACATCAATGATACGACTGATTGCTTTCACAGCAGAACTGGTATGCAAAGTTGCGATAACCAAATGCCCTGTTTCAGCAGCCGTTAAAGCCAATCGAATAGTTTCCAAATCCCTAAGTTCCCCAAGCATAATTACATCAGGATCCTCTCGCAATGCAGCTCTTAGGGCGGAATGAAAACTCAATGAATGCTGTACTTCACGCTGGGTGATCAACGACTTGTTACTCACATGAACAAATTCAATGGGATCTTCAACGGTTAACACATGCAAAGCTCGAGACGCATTGATTTGATTAATAATAGCCGCTAACGTGGTACTTTTTCCTGACCCTGTAGGCCCTGTTACCAGAACAAGCCCGTTTGGACATTGCGTCATCTCTTCTACAACCGGAGGCAAATTTAAATCCTTTATGGTTGGAATTATATCAGGGATGATTCGAAGAACAGCTGCAATACCCCGAGATTGATGAAATACATGTATCCTGAAACGAGCAAGATTTGATTTGGTAAAAGAAAAATCAATTTCCAAAAACTCTGATAAATGTATTTTTTGGCTTTCATTCAACAGCTCATGAATCAAAGTGGTGATACAATCAGAGCTCAATGGAGGTAAATCCATAGTTTGCAATTCGCCATGAATGCGCATTATCGGGGGCATACCGGAAGACAAATGTAAATCGGAAGATTTTTGCTGCACCGCATAATCCATTAACTGACCTATATCCATAATTCCTCTCCCGACTAAATTGAGCGTATAGTAAAATAGCTCTGGAACAGAGTACACTGCAAAATGTATTATGAATGCTTTATATGATGAAAATCCGTTATGACTCTTAATCGAAATTTAAAACACATCCAAGAACTCATTACTTCGAGCGAGATTCAATTCCATCGTAAGCCTGGTAGTGTCTTACTGTTGGCTGCTAGCAAAGAACAAAGTGCCAGCATAATAACCCAGGCATTTGAATCAGGTGTCACTAATTTTGGTGAAAATTACTTCCAGGAAGCACAAGCTAAAATAAAATTGCTCAAGCATTTACCTATTACATGGCATTTTATCGGCCCTGTTCAAAGCAACAAAACAAAAGGAATTGCCACCGATTTTGACTGGGTGCACACGTTTGATCGTCTTAAAATTGCCAATCTTCTTAACGAACACCGAACCAACATGATAAAGCCCCTGAATGTTTGTCTGCAAATTAATTTAGTGGGGGAAAAAACCAAATCAGGCATTGCGGTGGACCAGGCCTCTGAACTTGCTATGGCAGTCAGTCAGTTACCTCACTTATGCTTGAGGGGCCTTATGACCATACCACCACCTCAAAACAACCCCGATGAGCAATATGAATTATTGATGCAATTAACCCGCCTAATGCATACAATCAATAAAGATAGAGGCCTTACAATGGATACCTTATCCATGGGCATGACTGATGACCTCATTCCGGCAATTAAAGCAGGATCAACAATCGTGCGCATCGGAAGAGCACTTTTTGGAGAACGTAAGGGTAAAATTATATGAATATAAGCTTTATTGGCTTCGGCAACATGGCAAAAGCGATTGCCAGAGGACTTGGTAATTATCCAGAACTGTATTCGCTTTCTGCATCCGCCCCATCCCTTACACCGGGAATAAATAAAAATAAAATTCGCACTCATTCGGATAATAAAGAGCTTATCAAAAATGCTGACCTGATCATTCTCGCAGTCAAACCCGCTCAAATGAAGGTTGTGCTTCAGGAAATCACTCCAGAACTTTCTAAAAATAGCCTCTTGATATCCATAGCCGCGGGCTTGAATTTTTCCTGGTTCAGTCACTATTGCTCCAAAGGACAGGCTATTATTCGTACCATGCCAAATACACCAGCAGCGGTAGGACTCGCGGCAACTCCAATGATCGCCAATCAGTTTGCCACAGCAGAGCAAAAGCAATGGGCAGAGCAAATCTTTGCTACCATAGGTCTTGTCACCTGGGCCACTACCGAAGCAGATATGGACAGTTTTACCGCCTTATCAGGAAGTGGCCCCGCTTATATTTTTTTATTTATAGAAGCAATGGTTGATGCAGCAGTAGCAATGGGCATAGAACCAACCATAGCCAAACAATTTGCACTTCAGACATTTCGCGGTGCGATAAAATTAGCAGAAAATGACGATTTGAGTTTAAACCAACTCAGAACAAAGGTAACATAACCAGGCGGAACAACAGCCGCAGCACTGGAAGTATTAAGTGGGCAGTTTGATGCTCTAATTATTGCCGCTATGGAAGCAGCAAAATGTCGCTCACAGGATATAAGCGCTGCATATTAACGGGAGTACCCATGTCAGGTTTTACAGTTGTAGGATTTTTCTTATTTTCATTAATTTTTGGCATCATTATTTTTAGCCTCTGGCTGCGTATTGCCTTGCGTTATTTTCGTGTAAGCAGCTTAAATCAGTTTAATCGCCTCATTTATACGGTTACCGATCCCCTGGTAAAACCATTAAGTTTTATTTTTAAAAACCATAATAAACCTGGCCAAAGGTATGACTGGGCTGCATTTACCGTGCTATTAATCGTTGAGACATTAAAAATAATTGTGCTGGGCCTTGTGGTTTTTCACATCGTAATTCCTTTTAGCTACATCATTCTTTATGTGATGGCTGACTTAATAATACAACCCTGTAATATTCTTTTTTATGCGATTTTAATTAGAATATTAATAAGTTTTGCAAATCCAGGTTGGCAACACCCGATTGCAGATTTTTTACGATTGCTCACGGAGCCTTTGTTAGTTTGGGGCAGAAAGATTATCCCTGATATTTCTGGATTTGATTTTTCTCCTTTCATCATTTTGATTGTTCTAAAAGTAATTACTTTGTTTATCAGTGCATACTTGCCCGGTAATTTACTCTAACGGCATGAACTNNACTTGTACTGGTGGGATACTAATAGGATAAACCTATGAATCTGAAACATACTGCAAGTGTGATTATTTTATTAACTGCATCGTTTAGCCTTTTTGCGGATCAATCCTTCTATTGCCCACAAAATCATGGTTATATAAAAGTGGGCATGACACAGGATCAGATAATAGCAGCTTGCGGCCAGCCCTTAAGTAAACAGGAATCCAATCAGCCCATCATGCAACAAATTCCCGTTCAACAGCTAATATACAACAATCAAGGTACGAGCACCGCTTTCTATGGCGTATGGAACATACCTACTGGTAGTGGTGGTACTATTCTTGAGGTAGCAGTGGTAAATAATGTGGTTCGCGCAGTAAAAGTTAATGGATCTGACAGTAATGCCTTTTCCGTGTGTCGCGGAAAACAAATTTCAGTTGGAGAACCGGTAGGTGCTGTTTATGCTGCTTGTGGCAGGCCAGACGTGGTTAATAATACCTTTGTGAACCAGGTCGTTCCCGATGCACCCAAACCGCAAGTATGGATTTATCAGCCTGGACAATTTCAATCCCCCATATCCTTGACTTTTGTTGATGGCAAACTACAATCCATCGACGATTAATTAAGGATCAATTCAAATGAGTGAAACTGTAGATGACATTACCATTGCTTATAGTGAAAACGGCATAGAAACAACCAAAGAGCTGGACAAGCAAGTGCTTACAAAAGGAGCATGGACCACTATAATGTTTCAATATCAAGATTGGGATAATGCTAAAAATGATTATGGTCCAGTAAAATACTCAATTCGTCGATATCAAAAACGCAACAATCAATATTGGCAGAAATCAAAATTTAATATTTCCAGTGCCGATCAAGCGCAAAAAATAGTAGACATTTTAAATACCTGGTTAAAATAATAGTACAATTAACACCTGATGTTCCAGGTAACGCATGAAACCTCAGGTTGTTACCTGTTATAAATGATTTGGTTATAAAACCTTAATACCACAAATTGAAAGGAGGGTATGCCCATTTGCACATACCCCGGTTTGCTTAAAGATAACATCCTACTCCATCAAATCCGATAATCTCACATTTTTTATAGCTGGTATCAACCAATTGATAGATTACTGAACCATAATGAGCATTGATTTTTCCTTCTTTATTTTGAGCGATATGAGGATTTTCATTCACTGAATCATCAGCACAGCCACTTGAAATCTGCTGCCAAAACGCTCCAGAAAAAGAAATTGGTTTATTCTCAGCCGGTAATTTACCCGCACTGCAGACTTTATTTTTTAATAAAGCTAAAGGCGGAGCTGAGAATAATACATCATAATCATTCTGTACTGCTTTAATGGCATTTTCTGCGTTTAAAATACCATGGCCACAAGGTTTTTTTCCAACACAGGATTTATTACTGTCAGTACTTTTACCAAAATCATGAGTGGTTACATAAAGGATTTGCTCGACTTGTTCTGCTTTTAAATCTTTGGAACTTGCTGCGAAAATAAGTCCAGCCACCCCGGCTACGTGTGGCGATGCCATGCTGGTACCCTGATAAAAATCATACCCTGAACCATTATATCCCCCACCAGGGTTTACAGTGGATAAAATAGCGCCCGCTGTGCCGTAACGTTTATCGCCCCCTGGAGCTGCAAGGGTGATGCCTGGTCCATAATTGGAAAAATAGGACCTTAATCCTTCCGGTCCAGTTGATGCGACTTTGATGGTGCCATTACACACAGCAGGGGCATTATAATGCTCCCACACATTATCATTGCCCGCGGCTACCGCAAGTACTGCCCCTTTTTTGCGAGCATAAAACACTGCTTCCTGCAAAGCCTCATCGCAATAATCAATTTCTTTTCCTGGTTCTAAATCCACACCAAAACTCATATTCAACACTTTCGCGGGATGAATATTGGTGGGTACTCCAGGGACATCTCCACCAACAGACCAATAAATACCATTGACTACGGCACTTTCATAAAACATACCATTCTTTGCAGGAATTTTAACAGTTAATATTTTTAAATCCTCACCCACTCCACTCATCACTGAACCATACCCCGCAATAGTTCCAGCCACATGGGTGCCATGATAAGACTTGGTTTCATCACTTAAATTATTATTATTTCCACCAAAATTCCATCCCCATACTTTACCCTCTGCATCTTTAACCAAATTAGGTACAATGCCCTCGTTCAACGCGATTCCGGTATCCAGAACTGCAACAACAATGGGATTTTTCGCTTTACCGGTAGTATAAGCCCAGGCTCCATCTCTTAAACCCGCCTTCGATTCAAGCATAATACCAGCTGGTGGTGAAAATTCATCCCACTGACTCTCATGTGATAACAAGTTACTTAGCTCGTTATTGATTTCAGGATCTGGGACCGGTTTAAAATATCCCACACGATCTTTAACCGCATAAAGGACATTAGGATCCTTACGAAGAGCATCAAGAACGGATTCTGTTTCCTCTTCTTTGGTCATTTTAGTTAAAACCGGGTTAGTATTCAAAATCAATGAGTAAGCGCCATTGGCCATAGGGACTAATGTTTTAACGGGTAATCTGGTGTGAGAAATAACATCTGATTTTATAAATGTTGCCGTTAGAGATTGACGTTTGTATTTGATAATCAACCTGATTTCAGGTGTATCTGATGCGGCATAAAGCACGTTGGTTAACGATATCAGTCCAAGTCCGATAATGCTTGATTTTAAACCCATTATTCAATCTCCGTATTGATTAAAATTCGGCTCTCAGTATGCAGGAGAACAGATGCCAACACAATAAATAGTCGTCTCATTTAAATCACCCTTTTTCAAAAAAAAATAGCTAGCCCAGGAGAGATTTGACAATCTACGTGCAGGGCCAAATTATTAGGAGATTCCTTCCTATGGGACATTCCTGTTTCATGACTTAAAAGTGATATAACTCGACTTTACAAAACATAAACCTCATTTAAAAATTTAACCCTGACAGATAGATCTATACCACAAACATCACTCAGTGTTTTTGCGCCCTTGGCTATTACCTTGAAAAGTTAATGTACACTAGTTGTAAATTAATTTAGTTGTCTTCACCGCGCACTGAGGTATCCCTTCATAATTTTAATGTAGAAAAATGTTGTAAATTAGTTAACTGTCTTCCCCATCNNGGATGACAAATGAAACATTACTGGTGATAAAAGAACATGAAATTTTAAGGGGATACTCAAGACCGCGCAGGCGATGACCCATCCAATAAACCGGCATTTTGTTAAATATTTGGAAAGTTCTCCAACTGGACAAGTATAACAAAAGAACAGACTTAAATTTACAATCATAAGATAGTTCACTATGAGATGACTTTTCAGAAAAAATCTGTTATCAAGACTTCTAATTAACACGAATTTTCAGAGGTAAAATTGGTGACGGCTTCTCGATATAACACCATAAAATCATACATTTTCCCATGCATTTTAATTGCCTCAATTATCCTAGGTGGACTTGTCGGTATTTTCTTTAAATCGTCAACCTATTATCTGAAACCGCTTGGGGATATTTTTTTAAATTTGATTTTTACTGCCATCGTACCATTAATTTTTTTTAGCGTTTCCTCAGCAATAGCACGGACGAGCAATCGTAATAAATTAGGCACGATTTTTTTCTACATGACCGTGATCTTTATTTTTACTGGATTGGTTGCAGCAATATACAGTTTATTTATAGTCACTCTCTTTCCTCCCGCACAAGGGGCGTCCTTACAATTCACCATGCCAGAAAAATTACCTAATATCACTTTTTCAAATCAGATAGTTTCTATATTTACTGTCCCTGACTTTACCCGTTTATTCTCTCATGAACACATTCTTGCTTTAATTCTCTTTTCCATTCTCGTTGGCTTGGCTGTATCCAGTTCCAAAGAAAAAGGTACTCTATTTTCATCTTTTTTAATGAGTGGCGAAGCAATCTTTCTGCGCGTTTTTGGCTTAATCATGTATTATGCGCCAATTGGTTTTTTTGCTTATTTTGCAGTTTTGGTCTGCGAGCTAGGACCTAATCTGATGGAAAGTTATTTACGGATAGCATTTCTCTATTATATTTCCGCCCTCCTCTATTTTTTTATTGCTTTTAGCGCCTACGCCTACCTCGCAGCAAAATGGCAGGGTATTAAATTATTCTGGGGACACGTTTTTCTTCCCTTGATTACGTCACTTGCAACCTGCAGTAGTGCTGCAAGCATACCTGCCAACTTGGTTGCCACGAGACAAATGGGCGTACCTGTTGCCCTATGTGAAACAATAATTCCTTTAGGTTCAATTATTCATAAAGATGGCTCTGTAATTGGAGGGGTTTTTAAAATTGCGTTCTTGTTTGGTATTTTTCATCTCGACTTTTCACAACCAATGGTCTTACTCATGGCCTTAGGAATATCGTTACTGGTGGGTACGGTCATGGGCGCCATTCCAAGTGGCGGCATGTTAGGGGAACTTTTAATTATTACCGCCTATGGCTTTCCTCCCTCGGTACTCATTGCGATTGCTGCAATCAGTATCATTATAGATCCCTTGGCAACTATGATTAATGTCACCGGGAACAGTGTCAGCAGTATGATGATTTCCAGGCTGGTTGTCGGGAAAAGATGGTGGGTACAAAAAAACGAAGCCATCGCTTAGCCTTATTCAAACAATTGTCGTGTCGCCATTGTTTGAAATAATCCTTCTTCTTCCATCAGTTGCGAATAGGTTCCTGATTGAACGATTTTTCCTTGTTGCATGACTAAAATCAGATCTGCTTTTTCAATAGTAGAGAGTCGATGAGCAATCACGACGCGCGTCGCGTTTAACTGTTCGAGACTTTGAATCACTATGGATTGGGTCATGTTATCCAGGGAGCTTGTCGCCTCATCAAAAAATAGTATTTTGGGCTTTTTAGCCAAGGCTCTGGCAATCAACACCCGTTGACGTTGCCCGCCCGATAATGATCCCCCCTTTTCTGAAACAATAGTGTGCATTCCCATAGGCATTTTACTGATGTCTTCGGCTAATCCCGCTTGCTCGGCAGCTTCCCAAGCTTCTTCATGAGTTAAAAATGAAGAACCAGTTATATTTTCAAACAGAGTGCCAGACATTAAAAAACTGCTTTGCAATACAACCCCGCACTGCTCTCTTACTCGTTGTACATTGAGCTGCTTCATATCATGGTCGTCAAAAAAAATATTTCCCTGATCGGCTTGCTCAAATCCCAATAACAGTCGAAGTAATGTCGACTTACCCGAGCCTGATGCTCCGGTAATGGCGACATACTGACCCGGCTCTATGACAAAAGAGACCTCTTGAATAACCGGCTGTTCTTTGGACAAATAAGAGAATCTTAACTGCTCAACTTCAATTTTTCCCTTTAAATTTCCCGGATCTTTTTTCCCCGTATGGACCTCTGGTAAACTTTCTATAATTGGTGTGGTTCTTTTCATTAAGGGAATACTATTAATCACGGTACTTATGGAGTTGGTCAAGCCCAGCATTCCTGCAGTAAATTGTCCAAGAGCAGCATTGAACGCCAAAAAAACACCTAACCCCATTTGGTTGTCACGATTAACAAATTGGGCAAAAATAATAACGGTCAGGATAGGCAAACTCAGCGCATTAAGACTGGATAAAAGAGAATTGTACCAATTCGCTTTATAGCTTTCTTTTTTTATTTGACTGTTTTTTATCGCCCATAATGAAAAAGCAGTTTTTTCGCGACCAGAGGTCTGAATTTTTCCAACACCGCCAATTAATTGCAGCATAAGACCTGAGAGCTCGCCGCTTAGTGATACGATTAACTGATATAAAGAGAACTGTTTGATACTGATGATAAGAGTATAAGCAGAAATGATAAACACCATAATGGTAGCAGTTAATGCTAAGGCAACATCATAATAAAATAACAAACCAAAGCTGAAAATGGAGAAAATGCCACTGAGCAGGGAGTTGATTACTACTNNCCCGCCATAATGTTGCGGACACTGCTTGCAGCCATAGCTCTTTGAACCAAATCGCCTGTACTAAATTTGCGAAAAAAGCTCACTGGCAGACGAATTAACCTATCCCAAATACCTACCTCAAGATTAAGATTTAACCGACTGCCAATTCGCAAAATAGTTATGGAGCGAACCAGCTCAAATAAACTTGCAGTAAAAGCTGCTATTAATAAGGCAGCAGAGATTTGTTTCAATTGAGATACATTACCAGAAGGTACAATTTGATCAAACACAATGCCGGTAAACCAGGGGGTTACCAAACTTAAAATTGCAGCAAGAGATCCAACCACAATTAAACGTAACAAATCTCGTTGACAGCCCCGAAATGCGAACGAGATCAAATCTCTTATTTTTAATTTCTTTTGGGGTAAAGGGCAGTAAAGTTGTAAGGCGTCAGGATAAAACAGTGCTGCATTTTCATGAGTCAAAGTCTCTTCACTCTCATCCTCTGGGTCCAATAATACAAATCCACGCGTTACTTTTGGTAGAGCCAGACAAAACCTCTCCCCCTCTTTTTTACGAAGCAAAATTGGATTCACTGCACCACGCCACCAGTTACCTTTTAACTCAATTTCGCGTACCTGCATGCCCGTGTATTGAACAATATCCTGAGGGGACTCAATTGAAGCAGGAGTAAAAGGTAAATCATAATAATGTGCTGCTATCGCAACACAAGACGATAGAGAATTGAGGCTATCAGAGGGAGCATTGGGCGCATCGCCCTGCAAAGTTCCTAACATATTTATGTAGGCACGTTTGAGTAAATTATTTTCGTTTGCTTTTCTTAATCCAATATTATGTATTTCTCGTTCCTGAGCTAAGGAAATACTTTGTAACACCAGCGGAAGAATATTGGTGAAGAAATCCAGGATATAGCCTCTTAACTGCTCTGGATTAGCCAACTCATTAGGAACCATGGTCTCTAAATAAGAAATTTTAAATGGCTCCAGATGGGAGGTAAAATGCGATTTCCACTTTTTTAAGGCTGCAGTGTATTGGGATTGGCATAACTGATGCCAGTCATGGTTAATCAGTGTCGCATTGGAAGAGCAGGAGGCAATCAACTCTACGTCTTTAATGTCAGTTGCAGCAGCTAATCCTAACAACAGTTCGCCTGTTTGCCATTCGCCTATGAGATAGCGACGTCCTGCCTGTTTGCCATTTGTGCGAACTAAAAAAACATCCACCGAACCCGCACTAATTTGGTAGTGATGATCTATGGCAAGCAAATTAAATTCACGTGTTGGCAAGTCTTGAGTTAGAGATATATCATCCATCGCTAGGCCTCGCTTGACAGTAATTCATAATAAGCCCCATGTCGTTCAATCAATTCCTGATGCGTTCCTCGCTCAACTACTTTCCCCCGATCAAGCACAATAATTTCATCTGCATCACGAATAGTACTTAACCGATGGGAGATGATTAACATAGTACATCCCAGTTGTCGCAGATGATCATCAATAATAAGTTCCATTTGAGAATCAAGGGCAGATGTCGCTTCATCTAAAATCAGAATGCTGGGTTTTCGTAAAATCGCACGAGCAATCTCCAACCGTTGCCGCTGGCCACCACTAAAATTAGCCCCCCCTTCTTCCAAAATGCTTTCATACCCATTTTCACGTTCGCCGGCGATCACTTCGTGCATCAAAACCGCTTTGGCAGCATGAAGGATCTCATCGTCGGGAATTGTGTTATCCCAAAGGGTTAAATTATCTTTAATCGATGCATTAAATAAATTAATATNNACTCGCTATTGAGTTAACCAACTGTTCATTGGGAATGTCTTTTAAATCCACTCCATCAATAACTATTCTTCCCGACCAGGGTTGGTAGTAACTTTGTAATAATTTCCCTATGGTTGATTTCCCACTACCTGAACCTCCTACCAGAGCGACTCTTCGACCCGGTTTAATTTCCAGAGAAAAATCCACTAAGAGTGGTTCTGCTAAGGGGCTGTATCCAAAGGTTACGTTTTCAAAAATAATATGACCTATGAGTTTATAATTCTCGTCCTGCTCAGGTTCTTCTTTTTTCTGATAGCGTTCCGCCAGACGATGCGCCGTAATATCTTCAATAGTAAACAAATCTGCTGATATTTCCTGCACTTTACCTGCCAAGATAACTAACATGTTAATTGGCTCGCTAAAATTATGATAAAGAAGCTGAAAGGCGATAACCGTACCAATCGATAGCGCTCCATTTATAACCAGCCAGGCCCCGAAACATAAAATAGCCGTGTTAGTAATCAAATCTAATGCTTTAGGAAAAACAGACACGCAATCGCGAGTCCAACCTATTTGTTGCTCTGCGGCGAGATAATTAGCATGCATGCCACTAAATTTACGAAAAAAATCCCCTTCTGAACCTGATGCTTTATACGTTTCAATCATTTGTAAGCCACTGACCGCAGTACTCATTAAATTATTTCTGGCTTTCGTTTCGCGTAAACTTTCCGTTGAACGACGTTTGGAAATAAAAATCAAAAGAAACACATTAATTACAGTTGATAACAAAACCAAAAGCGTAAGAGGAACACTTAGCAACAATAAAATAAAAAAATAAATAATGGCGATTAATAAATTCACCACATTAGTTCCAAACTGCTGAGAGACCAGATTGGCTATTGAATCACTCGATTGCAAACGGTTAAGAATATCGCCAAGATAGCGTTGATTAAAAAAAGACATGGGCAAACGCAGCAGATGCCAAAAAAATTGTGCACCATTTACCAAAGCGATCTTTACTTCCAACCGACTTAAAGCAATGCTTTGAAACCAGGTTAATATTCCGCTAAAACATGCTGCGATAATTAAACCAACTAGTACCGGTCTTTGCCAATTATCTAATTGCTGCACTAAAATTTCATCAATAAAAATTTTAGTAAGTCCAGGAATAGCTATCCCGGGTATCGCAAGTGCGAGAGTTGATAAAATAATAAAGAAAACAGCCTGCTTTGACTGACTAAGACGTCGAACCAAGCTGGGAATTATTCGCGGCTTATGGCCTGCTTTGATAAAATTGGGGCCTGGTTTTAACTCAAGTATAATTCCGGTAAATCCTTCATCAAACTCCTGCCATGTTAAAGTGCGTGGTCCATAAGCCGGGTCATTAATGAATACATTTTTTTTCGAAACTCCATCCAGCACAACGAAGTGATTAAATTCCCAGTGAATTATAGCAGGGAACTGATAATCCATGATTTCTTCAGGTTCTATGCTATAAGCTGACACAATCATGCCATGTTTTTCAGCCGCTTTAAATAAGTTATCTGCGCGACTGCCATCTCTTGAAACGCCACAATCGGTGCGAAGTATATCCTGAGGTACCCAACGCCCGTAGTAGGCCAGAACAATACCTAATGCAACTGCACCACATTCGACAGCCTCCATTTGTAAAATGATTGGAGTTCTTTGAATTCGATTAAACATAGAAGTTAATCAATCCCTAAAAAATGCTTAATCGCAGGTATTAGCAAAGTTATAGGAGCCTGGTTTTTAGTGATTATATCAGCCGTACAAATAGTTCCATTGGTGATAACCATGTTGGGCCCCCTGGAGGTAGTCCATTTGAAATGACTTGGAGTATCCGCCTCAGTTAAATTGATTCTGATGTAAAGCTGAGGACCATCTGCCGTAAAACTCTCCACCAATTTTTCATTTGCCAGAACTGCCATCATACTTTTTTGACTGCTGGGGAAGCGTGAGACAGCCTCAACAACACCCTCAATACTACCGTATTCTTGCCTTTTGACTGACTTAGGAACTACCTGAGCCATCATGCCTGGAGCTATCACTTTACCCATGCCGGCTGGAACATAAATCGCGGCATCCACGTTTTCTGCATAAGGTTCGATATCAAGAATTTTATAACCGGCCTGCACTACTTCACCGNNCGTTTATGATCTCTCCATCAACGGGACTAGTAACCACGCTGTTTACCTTGAATTTTTTTTGAATCAGCGTTAATTCAAGTTGGGTTTGTAAAATGCGATTGTTCAGATCGACCAAACGCTGTTGATTCGCTTCCGTACGTCTTTTAAATTCGATAGCTAGTTCAGCGATTCTCTTACTGATTTCATCCCGTTCTCGTAATTCCTTATAATAGTTACTGCGCAACTCAGCAAGTTCCTGACGCGAGATTACTTTATCAACCAATTTTTCTCGTTCATCCAGGGCTTTCTTTAGATAGATCAAATGAACAGACACATTATTTAAATCTTTAGTCCAATTTTGTCTTAACACTTCATTGTTCTGCTGTTCCAATTTAAAATCTTTTGCAATAAATTGTTGCAGATTATTTCGCTGAAGCTCCAGACTGGCTAAAACTTCCTGTTTGTTTTGAATTTCCTGAGTAAGAAGAGGCAATCTTAAAGTAGCCAGAGTATCACCTTTTTTAACAACATCCCCAACACTCACCTCAACCGTGACGATACGACCAGGGTACTCCACCATAGCATCATATATATTTTGCCCGCTGTTAATCAGAATTCCATTTCCTGAAACAATAGTGGTTACACTCCCCCATATTGACCAAATAACAATCATGGTGAGTAATATCAAGAGAGCAGTTAAAATAATCCAGTTTTGCGGAGAAACTATTTTGAACAGATTATTTAACTTTTCTGGATTATTTAATCTCGAAAGACTTTTTTTACGAAATATTTTATCCATACACCTTTGATTTCTATTGTATTATTCTTAAGTATATATTTGTTTTTATCATTTGATACTATTTAGTCCTTAATTTCAGCAGTATTTATTAGGTTGTTCACTCAAAGTTACCAAGACTGTTATAATTTTCAGTCAAAATTAGAATAAGGAAGAAAGCTGCGAAGCGGGTTGGCTCACTTCCTCTACGTCTTTCGGCTCGTCCGAGGGATCCAGAGGTCTGGCTCCGGGATTGGAATCCCTGGATCCCTCGGACAAGCCGAGGGACGTAGGAAAAATTGAAGAGAAGCATTACAAAGTTAAACATAAGCATAACAAAGTCATAATCATAATAAAGTCATAAGCACAATAAAGACATAACAAGAAAAACTAGTAACACTTAAAAGGTTTCAAACCCCTATTCCTCTTAATACTACATGACACAAAACAGGAAGCTGATATCAGGAATTAAGCAGCTTTAATTGCAATGAGCCAAATCTGACCTAACAAAGTCAGGGTAATAAGTAAGGCACCGAAACAAAACCAGAAATAACTGGTTAACCCTGTTGCGGGTAGTTCTTCGCGAAAAACATTGAGCAGGACGGATCCCGCAAGAAAAGCCAGCATCAATGCTGCTATTAGCACATTAACTGGATCAAAAATTACGGAGCAGAGCCAACCTGTTAACAAAGCACTCATTAAAAGAAAGCGACCTATATGATTAAACCGTACAGGATAAAATCGACAAAATTTACGATCAGTTAAAACAAAATGTAAGGCCATGGCAAAAGTAAATAATACAGTTGCAGTGATACTGGTTTGCGCCCGTAGAGACATGGTGTAGGTTATTAAAAAATTATACAAACAAAACATGCCTAAATGAAGTCCATAAACCAGACCATCATTGTGGTTACTATCGCGATAGCGTTCAGCTAATAAATCAAAACCGTAATAAATTAGAAATCCAAATAACGCAACAATGTAAATTAACAGTTCGGTAAAAGGGGTGAGCCAGTTGTTAGCTATTAAAAACTCGCCAATGGGTTTATTGTATTCGACAAGATTCGGTAACATATGCAAAAAAACATACGCCACCGCAACACCACCAGCAAACGAAATAAATGTGCGCCCGTTACCCGGTAAATGATTTGCAAACCATGGACTCAGATAATGAAATATCATAAGAAGAACTGTCGCTGCAAATGCTATCCATAAATGAAATGCATTAATCCAGATTGCCACTAAAGCTCCTTAAAACAGTTTACAGTTTTAAAAATTTAATAATATCTGAAAGAAAATATTATTCGCGTCGAAATTAGTATTACCTACTCTTCTGATGTATTGATTCAAATAACCCAATTCACCAACTAAAGTTTTAGTAAATTTGTATCCTAAACCAATAAAAAATCGATTTTGATCAAACCCTCTATTGGGCCTGTTATTGAAATTATTCAGATGAAAAAATAGTTCATTGGTTGATGCCAGATATAATTTGGGAGACTGGTTGATAGGTATTGCCAATTTGACAAACTCTCTTAAACGCCAGGCTGTATTAGTATTAGGTTGGAAAAAACGCTCTTCTAATCGGAGGCGGTTAGTAAAATCTATCTGGTTAAACGATTTCTTCCATAATAATTGTTGCCAAATACGATTCTCTTTTACTACAAGCCCGGAAAATGGCTGCTCTGTATAGATCCATGCATAACCCACCCACAAACTGGTGGCGGGTGTTAATTCATATCCAATACCTGGACGCAATATAGTTTGTGTAAAATCAGAACCATCAATACTAACGCGTTGTTGTGGCTCTAGCCAAAATTTAAATTTAGTATCCGGAAGGAGTCTTCCTGTCGCAACAACCAGGTTCCAGGTTTGGATGTCGTTATCAGTTGCAGCAAATAATGCGTGGGAATTTAACAGAAGCAGGGATACAAATATGCTGGTTATTATCCGATTAATCATAAATCCTCTTGAATGCAGTGGCATAAATATCATATTTATGAGAGTTCATTGGATTTAAAATTGCTTGAATGGTTATCTTGAGAGCACAAAATAGAACCACCATAAGAAACAAATTAAAAAATCCTTTTCTCCTTGAAAACTGCTTTTCATATTAAAGAAGTAATCCTCGATATGCAATGACTGCATTTTTAAATGCTCTGTTCCGGTAAATAAAATTGTGCCTGATGCAATATATTCCCGGATTACGACTTCGTCTAATACGGGCTACCAATATTTGGTTATACGTAGCCCGTAATAGACGAAGTCCTATTGCGGGCTCATCTATTCAAATTAATAACAAAGCATTCAATTTTGATTTCATAAAAAACTCCATGAATTCAAAAGTCCTTAATCTCCGAATGACGAGTTGCCAATAAGGAGCAATTTCGATTAACACAATCCATTGGTCTTTTTTTTGTCAAGAAAGCGAAAATTATATCAAATATTGAAGGTATGTTAATAAAGTCTTAATGTACATCGGTTAAAATTTGGGTAGTTTGTAACAGCCTGGGAATACTATGTCTAAAAGACTTAAATTTATAAAAAATGCAGCAATTACTGAAATATGGGATATTTACTCCAAATTACAGCTGGAACCCAGCATAAATATAAATCCCGAGGCGAGACAAGATTGGTCTTATACTTTTGGGTTAACCGATCAAAAGTGCTTTATAGAGGGAGTTGACATTCCTCAACCAGGCGGACTGAATGCTACCTATGTAGCACGAATTGATAAAGATACACAGCCGGATGAAAAAGATAATCTTAATTTTTTTAATTATGTGTACAACCAATGTCACCTATACATCGCAGATAACCAAACACGCTATATCGGACGTGCCGATTTAAAAGATGTAACTCATGGGAAAGTATTTGCCATGACGCTTCTCGCTCACTTGTGTCAGGCTGGAATGGATAAAATCCCCGAGGTGCAAGAAAAATACAAGAAAAGAATTATAGATTTCACTTATAAGCTTTTAAATAATGAAAAAATAAAAAAAACAACAAGTAATGATGTGGGCACCATCAGTTGTCAAAGCGCTTTAAATAATATTTAAAGTTATAATGCCTCAATGGTAAATGCTCAAAAAGAGGAACACGATTTAGATAATTTTTTTGACGCACTCAATAAAACCGTAGTTACAGCTCAAACAACATTGATCCAGGTCAATGAATTATTATCGCAATTTACTCCCACTAAATCAGCGCAGTACTTATTTAAAAACGATGATAACAACACAAATCGAACACTTTCACACCAGGAGAGTGCTGCAAAAAATGATCCTTTAACAAAAGAAATGTTTGGTCGTGTGGAAGAAATATATCATACCAAAAATGGATATAAGCAGCTTTATGATGGGATCAAATATAAATTACCTGATTCCAATTCTTTTTTGCTCTCCCACTTTAATGAAGAGCAAAAACAAAATTTAAAGGATGTATTACAATGGAGAGATAAATTATTTGTTCTCTCAAATGAGCTTCGTACTGTTTATAACACGGCTAAAGACAATAGAGTAGCAACCCGTAGTGAGTTTCTTCCTTTAATTGATTCTTATTTAAAAGAAATCAATCGCGTTAAAATGGAGTTACAGGTTTGTGTTGAACGATTTGACTTAGACTGCCATACTGTTTATCGCTCCAGAGAAAATCAGGTAATAATCGATGGTGAACGCAAAAATTGGGAAAACCAATATTTAGATAAAAATTCGATAGAAGGATTTCGAGCGCAAACAATTGCTCTGAAACGAGATATTGCGTCCGCATTTTCGCAAATATCGTTTAATCATTTTGTCTCATTAAAAAAAATAGGTGCTGAAAATGACGATATAGCTATACGAGGAAAAGAATTATTTGGCGATTTCTCTATGCCTAACAGCAATTTTCAAAAAACAATCAATCAGGCTCAAACAAATGAACTTCTCCGTCAAGCAGATATAATTCTACTTAGATTACAACAATTGTCCGACGACTGTGACGATTTACTCAAAAAGGCATCATCAATGGAAAACAAAGATGAATCAGCTATCAGATTGTTACAATATCGCAAGGAAGCCCTGAGTCAGATGTTACAAACGATGCAAAATCATCCTGTAGATGAAGGAACGGATATTATGGAGAATGAATTTGTAATCATAGAAAATGATAATCCCAACACTGAAATTATTAATGCCTATTCATCAGGTAATTTATTAGAGCTTATAGATGGAAAATCTGTAGATGTTGAACGCAACCAGTTGAAAGCAAAACTTGAATTCTATCGAACTATGCCAGACGATCTAAGTGAAAACAGCAAATCCTTTTTAGGAAGTATAGAAGAAAAATTAAATGCGCAAGGTGCAGAAAAAGTTAAAACTATTATTACTAACTTTGAGCGTATCGTGAATCAGGGCATGGATTATAAAGAGGCATATATCAAAGATGCTGGACACTATGATAAAACCGTCTTTTTTAGCCACAATAACAATGGTAAAAAAAATGCATCGAAAGTTATGGGTCAGTGGAAAAAAGATTCAGAGGAAGTATTAAAACAAGTGCTAAAAAGTTTTAAAGGAGATAAAGTAGACTGGAAAAAAGAGAGCACTATCAATGAGTTTAAAGAAGCTTTGGAAAGTGCACTCCAAGAATCTATGAAAAATTTGATTGTTAATGAGAGTTACAGCAGTTATAAAGAACATTCCTTTCGAAACTACCTGCACCAATTTTATAAAAACGTGTTTCCAGAAAACAACCCTGATGTCCTGGCTAACAAATTAGAAAAACGTGAGGTTAAATTTAATGAGGTTCCTGGTTTTAACGAACAGACGTTAAGAAACTTTGAAAAAAACTTACAACCTGAACCACAAGCTCAAATGAGAATGTAATTTAAAAATTAGTTAGTATATATCCCGCGATAGTTCGCGGGATATAGTATTATTAATTGTAAGTAGCCTAAATATTCTAGTACAACTATTCAACAAATAAGCCAATTCAGTTTAAATCTTAAGGATAAGCAATGAAAACCCTTGGCGTATTACTCTTTCCAGGTTTTGAAACCCTTGATGTTTTCGGGCCCATTGAAATATTTGGTTTACTGCCTGAGCAATTTAAAATCGTATTGATCGCACAAAATCAAGGCTTAATTAAATCAGTTCAGGGTCAATCCGTTTTTGCTGAATATGATTTCACCAACGTGACTGAATTAAATTATCTTTTAGTGCCAGGCGGTTTAGGTACCCGCACAGAAATTGATAATTCAACGCTTATAGCCTGGATCAAAGCCCAGTCTGTTAAATTGGAACTTGTTCTTTCCGTATGCACCGGTGCTGCCCTGCTGGCAAAAGCAGGAGTACTGGATGGACACAAAGCCACAACTAATAAAATTGCTTTCAATTGGGTCGCAAAACAAGGTCCTGACGTTGACTGGATTAAAAAAGCGCGTTGGGTGGATGATGGCAAATACATCACCTCATCCGGAATTTCTGCAGGAATTGACATGAGCCTCTATGTAGTTTCTCGTCAATTAGGGACTGAAGTGGCTGCGTCCGTTGCGCAAAGAGCAGAATATACTATGAATCTTAATGCAGATAATGACCCTTTTATGATTGATTAATCTTCCTATAAAAGCCTAGAAACGGCCTGGACGAGTATTAAATGTATTCGTCTCTGCCAGATCAAGGGCATTTAATCGTAACGTGGATGTCTGCAGCACGGTAGCAAAACGGGGAAATAACGCAAAACATGGGCGGCGTAAGTAAATATAATGCGGGGTGTTTGTATGCGTGTTTTTATTCTCCATGGTACTTTCACTGCTCTCAGCCCTGGAAAATAACCCCTCCATTTGATCAATAAATTGATGATGGCCGGCAAACCGCTCCACACTATACGTTTGCCATTCTCTAGCTTTGACTAAATCCCCTGTACGAATCAAATTTTTAATTAAATCCAGATAAGCTTCTGTATAAAATGGAAATTCATTGATCAGACTTTTGAGTGAGCATATTGCCTGCAATGGATTGGATTTATATTCAGCATCCAATAATCTTAATTTTTTGAAATAAGGCCAATTTTGAAAATTCGCCTCTAAAATATCCGCTGCAGAAGGAGCATTAATTTTAACTAAATAGGTACAATACAAGTATATAGTTTCTTGATCATCAGGAAACATTTTAGTTATATCAGACAAGAAAGAGGATAAATTATTTTCTAATCCTGCCTTGTGATAACAAATAGAGATACGAACCAAAGCCTTGTGTCGCAATGGACCATCTAACAATCGTTTCAACACCATAATAGAATCAAGGTAATATTCTTGTAACTCAAGACATTCTGCCAAAGCTAAAATCACTTCAGGACTAGATTGATTTTTAATAAGACGAAGAGTGGATTCTGCTTTATCATAAAACTTGAGTCGGTTATAGCAATGGGCAAGATTTACAAAAACACATTGAGACATGTCTTTTCCTCTGAGCTTTTTGTAAATATCAATGGCCTTCTCATACTGATGCAAGGACTGGTAAAATTGAGCAATATTTAAAAGACCCTGGACTCTATCTATTCGCGCAGCATCTAAATAATAATTTAAAGCAAGGGTATTTTGCCCCATGCCCTCGTAACATTTGGCCAGACCTAAAACAACGGTCCAATGATTTTTAAAATGTTCAATTGATAAATAGCTTTCAATAGCCTTATCAAAACATCCAGCCTTGTGATAACAATTTGCAATATAATATTGGATCGTTACATCCCCTTCCCAACCGTAAATAGACTTATATGTTGATACCGCATGTTCGTATTGTTCAAAAGCCTCATAAGCCTTCGCAAAACGCATAATTAATGTTTTATCAGGAGCTCTTTTATTCTCTAGTGCAACCTGGAACATACCCTTCCCACAGAGCAATAAACCCTTCCATGCCTTTCGATGAAAAGTACTGGAAACCAATGATTCAAATTTCTCTAAAGCTAATTCAAAATAATTCATCTTTCGATAACTGTGGGCAACAAAAAGCATACCTTGAAAAAAATTACCGGGAAAGTTAGCCCATTGGGTATAATATTCTATAGCCATAGGAAATTGGCCAACTTGTTCATAGCAGTGAGCCACACAGAGCAATACTTCTATCCTTAATGCAGAATGTTCCTCGCTTTTTAAAAGGTTTTCATAGTGAGCAATGGCTTCACCCCAGTTTTCCAAATATCGATGACAAATAATTATGTTAGCGTGATCTGATAATTGGATTTGGGATGAAATTTGTGGATGGGAGTAAATAGCTAATGCAGATTTATAATTTTTATCAAAGGTAAAACAATGAGCAAGCTTATGCAAAAATTTGATATCACATTGCCATCCACTGTAAGACATAAGAATACGGATTGCATGATTATAACGATGGATTTTCTCATAACATAACGCTAATAATAAAATAACATCCCTGTCTTTATTTTGAATACCTTTTAACATTTTTATAGCTTTCAAAGGTTCATTTTCTTTGATTAGCCTTTGAGCCGTAGTAATTATCCAATTGAGGGACATACTTAAATCATTTCTTAGAAACATATAAATCCTTCTTGTTGAGAGAAGTTTTACACCATTACCATTAATTTTATTCATCAGATTTAAAGCTTGAGTTAAACGATTGACAGGCATCGTAAGTTTAAAAAGACGGGTAAACTCGTCCTTAAAGTATCAAAATGCCCATCGTTTAACTTCGCTGCATAGTAACTGGATACTTCTTGTTTCCCTTTGATGGATGTTACAGAATTGTTTACTCCATGAGTAGCATAAATGAATGAAACCATCACGAGCATGCAAGAAAATTTTTATCTCGAGCAAAGCACTATTTACACGCTTTAAAGGTTATAAACTAACGTCAATTTATATTAATTGATGTAACCTCATTATTAATCAATTGCTCATCAAGATATGTTTTTTCAAAGAAAAAAAGTTGTTCCTGTTTGAATAAAATAATATTGGAACTTCTAGTACCATATTCATAGTCGGGTATAGTTACGAAAATGGAACTCAATGATTTCTCAATTTCTTTTGGCACTCCGGTACTCGGTAATAGATTATCAGGTGCTAATACTTTATCCTCTAAAACCGGGTAAAGCATCTCACTGATGAAATTGGGATCCTCATGTCTTATCAATTTAGCCATCGCTTGAGTAAATAACTGTTTGGCTCGTTGCACCTTAAACCAGGGGGTATCCAGTAATTCGTTACTTATACCGTATAAATTAGAAGTCAATTTGGTTCCAACATGAGTTATATTCGAATAATGGTATAAATTATTTACAGTACCAAAAATCAAATTAAAAGGGTTATATTGCAACGCTTTTTTGGTGAGCTCAGCAATATAGAGTTCGGGGGCAAAATGATGATTCGCCAAGAAATTTTTAACCAGTAAGCCTCTGGATTGCATGTTTTTGCTATGAAATGCAGGATTACGATAATTAGTAACCAGTGATATTTTACCCTCGGTATTAACTCCAAGCCAGGTACCTCCAGCTACCAAATCCATCCCGGCAAATAACCCCGGGTTATCAGGCCAAAAATGGGCTGGTGTGCTTGCTCTTTGGTAAAACTCATCTCGATTCGACAGAACTATAAGAGGATAAAGTGGGTGTAGACCAACAGCTACCAGACTAAGGCACATATTGTCTCAAAATGAACGCATCTATGTTAACTTTAGATCATCTTATTCAAAAGATCAGATATAAGGATACATTTGTTGATTAAACTCTTAAATGTATCAATTATATTCTAATCTAGAACCGCATCAACGCGAATGAAAACTTAAACGCCTAATGATATTTGTTATGTATTTGAGCTTGATTTTCTTTTGGCATCGAATCGTAATATTTAATCAAATTCATAAAACAAAAAAGGGCGCCTTGAGAAATTGGTAATCCTAAGCCCATATCAACAAAAGAGTCCTTGGATGCCGCAGCATTTATGAATAAATTTGCACCGGCATATCCGATGCATGTTCCCACTAATTCAATCAGGACATTACTTATGATAACCGTTTTAAGTGGCTGTTTCTGTTCAGCGAAAAGGCCAAATTTGGTTGCAATACCCCACCCTGCTGCATAAACTGCTGTTCCCAATCCCACAACAGAAGTTGATTCTTTTACGGAGCTACCCCTAAGGGTGGCCATTATTGCCGGTCCTATTGCANNATCCCGATAATTGAAGAAATAAATCCAATTCGACGCCAACTTAAATCTGACATAAATGAAAATCCTTATCTTAAGCTATTCTGTTTAAAATTAACCAGGGCTTGGTTATTAACTCTTCCTACTTATTAGCAGCGATACTATCCTAGTATTTTAGCGAAATAAAGTGTGTTCAGTTATTTAAAACTAATATCAATTCAATTAGTTGAATTAAATAAGAAGCATCAATGGGTTGTTATATATTTCCCAAAGCAAAATGTATAACTCGAAAGCAAGAATCAACAGATATAATTTATAAGGGTATTAAGAAGCTATTCACAGAGATATCCACAGAAAATGTGGGTAACTTAATTATTACTTTTTGAAAATCAAAGGCTATAGCGCAGANNTAGCGCAGACAGAATCAGTGTTTTTTATAAATACATTTGATTAATAACAAGAAAAGCAAGAGAAATTTTAAAAAATATCCACAGGGAAGAAGAGGGTAATTTGCTAATAAACTATAATATAGTAACAAAAATAAAATAAAAAAACAGTCTTAACTGGCATTATTTTTGCTAGTGTTGCCAAACATTAGAGTTGATAGATAGAAACAACTTCTTCAAGGTTAATGTTATTTAAACATTCTTACCTAATTACAATATCGCTCTAACCAACATCGGTCCTCATAGTTATCGCATACTTCAACCTGTTCACATTCTCGAACGTAATAGCGCTCCACTGGAACATTAATTATAATATTTGGACTAACCCATCCACGGTTATAGAATCCACCTCGCTCATAATAACCCGGTCCATAAAAATACCCTGGCCCGTAAAATCCTCCGCGATAGCCATCATGATAATGAACGTTACCACCACCCCACCCAATATCTATGAAACTCGCTTGGGAATAAGTACTAAGGAACATTGCAAGAATCACAAAAATGAATGATAAGTTTCTGTGCTTTACTGATGTAATCATAAAAACCTTAACGCTATATAAGTCTGCTAAAATCAGGGGTACCACTAAACAGGGCCACCTTACCCATAAGTTAGTGTACAATAAATCAGCAAACTTACAACCCATTTTTTTGATTAAATTTTAGCCGCACACACCCGATGATTAATCCACCAGGCTAAAGCCAAAGTAGAACCAATACCTAAATACTCCCCCACATGTTTCCAAGCTGGTCCGACAAGTTGCAAGGCATCTGGGCTTTGAAGCAGTGAAAATGGAATGGCCAACAACACATCCATAATTGCCGAACCTGCTACCAGCCCACAAGCAATTAAAGTGCCTTTTTGCTTACGCAAAATTGCCTCTTCAGGAGAAACATTCATTCGTTCCAATCTTTTTTGTACGTACAAGGCAATGATGCCTCCGATAAATAAAGGAAAGGAAGAAGCGAGCGGCAAGTACATTCCTATAGCTATTCCTAAAATAGAGAGATTAAAAAAACGATTTAATTTGAACAAATGATTCAAGAAAATGGCGATTAAAATCACGCAAGAACCAATCAGCATCATGATCCAAGGGAGTGAATTACGAAATACTGCCTCTGTGATAGCCGCCATAAGAGCAGCTGTAGGCGCTGGTAACGATTGAGCCAGATCCATGCCTGAATGAGGCATCACTCCGGCAATCCCATATACATTAAATAAAAGTTGCATCACGGGCGGAATGACCAATGCGGATACGATGACCCCTAATAACAACATCACCTGCTGTTTCCAGGGAGTTGCACCAACTAACTGTCCAACCTTCAAATCCTGGGTATTGTCATTGGCTATGGCCGCAATACCGGTTACAACGNNAAATCGTTATTGCCTCTGCTGCCTGAATTTGGTGAGCATTTAATGGCAGCGGTAAAAGTCTGTCAATTGCCGTTAATAAAAGCCAAGCCGCAAAAAGCATACCCGCAATTACCACTGAGCTCCCTGGACTCGCTGTAACCCCTACCATCCCGGAAAAATAAGCAGTAATCACTGAGAATATAAACCCAATGACCAAAACATATAATACCGCACAGAAAACAATTGTAGGCGAATACATGTTATCTAACCCAACCTGAGCCATGGGGAATATAAATTGAAAAAATAAAAACAGTATCGCGGCCATAATCCCAATACCCATCAATATATAAGGCATGGGAATATCTTTATCAGTACGTTCTATCTTTTTGCCTAACCGATCCTTATCCACAAATGCGCGAAGTGAAATGCGAATACTCTTGGATAAGGGTCGGACTAATTTAATAAAAGTCCAGACTCCGGCAAAAAGCATGGCTCCTATCCCCAAATAACGCATTTGGCTATCCCAAAGAAGAGTAGCTGCTTGTTCCGGTGGATACTGGTTTAGAAATTCGGGAAAAAACTGGCTAACAACAGGTAAAGCAATTAACCAGGAGACAACGGCTCCAATGAAAATACTGATGGCCATATCGTGGCCTACCAGATATCCTGCACCAATCATGGTTGCGGAAAATCCTGCTCCTAAACCAAACAAGGAACGTTTGACGACAAACCAATAGCTCCAACTGTTTGCAATGACCTTGAAACCCAATTGTAACAATTCAATAATGGCACCAATCGCACCACCAATAAAAATATCCTTAATTCCTGCTTTCTCGGCTGACGATTTCAGCACCTCAGCAATGGCTCGACCTTCAGGGAACTTCAAGGCATTTTCATTTACTAAAATTCGACGCAATGGAATAGAGAATAAAACTCCTAAAATTCCGCCACACGCCGCAATAAAAAAATTGGTTACATAATCAAAACCATCCCAAAAACCAATAATAACTAAAGCAGGAATGGTATAAACAATTCCACCAGCGACTGCTTCTCCCGCAGAAGCGGCAGTTTGTACTGCATTATTCTCTAAAATGGTCGGATTTTTAAAAAAACGAAGAATTCCCATCGATATTATCGCAGCTGGTATGGATGCTGAGGTTAAAATTCCAAGTTTAAGTGCCAAATAAGCATTGGACATTGCAAGCAGAACTGTAAGAACTATTGCCAACACTACTACCCGAAATGTTAACTCAGCTACCTTTTTGTTTGCTGCTATATAAGGGGTATCAGCCATCAATTACCCCATACTGCTTTTTTTACTTCCGGTTGTAACATGGGTGATAATACCGATAACGGAATAGCGACCGTTTGCTCCCCATACACATACGCTGCCACCTGATAACTATCGAACAATATATCTATACCCTTGTTGGTAAACGTCCACAGTTTATAATTATCTTCTGTAGGTGAAGCACCATTTTTAATCCATTGTTCATCAGATATTTTTCGTCTGGCTATTTCTTTACTTGAAAAATCCGCAATAGTTTTAAGATAAGGAACACCGGGGGTAAATAAATCACTTAGTGACACCGGTTTGTCTTTGATGAAATTCTGCACTTTTACATTATTGGAAGGATGTGCCGCCCCTCGATGATAAATGGATACATTATACCGAATACTTAACGCATTGCCTGAATTATAAGGTATAGAATAAGTGACATTTATACCGGTTTTACCTGGAGCATCTGCGGGTGTATCTGCATCCTGAGCCAGTTCGCCCATAAAACCACTTTGTATTTCTTCGATGAATTTTTTTACTCCGGCATCAATTGTGGCGCTTTTAAAACCCTGGGGATATTTAATGTCAATTATATATTCCGGAGTTTCTTTGTTGATTGAAACAGGTTTTATTGCATAAGAGAGCAATGACTGAGTTAGAAGTACGAAAGTTAATCCTGTTTTTAAAAGACGTATACTTTGTGCTATTTTCATTTAGTTCTCCTGAAAAAGTTAAATTTCATACCCACTCTCCGCCAATCATGGTCCGATGAGGGATTGGGGTTGCCACATAGTAACAAAGTTCTGCGCTATCACTTATCGACCATAAATTTAGATCAGCTACCTGCCCACAGGACAGACTTCCCACCTCATTATGCAATCCTAACGCGCGCGCTGCCTGATAGGTAACTGCAGATAATACCTCCGCCACCGTCATCGAAAAAAAAGTGCAAGCCATGCTCATCATAAGTAATAAAGAAGTCGTAGGGGATGAGCCTGGGTTGGAATCTGTTGCAATGGCAATTCCAATTCCCGACTGGCGAATAAGCTTTATTGGCGGCGGTGTTTTTTCTCTTAAAAAATAAAATGCGCCCGGCAATAAAACAGCAACTGTATTCGCTTTAGCCATCGCAGCGGCTCCAATGGCATCCAAAAATTCCAAATGGTCACAGGATAGGGCGTTAAACTGAGCGGCCAGGGCGCTCGCCCCAATATTCGATAATTGCTCTGCATGACATTTAATCGGGAACTTTAAGGCTTGGGCTGTACTAAAGATTTGTTCCGTCTGAGGTAATGAAAAGGCAATCGACTCACAAAATACATCAATGGCATCTGCCAATCCTGATTCTTTAACTGCGGGCAGCATTTCTTTACATAAATAATCTACATATGCCTGGGTATTTCCCTGAAACTCAGGCCCTGTAGCATGTGCTCCCAAAAATGTGGTTTTAATTCTTAATCCACTTAACTGGCCTAACACTTTTGCCACTCGCAACATTTTTATTTCGTTAGCCAGATCCAGGCCATATCCTGATTTAATTTCAACCGTGGTTACGCCTTCACTTTTTAAAGCCATGATACGCGGTAAGGATTGATTAATTAATTCTTCATCTGAGGCAGAACGCGTCTGACGCACTGTAGAAATAATACCTCCCCCTCTTTTGGCAATTTCAGTATAACTGATTCCCTCAAGCTTCAATTTGAACTCGTTTGCGCGATTGCCTGCATAGACTAAATGAGTATGGCAATCGATTAACCCTGGGGTGATTAATTTTCCTTCGCAATTTACTTTCTGTCTAGCCTGAGCTCGATATCCTTCAGGTAAGTCATTATCAAATCCAATCCATATGATTTTGCCATTTTTAACAACCACAGCCTGTTGCTTTAATTGATTTCCTTCAACAGTTATGGTGTTGGCATTAAAAAATAAAGTATCACACTCAAACATTACAATCCCAATGTAGAATTTGGTGGGGTGATTTTAGCCAGGAAGCATGATGACTGGTATCGTATATGTCCCACTCTCGAGAAGAAAACGTTTGTTCATCAATACTTAACAAAAGCCATGTAAGAAACTCAGCGACAACCTCAGGAAAAATCAAGCGATTATTTTGTTTTAAACTCTGATAAAATTGAACATTTTCCAGCTCCATATTATTGCCAGTTCGAGCTATTGCCTGCATTTCGGTATCAACGATACCCGGCATCACACTGGCAAAATGGATCTGCTGGGCTTCCAGCTGCCAGCAACGGGTGAGCATTGACAAAGCTGCTTTAGAAACACAATACGCCCCCCAACCCCTCACTGGAAAATAGGCTACACCTGAACCAATATTTAAAACGCGTCCACCAGTCAATTTATCATGTAATTTTTGCGGTAAAAATAATGCAGCATCCAGATTCGTATTTAATGTCTGATGCCAGGAATCAATGTGCATGTCCTGCAACGAAACCACGGGATTAATGGTACCCGCATTATTAATTAAAGCTGTAATCATGGGTAGTTGCTTTACAAATTCAACGATGCGATCCAGTCCCTGAGCAGTAGATACATCGGCTACCAAATATTGAATCAAGCCTGATTGAGCAGCGGTTTCTTTTAATAACTCCTCTCGGCGACCTATAATAATGACCGATTTATCACGCTTCGCTAACGCCAAAGCAAGAGCTTTGCCTATACCACTGCCGCCACCAGTAATAATAAACATGATTTCCTCAAATTAGCACAATAGTGCAGATAATATCAGAAAGTGAATAAACTTGGCATAATTTTATCCTAGGAATGAGGCTCTGCATGTTTAATACATTTGCACTTGCATCCGAATCCCCTAAGCCATACGATCAACTTAAGAGTTCATACAATTCGGAGAATCTGATGTTTGCAACACTCACAAATTATCAAGAAGCTATTCCTGCGCTTTGGCAAGGCCGAGCAGATACCGAAAATCCAGAACGTTTTTTTCAAAGAATAACCTTTATTAAAGATCAAACAGCGTTAATTACTCCGGAACAAAAAACTGTTTTCCTGGGGTTTGCCAGTGACTGTGGTATTGTTCGTAATTTAGGCAGGCCAGGCGCAAAACTTGGCCCGGACCACATTAAAACGCAACTTGCCAAATTACCATGTCCCAATAATCATGAATATATTGATTTGGGTTCTATTATTTGTGACGACGATGATTTGGAATCTGCACAAAGCCAATTTGCAGCCATCATCAATTTCTGTCATCAACAAGGGCATAAAACTATTGGTCTGGGTGGGGGACACGAGATAGCATGGGCCCATTATCAAGGGTTAGCACCTCATTATTCTCGATTGGGCATTATTAATTTCGATGCTCATTTCGATTTACGTCCAGTTAAAATGAATAAAGGAACATCGGGCACTCCATTTTCCCAAATTGCAGCACATTGTAGCGAACAACAAATCCCCTTCCATTACTGTTGTGTCGGTATTCAAAAATTTGGTAATACTTCATCCCTATTTCAAACAGCTGATGCATTGAATGTTAAATATTTGCTCGCTGAAGATATTTATCAGCAAAGTCAGGCTTGGCAAATGGCTTTTTTAGATGAATTTATTTTAAATCTGGACCATATATATCTTACTGTATGTCTTGATGTGCTCGCTGAATGTTTTGCACCAGGAGTAAGCGCACCGCAGGTCTTAGGACTGACGCCATGGCAAATTCTGCCGCTTTTGAAATATATTATACAAAGTGGCAAAGTAGTAAGCATTGATCTTGCTGAACTGTCTCCTCCTTTGGATCAGGAACAAAAAACTGCTAGACTCGCAGCGCTTATTATCGCAGAATTATTAGATACTAATTAAGGAGTGTATTTCATGAAGAAAACAATGCTGTGGAGTGCTTTATTCACACTAATCTGTACTCAGATTCACGCAGATGTACCCCCATCCTCCACTCAAACACCACCTCCAGCTAACACCACAACCCCTTCTACACTTCCGACAATGCCTGCATCACAACAGCAACAGCAAACGCAACCCATGACTACTGATACACAAACAAATCAACCGGTTACGCAACCAAATCAGAGCACGGACCCGTTGACTACCGGGGCACAACCTATCCAGGTAAATTCTGAGCAAACCGCCCCACAGGTAATTAACTGTGACTATAAAATAGGTGCGGACGTTAAAACCATTGATAACTCATTAATATTAAGCTGGTCTGAAAAAGCAGCAACTCAGGCCTTTGATTTTGAACCAAACGCTTTAGACGGCCAAATGCAAAAATTGCAGGCATGTTTTACTGAGCAGGGTTGGACGAGCTTTAGTACCGCATTAGAAAAATCCGGTAATCTGGATGCAATAAAATCACAAAAACTTACTGTCAGTAGTATTCTTGATGGTACTGCGCAGATTACGGAAGCCACGAATAATCAATGGAAAGTCACTTTACCATTACAAGTGGTTTACCAAAACGATAAAGAAAAAGTAACTCAATTACTCAATGTGTATTTGACTGTTGGACGTAAAATGACCGGAGATTTGGGAATTACGCAAATGATTGCTTCGCCACGAACTGCCACCCCAGCAAACACCAATGTAAATCCGTCCACATCAACCACCCCGACAAATTCTCCTCCTGCACAGGTGAACACCCCACCTACAGTGTATACAAATCCCGGAGAGCAGCAAAATCCGACAACAAATACTGCCCCTAATCCTTAATATCATTAATCATGCGCTGGCTTTAAACTGGCGCTTCAAACTTAGGATCATCATGCGCATATTACCTGCAGGTTTAATGTGTTTATTTGCATTAAATGCTCATGCGAATGTATTACAATATTTCACTGGAATCAGTTATAACAATCCGTCAGAACTTTTTAAAATTAAGGAAAGCACTTTTTTGATTGGGGGGACAGGTTTTTATGCTGATCTAAAATTCACTGGAAGTGTTTTGAATTTTAACACCCTTGAGTATGGTTCGGGAGTTGGGCATTCCAGAACCTATACTGTTCTACCCTATGGACGCATTGCCAAACGACTTAATGAGAAAGCCGTATTTGCGATCGACGTAACCGAGCCTTTTAACTCTAATTTAAACTGGGGCAATGAAGCATTTACGCGTTATGCCAACACCCAAAATTATTTACTGGATGTTGATGTGAGCCCTAAAATTTCCTATGAACTGACTAAACAGTTGCAGGTTGGCGGGGGTTTAAATTTCAACTTTTTAAGAAATAATGAAGTGAATTGGGCTTTCCCAACTGGGCAATTTACCTCGGATATACTGGTCAACAAATCATCCAGTTTTGGTTTAGGATTTAATTTAGGTGCCACGTATATAATTAACCAGACAAACTTTCTGGGTTTGATTTATTATTCAAAAATAAAACAGAATACCGATGGCTACAGTAAATTAGGGTCTCGCTACAGCAATAATTATTTATTCAGTTTTAACATGCCCGCTACAACCATATTAAGTTATACCCACATTTTTAACCCATCATGGCTAGTCAGCATGCAGTTATTCCAAAGTCAGTGGGATGCCAATCAATTCGTACGGCTTTTTAATACCGCAGCCCCTCCACCAAATAGCGATTTTGTGTTCCAAATGGGATTTAGCAAATCCTATGCATATCTTTTGGCAGTGAGAAACCAATTTAACGAGAAATTAGGGCTTACTTTAGCTGGAATGATCGACGATGGACCTGAGCGTGATAATTTGAGAACGATAACTTTTCCATCAGATACCCAGTATTTTATCGGGTTAGTAGGCGATTATCATTTTACTCCCAAGACATCAATGGAACTTTTGTACGGTCATGTTTTCTCAAACACAAGCATTCAAAATCGGGTAACCATTAATAACGCATCAATCCCTTTTACTACAGGCAAAGTAAATATCAATGCGAACGTTATTGATCTAAAACTGAAAATTGAGATGTAATCAATTCCCTCTCATGTATCGAGAGGGAATCATTTAAGTGTAAGAGTAAGAGTGACTTAATTATTTAGCCTATCGTTTAACTACCACAGGATTTTTAACCCCGTTTTCATCTTCATAAGCTAAAATAGTAACCTTGGTGCCAATTCGCAAAAATTCTTCGTTCAACCATTTAGCAGCACTGGGTAACACCCGCACACAACCATGGCTGGAAGGATGTTCTGGAACCTCATAGGCTGCATGAATAGTAAATCCTTGATAGAAAAACATGCAATAAGGCATTTTAGCGCCACCTTTTGTTGCTACTGGATATTCACCGGAACGACAATCAGCCCCTCTTTTATTATATATGCGGAAAGTACCGGTAATAGTACGGCATGATTGATTGGGGTTTTCCTCACAAACATCTACTCCAGCAGAACCACCCCCTGTCATTACACGCTTTCCTTCTTCATCGTATGCAGCCCAAGCTGATGCTTTAGGATCAAAGATGAATTGCCTTTCACCAGTAGCTTTAATTTGTACTGGAAAATAACGTTGACCTCTTTTATCTCTTAGATAATGAGTGGTTCTGTGTACATAACCTGCATCATCTGTAATTAAAGTAGACTCATCATATTCAACACAAGCACTCAAGCCCAGGCAAAGCAGTAATACTGCGCCAAACTTTTTCATCTAGATTTCACTCCACTATAGTTCACCAAACCCTGTCCTGTTAATATAATTGACACCAATTTAAGAGCGCTAACCCGAATTTATTCTTCCTGCGTAAACAAGAATCCAGAAATCTGTGCTCATTATGAGATCCCTGGATCCCTCGGACAAGCCAAGGGACGTAGGGCTCTGGATTAA